>CAZETQ010000076.1:0-13971 GCA_964515165.1 uncultured Solibacteraceae bacterium | reverse complement strand
GCGCGGTTCATAGAGCATCCCGGGCAGATCACGAAAAACGATGATCTGCCCCACGCATGAGATTTTTCCTTGCCCGAACAGACGAATCAGAAGCTGTGTCTTTTCACCGCCGGAGGCTGCCTCACTGGATTCCGAACGATTCCATCGTTTTCGTTACGTGGCGGCTCGCCGGCTCTCCACTTCCTCCTAAGCCTGAGTGTCTCCGGTCGGACACTGGTACAGCCGGTGCTCGGCCATTCCGTATCGGGCCGAATTGGCTTTCCCGGCCGGAAGTGGCGGACATTGTGGCTGAGACAATTCGATATGGAGATTCTCGGGGCGGTTTCTACGAACTTTACGCCTGGGCAATCTTGCCAACGCATGTGCACGTTATCTGGAAACCCAGCACGGCCATGACGGAGATTATGCGTTGGCTGAAGAGCAGAACCGCACGGCGTGCCAACCGCATTTTGAATCGCACGGGACAGCCTTTCTGGCAGGATGAATCCTTCGACCACTGGGTTCGATCTCCACCGAACTGCGCTGGCTGATTGCCTACGTGGAGCACAATCCCGTTGACGCAGGTCTGGCGAAGATTCCCGAGGAATGGAGATGGTCCAGCGCAGCGGAGTGGTCCTGAATGTTTCGCCGTGGAGCAGGCCATCGTTGTTTGTGGCCTGCTTTCGGAAATTTCAAAAACTTAATATGATACGTTTACCGATAGGGAATGCGGCGTAGTTTCTCCATTTTTTTCTTAGCAGTAGTGTGCCTTGGCGCAAGTCGTGATCAGGAGCTGGAACAGAAGTTTGATCAGTCGATCAAGCCTTTCCTGGCAACATATTGCGCGAGTTGTCACGCGAGCTCCGCTCCGGCGGCGCAGTTTGATATTCGGCCCTACACTTCCATGCCTTCCGTGGTTTCGGATTTCGGTCATTGGAATCTGATTCTCGACAAGCTGACGGCCGGGCAAATGCCGCCCAAACCGATGAGGCAACCGTCCGCGGAGACGCGCGCTGCGGTGATCCAGTGGATTCAGGCGGTGAGGGCCGGCGAGGCTCAGAAGAATGCCGGAGATCCGGGAATCGTGCTGGCCCGGAGGCTGAGCAACTCCGAATACAACTACACCATTCGCGATCTGACCGGCGTGGACTTGAAACCTACGAAGGAATTTCCCGTCGATCCCGCAAACCCGGCAGGATTCGACAATTCGGGCGAGTCGCTGACGATGTCTCCGGCGCTGCTCGCCAAGTATCTGCAGACGGCTCGGGAAGTGGCCAACCACATGGTGCTGACTCCTGCGGGATTCGATTTTTCGCCGACACCAATGCTGGTAGAAACCGATCGCGAGAAGTACGCGATCATGCGAATCGTCAATTTTTACGAGCGACAGCCCACAGACTACGCCGGCTACTTCCAAGCAGCCTGGCGCTACAAGTATCGAGTCGCGCTGGGTAAGCCGAAGGCCACTTTGGCGAGTACCGCCGCAGATGCGAAAGTCAGCCCGAAGTATCTGCCGCTGGTCTGGCAGTTCCTCCAAGGCAAGGAAGATGAGTTCGGTCCGGTAGCCAAACTGCGCGGGATGTGGCGAGCGTTGCCTGCGCCCGCCAAAAAGAACGAGAGCGACCTCCGCACGCAGTGCGTGGCGATGCGCGATTTCGTGGTGAAGATCCGCAAGCTGACGGCTATGGAGTTTACGGCGCCGAAAGTTCGCGGCCTGAGCTCGACATCCCAACCGCTGATGAACTGGAAGCTGCGCGAGTTTGCTGCCCATCGCCGGGATTTCGACCGGAGCGCTCTTCGCATGGACACCGATCCTCCCCTGGAAGAACCCAAGCTTCCGAAGATGCCGGGACTCGGGCAGGAAGCGTCCGCGCGGGCGGCGCTGCTGATGCAGAAGGCCCGGGTGGGCCAACCCGATCTGATCGTGCCCACGGGAAAGCGCCCGCAGTATGAAGCGGCGTTTACCAGATTCGCTTCCGTATTTCCCGATGCGTTCTATATTCGCGAGCGCGGCCGCTTCTATCCGGACGATTCCGAGGATAAGGGAAGGCTGCTGAGCGCGGGCTATCACAACGTGATGGGATACTTCCGCGACGACACTCCGCTGCAGGAATTGATCCTCGATGAAAAAGGAATCGCCGAGCTCAACGGGCTGTGGATCGAATTCGACTATATCGGCGATTACACGACTCGCACATGGGTCCAGTATTTCTTCAACCAGAGCGGCGAAGTGCTGGGGAACGGGCGGGAATCGGGAAGTGTTCGTCCGTCCGACAAGGAAGTCGCTGCATCACCGGTTGTGTTCGGTCTGAGGGATGCGTACCTGGAGAAAGCCAAGCCCAGCGACAATCCCATCGCCGAGGAAGCGATCCGGTATCACTTTCAATGGGTGAACGACACCATGCGCGGCGTCGAGAAACTGCGCGCCGGCGCGGAGCCCCACCACTTGGATGCCCTGCTGAAGTTTGCGGGCCGGGCATTCCGCCGGCCTTTGAGCGAGCGCGAACGCATCCAGGTCCTCCGCTACTACCGGACCCTGCGAGACAAGGACGGTCTGACGCACGAGGAAGCCATTCGCGACTCGATTGTCAGCATCCTGATGTCTCCGAAATTCTGCTACCGCATCGACGCCGGTACAGAAACTTCTTCTCGTGGAGCCAACACTCCATATCGGCTCGCCACCACTGCTGAGAGATCGAACCGCGTTCCAACGCGTCCGCTGACCGGCTATGAGCTGGCAAGCCGGTTGAGCTATTTCCTCTGGTCCAGCATGCCGGATGAGGAGCTTCTCGCTCACGCGGCCAGCGGCAATTTGCGCCGTCCGGAGATTCTGGTTGCGCAGGCGCGGCGGATGTTGAAGGACGAGCGGGCCAAGGCATTGGCGGTGGAGTTCGCCGGTAACTGGCTGGACTTCCGGCAGTTTGAGAATTACAACTCCGTCGACCGGGACCGCTTTCCCGCGTTCAACAACGAGCTGCGCGAAGCGATGTTTGAAGAGCCGGTTCATTTCGTCGACAATCTGATTCGCAACGACCGGCCGATCTTAGACGCGATCTATGGCGACTACACCTTCGTCAATCCGGTTCTCGCCAGGCATTACGGAATCGCTGGAGTTGATAGCCCCGCGGACAAATGGGTCCGCGTAGACAACGCCAGCCAGTATGGCCGGGGCGGCGTTTTGCCCATGTCCGTATTCCTGACGCAGAATGCTCCGGGACTGCGAACCAGCCCGGTGAAGCGCGGCTACTGGGTGGTTCGGCGAGTCCTGGGAGAGATGGTTCCGCCGCCTCCGCCCAACGTTCCGGAGTTGCCGCAGGATGAAGCCAAGGCAGACCGGCCGTTGCGCGAAATGCTGGCGCAGCACCGTGCAAATCCGGCGTGCGCATCCTGTCACGCGCGGTTCGACTCGTTCGGACTGGTCTTCGAAAACTACGGACCGATCGGGGAGCGGAGATCTCAGGATCTGGCGGGACGCCCGGTGGACACGAAGGCGGAGTTTCCCGGCGGCGTTGCGGGAGCAGGCTTTGCGGATGTGCAGAATTTCATCCGGGAGCATCGTCAGAACGATTTTGTGGATAACCTCAGCAGGAAGTTGCTCGCCTATTCGTTAGGACGATCCCTGGTGCTTTCCGATGAGCTGGTTGTCGATAAAATGAGGACCAAAGTTTCCGCCGGCGGCTACCGGTTTTCCTCCCTGGTGGAGACAGTCGTCACAAGCCCGCAGTTTCTGAACAAGCGAATTCCGGACACCCGGGAGCAGAAAGGTGATTAGGATGACGAATCGAAAGAGGCGGTCGACAGCAGGCATTTCCCGGCGCACGGTTCTGCGAGGCGCCGGCGTCACCATGGCGCTGCCGTGGATGGAGTCGCTGGCGCTGGCCGATCCAACGTCCACCGTCTTTCCGAAGCGATTCGCCGTGCTGTTCATGGGCAATGGTGTCAACGAGAATCATTGGAGTTCGGAAGGCTCCGGCGCGGAGATGAAGCTCTCCAAGACTCTGGAGCCGCTGGAACCGCTCAAGGGCAAGATCAACGTCATTCACGGCCTGTTCAATAAGCGTTCGACCGGCCAGGGGATTCATCCGGCGCAGACCGGGAGCCTCCTTTCCGGAGCGGTGATTCAGAAGGGCGCGATTATTCGGGCCGGGATGACCGTCGACCAGGTGATTGCGAACAAGATCGGTCAGGATACGGCGCAGTCGAGCATCGTTCTGGCATGCGAGCAGCCGATGACCGGCTACCACGAGACGAACTTCTCGATGGCCTACAGCTCTCACATTTCGTGGCAGTCGCCGGATTCGCCGGTACCGAACGAAGTGTATCCGTCACTCGCCTTCGACAACCTGTTCGAGAACCGGGGCAGCTTGCGGAACATGAGCATTCTCGACCGAGTAAAGGAAGACGCGGCCGCGCTCGAAACGAAGGTGAGCTCCAGCGATAAGGCAAAGCTCGACGAATATCTGACCAGCGTGCGCGAAGTGGAAAAACGCGTGGAGCGGATGCGCAAAGGCAAGGATGCGGCCGACGATCTGGCAAAGACAAAAAACCGGCCCGTCTTCTCGATGGATCGCCCGGCGAACGGACTGCCGGAGGATCTGCGCGACCATGCGCGTCTGATGTGCGACATCATCGCGATGGCATTCCAGACGGACAAGACGCGTGTCGCTTCGCTACTGCTCTGCCGCGACCTCTCCGCGCTGTACTATCCGTTCCTGGAGGTACGCGACGGTCACCATTCGGCTTCCCACAACAACACCTCCGACGGCTACGAGCGAATCTCCCGGTTCCATCTCAGCCAGTTGGCGTATCTTGCCGCCAAGCTCGACTCGATGCCGGAAGGCAATGGGACCGTCCTGGACAACTCGCTGTTGATGTGGATCAACAACATGTGGATCGGGCGGAAACACGACAACACTCGCCTTCCGCTGGTTCTCGCGGGCGGACTGGGCGGAACGCTCCAAACGGGCCGTACGCTCGATTACACCAAAGAGCCGGACGAGAATCGCAAGATCTGCAGCCTGTACCTGTCCATTCTCGACCGGATGGACATCAAGCTGGACAGCTTCGGCGATGCGGCCACCCGCCTGGAGAGGATCTAGCTAACCAAAAGCGTATTATTTCCAGCACTTTAGCCCCGGCCGTTCATGCCGGGGATTCCTTCTGAATGCTAGACCCTACGCTCGTGCGCGTGAGCCATCCAGCGAGAGCTCTCTGCGGATCTTCTCACGCTCCAGGTCCATCTGCTCCGGAGTAGTTCCCAACTGGCGGAGAATGCTGTCTGTCATAGCCAGAACAACCTCGCCTTCCCCCGAAAAGACTTCATTGGCGCCCGCCTTCCGCAGATAATCCGACTGGCGAAGGAAGTCCGCCCGGACGACGACGTGGATATTGGGATTGATCTCGCGCGCGTTACGAATCGCTTCCAAAGCGTCGCCGGATCCTGACGAACTGAGAATCAGCGCTGCCGCATCGGCCACTCCCGCCGACTCCAGCACTTCGCGCTGGTTGGCATCACCATAGACCGCATGCTCTCCCTGGCTGCGGAGCATGTTGAAGGTCTCGATATTCATCTCGACGATGGACGGCTGGATTCCCCGCTCGCGCAGGAGGCGAGTGACGGTGCGTCCAATGGGGCCATAGCCGACAACCACCGCGTGATAGGCGGCATCGACATGGCGAACCGGCTCCGGACCATCCGCAGCGTTTCCTGGATTCGATCGGAACCAGCGCGCCCAGGAGGGTTTCCGGCCCAGCGTCGCGGAGATCTCCCGGCTCTTTCGATAGAGCCACGGATTGATCATGATCGAAAGAATCGCGCTGACCACCAGAGGATTCATGGCTTCTTCCGGGAGAGCGCCTACCTGAAGCCCCAGCGCGGCCAGCAGGAAGGAGAACTCACCGATTTGCGCCAGGGCCGTCGCCACGCCGAAGCCGATTCGCGCGCCGTACCCCAGCGCCAGCGTGATGACCATCGCGGCCAGCGGCTTTCCGATCAGGATGACGGCCAAGGTCGCGAGAACCGGCAAAGGATGGTTGATGGCCGCCACCGGGTCGAACATCATTCCCACCGACAGGAAGAACATTACGGCGAAAGCATCCCGCAACGGCAGAGCCTCGGCGCCTGCTCGCGCGCTGAAGTCCGATTGGCCGACGACCATGCCGGCCAGGAACGCTCCCAGCGCCATCGAGACGTTGAAGAGATATGCCGCGCCCACCGCAATACCCAGGGCAATCGCCAGCACGCTGAGCGTGAACAATTCCCGGGAATTGGTCTTTGCGATGGCCTGGAGAATTTTCGGTATCATCTTGGCGCCCGCAAACAAGGTGAATCCGATAAAGATGGCCAGTTTCAAGGCGGCGAGTCCAAAAGCTACGAGAATGGAATTCGGCCCTTGCTCGGCGGACGAACCGGTGAAGAATACCGGAAGAATGACGAGAACGAAAACGGTAAAGATGTCTTCCATCACCAGCCAGCCGACGGCAATGCGGCCGATTGGGCTGGTGAGTTCCTTGTTGTCCGACAAGACGCGAATCAGAACCACGGTGCTGGCAACGGAAAGGGACAATCCATAGACCACCCCACTGGCCCACGTTCCCCCAAAGACGTGGATCGCCGCCGCGCCGAGTGCCGTGGCGACGGCGCTCTGCACCAGGGCGCCGGCAATGGCAATGCCTTTCACCACCATCAAGTCCTTCAGGTGAAAGTGCAGACCCACGCCGAACATCAGCAGGATCACTCCCACTTCGGCGAGTTGATCCGCCATTTCCTTGTTGGCGACAAGTCCCGGAGTGTAGGGGCCGGCAAGGACACCCGCCAGGAGATAGCCGACAATCGGCGACCAGCCCAGACGGAATGCGGCGTAGCCGAATGCCAGCGCTCCAATGAAGCTGGCCGCGAGGGTAAAGATCAGCTCAAGATTTGCGTGCAATTTTTAGGGTACCTTGAGGATTCTTCAGGAAGCATCCGGAAAGATATCAGCGGGAGCAAAAAAAGTCGAGCGCCGCTAGAATTTCCCGCTCCGGGCGGCTGCGCTGGCCAATTCATCGCAGCGGTTGTTGTCTTCGTGGGAGGCGTGGCCCTTCGTCCAATTCCAGACGGTCTTGTGGCGGGAATTCTGATGGTCGAGTTCTTCCCAAAGATCCTGGTTCTTCACAGGCTTCTTGTCCGCGGTTCTCCAGCCGCGAGCCTTCCAGCCATGAATCCAGGTCGTAATGCCGTTCCGCAGGTACTCCGAATCGGTCGTAATGTCGACTTCGCACTTTTCTTTTAACGCCTTGAGACCTTCGACGGCCGCGCGAAGCTCCATCCGGTTGTTCGTAGTGTCGCGCTCGCTTCCGGATGCTTCTTTCTTGTGACCGCCAAATCGAAGCACATAGGCCCAGCCTCCGGGGCCGGGATTGCCGAGGCAGGCCCCGTCTGTAATCAACTGAACTTTTTTCATCGATCAGGCAGCGGCAGGCTGTTCAAGCAGCTCCTCGAAAAACGCATCGACATGATCGATGATTTCCTGCGGCTCGCGCGAGTTGTAGATCGAGACTCGCAGCTTGGTTCCGTTTCGGATGCCATGCGTGAAATAAGTGGCGAACTGTTTCATCTTTCCGACCGCATCGAGCGCGCGCTCGTCTCCTTGGAGACGGCCGGAGAGCATCAGGAAGTAGCGCTTCATCAGCTCGTATCGCATCTCGTCCGTGGGCTGGATATATGTACCGGTCGCGAGATATTCCGCGATTTGGCGGAAGATCCACGGGTTAGAGGACGCCGTGCGCCCGATCATGACGGCATCGCATCCCGTTTCCCGCACCATCCGGACGGCGTCTTCCGGCGAAGTAATGTCTCCATTTCCGATCACGGGGATTGTCTTTACCGCCGCTTTGAGCGCGGCGATCCGGCTCCAGTCGGCAAAACCGGAATAGCCCTGCTCGCGAGTCCGGGGATGAAGAGCAATCGCCGCCAGCCCGCAATCCTCCGCCAACCGGCCCATCCGCTCGAAGACGAGTTCCTTGTCATTCCAGCCGGCCCGAAATTTACAAGTTAAAGGAATCTTAATGGCGGCTCGCACTGACCGAAGAATGGTCTCGACCAGCGGCAGATCGCGCAGCAGGCCGGAGCCGCCATTACACTTCACGACCTTCTTCACCGGGCAGCCGAAGTTGATGTCCACGATATCGAAGCCCAGGTCCTCGCAGACGCGGGCCGCGTCGGCCATCACCGCCGGGTTGGATCCGAACAGTTGAGCCGAAATCGGCCGTTCTTCCTCTTCAAACGCAAGATAACGCTTGGTTTTCGTCGTTTTCCTGGTCTTGACGCTGGCGACGATGCCGTCCGAGCTGGTGAACTCCGTCATCATCAACCCGCAGCCGCCCTGCGCCCGGATCAGGCGTCGAAAAACAGTATCCGTGACACCCGCCATCGGCGCGAGCACGGTCGCCGGACGAATGCTTACGGGTCCAACGGTGAAACCAGCGGGAAATAGTACTTCCTGGGACACTTATTTTATTTTAAGGGACGGAGCGGCGGTTCGAATCGAAACCCGAACCCATATTTATGCGTTTAAGCTGAATGGGGAGGTAAGCATGAAGCCAACGCTTCCGATGATCGGCGCGTTTGTGAGCGGCGTTGTGTGCGCGGGAGTCATGGCCTATGTGATTTTCGGCGGGAAACCGGCAGCAGCACCTCAACCAGCACCAGCAGCTTACACGGCGTCGCGGCAACCCGAACCTCCGCCCGCTCTTCTCCCGGAGCCTGAGCCTGCACCCGCTCCGGCGCCCACCGCGAAATCGAAACGAATGCCTGCGAAGCCAAAGCCGGCGGCAGCACCTGCCATCCAGCAGCCGGCGGTTGCTCCTCCGGAGCCGGCGTCAGCGCCACCTGCGGAACCGCCCCCTCCGGCCATTGTTTCGCGGCCGCAGTCTGCGGAGCCTCCCCCGGCTCCTGTTCCAGTTCATACCGAGCCCGAACGTCCTCAATTAATGAGGCCTGATCCGCTGGAGCAGAAGCGCGCCCGCGACGAGCATGCCGCCGAAACGGTGACTCTTCCCGCTGGTACCGTCATCCATGTCCGGTTGAACCAGGCTCTTTCGAGCGAGCGCAACGAGAACGGGGACAGTTTCAACGCCACGCTCACCGAACCGGTGGTCGCCAATGGATTCGTCCTCGCGGAACGGGGAGCACGGGTGGATGGACGCATCGTCGACGCCGCGCGAGCAGGCAAAGTCAAAGGCTTGGCAAAAATCGCGGTCCGCTTGACGACTCTTCACACCTCAGATAACCAGAAGGTCGCAATCCTCACGGACGATTTCATCCAGAACGGACGCTCTTCGAAGGCGATGGATGCCGCGAAGGTGGGCGCCGGCGCGGGAATCGGAGCGGCCTTGGGCGCGATCTTCGGCGGAGGAGCCGGCGCTGCCATTGGCGCGGCCGCCGGGGGCGCGGCAGGCGGCGGTACCGTGCTGATGACTCGCGGCCACGCCGCCGAGTTGGAAGTGGAAACCAAAATTCCGTTCCGCCTGCGCGAAGCAGTCACGATTACCGAAAATCGTTAGGGTTGAGTTTGTGAGAACTGGCGTTTAGTAGGGGTCCCCGCGCTTAACGCGCGGGGATAAACGGATTGCCATCTGTTTTAGCCCCAAGCGTTAAGCGTGGGGATTTCAGAGACTAGCTTGCAGCCGACTTAGCCGCCTCCAAAGCTGCTTCGTAATTCGGGTGATCGGCAACTTCTTTCACGTACTCCGCATGGCGGATGACGTTGTTCTTGTCCACCACAAAGATCGCCCTGCTTTCGATCCGGAGCTCCTTGATCAAGGTGCCATAGGCTTCGCCGAAAGAACCGGCTTTGTGATCGCTCAGCATCTTCACCCGGTCGACCCCGAAGGCATTACACCAGCGGCCTTGGGCGAACGGGAGATCCATTGAGACCGTCAGGATTTCGACGCCCGGCAGCTTGGCGGCTTCATCGTTGAATCGCTTGGTCTGCGCGTCGCAGACGGGAGTGTCAAGGCTGGGGACAACGCTGAAAATACGAACGGTTCCACCGGGACCGAGCTTTACGGGCTGAAGGCTCTTGTCCACAGTTTCGAAATCCGGCGCCTTGTCGCCGGCTTTCAGTTCGGGCCCGACTAACGTGAGCGGGTTTCCCTTTAACGTGGTTGCTCCTGATCTTTCCATAGGATTTCAGGTTAGCAAGCGCTCCAAATCCGAAGAATCCGTGACCGGCAGCCGGCAGACGAAGTTTTCGCAAACGTAGGCCGCGGGCTTTCCGTCAACGGGGGTAAATTCCGGATGATCGGCAGGATTCAACAGCAGCACGCGGAATGGAGAGAACCTTTTGTGCACGCTGTCGATGAGGGGTTGAACCTGCGAGCGAGCACCGGCGAAAACGATCTGTTGCGGAGCGCGTTGGCTTGCGGCGAGATCGATCACCATTTGCGGGGCAGTCATGGTCTGACGCTCCAGTGTGGCGGTGAAGGCGCGCAGGGAACGTTCGGCCGTTTCCTGATCGCCCAACCGCAGTAAATTCGAGATGGCGATGGAGTTCCCTGACGGCTCCGCTCCGTCGTAGTCCTCCTTCATACGCAGGACCAGGCGGCTGTCGCCTTCCACCGTCGAGAAGAATCCGCCATTGTTTGCGTCTTCGAACAAGCGCCGCATGTCGGCCGTCAGTTTGACGGCCAGGTCGCGATCGGCCTGCTCGAAATCGGTTTCGTACAAGTCGAGTAGAGCCTGCGCAAAAAAGGCGTAGTCGTCCAGAAATCCCGGAATCGCCGCTTCGCCGTCGCGCCACCGCCGCAGCAGGATGCCATCGGAGGTGAACATCTTGCTCCTGATGAAATCTGCCGCTGCTCGGGCAGCCTGGGCGTATCGAGCGTCGCCAAGCACCTGAGCGCCCTTGGCAAACGCGGAAATCATCAGGGAGTTCCATGCCGTGAGGATCTTGTCGTCGAGATGCGGGCGGATGCGCTGGGCCCGGGCGGCCAACAATTTCCCGCGCCACGCCGATTCCGCGATGGGATCGCCCGCCGGCTGTGCCTGGTAAAGAATGTTGCGGCCGGGGAACTCGCCATGGGGATCTTCCAAGACATTTCCGTCTTTCAGGACTCCAAACCGGCGCGAGAAGGCATCGGCATCCTTCTCCCCCAGCACCGAAACCAGCTCCTCCGCGGACCAGATATAGAAAGCGCCTTCCCCCTTCTCATGCGGCTTTGCCGGATCGATGACGCTGTCGGCGTCCTCTGCCGAATAGAAACCGCCTTCCGGGTGCCGCATGTCGCGCAGGACATATTCGAAGATGTCGCGCGCTACATCGGCATACAGACGCTCGCCGGTGATCTGGTGGGCCTCCAGATAGGCAATGGCCAACTGTGCCTGGTCGTAGAGCATCTTTTCGAAATGCGGGACGAACCAGCGCGCATCGACGGAATAGCGGTGGAACCCGCCGCCGATCTGGTCGTACATTCCCCCCTTTGCCATTTCGCGGAGCGTGAGCAGCACCATTTCCAGCGCTTCGTCATTCTTCGACCAGGCATACTCCCGCAGAAGGAAGTTCAACGAGACGGGACGGGGAAACTTCGGGGAGCCGCCGAACCCGCCCAGCTTGGTGTCGAAACTTCGACGGAAGGCCAGAAACAGACGATTGCGAATATCGCTTTCGGGCGGAAGCGTGGCGGAGGCGGGAGACGTCGTGACCCGCTTCAGCTCCTCAATCACACCACTGCCGGACTCCTCGATCTGGGATCGGTTGGTGATCCACGCGGAGGCGAGCTGAGTCAGGATCGATCCGAAGCCCGGCCGCCCGTAGCGATTATCGGGAGGGAAATAGGTACCTCCGTAGAATGGCTTCAAGTCGGGAGTCAGCCAGACCGACATCGGCCATCCGCCGGACCCGGTGGTGGCCTGGACGAAAGTCATATACACCCGGTCGACATCCGGTCTTTCTTCCCGATCGACTTTTACGGGGACGAAGCTTCGGTTCAGAATCTGAGCGATATCCTCATTTTCGAAAGATTCCCGCTCCATGACATGGCACCAGTGGCAGGTGGAATACCCGATGGAGAGAAAGATCGGCTTGTCCTCCGCTCGTGATTTTTCGAAAGCCTCTTCTCCCCAGGGCAGCCAGTCCACCAGGTTGTGGGCATGCTGCTGGAGATACGGGCTCTTTTCGTGGAGCAGTCGATTCGGCATGAGACACTTTTATTGTGCACGCCGCAGGAGTTGGACCGCGTGACGGAACAATGAACACTCTTGAGACGTTGAAGCAGTTTCTCCGCATTCCCAGCGTTTCGACGGATCCTGAGCGAGCCGGAGACGTGCGCCATGCGGCGAGATTTGTCGCCAATCTGTTGCGGGACGCCGGCCTGAACTCCGTGACCGAGATCGAAGCCGAGGGACGTCATCCTCTGGTCTATGGGGAATGGCTGCATGCTCCCGAGAAACCGGCGCTTCTGTTCTACGGACATTACGACGTTCAGCCGCCGGAGCCCCTGGAAGAGTGGATTTCTCCGCCGTTTGAGCCGGAGGTGCGCGGGGACAATATCTACGCTCGCGGGGCGGCCGACGACAAGGGCCTTTCTCTTATCCTGATCGCGGCCATCGAACGGGTGCTGCGCAATGAGAACCCGCCGGTGAATATTCGAGTGCTGATGGAAGGAGAAGAGGAAACCGGCGGAGAGCATGTCGAGGACTTTGTCCGCTCGAATCCCGAAAGGCTGAAGGCCGACGCAGCCGTCATCGCCGATACGGAGATGTTCGCGCCGGAGCTTCCAACCATCTGCGTGGGACTTCGCGGTATCGTCTACGGTGAGATTCACGTACAGACGGCGGAACAGGATTTGCATTCCGGTATGTATGGCGGCGCGGCTGCCAATGCAATTCAAGCAGCGGCGGAGATCATCGCGGCGCTGAAGGACCGGGACGGGCGGATTCAAATTCCGGGATTTCTGGATCGCGTGCGGCAGCCATCTCCGCAGGAGCGCGACGCCTGGAATCGTCTTCCGTTCAACGAAAACGCCTATCTTCGTGAGGAAATGCGCGCCTTCGCGCTGACCGGGGAACCGGATGTTCCGCTATTTGACCGGCTGTGGGCGCGGCCGACGTTTGAGGTTCATGGCATCCGGGGAGGTTTTACCGGGGAAGGAGCGAAGACGGTCATTCCCGCGCGGGCGGTGGTGAAAGTCAGCTGCCGCCTGGTACCCGACCAGGATCCGGCCGAAGCCACGCAGCAGTTGGAAAAAGCGATTCAGGCTGCAACACCTAAAGGCTGCAAAGCATCTTTTGAGTTACTGAGCGCATCCCCTCCCTCCATGGTTGATCCGGACAATAGATTCGTGCGAGCCGCGGCGGATGCCATGACCGAAGTGTTCGGCAACAAAACAGTATTCACCCGCTCAGGCGGGTCGATTCCAGTTGTGGGTTTGTTTCGACAGCATTTGGGAATTCCTAGCGTAATGCTCGGCTATGGACTTCCCGACGACAACCTTCATGCGCCGAACGAAAAGCTCTATCTGCCCAACTTTTTCCGAGGAATTGAAGCGACCGTGCGTTTCCTGGAGAAGTGCGGCTGATGGACTTCAAGGATCAAGTTAAGGCATCGGCCGACATCGCGCAGGTGATCGGCGAAGTTGTCAAGCTAGTACCGGCGGGTCCACATCGATTTAAGGGGTTGTGTCCGTTTCACAACGAAAAGACTCCCTCCTTCAACGTCGATCGATCAAAGCAGTTTTATTACTGCTTTGGCTGCCAGAAGGGCGGCGACGTATTTCGGTTTGTAATGGAGATCGAAGGCGTTGGATTTTTTGATGCCTTGCAGATGCTGGCGGAGCGGCACGGCATTCCGATTCCGAAGCGCTCCGACTACGGGGACGCAGAAAGCCGCGAGCGGGATGCTCTGCTGGCCATGCAGCGAATTGCCCAGGATTTGTTCCGCACCGCTTTGAACGCCGACACCAGGCGATATCTCGCCTCGCGAAACGTCACCAGTGACGCGATGGACGAGTTTG
>CAZETQ010000075.1:15710-28309 GCA_964515165.1 uncultured Solibacteraceae bacterium | reverse complement strand
CATCTGGATTTGTTTCCGACATTCGCGGAAATTGCCGGCGCGAAGGTTCCCGCGGGTCTCGAGCTGGACGGCCGAAGCCTGACGCCGCTGCTGAAGGATCCCGGCGCGACATGGGCGGACCGGCAACTGTTCACTCACATCGGCCGTTGGGAGAAAGGGAAGGCTGCCGAATCGAAGTTCGCCGGGTGCCGGGTTCGCAACAGCCGCTTCAGCATGATCAACACGAATCGCGGCCCGGACGGATGGGAGTTGTACGACTTACCGAACGATCCTGGAGAGACAACGGACGTCGCGGGCAAGTTTCCGGCGGTGGTGTCGGAACTGAAGGTGTCCTACGACCGATGGTGGGCTGACGTTTTGCCCCGGCTGGAGAATGAGAACGCGGATCCTCCGGCGATAGCTCCCTATGAAGAAATGTTTAGACGGCAGTTCGGCGGGTGAGCCGGCGCAACGTTTTCTGGAGGGATGGGTTTGCTGGAGTAGGGAGGCAGTACCCACTATGACTACGAGAAGACTCTGGCCCGCCGCGCTGGCGCTCGCTGCGCTTGCGATGCCGATGTTTGCCCAAGGACCCCGATCGATGGGCGGTCCGGGCGGCGGAGAGGGCCGGCGTTTGGAATTCTTATCCGGTTATCTGACGTTGTCAGAAACTCAGAAGACTCAAGCGAAGGCTATTTTTGACGCGGCCGCAACGGCCGGGCAGACGCTCCGCGGGCAGGCGCAGAGCGCGCGGGAAGCGCTGCAGACCGCGGTGAAGTCCGGCGGCGCGGATACGCAGTTGGATCAACTGGCGGCAGCGCTGGGAACGGTGGAAGGCCAGATGGCCGCGGTTCATGCGAAGGCGGAATCGAAGTTTTACGCGCTGTTGAGCACGGAGCAAAAAACGAAATACGACAACATGCGGCGTGGGCATGGTGGTCCGCGCGGTCACGAAGAGTAGTTTTCCCACCATCGATCAGTGTTCGCGGGCGGACAGAAATGTTCGCCCCGCGGGCTCCCCGCAATTTTTCAAAATTTCACCACATTCTCATTCGATAGTTCGGAACATCGCTCCGGTTCATACGTAGATCGTGTAGACATTGAACGAGCGACACGGCCGGCCGCTCAGACATTGGCAGCGAGGAGAAGCCATGTTTTGGAAACGGTTGGCTGTGCTGATAGCGGCGACGTGTGCCTTGGCGTCGGAAGAAGCTTTCCGCGAGGGCGTCGCGAAGATCAACTCCGGCGACTATGCCGGCGCTTATGACCTTTTGTTCGCTGAGTGGCAGTCGTGCAAACGGGAACTGGGCGTCAATGCTCCCAACACGCTCAAAGTACAAATTCACTTAGGACAGTCGCTGACGATGATGGGGCGGCCGCACGAAAGCCTGGACCTTCTGGTTCCGGCTGTGCGCGAACTGACGGCGATTGCCGGTGCCGACAGTCACGACGGCGTCGTTGCCAACGCGATGCTCGCGATCGCGATGAGGGAGGCGGGTAACTACGCGGAGGCGGAAAAGCTGCTGGCGCGGTCGGCCGCTCATTCTTCCTTGCCCCCGCTCGATCAATCGAATTTGATGGCTCAACACGCGCTGGCGCTCGCGCTGCTGAATCACAAAAAAGAGGCACTCCGCGCCGCGAAGAGAGCGGTGGAGATCGCGATGAACGGAGGGCTGGAGAACACGCAGCATCACACGCACCTGCTGGTGACTTTGGGGCAGATCGAGTTGGTCTCCGGAAAGCTGAATGCGGCCTCAGCTACCCTGCGGCAGGCGGAAGCCGCGGGTCTCAAGCTGCTGCCGGAAAATCATCCGGAATGGGCGACGCTCTATTCGGGACTCGGCATTGTTTGCCAATACGAGGGAAAGCGGCGCGAGGGAGAGCAGTATCTTCGCCGCGCGCTGACGCTTGCCCAGGCAGTGCTGGGACCGGATCATCAGGAAGTGGCGATGATCATGCATCACCTGGCGGCGGCGCTTGGCGCCGACCGGAAGAAGGAAGCGAACGAATTGAATACTCGTTCGACGGCTATCTTCCGGCGGGCGAGCCAGGATCCGGTTTCGGTGTGGTCGCTGAAGGCGAAGGAGTGACGGCGTTCGGCCGCTAGGCGGTCAAGCCGTAAAACCTGGTTGCCGTTTCGCCCAGGATTTTTTCGCGGACATTTTGTTGAAGGGGTCCCAGCACCTGCGTCAACGCGGCCAGCACCTGCTTCCAGGAACCGGCGAGAAGGCAAACGGGCCAATCGCTGCCGAACATGCAGCGATCCGGACCCCAGAGTTGATACACGTGGTGGACATAAGGAGCGAGATCCGGGGCTTTCCAGTTCTTCTGATCGGCTTCGGTAATCATTCCGGAGAGCTTGACCCACACCGTGGGGGCTTTGGAGATCTCTTCCATCTGTTTCGCCCACGGCTCCATGACGCGCTGTGCAATGAGCGGCTTGGCAATGTGATCGATCACAATTCTGAGCTTGGGAAGCTTTTCGACAAGGGGCTGGGCGACGTGCAGTTGCGGCGGTTTGATCAACAGGTCATAGGGAATGTCCCGGCGCTCCAGTTCTTTCAAACCGCGAATCACTTCTGGCTGCAGCGCCCAGTTCACGTCCGGCTCGTCCTGGATGATGTGGCGCACGCCTTTGAATCGTGAATGCTTTTGGAGGACGTCCAGACGTTTGCCGACGTGCGGGTCCTTCAAATCCACCCAGGCCACCACGCCCTTGATGAACGGATATTGATCCGCAAGACCAAGCAGCCACTCTGCTTCCGCATCCACCTGGCAAGCCTGGACCGCCACGCATCCGTCAAAACGGTTGTCGTCCAGGATCGTTTTGAGATCGGGCGGCAGATAGTTGCGCCGCAGGGGGCTGGGCGCGGGGGGCATCCAAGGGTAAGCGAGCTTCGGATTATTCAGGTCCCAGAAATGCTGGTGCGAATCAATACGCATCGAAAGTCATCATACCGGGAACTTTCGAGCGGTTGGCGCGTCTTGGCGATTGCACAGCCGGAGAGGGCTGGTTCGCTATCGTGAAAAGAGAACTGAAATGAAATTCCGCCGGGTCCAAATCCTGAGTATCGCTTTATCCGCAATCGTCCTGGCGTCCTGCCGGCCGAAGCCGTCGGCGACGATCGTGCCGGATCCGGCGTTGATGCCGCTCATTCCCGCCGATACCACTATCCTTTCGGGGATCCGGCTGACCCAACTGAAGCAGACTCCGATCTACGCGAGGCTGAAGGAGGAAGGAAAGCTCCGCCAGTTGGACAAGTTTCGGGAGACGACGGGAATTGACCTGAATAAGGACATTTGGGAAGTCGTCTTCGCCTCCAATGGAAAGACCGGAGTTGCCCTGGTGCGCGGCCAATTCACCGAGGGGGGGATTGCGGGAAGCGGGATGGAGCCGAAGCTGGACCGCAAGGGGATTCGCAGCTTTCCCTACCGGGGCTACACATTGTCCGGCGATGAGGAGTCCGCCGTCGCGTTCCTGAACTCCAGCGTCGCCGTCGCCGGGCCGGCCAGTTCCGTCCGGTCGGTGATCGATGCGCGGGACGGATCGAAGGGCGGGCCTCCGAAGGTTCTTCTCGATCGCCTCAGCAAGATTCCCTCTTCCAATCAGGTTTGGCTAATCTCCACGGCTTCGCTGCAAGGATCGCTGCCGGAGGGCATGCAGGGTCCTCTGGGCGGGCTGCAGAAGATGCCGGTAGATATTCGCCAGGCCGTGCTGACGCTGGATCTGACGGCGGGAGCAAAGTTTCAAGCTGATATTGCGTCGGGAGATGCGAAAGCTGCCGAGAAATTGGGAGCGGCCATACAGGCCGCCATCGGCGTGGGCCGCCTGATGACGAAAGCCGATCAGCCGGACATGCTGCGCTTCTACGATGGAATCCAGGTCACCAAGCACGAGGCGGAAATCGGCGTCACGGCGAGCGTTCCGGAAACGGTGCTGGAAAAGCTGATCGATCAGTGGCATCCGGGTATGGACGCTCCTTAGTTTCCGGCACTCCCCGCGCATTGATACTATGGCCGCACCTCGATCACGGCCATGAAGATCAGAACGGATTCCAGAAGAACTCTCTCTCGCCGAAACCTGCTGCAACTGGCGGCGGGAACCACGGCGTTTCACCGCCTTGCGGCCGCAGAGCGCAGCCGGTACAAGATTCGCGACGTACAGACGATGGTGCTGAAAGGTCCCCGTACCTACGTTCTGGTGAAGATCGTGGCGGACAACGGGATGTACGGAATTGCGGAGGCGTATGGAACTCCGGGCATCGGTGTAAAGGAGCAGATCCTCGGCTTGAAGTCGTGGCTGGTGGGCAAGGATCCGCTGGAGATCGATCGAATTTACACGACGATCGGTGTGGGCGGCCAGAGTTTGTCCGGATCGCGCACGGACGGGTCGGCACATGGGCTGATGCGGGCGGTCAGCGGCATCGAAATGGCGCTATGGGATCTTGCCGGAAAGCTGCTGAACACTCCGACATCGACGCTTCTGGGCGGGCGGTTCCGGGACAAGGTTCGGGTTTACGATCATGCCGCGCCGAAGAACATGCTGGACAAGGCGTCGTGCCGCGAATGGGCCGACAAAGTGAAAGCGCATCCCAGCGGCTTCACTTGCCACAAGTTCGGCTTCCCGCACACCAATCCGAAGACCGATCTGGCTCGCGACGCCGGCAATCGCATCTTGACCACCAAGGAGCTGATCAACATCCGGCAGGGATTTGAGAACTGCCGCGAAGCGATCGGCTGGGACCACGACATCATGGTCCACTGCCATTGGGAATACGACCTGCGAACCGCGATTCAGATTGCCGACGCGGTGGAGGGGATCCGGCCGGTATGGCTCGAAGATCCGCTGGTGGTGGATTATTCGGAATCGTGGCGCCGGCTGTGCGCCAGTTCGAAAGTACCGATCTGCATGGGGGAGAATCTGGCCCGGCGGGAAGGGTTCAAGGATTTCATCATCTATCAGGGCTGCGACATTCTTCACCCGGACCTGCGGAACTCCGGCGGGTTTTTGGAGACGAAGCGAATCGCGGACATGGCTCACGTGTTTGGCCTGCCGATGGGGACGCACAATACCGGCAGCCAGGTGAATACCTGGGCGACATGCCAGTGGGCGGCGTCGATCCGCGACTTCATCGCCAGTGAAACGGTCACCGGCGAAGGAGGCTGGATGGACCAGGTATTAGCGATCGACGGGCCGTACATCAAAGACGGCTTCATCCAGGTGAGCGACAAGCCGGGCCTGGGATACGACCTGAATCCGGACACGGCGAAAGCTCACCTGGCCGAAGGCGAACAGTGGTGGGGCTAGCGCCGCAAGTAGCGCAGAACGCCTAGGCCGCCGATCGCGGACAGGCCCATCCACCAGGAGCCCGGTTCCGGGATCTCCGGCGGAAGGTCCCGATATTCGAAGAGGAAGTCCCCGGAAGCCAAAGAAGCATACTCGACGTCGTCATCTTTGCAGAAAGAAACTGAACTCGCTGAATTCAGCCGTTCCGACTTCGCAGGTAAATCCCGCCGTTGTGTAAGTGGAGAGAGGCGCCGGCAAACAAGGTGCTGCGTAAGAAAAAGACGCTGCAATGATCGTTGCAGCAAGCAGTAGAATCAGTCGCACAAAGATCCTCCGTGGCGTCATTAGAACGTAGTCAGAATCCGAAGGCACGAGTCAGGCTTGAATTTGACAACAATCTCACGTATAGTAGATTTTTCATGCGTAGCTCCTACGCCAGCTCGTTTCGATTTTGGTTCTGGTATCAGCCAGGGCCGGCGAGTTGCGTTAGCTAGCAGCAGCGAAGTCTAGCAGTAACGGAGCAAAGATCGGCGGCCCACTCGAAAGAGTTGGGCCGTTTTAGTTTTTCGGGAGCTTTTTCAGGAGGATTTATGGTTATCTCACTTCGGCGTCACGCGACGCCCGAACAGATCGAAGAAGTCTGCCAGCGGGTTCGCGACTTCGGTTACAAGATTCACGCCAGCGAAGGGGTAGAGCGGGTGATTATCGGCGCCGTCGGCGTCGGCGATGTCACTCCCTGCCTGGAAGCCCTGCGCGCGATGCCGCAGGTCGAAAAGGCGGTCCGCATCTCGGCGCCATACAAATTTGTCAGCCGTGAATTCAAGACCACGCCAACGGTGATCCGGTTGAAAGTACCTCACCGGCAGCCCGTGGAGATCGGAGGTGACGAGGTGGTCGTCATGGCCGGCCCGTGCTCGGTCGAAAGCGAAGAGCAGATCATGCGGTGTGCGGAAGCCGTGGCGGAAGCCGGAGCGAGAGTTCTGCGCGGAGGTGCGTTCAAGCCGCGGACATCGCCCTACGACTTCCAAGGGCTGGAAGGCGAGGGACTGAAGCTGCTGGCGAAGGCTCGCGAGGCAACGGGACTGGCAATCGTTACAGAAGTGATGTCCGATAGGGATGTTCCGCTAGTCGCCGAGTACGCCGACGTCCTTCAGATCGGAGCGCGAAATATGCAGAACTTCGCGCTGCTGAAGGAAATCGGAAAGGCCGGGCGTCCTGTTCTGTTGAAGCGCGGAATCAGCTCCACAATCAAAGAGTTGCTGATGGCGGCTGAGTACGTCGTGGCCCACGGAAATCCGAATGTGATGCTGTGCGAGCGCGGCATACGAACCTTTGAAACCGCCACCCGGAACACATTCGACCTGGTCGCCATCCCGGTTCTGAAAGAGCTGAGCCACCTGCCCGTCATCGCCGATCCCAGCCACGCCACCGGAAAGCGCAGCCTGGTTTCCGCCGCTTCCCGGGCAGCCATCGCTATCGGCGCCGACGGTCTGATTGTCGAAACGCATCCGTGCCCGGAGAAGGCAATGTCCGACGGCGCGCAGTCGCTCAATTTCGAAGAGTTCGGGGAGATGATGCGCCGGCTGGCGCCGTTTGCCGAGCTGTGGAAAACCGAACGGCTGGAGTCTCTCGTCAGCGTCTAATCAGCGCTACCCTGTAAGAATGCAATGGCGCTTGAATCAGTGGGTTCTTTCGCTGGGCATGGTGGCCATCTGTGCGGCGGCGGCAGGCGTGATCTGGAACGTCCGGTGCGCCCCGGTTCCGATGGCTACTCTGGCGGGATACCTGCCTGACGATACTTCCGTCATCGTTTCGATGAATGTGGAAGCTCTGCGCTCCAGCGGGGTCTTGAACTCGCTGGTGGGCGAACCGGGAGGCGAGGAGCCGGACTACCGTTTGTTCGTCGAGATGACCGGATTCGATTACCGCCAGCACCTGGATCATGTTCTGGTCGGTTTCCGCGGGGAGACGACATACGTGCTGGCTTCCGGCCGCTATGACTGGGACGCCATGCGGCGGTATGCGCAGCAGACGGGCGGCAGTTGCAATAACTCGTTCTGCCAAATGCGTTCCTCCGACGGGGAGCGTCATATCTCATTTGTTCCAGTCCGTGGAGGGGCGATCGCGCTGGCCAGCGGTCCAAAACAGTGGGCCGTTTGGGATTTGTCTCCCGAACGTTCGCCGAACCTGCCGGAGGATTGGGTCAAGAAGCCGGTTCTGATCTCCGTTTCGCAGGAAACCCTCCGGCACAGCGAGCGTATGCCGGAAGGAGTTCGTCCCTGGCTGCGATTGTTGAACGGAGCCGAAGGAGTGGTGGTAACCGTTTCGGCTGACGGTATTGCCGGCTGGCAGATGCAGATGCAGGTGCGATGTGCGCGGCCGGCGGATTCGGAACGGATCGAAACGCAGCTGGCGGCCGCGACAATCCAGCTTCGCAGCGGTTCCGGTGGCGCGGGCCAGGCGGTCCCGGGAAGTCTCACTTCTCTGCTGGCCGCGGGAACGTTCAGCCGAACCGATACCGGGGTTCAGGGACGCTGGCCGGTGAACATGGAATTTCTGGAGATGCTGGCTGGGGGAAAGCTGTAAGTGCCGGACGCCGTTTTCGGCGTGATCGTAACCGGCAACATTGTCATCGACACGATCGTCCGTCCCGTTACCGGCATCACCTGGGGAGCCACCCATTGGGTGGATGAAATCGCCGAGCAATTGGGCGGAAACGGAGCGAGCACCGCCGCAACCCTGGCGATTCTGGGAACTCCTGCCAAGCTGGCCGGCTGGATCGGTCAGGACGCACTGGGCGACCGGGCTGTCGCCGCGCTGATCCAGGCCGGTGTATCGCTGGACCGGGTGAAGCGCGGCAGTCTTCCCACCGCGTCGACGATTGCGCTGGTTGCGCCGGACGGCCGTCGGTCTCTGCTGCATCGTCCGGGCATCAGCCTGGAAGGCGGCGATGCTCCCATCGACTTCACGGATCGCCTGCTTGACGGAGTCCGTCATTTCCACCTGGCCAACCCTTTCTCCATGAACGGCCTTCGCCGTCATGCGCCGGAGTCGCTGCGAAATGCGAAGCAGGCCGGATTGACGACGTCGCTGGATACGGGTTGGGATGCCAAGGGCGAATGGCGGAAAGTGTTGGATCCGTGCCTGTCACATGTCGATGTCCTGTTCGTGAATGAAACCGAGGCGGAGATTCTGGAGCGCGATGGCAAACGGCTGGCCGCGCCCCTTGTTGTGAAGAAACTGGGCGACCAGGGTTGCGAAGTGAACGGCGAGAAAATTGGCGCCTATGCGGTGGAAGCTGTGGACACGACAGGGGCGGGGGATTGCTTCGCCGGCGGATTTCTGAGCGCATGGCTGCGCGGATCGGCACCGGGTGAAGCCGGCAGATTTGCAAACGCCGTGGGAGCGCTGAGTGTTTCGCGTCTGGGTTCGATCACCGGCTTGCTGAACTACGAAGAAACTTTGGCCTGGATGCGGCGGAAGTGAGCGTCCAGTTCCGCGGCCGCTGCGCCATCCAGATGCGGACCGGGTTGGCGCACGTGATCGGTTTCAAAGACTCCCAAATGCTTGAGCAGCCACTTGTGGGTGGCAATCGATTGATCGATGGTCTGCATTTCCGCGTTCAGAAGCGGCAGAAGCTCGTGAAAGGTTTCCATGCCTCGCCCGTTTGGGTCTTCCCGGAGAGCATGGAAGACCGCCAGATCTTCCCGCAGGTGACCTGTGCCTCCCATCAACCCATGCGCGCCGCGCTTCAGGCAGTCTGCCAGCTGCAGGCCCGCAAAGCCGATCAGATAGGTGAACTGGTCGTCGCCCAGGGCTGAGCGGAGTTCGCTGACGATCGGCCCGGGGGGAATAAAATCCACTTTGATCGCACAGAATTGGGGATACTCCGCGCGCAATGCCTTCAGTTGCGAGATCTCCAAACGGAGGCCGGTTAGCGATGCCGAATACTGCACGATGTGGGGCAGCGGCACGGCGCTCATCACCGCTCGAAGATGCGCGGTAATCGCGTGCGGCGATTGTGGAACGACAAAGGGCGGAAGACACATCAACCCGACACAGCCCATTCCCTGAAAAGCTCTCGCCTGCTCGATTGCCAGGTGGGTGGACTGCCCCGTAACATTGCCAATCAGCGAGAGACGCCCCGCCGCGCTATCGACGATGGTCTGTGCAGCCTGGAGAATCTCGATCTCCGATAGTTTCCACCACTCGCTGGCGAATCCGGGATAGCAGGCCATGGGAACACCGGCGGCCCGGACGAATTCGACTTGCCGCCGGAGGGAAGAAAAATCCAGCGAGCCGTCCTCATGAAACGGAGTTTGGAGCATCGGAATGACGCCTTCGAATCTCATCACTTTGCGCCTCCCATCAGTTTCGTCACAGGTTTGGCAATCAGGGCCATCAGGACTCCGAACCCAATGCTGAAAACCGCAACAAATGTGAACAGAGTCGAAATGGGGAATGATTCATAGAATGACGCCAGCCGCCCCCCCAGGTAGTTGCCCATTGAATTCGAAAGAAACCAAACTCCCATCATTAACCCCGCGACGCGGGCGGGCGCAAGCTTGGTCATCGCGCTGAGGCCGACCGGAGACAGGCAAAGCTCGCCAATCGTGTGGAGGAAATAGGTAGCGACCAACCACCAGGGGCTCACCCGTTGTCCGGCATCGGCGAGCTGAGAAGCGGGAATCAGCACTGCAAACCCGAGCCCCACGAAAATCAGCCCCAGCGCGAATTTCCAGGGCGGGGAAGGATCGCGCGAGCCCAAAGCAATCCATAACCACGCAAAGAACTGAGCCAGTCCCAAAATCATAAACATCGAGTTCAGAGACTGGTAGACCTCCGGAGTATACGAGAGGCCAAAGAGCCGGTTGCCGGTGTTGCGCTCTGCAAATAGATTCAGCGTCGAACCGGCTTGCTCAAAGCTGGACCAGAAGAGTGTCGCCGCAAGGACAAGCAGGGCGATCACGATGAGCCGGTTGCGTTCCGTCCGCGTCCAATCGCCTGTCATGAACATGAACCCAAACACCACAAAGAAAATCACCACCAGCGCTACGCCTAGAACGTTGGCAAACAACTCCGGGGACACTCGCCCGAGAGCCATCGTTCCCAGGACAACCGCAATCAGTGCGAACAGGAGTTTCAGTTTTGTGTAATCCGCGCGGCTGGGATTTTCGACGGCTGGCCGCAGCCCCGCTTCCCCGAGGCTCTTGCCGCCCAAGCTGTACTGAACCAGCCCAATCAACATCCCGACGCCTGCCGCCGCGAATGCGACGCGCCAACCGATTGCCGCTCGCAGGTATCCGCATACTAACGGAGCGATAAACGCGCCGACGTTGATGCCGATGTAGAAGATCGAAAATCCCGAGTCGCGCCTTGGATCGCCCGGTTTGTAAAGCTGCCCAACGATGGTCGAAGCGTTGGGCTTTAACAATCCTGTTCCGAGACAAACGGTTGCCAAACCGGCATAGAACGTCGCACGCATCGGAGCAGCCAACAGAAACTGTCCGCCGGCAATGAGAATTCCGCCGAGCAACACCGCTCGCCGCTGCCCCAGGAATGTATCGGCCAACCATCCGCCGGGCAAGGACAACAGATAGACGCTCGACGTGTAGATACCGTAGATCGCTCCCGCCTCGACGACTCCCATTGCCAATCCTCCGCTTGCGGCCGAGGCAGTCATAAAGAGGATCAGCAGCGCTCTCATCCCGTAGTAGCTGAACCGCTCCCACATCTCTGTGAAGAACAGCGTCGCGAGGCCGCGTGGGTGCCCGAAGAACCCCGCTTGTTCGGGATCGGTAGTTAACGTTGCCAAGGGCACAGTTTACCTTGTAAAGTCCGGCTGGCCGCTCCCGGGACTGTATTTAGTGTCAGTTAACGTAATTTAAGTATTAATACGGAACTCGATTGGGTACAGAAAAAATACATCTATCTCCCTCGGATTTCAGTCAAATACAACAGCTTGAAGAAAACGCATTGCGTGCTAGCCAAAAAGTCTGAGGCTCGGACTGTGTCCAGGAGATTCCCTTCTGGTTGGGCCTTCTGCCTGATGCGGAATGAACATGCGAATGAAACATCGGAGGACCGCCATGAATAAGTTCCTGAAAAATATGGGAATTGTTTTGCTGCTAGCAGGATTTGTAGGGCCGGGAACAGGAAATTGTCAAACCGTGCCTCCAGCGGAAGTGACCACCAATGGTGTCGTGGCCTCGTCCAGTTCCAGTACCCTTGTGGTCAGGACGGAGACGGGTCAATTCATCCTCTTTGTGTACAGCCGGTATGCTGTCAAACCCGCAACTGTGCCGAGCGGCGCGACGGTGACAGTCACCTCATACCCTCGCGAAGACGGTGTGCAGGCGGCCACCAATGTTCTAGTTAGATCCGGCGGGATAGAGGCTCCGGCGACGCCGTCTCCCACCGCAGCTTCTTCGAATCCGGCAACTGTTGGTGCACCACCAAGTCAGGACGTTATCCCCGAAAGCGTTCGCGATTTAGAGAACGACATTAAGCGCCAATCCCGGCGTTTTGGTGCGGGAATACAAGGCGGCGTGGGCCTCGATCCTTCGGTGATCCTGGTGGGGCTGACCGCAAGAATGGGCCCGATCCTGAATAGTGACATTACCTTCCGGCCCAGCGTCGACTTTGGGTTCGGTGAAGTGACGAAGATGTTCCAGATCAATCTGGACGCCGTGTATCGTCTCCCCCTGTCTCCGCGTACCGGTAAGTGGTCGGCATATCTGGGCGCCGGACCGAACTTCTCATTTGTCAGCCAGAACTTTGAAAGGGCCGCCGAGGGTGACAATGGCGTCGACTTCAGTGACTTCAGCTTCAAGGCCGGCTTGAACGTCATCGGGGGAATCGAATACCGGAGCGGCGTGTTCTATGAATTGAAGGCGGGTGTGTGGACCATTCCTACCCTTCGAATCGTCGTCGGGTATCGATTCTAGACTCGCCGCGATTTTTTGGCGCTCCACCACAGGTCACTTGCGCAATGCAAGTGACCTTGCTAATTTAGCGGCTTGCCGAAGCGAGTCGCACAGACAGATCACCGGTCCGGGTGCCCGGTCAGCCTGGCCCTTGAGGTCATGGGTGACCGCTGGTCGCTGTTGATCGTCCGCGACCTGATGGTGCGAGGCCTTCGCACCTTTAAGGACTTCCAACAATCCGGTGAGCGGATCGCATCCAACATCCTTGCTGACCGCCTCCAGAAATTACAAGTTGCGGGTATTGTCGCTGCCGAGCCTGAAGGTGAGGATCGGCGGCGCATCAATTACCGACTAACTGACAGGGGCATCGATCTCGCGCCCGCGCTACTGGAATTGTTCCTGTGGGG
>CAZETQ010000075.1:0-15610 GCA_964515165.1 uncultured Solibacteraceae bacterium | reverse complement strand
TATCACATGAAAGGCTCGACTGTGAATCCGGACAGGATTTATGCCTCACAGTCCAGCGGATGGTCCGGGCAGGTGATCCAGCGCTCCGACGATGGCGGCAACACTTGGGAAGCGGTCGACAATAAGTTCGCCTATGACGGAGTTCCCGGAACCCATCAGTGGTATGACGGCACTCCGCATCCGTGGGAGTTTAAGCGCGTCTGGCATCTGGAGCCATCGTTGACCGAAGCGGACACAGTCTATGCCGGAATCGAGGATGCGGCGCTCTTCAAGTCGGCCGATGGCGGAAAGTCCTGGAGTGAGCTATCCGGCTTGCGGAAGCACGGCTCCGGCCCTCACTGGCAGCCGGGAGCGGGCGGCATGTGTCTCCACACGATCGTGCAGGATCCTCGCGCGAACGGACGGATGTACATCGCCATTTCCGCGGCGGGCGCTTTTCGAACGGACGATCATGGCGGAACCTGGCAGCCGATCAATAACGGCCTTCGCTCGGAATTCATGCCGGACCCGGCGGCGGAGGTCGGCCACTGTGTTCACCGGATTGCGATGCATTCCTCCCAACCGGATGTCCTGTTCATGCAGAAGCACTGGGATGTGATGCGCACCGATGACGCAGGAGCGAACTGGCGGGAGGTGAGCGGAAATCTTCCGACCGACTTCGGATTCGTAATCGACGTGCACGCGCACGAACCCGAGACGATCTACGTGGTTCCGATCAAGAGCGATTCCGAGCACTATCCTTTGGACGGCAAGCTTCAGGTGTATCGCAGCCGCACTGGCGGAAACGAGTGGGAAGCACTTACGAACGGACTGCCGCAAGCGAATTGCTACGTCAATGTGCTGCGGGACGCGATGGCCGTGGACGGCATGGACGATTGCGGCATCTACTTTGGAACGACCGGAGGACAAGTCTACGGGTCGGCCGATTCCGGGGATACGTGGGCTCCGCTGGTTCGCGACCTACCGGCAGTGCTGTCGGTGGAGGTCCAAACACTATCGTGATTCGGGTGATCGTTCCGCCGCCGCTGCGGTCGTTGGCAAAGATCGAAGGCGAAGTTCTCCTGGAAGTTCAGGCGCCGGTGAGTGTCGCGACGGTTCTGGATGCTCTGGAAGCGAAGTATCCCAGCCTGTCGGGAACGGTTCGGGACCGGTTGACGAAGCAGAGGCGGCCGTTTATGCGGTTCTTCGCCTGCGGAGAGGATCTCTCGCACGACGCTCCTGAGAAACCGTTGCCGAAAGAAGTGGTTTCCGGGAGCGAACCATTTCTCATCGTCGGCGCCATTGCGGGCGGCGCCGCTTGAGCGCTCGCTAAGCAGCCTTCTTCGCTTTTTTCCGTTTCGCGGGAGCGCTGGACGCCGCTGTTCGCTTGCCCTTTTTCTGTGTGTTGAGGCTCTGCCGCAGGGCCTCCATAATGTCGATCACTTTGTTCACTTCGGGTGCCGGCTCTGGCTCGATATCCTTACCCTTGGCCTTCGCGGCCACGAGTTTCTGGAGATTCTCGCGGTACGTATCTTTGTACTGTTTCGGGTTGAACTTTCCGACGAGCGAGGTCACCAGCGACTTCGCCAGTTGGAGTTCCTTCGCGTTGACGAGATTACGGTGAGGCGCGAATTCCTTGACGTCCCGAATTTCGTCGGAATAGTACATGGTGTGCAGCATGATTCCGCGCTCGGTCGGGCGAAGGATGACGATATGCTCGCGGCCATGCATCGTCAGCTTTGCCAAGCCGTCGTATTTGCTCTGGCGGAGCGCCTCCAGCAGCAGCGCGTACGGCTTCTGCCCGCTGGTTTCCGGAGATACATAATAGGACGTCTCGAAGTAGATCGGATCGATGTCATCCGCTTTGACGAACTGCAGAATCTCCATCACGGTCTGGGTCGCCGGCGCGGCCTTCTTTACTTCTTCGGGCGTAACCACGACGTAGCGGCCCGGTTTGTATTCGTATCCCTTCACCAAATCGGACCGGTCTACGGGTTTATCCTCTTTGCTGCAGTAGATCACCTCGTGAATTCGAGAGTGATCGGTCTTATGGAGCAGGTGAAAGCTGACTGTTTTTGCACGGGCTCCGCTATACAACCGCACGGGAATCGAGACCAAGCCGAAGCTGATGTGCCCCTTCCATACCGTTGCTGCCATTCGATATGCGCCTCCTCGATTCCCGTATGCATTTCAGCTTCCGTCCGTTACTTTTTCTTTGCTGCTGCCAGAACGGCAAGAACGGCGTCCAGGCATTTCTCCGCCGTTTCTTCGCTGATCTTCAGATTGAACGCGCTGTTGACCTGGTCGATCAGGACAAGTACCTGACTCAGCACTTTCGTGCGATTGATCTTCTTGGCGCGCAGTAGCGGGATTAAAGCGGATCCGACCGAATAGGTGGTCGTGCCGAAGGTGATGTACTCCAGAATGCTCGGTTTTTTGGTTGCCATTTTGTTTTTCTCCTCAATCCGGGCGATAGGGTTTCGCCCGAGCGTCAGTGTGCCAAGCCCGGCAAGTCCATCTGTAAGTAATGGCGCAGCAAGTGGCGTGTTTTAAGTTAGATAAGAAATTGATAATCCCGAACTGATTCTGGAGCGCGGTGTATTTTTGGCAAAAAAGAGATTCGGAAAGGAAGAATTGAGCCCGTTAGTCCGTCTTGAATGCCTGAGCGAGGAATGCGATGAAACCAACATTCGGAGGCGGCGGACGGCCTGCCGAGACGGAGGGATGGAGCCGGCGAGCGGTCGGTGGCGTAGTCCGAGACGGCCGGCAGGCCTTGCGCCGGCTGCTGGCGGACTTTCCGTTTAGCGCCGGGGCGATTGCGATCCTGGCGCTCGGCATCGGCGCCAACACGGCGGTGTTCAGCCTGCTGAATAATACTCTGTTCCAACCGCATCCCTTCCAGGACAGCCGGCGGCTGGTGAATGTCTACCAGAACGACGCCAAGGCGGGCGAGCCGGAGGGAATGTCCTATGCGGCCTTTCTGGATCTTCAGAAGGAAACGCGTGTGTTTCAAGCGGTGGCCGCCGGACACCTGAGCGAGGGGCGCTATCAGGTGGAAGAAGCTCACGGGCAGCCGGGAGCCGTTCATAGCTCATTGGTCGAGTACTCGACCGCGAACCAACTGGACGTCCTGGGTATGCGACCGTCGTTGGGTCGATGGTTTACGGCCGACGAAGAGCGGCGAGACGATCGGGTTGTGGTCCTGGGATGGGATACATGGAACCGCGACTTTCGCGCCGACCCCAACGTACTCGGCCGGACGCTGATCGTGGCCGGAAAGCCCGTTCGGGTGATCGGCGTCGGACCGAAGACGCTACACAGCTCCCAAAGTAATGCCATTTTCGTCTCCCTCTGGATGCCAATCCGGCATACCGATCGGCCTGGGGATCCGGGATCCGGCGCTGGCGCACTCGAAAAGCGCGAGAACCTGTTCCTTCAGGTTCGCGCTCGGCTGCGAGACGGAGTCACGATCCAGCAGGCACAGGCCGCGATGAGCGTTGTGAGTCAGCGTTTCGCGGCCGATTTTCCAGATACCGATCCAAAGCGAGGGATCACGGTACTCGCCACCGACGATGTGCACGTGCATCCGCGCGAGAAATTCCTGAAGCCTGTCGCGGTGATCATCTTCAGCGTTGTCGGTCTTGTGCTGGCGATCGCATGCAGCAATCTCGCCACACTGCTGCTGGTGAGGAGCAGTTCGCGCTCCAAGGAGCTTTCGGTCCGCATGGCTCTCGGAGCGACGCGCGGCCAGCTTGTCCGCCATCTGCTGATGGAGAGTCTCGTTCTGTCCCTTGCCGGCGCGGCTGTAGGTGTTGCGCTGGCCCACTGGGGGCTGCGCTATCTCGGGACGGTCGACCTGCACGTGATGGTAACGATGCAGCTCGACTACCGGGTGCTCGGGTTCGCGGTCGCCGCGGCTACGCTTTGTTCGCTCGGCTTCGGGTTAACGCCGGCGCTGCAGGCGACGCGCCTGGATGTCGCGGGAAAGCTGCGGGAGGAGAAAGGGTCGTCGGGTAGCTCACTGTCGCTCAGCCGCGGCTGGTTCACCATGAAGAACGTCCTGGTGACCGGACAGGTGGCGGCGTCCTTTCTGTTGTTAGTGGGCGCCGTGCTGGCCTTGAACGTTCTTCGGGCGACGCAAGAACGGAGCCTTGGCTTTCGTCCCGAAGGGTTGGCGTTTATTGAGATGGACCCGCGTTGGGCCGGCTATGACGCGGCTCGGGCGGAGAGCGTGCTGGAACAATTGCGCCAGCGGATCGCCGGATTGCCGGGCGTCATGAGCGCCTCCGTGACAATCGGATGGCCGGTGGACGGACAATTCGAGAATGATTTCTCCGTAGATGGGATGAAGGCAGGCGAGACCGTTCGAGTGGAAGGCCGGTGGGCTGGTCCGGGCTACTTTCAAACAGTTGGAACTCCATTATTGTTCGGACGAGTTTTCAACGAAGGCGACTTGCCCCAGTCGCCGGAGGTGATCGTGGTGAGCGAGGCTTTCGCGCGCCGGCTCTTTGGTATGCCCAACGCGGTGGGAAAGCGGGTTCGCCTTGCGGACGCAGGCAACAAGCCGGTGGGGATCATCGGTGTCGTAGGGAACACCCGGAGCATCGATATGGTGGCCGATGCTCCCAAAAAAACGTTCTATCGATCGGCGGCGCAAGCCGGAATCATGCCCACGACTGTTGTAGTACGAGCGTCGCGAAACGACGGCGAGTTTGTCGGCCTGCTGCAGCAGGAAGTGCGGCGGCTGCATCCCGAGCTTCCGGTGACCACTGCGATGACGATGAAACAGCGGCAGGAGAAGGAACTGGTGCTGTTTCGCGCGGCCGTTATCTCCCTGGGAACGTTGGGCACCCTGGGACTGCTGCTGGCCGCGGTTGGACTCTACGCCGTTGTTTCCTATGCCGTTGCCCAACGTACCAGCGAGCTGGGGATCCGGATTGCGCTGGGAGCTCGTCCGGGCGATCTGACGTGGCTTGTCGTGCGCGACGTGACTGCGCTGGTGGTTGTGGGGATCGCCATCGGGTCGGCCCTGTCGTGGACGGGCGTGACGGTGCTGGAGTCCTCGGCTGCGCAGATTATGGGCATCGATCCCTTCGCTGTAGCGCCGGTGGCGCTGATCATCCTGGTCTGTGCGGCAGCGGCGGCTTACCGGCCGGCGCGCCGGGCCGTTGAGACGGATCCCATCGCTGCCATTCGCCACCAGTAGCGAGTCAAGCTGCAACCCGAACAGCGCGCCGAGCATCCTATGAATAGCGTTCCGGCCGTCCAATAGGAGCACTACGATGTTTCAGCGATCCGTTTCGGGTTCTGTTCCTCGCAGAGCATTTCTCTTCATGCCATTGGGTTTCTTGGGCTTGGCTTCCGCCTACTCACGGATGCGGCGGCCCGAAGTGCCGTTCCGGAATGAGTCCGGGACGGGAGACGAAGTCACATTGACTCTGTTTGGCCCGGACGGTGAACGAGGATCCACTGCTCGAGTTCGAAAGCTGGTGAAGACGGACGCGGAGTGGAAGCAGGCGCTGTCGCCGGAGGATTACGCCGTTACCCGGCGAAAGGGAACCGAGCGCGCATTTACCGGAAGGTACTGGAAAACGCACGATCGCGGCCTCTACCAGTGCGTGGGCTGCGGGACAACGCTGTTCCGGTCGCAGGAGAAGTTCGAATCCGGGACGGGTTGGCCCAGTTTTTGGGCTCCGGCGGCGGAGACGAATGTGTCTTTTGCCAGCGATCATGCGCTGTTGCTGGAGCGGACCGAGGTTCTGTGCGCGCGATGCGATGCGCACCTGGGGCACGTCTTTGACGATGGACCAGCTCCTACGGGATTGCGCTACTGCATGAACTCGGCGGCGCTACGCTTCGAGCCGGCGGCTTAGTTTAGGAAGTAGGTCCGGTACAGGGTGTCGCGCTGCTTGGGAATGAAGCCGGCATCGAGAATCATCTGCCGGAGATCTTCTTCCGTTGCGTGATGCCGGGCGCCGGCCTGGCTGACGACGTTCTCTTCGATCATGATGCTGCCGACGTCGTTGCCGCCGAACTTCAGCCCAAGCTGGCAGACCTTCAGTCCGGGAGTGACCCAGCTGCTCTGGACGTTCGGGATGTTCTGCAGGTAGAGCCGGGAGATGGCCAGGGTCTTCAGATATTCGACCGCCGTTGCCTCTTCCTTTACGAATCTTCCCAGCGAGGTGTTTTCCCGTTGGAAGGTCCACGGGATGAACGCCGTGAAGCCGCCGGTCTCTTCCTGAATTTCGCGAACCAAGTCGAAGTGGTTCATCCGCTGTTCCAGGGTTTCGCCGCAGCCGAACATCATGGTCGCCGTCGTATTCAGGCCGACTGCGTGGGAGGTCTTGTGTACATCGATCCAATCTTGAACAGAACACTTCAGACGGCTGATGCGGTGACGGACGGCGTCGTCCAGAATTTCGGCCCCTCCGCCGGGAACGGATTGCAGGCCGGCGTCCCGAAGCCGGGAGAGCGTGTCATATAAGGACAGCTCGCTGACTTGGGCGATGTTGGTAATTTCCGGAGCGGAGAAGCAGTGCAGCCAGATCTTGTCGCCGAATTTAGCCTTGATGGCTCGCAGCAGATCTTCGTACCACTCGATTTTCAGATCGGGATGAAGACCGCCCTGCATCAGAACTCCTGTACCGCCCAGGTCGATGGTTTCCTGGATCTTGTCGAAGATCACCTGGTGCCCGTGGACATAGCCCTCGTTGCTTCCCATCGGCCGATAGAAGTTGCAGAAGCTGCAGTACTCGGTACAGAAATTGGTGTAATTGATGTTCCGGTCGATGATGTAGCTGACCACGCCCTCCGGGTGGAGGCGTCGGCGAACCGCGTCGGCGGCCATGCCGATGCCGATCAAGTCGTCGCTCTGGAATAGATCAAGAGCTTCCTGGCGGGTCATCATACTGTGATCTTCTCCATTGTTGCCGCCAAGGCGAGGTACTGATCCAGTCCGCGGCGCTCCTCCGGGCCGATGTCGTACCGAATGATGTCTGTCAGGTAGTGCCGCGCGAATCCGGAATCGATTCCCCGCCGAGCGGCTTCGAAGGCCAAATAGTCGTCGATGTGAGCGCGGCCATATTCGTAGGACTCACGGAGAGGCAGCGGCCCGCCCCGTCCGGCCCAGATGGCGAAAACCATGGGCAGACCGGTCAGCTTCCGCCACTCCTCTCCGAGATCCCAAGAGGGGTAGGAGAGGCGTGCCGGATCGATTTTCAACGCGGCGTCGCCGATGATCAATGCCGCGTCGGCGGCAGCCAGCATCGGATCGAGATTCGGCGCCATGGGAACCAGGTCGGGGTCGTCCACGCCAAAGCGCTCCTTGAGAAGGATGCGCGCCAGCATCACGGACGTACGGGAGCCGTGATCGACGGCGAGGGTACGGATTCTTTCCGGAGCCGTCTTCGTGATTAAGAGAATGCTCCTCACCGGTCCGCGGCAAGCGATGCCGACGTCGCCAACCAGCGGTAAACCACGGCGCGAGGATTCAATCACCGGCGCCAAGCCGAGATCGGCTCTTCCATCGGCAGTCCGGTCGGCGCATTCGGCGGGCAGAAAGAACTCCAATTCAGCCATGTCACGCTGCGGTCCGGTCTGAAAACCCCAGACGAGCGGCAGCGTATTCAAGTAGCTTACGGCGGCCAGACGCGGCTTCGCCAACGGCGTAGTTTCCTTTACTTTCAACTACATGTAATGATACCTTGAAAACCTGAAATGAGAACTGTCGACCTGATCCACCGTAAGCGGGAAGGCGAGGAGCTTTCCGCTGAAGAGATCTCCTATCTTGTTGAATCGTATACACAAGGGACTCTGCCCGACTATCAGATGTCGGCGTTTCTCATGGCTACCGTATTCAAGGGAATGTCGGACGGCGAGGTCACTGCCCTGACCAACTCCATCATCGGTTCCGGCGAAAAACTGGATCTCAGCGATATTCCGGGGGTCAAGGTAGACAAGCACTCAACCGGGGGGGTGGGGGACAAAACCAGCCTGATTGCCGCTCCGTTGGCCGCCGCCGCGGGAGCGATTATTCCGATGATCTCCGGACGTGCTTTGGGTCATACGGGGGGGACGCTGGACAAGTTGGAAGCCATTCCCGGCTTTCGAACCAACCTTTCGGTCGAAGAATTCAAAGCGGTGGTCATGCAGCACAATCTGGCCTTCATCGGCCAGACGGAGCAGCTTTGTCCCGCCGATCAGAGAATCTACGCGCTGCGGGACGCCACGGCCACGGTAGAGTCCGTGCCGCTGATTGCCAGTTCCATCATGTCGAAGAAGCTGGCAGTGGGACTGGACGCGCTTGTTCTGGACGTCAAGGTCGGTTCCGGCGCCTTCATGAAGAAGCAGGTGGAGGCCCGGCGGCTGGCGCAGATGATGGTCGCAATCGGCCGCCGCGCCGACCTGCGCGTTCAGGCGTTGATCACCGACATGAATCAGCCCCTGGGCTTTGCCGTCGGCAATGCTCTGGAAATCATGGAAGTGTCTCAGACGCTCCGCAATGAGGGTCCGGAGGATCTGACCCGCCTGTCGCTGGAACTTGCCGGCAGACTGATCTTCTTGGGGAAGATCACCAAGACGCTGGAAGAGGCGCGGGAACTTGCCCAGGCGAAGCTGCTGGACGGCTCCGGCTTTGCGAAGTTGAAGGATGTTATTCAGGCACAGGGTGGCAATCCCCAGGTGCTGGACCGCTTCGACCTTTTGCCGAACGCAACGGGTGCTCGCGAGATTGCGTCTCCGCGCGCCGGCTACATTACCGCCATCGACGCCGAGGACATCGGCCGGGCCGCGATGATGATCGGCGCGGGACGGGATCAAAAGGACGACACGATCGATCCGGCTGTCGGCGTCATCCTCGAGGTGAAGACCGGCGTGAAGGTGGAAGCGGGCAGCGTGCTGTGCCGCATCTACCACACCAGTGAAAACAACCTGGAAGAAGCTGCCGAGATTGTGGAAGATGCATTCCGCATCTCCGGTACCGCACCGGACCAGCGCGAGCTAATTCTGGAAGTCGTCGGCTAGCTTCGGACGCGGGCCTCATGGAGCGATTCACGGGCCTGATCGGCATTGCCGTCATTTTGGCGGCGGCCTGGATTTTCTCAACGAACCGGAAGGCAATTCAGCCGCAACTTTTGCTGTGGGGCTTGGGACTGCAGTTCGGGTTTGCTTTTCTTGTCCTAAAGACGGATTTTGGGCGAGTGTTCCAGGCGGCGAGTGTCGTCGTGAACGCGCTACTGGAGTACGCCGAAGTGGGCAGCGAGTTTCTGTTCGGGCCACTCGGGAAAAAGGCGGGTCCTTTCGGAGTAGTCTTCGCCTTTCAAGTCCTGCCGATTGTCATCTTCATCGCGGCGCTGTTTTCCATTCTTTATTACTTCGGCGTGATGCAGGTCGTGATCCGGGCGATGGCGGTGGTGATGCGCCGCGTCATGGGAGCCTCCGGAGCCGAAGCCACTTGTGTCGCCGCCAGTATCTTTATGGGGCAAACCGAGGCTCCGTTAACCATTCGGCCGTTTCTGGCAGGTCTCACCCGTAGCGAGCTGTTCACGATTATGACCAGCGGCATGGCTCACGTCTCGGGAGCCGTGATGGCGGCTTACGTCAAGATCGCCGGAGTGCAGATCGAGCATTTGTTGACTGCCGTCATCATGACCGCTCCGGCGACCATCATGCTGGCCAAGATGCTGATCCCGGAGACGGAGCAACCGGAGACCGCGGGCGCCGTGAAACTGGAGATCGAAAAACCCGGGGTGAACGTCATCGATGCCGCCGCTCGCGGGGCGGGGGATGGATTGCACCTGGCGTTGAATATCGGCGCCATGCTGATTGCCTTTCTGGCGCTAATTGCGATGGTCAACGGAGCGCTGGGCTGGGTACACGGATTGCCGGGGATGGGCTGGCTGCCGGGGTCACTGCAGGAAATCCTGGGTGTGATCTTCGCGCCGCTGGCCTGGGTGATGGGGGTGAGCTGGAAGGACGCCACATCGGTGGGGAATCTTCTGGGGACTCGGCTGGTGTTGAATGAATTTGTCGCGTTTCTGCAGCTGGGTCCGATGAAGCCGCAACTGGATCCGAAGAGCTTCGTGATTGCGACATTCGCGTTGTGCGGTTTCGCGAACCTCAGTTCGATCGCGATTCAGGTGGGCGGCATTGGAGCCCTGGCGCCCACTCGCAAATCGGATCTGGCACGATTGGGGCTTCGGGCCGTTGCGGCGGGCTCGATGGCCAACTTCATGTCGGCGTGTATTGCGGGGATGTTGCTGTGAAGTTCCATGGACGGGAAATCGAAGCGCCGAAAGTCGGCGTCGTGCTGGGCAGCGGTTTGGGGGCCTTCGGGGACGAACTGGAGAATTCGTTTTCCGTGCCCTATGCGGAGCTGGCCGATTGGCCGCAGTCGACGGCGGTGGGGCATGCCGGAAAGCTCGTTTTCGGAAGCATCAGCGGGACTCCCATAGTGGTTCTCTCCGGCCGTGTTCATCTCTACGAGGGCTACACCGCGCAGCAAGTCACCTATGGGATTCGTAAGTTGAAGCAGTTGGGCATTGGTTCCTTGATCGTCACCAACGCCGCCGGAGGGATCAATCTGGATTACTCGCGCGGGGCTCTGGTTCTGATCTCCGATCACATCAACCTGCAAGGGACAAATCCGTTGATCGGGCCGAATGACGAGAACCTCGGTCCCCGCTTTCCGGACATGACGGAGGCATATTCCAAAAGATACCGTCAGATTGCGATGACCGCCGGGGACGAACTGGACATCGAATTGAAGGAAGGTGTTTACGCCGGACTGGCCGGACCCTCTTATGAAACTCCGGCGGAGATTCGCTATCTTCGCGCCATCGGCGCGGATCTTGTGGGTATGTCCACCGTTCCGGAAGTGATCGTCGCAAATCACATGGGCATTGCCTGCCTGGGTATTTCGACCGTCACGAATATGGCCGCTGGTGTGACCGGCGAGAAGCTGAACCACGAAGAGGTTCTGGAGGCGGGCCGCGAAGTTCGTGGAAAGCTGGTCCGGTTGCTAAAGGCCGTCATTCCCCGGATTGCATCGTGACAAAGCTAATGTCCGCGGCGATGGAAGCTCGCAAGCATTCCCATGCTCCGTTTTCAAACTTCCAAGTCGGTGCGGCGCTGGAAGCGGATGACGGGCAAATTTTTACCGGCTGCAATATCGAAAACGCCAGCTATGGTCTGACGATGTGCGCGGAGCGCGTGGCTCTCTTTAAGGCGATTTCGGAGGGCGCCCAGCGGTTTCGGGCGATTGCTGTGGCTACCGGCGCTGCGACACTCACACCGCCATGTGGAGCTTGCCGGCAGATTCTCTGGGAATTTGGCGGCGACCTGCTGGTGGAATTGGGCAATGAAAACGGCCAAACCGGGACATTCCGGATGAGCGAACTATTGCCGCATGCGTTTGACACTCGAAGCTTGGACTAATTCGTTCCCATTACTTCCATAACTCGGGATAGTACGCGTAATGAGCGGCCTATCTTGATCGCCCACGGTTTCCGCCCTATAGTGATCGAGGGTTCTTGCAGGACTGATGCCGGCTGGCTGGCTTACCTCCGAGGCTTCCAGCCGGCATGGGTACTCAGGAATTCCCGGCTCCTGTTGGATAGCGAGTCTTTTTTCTTTTTCGCCCGGTTGGAGTGCGAAATGTCAGGCAGACGAATGAGGATATCGTCTGCCTTTTTTTAGTAAATCGTCCAGATTTTCTTCCGCTTTCCAGATCAGCGATAGAATCGCAAGAATGAGGAGTCTTGCTTTGCTTTTGCTCCTGGCGGGCACCGTTGCGCTCGCCCAGGATTCGCGCGGCACCATTTTAGGCCGCGTGACCGATTCAACGGATGCACTAATTCCTGATGCCGAAGTTGTCGCGTTGAATGCGGCAACCGGCGTTCGAGTCACCGCTCGCAGCAATGCGAACGGTAATTTCACCATTCCTTATCTAATTCCCGGCACATATAACTTAAGCGTGGAGATGCAGGGATTCCGCAAGTTCGTTCAGGAAGGAATCCAGGTTCGCGTCAACGACCAGGTGGAAGTGAATCCCCGTCTGGAACTGGGAGCCACTTCGGAAACTGTCCAGGTGAAGGCCGAAACTCCAATCCTGGCCACCACCGAAGCGTCGTTAGGACAAGTCGTTGACGAGCGGCGCGTCACGGAGCTGCCTCTTTTTTCGGGCAACGCTCTGGAACTGGTTCAGCTTGCTCCGGGCACGACGAACGGCACGAACCTCCGGCTGCGAAAGGCGGGATTCAACAATGCTCCCAGCCAGTTCACGACGGACGGATCCGGGAACTACAACAACGAGTTCACGATTGATGGTGTTACGAATCTCTATTCGGACGGTACGCAGCCGCGCGTGGCATTCTCCCCGCCGCAGACCGCCATTGCGGAGTTTAAGGTCCAAACGTCTCCCTTCGATGCGTCGATTGGCCACACGATCGGCAGTGTCGTGAATCTTTCCACCAAGAGTGGAACCAACGAAATTCACGGCGAGGCGCACTGGTGGATCCGCAACCGGATTTTCGACGCTCCCACGATTTTCCAGAATCGCTCCGGCCAGGAACTGCCGGTCTACCAGGACAATCGTTACGGCGCGTCGGCGGGTGGCCCTTTGGTTTTGCCAAAGATCTACGACGGCAAGAACAAGACCTTCTGGTTCTTTGCTTATGAGGGCAACAAATGGACCGACGCAAGCCTGGCTACGTCCACGGTTCCGACGGCGCTGCAGCGTCAAGGGGATTTCTCGGAGCTGCTGAACTTAGGTCCGTCCTATCAGCTCTACGATCCGAAATCGACAGTATCCACCGGCAATGGCCAGTTTATCCGCACGCCCTTCGCCGGCAACCGCATTCCGCAGGATCGCCTGGATCCGCTCGGCTTGAAGATCATCAATACCTATCCTCTGCCCAACCAGCCTGGACAGGGAGGCGAACAGCGATCCAATTACTTTAACTCCACGAAGGTGATCGAAGACTACTGGACAACGTTCTGGCGTGTCGACCACACGGTGAGCGAGAAGCAGCGTTTGTTTCTTCGCATGCATCGCGACTTTTGGCAGGAAGACAAGAACCGGATCTTCGGCAACGACAACATCAACGGACTGATCCTGAACCGTATTAATCGCGGCCTGGCCTTCGACGATGTGTACATTTTTTCGCCGTCATTCCTGCTGAATTTCCGCTATGGCGTCACCCAGCAGGAATTTCCCGAGCGCCGGGTTTCCCGGGGCTTTGATCTGGCATCGCTCGGCTTCGGGCCGTCGGTTACCGGAGCGGTCGATCCATCGCTGGCCACCTTTCCTCGCGTTCGCGTGGGCGGATACTCGACCCTGTCGAACTGGGAGTCGGGCGACGGAACAACGTCGTCGATTATCCACACCTTCAGCGGCAATTTCACCTGGATTAAGGGAAATCACAACATCCGTTTCGGGCCGGAGTTCCGTGTCAATCGCGAATTCCGCAACCGCTTCAACCTGAATGTCTCGCCGGACCTGAACTACAGCAGCGAGTATGTCCGGGCATCGAATACGGCGGCGGGCCAGGCGTTAGGCGGGGAATTGGCTGCCATGCTGCTGGGCGTTCCCGCCGGCGAAATGGCTGTCACCGCCAGCTATGCCGAACAGGACCTCTATTGGGGCTTCTACATCCATGACGATTTCAAGGTTTCGCGCAAGCTGACCTTGAACCTGGGCCTGCGATACGAACTGGAAACTCCGCTGACGGAGCGCTACGACCGCGCGGTTCGCGGCTTTCTCTACCAGCAGCCGAATCCGATCGGGGCGGCCGCTACTGCGAACTACGCGCGCAATCCTATCGCCGGTCTTCCCGTCGATCAGTTTCAGGTATTGGGAGGGTTGACCTTCGCGAACGCTGGTGGGGCTCCCCGGAACTACTACTACGGAGAGACGAACAACTTCCTGCCGCGTTTCGGATTCGCCTACCAGGCCACGGCAAAGACCGTCATCCGCGGCGGCTATGGTTGGTTCTTCAACTCGATCGGTGTACTGCAGGCAAACACCTTCCAGACGGGATTCAGCCAGTCCACTCCGATTCAGGCGAGCTTGAACAGTGGTTTGTCGTTCGTTGCCGACAATGCGAACCCGTTCCCGAACGGGCTGCTCCAGCCCCGAGGCGCGGCTGGCGGTTTGACCACGAATCTCGGCCAGGATATCCGCTTCTTCGAGAACACCCGCAAACAGCCATACGCCCAGCGCTGGAGCTTGGGCTTGCAGCAGGAGCTGCCGATGGGTTGGATGCTCGAAGCGAGCTACGTGGGAAATCGCGCCAGCCGTCTCAACGGTGAATGCACCTCCACCACCAATCCGACGTGCGTGAACATCAATGCGGTGCCGCTGTCGGCGCTGAGCAACAGCCCGACTCGCGATGCGGAAACGATCGCCTATCTCAGTCAGACTTCCCCCAACCCCTTCCTGGGTCTGGATCCGGTTTACACGCAGAACACCACCCGGCGGCAGTTGATCCGGCCTTATCCTCACTTCGGCAACATCATGGTGGCGCGACCCATCGGATACGCCTGGTATCACTCGCTGCAAACCCGTTTGGAAAAGCGTTTCTCGGCGGGCTACACCGTTCAAGCCAGCTACACCTGGTCGAAGAACATGGAAGCCACGCAGTTCCTGAATGATGCCGATCCGCGGCCGACCGAGGTTATTTCCGCCCTCGACCGGACGCACCGGTTTATCGCCAGCGGAATCTGGGAGCTCCCGTTCGGCCGCGGCCGCAAGTGGGGAAACCAGATGAACTCCGTGGCGAATTTCATCGCGGGCGGCTGGCAGTTGAACGGGATCGTTCAGCACCAAACCGGCGAGCCGATGGCTTTCGGCAACCGGATTTTGACCGGCGACATCAAGCAGATCGCTCTGTCGGACGACGAACGCTCCGTCGACCGGTGGTTCCGATACGATTCCGCCGGACGATCGATGGACTTCAACAACAACGCGTCCCAGCAGTTGGCCGATAACGTTCGCACCTTGCCGCTGCGATTTTCCGGAATCCGCGGACCGGGTCAGGACCGTTGGGACTTCTCGGCGTTCAAGAACTTCACGATCACCGAGCGGTGGAAGATGCAGTTCCGCGCCGAATGCTTCAATTCTTTCAACCACCCGAATCTGGCCAATCCAAATACGGATCCAACCTCAACGAACTGGGGAGCGATCACGAGTCAGGATACTCCACGGCAGTGGCAGATGGCCTTGAAGCTGACTTTCTAAGTTGACGAAAGCCGCCCGCGGATTGCCGGAACATTGGCGGGCGGCTTTCGTATTTCCCGGTGATGAGCAACGCAATGGTTGTCACCACCACAAACTCCGTCGAAGGCCGCACGATTAAGTCCTACCTGGGCATTGTCACCGGTGAAGCGATCCTGGGCGCGAACATATTTCGCGATATGTTCGCCGGAATCCGGGATATCGTCGGCGGCCGATCGGCTTCTTATGAGAAGGAGCTGCGGAATGCGCGGGAAACGGCGATGGCGGAGATGCGGCAGGCCGCTGCCGAGCTGGGCGCGAATGCGCTGGTAGGCGTGGATCTCGACTACGAAGTACTTGGCCAAAGCAATGGGATGTTGATGGTGTCGATCAGCGGGACGGCGGTAATCATTAGCTAAG
>CAZETQ010000074.1:0-28512 GCA_964515165.1 uncultured Solibacteraceae bacterium | reverse complement strand
AGGGTTTCATACGTTCCCGGCTTCGATAGCTCGGCGAGAGCAGCCTTCGCCGCGGCCAGCGATACCGGATTCCCGTTCAGAGTCCCCGCGTGCATCACCTCGCCGGTGGCGATGGCGTTCATGAATTCGTGACGGCCGGCCAGCACGCTCAGCGGAGCGCCGGCGCCCACAGCCTTCGCATAGGTCGCCAGGTCCGGAATCACGCCAAATCGTTCCTGCGCGCCGCCAAGAGCCAGCCGGAATCCGGTGATGACTTCGTCGAAGATCAGCAGAGCGCCGTGCTTCGTCGAGACTTCCCGTAGAAACTCCAGGAATCCGGGATCGGCGGGGATGCAACCGCCATTGGCCAGCAGCGGCTCCGCAATGATCGCCGCGATGTCTCCTGCCGCCAGTGCCGCTTCCACCTGGTCCACGCTATTCCAATCGCAGATGACGGAGCCGTCGTGAGGCATCCAGCCGTGATAGTGACCGTCGAACCGCAGGTACCGCTGGCGCTTGGTGAGGCTCCGGGCCAGGCGCAGAGCCACTTGTACGATCTCGGTTCCGGAATTCGAATACGCGACGAGATCCGCGCAGGGAATGATCTTCACCAGCATTTCCGAAACTTCAAACTCGAGATCGTGCTGGGCTCCGAACGTCATTCCTTTGGCCGCCGCCTGGCTGACTGCCGCCACCACCGCCGGATGCGCATGCCCCAGGATCAGCGGTCCCCAGGCCAGGCCGTAGTCGATGTACTCATTGCCGTCGACATCGAACAGGCGCGAGCCGGCTCCATGGTTAAAGTACAGCGGGTAGGGCTTGGCGTTCCGCCGCAAGGCCGTAGACACGCCGCCGGCCAGAGTCTTCAACGCGCGGTTGTATCGTTCCAGCGATTGTTTGGTCTTGGCGCGAACGCTGGCTTCGCGGGATTCAGAATGGAAATTCATCAGGGCTCGGATCTAAGGGTGGATGATGTAGTCCATCCGGCCGCCGTCGACCGTCAGGACCTGCGCCGTCAGAAAGCTCGCTTCGTCGGAGACGACAAATGCGACAGCGTGTGCGATGTCTTCCGGTTGGCCGATGCGGCGCACCATCGCGTTCGAAGCCATGCGCTGGCGAATTTCGTCCACCTGGGCAGGAGTCCGGCCGTCGGTCACCATATCGGTCATGATGAACCCCGGCGCGACCGCGTTGACCGTAATGCCGAACGGGCCCAATTCGTAAGCGAACCGGCGAGTCAGCAGGTTCACCGCGGCTTTGGTGGCTGCGTAGAACGTCGTGCCCGGAACGGACGTGGCATGAGCCGCAATGGAGGAGATATTCACAATACGGCCCCACTGCCGCCGCTTCATGCCATCGGCCGCCGCCCGCGTTACGCTGCTCAAGCCGTCGACATTCACCCTGCGCATCGCTTCAAACTCGGCCTGGTTCATGTCGAACAAATCGCCCAGCACCAGCTTGCCGGCATTGTTCACCAGAATCTCCACCGGTCCCAGCTTCTCTTCCACTTCGCCCACCAGAGCTTGTGCCTGTGCCGCGTCCGAAATATCGCACTTCACGGCCAGCGCAAACGATTCGCTCGGCTGCGTGCGGTTGTAGTTGATCGCTACGCGATAACCGCGCTGCGTCAGCGTCTTCGCGATGGCCTTACCGATCCCGCGGGATCCGCCTGTGACAAGTGCGACTCTTCCCAATTCCATCAGTTTGCCGCCGGCTCAATGATTGCTGACATAGAGCCTTTTGATTGTGGCATCCGCCAGTCCGCTCCGTACGACTGGATCTGCTGTTTCGCAAACTCGGCGGGCTCCAGTTCTGAAGTCAGTACGATCGTTCGCTTGGCGGAATCCACCTCGACGGCGTGCTGAAATGCCTGATCGCCGGACATGAAGAAAAGCTTCTGTAGCATCTCGACGACGTAGTCGTAGGTATGCTCGTCGTCGTCCAACAGGACTACGTGATAGAGCTTGGCTTGCTCGTGGTGCTCGCTGGACTCAATATCCGGGAGCGGCAGGACGGGACGTGTCACGTTACGATTCTACGAAGGGAGCCACTGCGCTTGCAGCTTTCGCAGTCCCCGCAGCCACCGCTCGTAGTCATTGGCCTTATTTTGGAAGAACTTGGCGACTTCGGGGTGAGGAAGTACCAGAAACTGCTCCGCCTCGATCGCGGCCACGGTGGCTTCGGCCACCGTCGATGGCTCAATTGCGGTTTCGTTCAGAAATCCGGTTCCGCGGAACGTCGAGCCGGTCAAGAGGTCAGTCTTAACGCCTTGAGGACAGATCGCAGTCACCCGAATTCCCTGGTCGTAGTGCGTGATGTGCAGCCACTCCGCGAATGCCAGCGCTGCATGTTTCGTGACGGAATACGGCGCCGAACCGATTTGCGTTAACAATCCCGCCGCGGAAACCGTGTTGACGAAATATCCGCTTCCTCGCGCGATCCATACCGGCAACAGCTGCCGGGCGGCCCAAATGTGCGACATCGTGTTGATGCGCCACATGCGCTCCCAATCCTCGTCGGGAACCTCCGCGCCGCCGGGAACCCCAATCCCCGCATTCGACACGAAAATATCGATCTCGCCCGCATTCCGGATCAGTTGGGCAATCTCTTCCTCGCGTGAAACATCGCAAACCACGTCGCCGCCGCGCAGGTCGGCCGTGAGCACCGATGCTCCTTCCTGCCGAAAACGCGCTGCCAGCGCCGCTCCGATCCCGGCCCCGCCCCCGGTTATCACCACCTTCTTGCCTGAGAGTTTCATCGCGTCCGCCGTTCCCCCATCAGTTCCATTTCTTCAGCTCCAATTTCGCCACAGCCTCCCGGTGAACCTCATCCGGACCGTCGGCCAGCCGCAGCGTTCGAGCATTGGCCCAATGCCATGCCAGCGGAAAATCATCGCAGACTCCCGCGCCGCCGTGCGCCTGGATCGCGCGATCCAGCACCCGCAGAGCGACGTTCGGAGCAATCACCTTGATCATCGCGATCTCCGCCCGCGCTTCCTTGTTGCCGACCGTATCCATCATCCAGGCCGCTTTCAGCGTCAGCAGCCGAGCCTGCTCAATCTCAATACGAGACGTCGCGATATCCGCCAGGATCGTCCCCTGTTCGGCCAGCGGCTTTCCGAATGCCACGCGGTGCTTCACGCGGCGGCACATGGCTTCGAGCGCGCGTTCGGCCACCCCGATCAGTCTCATGCAGTGGTGAATCCGGCCGGGCCCCAGCCGTCCCTGAGCAATCTCGAATCCCCGGCCTTCGCCCAACAGCAGGTTCACAACCGGCACCCGCACATTCTCGAACAACACCTCGCCGTGCCCATGCGGAGCGTGGTCGTAGCCGAACACATTCAACATGCGCTTCACCGTAACCCCGTGAGCGTCCATCGGCACCAGAATCATCGACTGCTGCTTGTGCCGGGGCGCCGCCGGATCGGTCTTGCCCATGAAAATGCAGATCGCACAGCGCGGATCGCCTGCGCCCGACGTCCACCACTTGTGCCCGTCGATCACGTAATGGTCGCCCTCGCGCCGGATCTCCGATTGAATGTTCGTCGCGTCGGAGGATGCCACTTCCGGCTCCGTCATCCCGAAGCACGACCGAATCTTTCCCGCCAGCAGCGGCGTCAGCCACTGCGCCTTCTGCTCCTCCGTCCCGTACTGCAGCAGAACCTCCATGTTTCCGGTGTCGGGAGGCGAGCAGTTGAATACTTCCGGAGCCATCGCCGAGCGCCCCATCACCTCGCACAGCGGAGCGTAGTCCAGATTCGAAAGGCCCGAAAACAAGTTCCACAGCGAAGCGGCTTGCGCCTTCTGCTTCAGCTCCTCGATGATTGGAACCGGCTGCCACCGGTCGCCCTCGGCGATCTGCTGCTCGTAGGTGCGCTCATTGGGATAAATGTGCTCAGCCATGAAGGCGATGAGCTGCTCGCGCAGTTTCGTTGCACGCTCGGAAAAGGCGAAGTCCACCGGAAAATGTTATCGAAACGAGCGGAGCGCCGGATCGGCAAGATGTGCGATGGAGTTAAAGCCCATCAGCCGAACATCCCCATCGCGCACCCGCAGCGTCGTGACGGAGCAGTTGTAGCAGGCTCCGGCGAGTCTCATGGCGTGGCCGTCCTCCGCCTCGAAAACGCTCGATACCAGCAGGCCGATCGGAGTTCCCGACGTGAAGATCGCCACGTGTTCACCATCGGCGGTAGCTCGAACCAGATCCAAAGCGGAAAGCGCCCGGGACTTGAACTCTTGCCAGCTTTCGCCTTCCACCGGATGCGCGCCCGCATACCACGTTTGAAAGACTTTCACGTCGCAGGAATTCCACTGGCGGTGGATCGGAGCGTCGTGAGCCTGCATTGCTTCCAGCATGGCGTCGTGCTCGGAGCGAAAATCCGCATCCGTCTCCCTTAGCACCGGAGCCAGAGACCGGTACACGATGTCGAGGTCGAATTCGTTCAGCCGCAAATCCACTTCGGGCTCGCCGGCGCCCAATCGCGCCGTCGCCACCTGTCTCGCCAGGCTGCCCGAGTAGACTCGATTCAGCGCAATTCCTTCGCGCCGGAACCAGTCTTTCAGCAGCGTGGCCTGACGCTCGCCCAGCGGCGACAGAGTGTCGTAATTCTGGCGAAGCCCGGCTTGCCCGTGCCGGATCAGATAGACCCGGCTCATCGGGAACCGGCCAGCTCGGCCGCGCGCTCGGACAATTGCCGGATCCTGCCTCCAAAATCGCGAAACCGCTCATCGCGCGTCTGCCCGCGCACCCATCGAACGTAGATTTGCTGAAGAATCACGGCTAGCTTGAAAACTCCCAGCGTCTCATACCATCGAATGTTCGAGACGTCCCGGCCCGTTTGCAGCACGTATCGCTGGATAATGTCATCTCGCGAGAACCAGCCGTTGCCTTCCGGAGCGGCATACGCGCTCCCCATCGTCCAGTAGCACAGCGAAAGTCCCAGGTCGGCCAACGGGTCGCCCACCGTCGTCATCTCCCAATCGAGAACTGCCCGCACAGTAGTCAGCGATTCATCGAACATGATGTTGTCCAGCTTGAAATCGTTGTGCACCACCGACGGAGCGCCGCTTACCGGAATCGTCCGCCGCAGCCACGCAATCACGCCGTCCATGTCCGGCCGGTCCGGAGTCTCCGCCTTCGCCCAACGATCCGACCAGCCGGCGATCTGCCGTTCCAGAAATCCTTCCGGCTTCCCGATCTCGACATAGATCGAATGGAGCTTCGCCAGGCAGTCGACAAAAGCCTCGCTCAGTCGGACCGCCTCTTCCGGAGACACTTGCGGTGAGCGGAGAATCACTCCCGTCCGGCGCTCCATCAGATAGAACACCGCGCCGATCACCGAAACGTCCTCGCACAGCCGATACACCGCCGGAGCTGCCGGAAACACCGGATGGATTTGCTGCAGCACCCGAAACTCCCGCGCCATATCGTGGGCCTTCGGCGGAACCGGACCCAGCGGCGCGCGCCGCAACACATACTCGCGTTCCGGAGTGCGCAGGAGATAAGTCAGATTCGAATGCCCGCCGGGAAACTGTTCCACTTCCACCGGCTCTCCCACCCAGGCCGACAGCCGGTCCAACGGCAATTCTTCTCCCGCTCGCACAGGCGCCGTATCGCGCATCGCGAACCATCCTACGATAGTCGCCATGGATCACATTCGCTATGAGCTGCAGGACCGCGTAGCCGTCCTCACGCTGTCGCGGCCAAAGGCGAATGCGTTCCACCTGCCGATGGTTCGCGAAATGGCTGCGGCCTTCGATCGAGCCTCGCAGGAAGCGGACGCCGTTGTCTGGTACAGCGATCAGCCACGCTTCTTCAGCGCCGGATTCGATGTCACGCAGGTTTTCGAGTACGACCGCGCTCAATTGGCGGAATTTCTCGCAGCCTACTCCTCCCTCATCGGAGCGGTTCAGGCCTGGCCCAAGCCCACTGTCGCGGCACTGCCCGGGCAAACCTACGCCGGTGGAGCGATCCTTGCCCTCGCCTGCGACTTCCGGATCATGGCCGACGGTCCCTATGGCTTCGCTCTCACCGAGGTCAACATCGGCGTCAATGTTCCCGACCATGTGTTCTGGCTGCTGGCCGACGCCATAGGAATTCATCGGGCGAAGCAGATGTTTCTCTCCGGCCGGCCGCTGATGGCGCAGGATGCTCGAATCGCCGGCCTGGTCTACGAACTCGTGCCGGAGGGCAAAGTGCTCGCAAGATCCATCGCGCTGGCTCAGGAACTGGCGGCGAAACCGCCCGCCACCTACGCCGCGATCAAACAGATGATTCTCGGTTTCCGCCCCGCCTGGTCCGGGCCCGTCGCCGATGTCGACGTTTGGTTCACGCCCCCGGCACTGGAGTTCAAGCGCCAGATGCGGGAGAAACTGACGCGCCGCTAACAGCCAAACTGCCGCAAGTGGTGATCGGCATGAAGGTATCCCCAGCGCAGCCAGTCGGCGTGGCGCATTCGCAGGAAGATCGGATGCTCGATCGCCTCGAAGTTCCGCTCCACCTCGCAAAAGCTCTTCAGAATCTCCACCAGCCGCAAGCGGTCCTCATCAAATCCCACCGGCGGAGTGCCCCCAAATTCCTGAGCCATCTCCGGCCGCGTGGCGAGATTCTTTGGCCACGGCATCGGAACGTTCAGGGCTACCCACTTCATCACGGGGCGGGGAATCACCACCGGCATTTGGGACGCTTGCTTGGTTCCCAGCGCCAAGCTGTAGGAATCTGCCAGATGACACATCATCTGATTGACCGTCATCCGTCCCCACTGGCGCGGCGAATCGGGAGTCAATTTTGCCAACCTGTTCAAGATCTCCGCTTGCCCCTGCGGCAAGCCCAGGCTACTCATTTTCCGAAGTTAACATGCGATACTGATCGCTTCCGGAATGCGTTTGATTCTTAGTTCGATTCTTGCGCTGAGCAGCGCTTTTGCCCAGGAAAACTATCGCGGTTGGCCCGCTTTTGGCGGCGGTCCGGGGAATATCCACTATTCTTCCCTGAAGCAAATTACTAAGAAAAACGTCGGCCAATTGAAGGTCGCCTGGATCTACGATAGCGACGACTCCTATGCCAATTCCGACATCCAGTGCAATCCGATTTTTATTGATGGCGTCATCTACATCACCACGGCGCGGCTGCGTGTCGTCGCTCTGGATGCATCGACGGGCAAGGAAATCTGGAGCTTCGACCCCAGCACCACCGGACGTGGCCGTCACAAGAATCGCGGGCTCACCTATTGGACCGACGGCAAGCATTCCCGAATTCTGTTTCCGTTCGGGACCGACCTGCTTTCGATCGACGCCAAGACCGGCAAACTCGACCCGGCGTTCGGCAACCAGGGAAAAGTCGACATGCGCACCGCCTTCGACCGGCCTCCCGACACGACCACCGTCAGCGTCACGACCCCCGGCGTCATCTACAAGAACCTGGTCATCCTGGGAAGTTCGGTTCCGGAAAATCTTCCTTCCACTCCGGGCGATATCCGAGCCTATGACGTTCTCACCGGCGAGCTGAAGTGGACCTTCCACACCATTCCGCGTCCCGGCGAATTCGGTTACGAGACCTGGCCCGCGGACACTTGGAAACATACCGGCGGCGCGAACAATTGGGCCGGCATGGTGGTCGACCAGGCGCGAGGCACTGTATTCGTTCCCACTGGTTCAGCAGCTTTCGACTTCTATGGAGCCGACCGCCACGGCGACAACTTATTCGCCAACACAATCCTGGCCCTCGATGCCGCAACCGGCAAGCGCAAGTGGCATTTCCAGACGGTGAAGCACGACGTTTGGGATCTGGACTTTCCGCAGGCTCCGCTGCTGGTGACGGTCAAGCGGAACGGCAAGTCTATCGACGCCGTGGCGCAGGCGGGCAAAGACGGCTATGTCTACGTGCTGAACCGCGACACCGGTGAAAGCCTGTTTCCGATGGAGGAGCGGAACGTGCCGGCCTCCGCGGTCGAAGGCGAGCTTCTTTCCAAAACGCAGCGAGTTCCCACCAAACCGGAACCGTTTGTCCGCCAGAAATTCTCCGAAGAGACGGTCACCAATCGAAGCGATGCGGCGCGAAAAGCCGTGCTGGAGCAGTTGAAGGATCTCCACTACGGCGACCGCTTCACGCCGCCCAGCACCAAAGGAACGGTGGTGTTCCCCGGATTTGCCGGAGGCGCCGAATGGGGCGGCGCGGCCTACGATCCGGAAACTCATTTGTTCTATGTCAACGCCAACGAAATGGCCTGGATCCTGCGACTGGTTCCGCCGCGCGAGGAAAAGCGCACGGATCTGACCAGCAAGGTGTATCTCAGCCGCTGCGCCAGTTGCCACCGCCCCGACAAGAAGGGAGCCCCGCCCGAGTATCCTGCCGTGGATGCCCTGGCCGGAAAGATGACAGCGGAACAGTTGGCGAACGTCATCCGCAAAGGCAGCGGCCGCATGCCGGGCTTTGCCCAACTGGGAGAGCCGGTGGTGCAGGGGCTCACCGCTTACCTGCTCGAAAAGAAAGACACCGAAGTCACGCTGGCCACGCGCCCCCGTCCTCCGATTCAGTTGAAGTACACCAGCGACGGCTACCACCAGTTCACAGATCCGGACGGATACCCGGCGAACTCGCCGCCGTGGGGTACTCTTTCGGCGATCAATCTGGATACGGGCGACTACGCGTGGAAGGTTCCGCTTGGCGAGTATCCGGAGCTGACGGCCCAAGGTATCAAGGACACCGGCACCTGGAACCACGGCGGAGGCATCGTGACCGCCGGAGGTTTATTCTTCATCGGCGCGACGCACTACGACAGCAAGTTCCGGGCGTTCGACAAGTCGAACGGAAAGCTCCTGTGGGAAACCAAGCTGCCGTTCTCGGCCCCGGCCACGCCGGCCATGTACGAGTGGAAAGGCAAACAGTACGTCCTGGTGCCTGCCGGCGGCGGCCGCGGTAAACCGTCCGGCGGAACTTTCGTCGCCTATGCGCTGCCGTAGTACCAGCAATGCGCTAAAAAAGCTACGGTTTATTTATAAGGAAGACGGATGAAATAGTGGAGGCGCGGGCGGGAATCGAACCCGCGAGTAAAGGTTTTGCAGACCTCTGCCTTACCACTTGGCTACCGCGCCAGGGGCTTCTTTTGAAGGTACCACGGGAAGCAGCAAATGCGAAGGATAACGCTTACCGAACAACACCTTCTGATGAGCGATGATCACCTGCCGTTCGTCCGCCACGGGCCCGCCTGTATTGAGATTCCGGTCGTACTTGGGAAAGTTGCTGGACGACACATCGACGCGGATGCGATGGCCCGGCAGAAACACGTTGCTGGTCACTCCGGCATCCACCGTCACCGGATACACCTGTCCCGGACGGGCCCGCACAGCGCGACCCAATCCGTCGCGATACCGCAGCCGTAGAATTCCGTCGGTCAGCAGCCGGCTCTCGCCGCTGGGAAAAACGTCCACCAGCTTCACCGTAAAGTCTGTGTCCGCCGCCGACGTCGAAACATAGATCTGGGCTTTCACCGGTCCGGTCACTTCTACCGGCTCCGTCAACGGTTCGGTGGAATACCCCAGAACATCCGGCCGGTCTTCCACAGGCCGCTGATCCATCGGACCCCAGGGAAAGATCTTCGGATCGCAACAGGCCGCGCCGCCCTTGGTCGGAACGGGATGACGAGGGTCGTAGGTATATTCCTCCGCTCCATCCGCTCCCGGGGCCGCCGTCAGGCGATCCTGCGCGCTCAGGTAATATTTCAACGGAGTGGCTTGCTTCAACGGCCATTCCGCTTCGTCCCGCCAGCGGTTTATCCCCATCACGAAGAGAGAAACCGGTCCGCCGGCGGGCAGGGCCGGAACATCCCTCAGCCAGTGCGCGAACCAGCCGGAGATCAGTGTGCGAATCGGCAGCGCCCAGCTGGGGCCGAAATCCACGCCGGGGAAGGGAACCGACATGTTGTGGCCCCAGGGGCCGACAGCGATGCGCGCCCGCTTACCCTGAGCGCGCAAAGCGGCGATGGTCTCCAGATCGCTCTGGACATTCGGGTCGTACCAGCCGGACACCGCAAACACCGGAACATTCACTTTGCTCAGTTGCTGCCGCACGCTGATCCCCTGCCAGAACGAGTCGTACACCGGATGATCCAGGGTCAGCTGCAGCAGCTCCAAACGATGCCCCGTGGCCGCGCGGTCCATCGTCCGCAGCGGAATATGTTGGATGTACTTCTCAAACGCCGGCTCCCGGAATCCGGCCGCCCGAAAATTCTGCGCCAGCCACAACACCCGATGCCCCAGACGGAACGCCCCGCCGGGCGCATAGAACCGGTCGAAGTATTCGTCGGAGCCGCCGTGCACCGTAAACATCGCCTTCAGGGCGGCAACGTTCGCTAGCGCCGCCTTCCATTGCACCAGCGCCGCATAGGAGCCCCCGATCATCCCGATCTTCCCGTTGCACCACGGCTGCGCCGCAATCCACCGGAGCGTATCCTCCCCATCCGGAACTTCCTGCAGCAGCGGACGGAACACGCCTTCCGACTGATAACGGCCCCGCACATCCTGAATCACGAAAGCGTAGCCGGACTCAACGAAATATTGATAGCTGGAGGAAAGCTGCGCGCCCTTGTTATAAGGAGTCCGCACCAGAATCGCCGGATACCGGCCGGCAGCCGGTAAGTACACGCTCGTCGCCAGCCGGATGCCGTCCCGCATGGCGATCTTCAGCTCCAACCGGGGCCCGCTCCGTCCCGGAACACATACCAGGCACAGAATCGCGAGAGTCTGCAGCAGCCGCCAGATCCGCGCGGCGACGGCTTCCAGCGAATGGTGAGTCTCGATGTGGCGCCTGGCATTGCGGCCGATCGCTTCGCGATCCGCCCGGCAGCCGGCCAGCCAGCTCATCATCGCTTCCAGGCTCCGCTCTTCGGAAGGTCCGGCTTCGACCTTGACGCATGCCCCGCCGGGCAGATCGGCAGTTTCCAGACCGTCTGTGACAATCACCGGCTTGCCCGCGCCCATCGCGCGAATGGTGATCCCGGAGGTTTCCCCGGCCGACGGCCACCGCAGATTGACGCAGACATCGGCCGCCGCCAGCCGGCTTTCCAGCTCTGCCTCGGTCCCCAGCGGCAGGCGCACCACGCGATCCGATTGCAAAAGCGGCTCCAGGGCCGCTTCATATTGCGGAGAAACAAACTTCCCCGCCACCATCAGCCGGGCGCCGGGAACCCGCCGCAGGGCATTCAGCACGACGTGCAGCCGCTTGGGCTCCCGCAGGTAACCGAACATTGCAAAGAGTGGGGCAAATAACGGGCCCTCCGATGGCGCTTCCATCCGGGCAAGGCCCTCCGGACGGCGGTAAAGGTGAGGAACCACCTCCACTACCGCCGCGGGCGCATGGCGCAGCACCAGCTCCGCCGCGGCGCGATTATGCACGATTACCAAACGCGAACGCTCGGCCAGCCGGCGAATCATCGGGTACTGAAAATACGCAGCGCCGGTGCCAGCGGTTCCCTGTCCGTTCCACAAAGCTTCCCCGTAGCCGCGATACCATTCGCCGTAGTTGTAGACGAACTCGTCGAGATACGCCTGCCGGTCCAACATGGAGAGCATCAGGTGCTGCAGCACGCCGTCGTGCAAGATGACCGCTCCCGGCCGTTCCAACGCCCGCCGGTAAATTCCCGCGTGGAACCGGTTGTTGCCCACCTGATACAGCGGAATGCCGGAGCTTCCCTCCAGTTCCACCTCGCCCCGGGCGCGCAACCCGTCCAGCAGCGCCGCGGCATAATCCGCAACACCGGTCTCGGCGGGAGGCATGGGCGAAAAGTAAGCGACTTTCACAACTTTTTGCGGGATCCGAATAGAGCGGTCCCGATCCGGACATGCGTCGCTCCCTCTTCGATGGCGGCTTCGAAATCGTTCGACATTCCCATCGAAAGCTTGGGCAGGTTATGCCGGGCTGCCAGCTCGCGCAAGCGCGCAAAGTAGGGCCGGGAGTGTTCCGGGTCCGTCGACCACGGCGGCATCGTCATCAGCCCCTGCAGGTCCAGATTCGGCATTTCGCCGATGGCGGCGGCAAGAGCCTCAATTTCTTCCGGAACCACGCCATGCTTGGACTCCTCCTCCGACAGCTTCACTTCAATCATCACCGCAAGCGGTTTGCCGCATTCGCTCAAACGGCGGGCCAGTTTGGCGCTGTCGACGGTCTGCACCGCCTGGAAAAGCTCAGCGGCTTTGCGCGATTTGTTGGATTGCAGATGGCCGATCAGGTGAAATCGCGCGCCTTCCATCGCTCCCAGTTGCGGCCGCTTCGTCTCGAATTCCTGAACGTAATTTTCGCCGAAGTCGCGAACACCGGCCTCATAGGCTTCAATCAGGGCCGCGGCAGGGAACGTCTTGCTCACGGCAAGCAGGGTGATGTCTTCCCGCTTGCGGCCGCTGCGAGCCGCCGCCTGCTCCATCCGCGCCTGAATCTCCTCCAGATTGTCCCGAAACACCTCACGATTCTACCGTTGGGCGGATATACTGCCCTTTGGTGCCGTCCTCTGCCACGGACACGCTCGCGGCCATTGACCGGTTCATCAAAAAGGCCGCCCAGCCCGTGCTGCTGGAACCGGGCGAGCGTGAAATTTCTCTTCTTCCCGATTGCTACTCGCTGGAATTGTCGGCCGGGCACGTCCGCATCCACGCCTGGACAGAAGAACGAACCTACAGCCGCCACATCACCGGCGTTCTCGCCGGCCATCCTCACGCGCTCGAATTGACCTTTCGCCGGCTGGGACGGCCCGCCGGAGTTCTCCGGATTGTCGACGCCGGCCACGGACGCACGGTGGAGCTTCGCCGGCGCGGCGCCCGCCAGCTCCATCGAGAAAGCTTCCGGCTGGCTCTCGCCCGCCAGTTCCCCGATTGGAAAGTGGAGCAGATCACCACCGGCGCCGGTTTGCAGCACTCTCTTTCGCCGGCCTTCCCCCGGGCCGCGCTGCGCCGGGGCAATACGCTCACGGCCGCAATCTTTGCGCCCGCCGATTCGGCGGCAAACCCCGACGGAGTCCTCACCTTCGGCCTGATCTGGCTCGACTACCTTCGCCGGAGGGAACCGCGGCGGGCCGTCGAATCGCTGGTGGTCTTCGTGCCGGAGCGCCAGGCGCGCAACACCGCGCTGCGCCTCCGCTGGCTCGACAGCGCTCGTGCCGATGTCCGGCTTTTTCTCCATACCGAAGCCGGAGAAGTTCGCGTCGATCCGAAGGACTGGGGCAACATCGAAACCCGCTTGACGCCGCCGCCCGCTCATCCCGCCGTTCGCCTGGGGCAACCCGAAGGAGACCTGGAAATCGCGGTTCGCAACTCCATCACCGCCATCGATGCGGCTCTGCTGCCCGAACCGGTCTACCGGCAGGCCCCCGCCATGGCGGCCGCGGACCGGGGCATTATGGATCTGGTCGCCGCCGACCGCCAGGGCCGCCTTGCCGTTCTGGAGCTGAAGGCAACACAGGACATTCAGATGCCCCTGCAGGCGCTCGACTATTGGATGCGTGTACGCTGGCATCTGGATTGCGGTGACTTTTCCCGGCTGGGCTACTTTCCCGGCGTGCCTCTCAGCACGCAGGCTCCGTTGCTATACCTGGTAGCTCCCGCCCTGGAGTTTCATCCGGCTCACGATACGGTGCTGAAGTTCGTCGCCGGAACCGTGCCTGTCATCCGAGCCGGCTTGGGTGCAAACTGGAAGAAGGAGTTGAAGGTTATCTTTCGACAAGAACATCATGAGCGTCTTCGGTCAACTTCGTGAAGCCATCGGCAAGCTGAATCCGTCGGAAGTGCGGGCGCACGCCGATCAGCCGCTGACCATCCGCCTCCGGGCCGGATCGGAAGCGGCCTACGATTCTTTGTTCCGCCTGCTGCTGCCCGACTCTCTTTCGGTCGAGCGGCGCCGCCGGTCGTCAGCCTCCGTCTATCTTGATGGCGAGCCGAACCGGCCCACCCACATCGACGTCTCCATCGTCGAAAAGGGCGAGATGGCCGCTCCCAATGATTTTGTCTATACGCCGGGACGGGAAGCGACGTTGATCAACGAGATTCTCGACCAACGGTCCCATCTCGACCTGGCCCTGGCGCGAACGTTTCCGGCCTTCCGGGACGAGGTCACCCGCCGCATTATTCATAAGGTGTCCGGTGAGAATGCGATGTTTTCCATCGCCACCGCTATTCCGAACATCGCTCCCTATCTCGGCCTGGTCTGGTCGCCGGCGGAATTCGCCTCCGACACCGCGTTTCTCACACTCAACCAGATCCGCATGATCTTCATGCTGGGCGCGGCCAGCGACCGCGTGGCAGGCTACTCCGAGCAGAAGTCCGAGGTCGCCTCCATCATTACCGGGGCCTTCGGCTGGCGCGCCGTCGCTCGCGAACTGGCCGGAAAAATCCCCGCGGGCGGCGGTCTCATTCCCAAAGCCGCCATAGCCTACGCGGGAACCTGGGTCGTCGGAGCTTCCATCGAGCGCCTCTACCGCATCGGCTACGGCTACACCCGCGCCGAGCGCAAGCAGGCATACTCGGAAGCCTTCGACCGGGGAAAAGAGGTCGCCTCCGCCGTCGTGAAAAAATTTCGCAAGGCGAGCTAGACATCTCCGGGCTCTACAATAGACTTCTCATGCTGGAAACCGTCCTACTGGCATCGCTGCTGGCGCAAGATGTGTTCGTCGAAGGCAACCCCCGCGCGGCGGTTCGAGTCCTGATCTACGACGATATTCAATGCTCGGAATGCGTCAAATTTCAAATGATGCTCGATACTTTTCTTCTCCCGAAATATAGGGATACGGTCGCGTTTGAACGGCGGGATTTTCCGCTGCCGAAGCATCCCTGGTCGCGCCGGGCGGCCGTCGCCGCCAGGCATTTCGATACCGTTCGGCCCGGGGCCGGTGGCGACTTCCGGCGCTACGTCTACCAGCGGCTGCGAGCCACCGACACCGAAACGCTCGACGAGCGCATCCGCGAATTCGCCCGTCAGGAAGGCCTCGATCCCATCGATGCCATGCGCGCCGCCGGCAGTCCGGATCTGGAGGCCGCGGTGGATAAGGATTACCAGGAAGGGATCATGCGCGGAGTCTCCAAAACTCCGACGGTCTACGTCGGAGAGAAGGCTTTCGTCGAGAAATTCAGCCGTACCCAGGTTGCTGAAGCCATCGATCGCGCCTTGGCGATCGAAACGGCGGAGCCTTCCGCCAAGAAATGAACCAACCCGTAGCATTGGTCACCGGCGCCAGCCGGGGAATCGGCCGTGCCATCGCGACGGAACTCGCTCAAACTCATACCGTCATCGGCACCTACCGTGGCAATCTTCAGGCGGCGGAATCCCTCCAGGCCGAAACCGGAGCGTCGATTTTTCCGTGCGATCTTGCCTCCGCTTCCGATCGCCAGGCCCTGATGGCATTCGTTCGCGAGAAGTTCGGGCGCCTCGATCTATTGGTGAACAACGCCGGCGTCGCTCCCAGGGAGCGCCATGACGTCCTGGAATCGACAGAAGAGTCCTTCGACGAGCTGGTGAGCACCAACCTGAAGGGTCCCCATTTCCTGACGCAGGAAGCGGCCCGATGGATGGTGCAGGAAAAGCGCGGCAGGATCGTCTTCGTTACATCCATCAGCGCCTATACCGCCTCGGTCAATCGCGCCGACTATTGCATCTCCAAAGCCGGTCTCTCCATGAGCGCGAAGATTTATTCCCAGCGTCTGGCCGGCGAAGGAATCCTGGTTTTCGAAATCCGTCCCGGAATCATCCGGACGGACATGATCGCCAATGTCGAGAAAACCTATAACGAGAAGATCGCAAATGGCCTGCTGCCGCAGCGCCGCATGGGCGAGGGCTCCGACGTTGCCAAGGCCGTGCGGGCCATCGCCGGCGGTTTGCTCGACTATTCCGCCGGCCAGGTTCTGAACGTCGACGGCGGCTTCCATCTGCGAAGTCTGTGACGGCTACGCTACGATAGCCACATCATGCAGCGTGGGTTCTACGGCTGGTGGATTACCGCCTTCGCGTTTCTGACATTCGGCCTCGCCGTCGGCATTCCCTATTACGGCGGCCCATTCTTTTACGACTACTACGAGAAAGCATTTGGCTGGAGCCGGCCCGACATTACGCTGGGATTCCCCCTGGCCGCCACACTGACCCTTTGGGTAGGCCCTCTCGTCGTTCCCAAGTTCTCCCCGCGCTGGCTGATCGTCATCGGCACCGGACTTACCGCGCTCGCCTTTATCGGCTTCAGCCAGATGCGTGGCTCGCTGCCGTTCTATTACAGTCTCTGGTTTCTCTATATCGTCGGCTACATCTTCTCCGGACCCATCGCCCACCAGGTGATCGTCTCGCAATGGTTCAAACGGCGCCGCGGCTTTGCTATGGCTATCGTCTACCTCGGCGTCGGAGTCCTCGGCGGGATCTCGGCCAAGTTCATCGCCCGTCCCCTCACCCAGGCGTTCAGCGACTACCGCATCGCGCTGATCGGTTTCGGCTGCTGCGTCCTGCTGGCCTGGCCCATCGCCATCTTCTTCCTGAAGGACAAGCCCTCCGACATCGGCCAGAATCCGGACGGCGATCCCACTCCGCCGCCCGACACCAAAATCGAGCCCCGGCCGTTCAGCTACCTGCTCCGCCAATCTTCCTTTTGGCTTTTGCTGATCGGCAGCGTCTGCTCCATCGGTTCCATCGGATCCATCAACCAGCACATGAAGTTCGTGTTTAAGGAGCAGGGCTATACCGACCAGGTGCAACTGGACGCGATGTTCGGCGATGCGACGCTCTACATTTTGTTCTCCTCCATCGGCGGCCGGCTGTTCATGGGTTGGCTGGCGGACCGGTTCAACAAGAAAATGGTGATGCTGGCAACCTACGCGCTGGTGGCCGGTACCATCCCTCTGCTGCTGCTGGTCAAGCCCGGCGACGATCTCATGATTTACCTGTTCAGCGTCCTGTTTGGCTTCGGAATGGGTGCCGACTATATGCTGATCCCCCTGATGGCCGCCGAGACTTTTGGGGTCAATTCCCTGGCACGCGCGATGTCGATCATTCTCCCGGCAGACACTTTGGGGCAAACCTGGTTCCCCTTCCTGATTTCCAAACTGAGGGTAGCGTTCGGCAGTTACGGGCCGGCGCTGAATGTCGTTTTTGGATTTGCCGCCGTCGGAGCTTTGGCCATCCTCCTGCTACCTCGAAATTCAAAGAAGACGGATGAAACACTTCACGTACAAGACGCTCAGCGAACTCCAATCGGCAGCTGACCAGGCTGGCGCCCGCCACGTCGTTTTCGAAGAGAACGCTGAGAAGGTCCGGCAGTCTCTCGCCCAGCCTGTGCAAGTGGGCGATCTCAAAGTGGGCAATTCCATGGCGATTCACCCCATGGAAGGATGCGACGGCACCCTCGACGGGCGCCCGGATGAGCTGACCATTCGCCGCTACCACCGCTTCGCCGCCGGCGGCGCGAAACTCATCTGGTTTGAAGCCACCGCGGTCCGCGAAGATGGCCGCGCCAATACTCGCCAGCTTTGGATTCACGACGGCAACGTCGACGACTATGCCCGGCTGAACGATGAGATTCTCGAACTCCACCGGAAAGCGTTCGGCACTGCCGATGACGTCCTGATGCCTGTGCAGTTGACGCACTCCGGCCGCTATTCCGTTCCGCGCAAGACCATCGCTTATCACAACCCGCTCATCGATAAGAAGAGCAACACTCCGCCCGATTACCTGGTGATCACCGACGATGAGCTGGAACGTCTGGAAGACGATTTCGTTCGCGCCGCCGGGCTCGTCCTCCAAGCCGGTTTCCGCGCCATCGACCTGAAGGCCGTGCACGGCTACCTGATCAACGAAATGATGGGAGCCAAGACCAGCGAGGGCCGCTACCGCGGACCGTCGCTCGAAAACCGCACCCGCTTCGTCCGCAATGTCCTGGGTAAATTGCGCTCCGCCTACGGCAGCAGGCTGCGGTTCTGCATGCGGCTCAACGCCTTCGATTCGGTGCCGTACCTCCGCAACGCTCAGACGGGCATCGGCGAGCCGTATCCTTACGACACTCCCTACGCCTGGGGCTGGGGCAACAACCCGGACGATCCGCTGAAAGAAGATCTCACCGAGGTGAAGCAGGCCATCGCGTGGTTCCGCCAGGACGGCGTCGAGTTGTTCAATATTTCACTCGGTTCTCCTTACTTCAATCCGCACGTCGGACGCCCGTTTGAAAAGCCGGACGACGGCAATTACGAGGAGCCGGAGCACCCGCTGTTGGGCGTCGATCGCCACTTCCGCATTGCCGGCGAGATCCAGGAGGCGTTCCCCGATTTGCCGATCGTGGGAACAGGCTACTCCTGGCTGCAGAAATACGCCGTCAACGCCGCCGCCCGCAATATTGCCGAAGGCAGGATCCGCTTCTTCGGGCTCGGCCGCGGAGTGCTCTCCTACCCGGACTTCGCCAAAGATGTCCTCGAAAAAGGCGAGCTCGACGAGCTGCGGGTCTGCAAGACGCTCACCTATTGCACTTTCCTGATGCGCCAGAAAAACCATCCGCTGGGCCAGTTCCCCGCCGGTTGTCCGCCGTTCGATAAGGAAGGCTACGGCCCGATCATGAAAGAAGCCCGCGCCGCGCAGCGCGCCGCGTTGTCGCAAATCAAGAACTGATCCGCGGCGCGAGTGGCGGTTTTCTAAGTTGCCACCCAGTGATCCCGGTCAAACCGTGCGTTGTCGTCATTCCAGGTGGAATACTTCGACGTTAGCTGCCCGCCATCCACCACCAAAGTCGCGCCGGTGATGTAGCTGGCCAGGTCGCTGGCCAGAAACGCAATCGCACTGGCCACTTCATGCGGTTCGCCCCCGCGGCCCATCGCGATATGGCGGAAATATTCTTTCAGACCACCCGGCTCGGAAAAATAATTGTCCGTCAGCGGAGTGCGGATCAGTCCCGGACAGACGGCATTGACGCGAATTCCGTATCGCCCCAGCTCGTTCGCCGCGGTGCGCACGATACCCAGCACTCCCGCCTTGGAGGCGTTGTAGGCGGTGAGTGCCGCTTCGCCGTCCCAGGAGTTGGTCGACGCCGTGACGACAATCGATCCGCCTTTCGCCTTCATTTGGGCGGCGGCCAGGCGAACCGTATGAAAAACTCCGGTCAGATTCACGGCGATGGTCCGGTCCCAATTGTCGATGGCCGATGCCGTAATATCCGGCGGTTCCGGCTTGCCGACCCCCGCATTGGCCACGACAATGTCCGGGGCGGCCATTCCCGAGAACGCCGCCTCGATCGACTCCCGATTCGAAACATCCACCTCCGGCAAGTCGAAAACGTGAACGGCCGCTCCGGCATTGACGAGAGCAACGGACGCCGCCAGTCCGATACCGCTCTTGGCTCCGGTGACGATGGCCACCTTACCGCTGAGATCGATCCTCATGCGTCTAGTGATACCGCACCCCGATCCACTAACATAGAAAGAAAGGTGTTTTCCGCTCAGCGGACACCTCGATTTTCCGATAAATGCTCCTTCGTTACGAAACCGCCGGGGAAAGCCACGGCGAATGCTTGATTGCTACGCTTACGGGCCTGCCAGCCGGTGTCCCGATCTCTCTTGAGAAAATCGACCGCGAGCTTTGGCGCCGCCAGCAGGGGTTTGGCCGCGGCGGCCGGATGAAGATCGAGACCGATCGGGCCCACATCGTATCGGGCGTCCGGCATTCCCGCAGCATCGGTTCGCCCATTGCCGTCATCCTGGAAAACAAGGACTGGAAAAACTGGACCGAAGCGCTGCCCGTCGAGGGCGGGGAAGACGAGAAGCGGAAGAAAGTGACTCGTCCCCGGCCGGGACACGCGGACCTGGCGGGCGCGATCAAGTATGACTTTCGCGATGCCCGCTACATCCTGGAAAGAGCATCGGCCCGTGAAACGACGGCTCGCGTCGCCGTGGGAGGGCTCTGCAAAGCGTTCCTCGCCGAGTTCGGCATCGAAGTCTTAAGTCACGTCATCGCGGTGGGTGGCGAAACGCTGCCGCGCGCCGTCGAATGGGAGGAACTGGTGACGCTCAGCAAGAAGGACGACGTCCTGCTGGGCTGTGCCGATCCGGAAACCGAAGCTCGAATGAAGGCGGTGGTGGATACCGCCTATAAGACCGGCGATACCGTGGGCGGAGTCTTCGAAGTCGTGGCCCACAATGTTCCCCCAGGACTGGGCTCCCATATCACGTACGACTCGCGCCTGGACGGGCGTTTGGCCCAGGCCATTGTTTCGATGCAGGCCGTCAAGGGCGTGGAGATCGGCTTTGCGGCAGAAGGAGCGGCATCGTTCGGCAGCAAAGTCCAGGACACCATTCACTACTCGAAACAGGAGCATGAGTTCTACCGCGGCGCCAACCGGGCAGGAGGAATCGAAGGAGGAATGACCAACGGCCAGGACATCCTGGTTCGCGGATTTCTGAAGCCGATTTCGACTCTCCGGCGTCCGCTGGAGTCTGTAGATTTTGAAACCCGGGAGCCGGTCGCGGCTGCCTACGAGCGAAGCGACGTCGCCGTCATCCCCGCCGCCGGAGTCATCGGCGAGGCCATGGTCGCTTTTGTGCTGGCACAAGCGATGCTGGAAAAGTTCGGAGGGGATTCCCTTCGCGAAACTCGCCGGAATTTTGATGGATATTTGAATCAGGTTAGAGAATTTTAGAAAGTATTCGATGCGCCGACCCGTTTTGAAATATGGCGACCCGATTCTGGAGAAAGTCGCCGATCCCGTGACGAACTTCAATACGCCGGAACTCCGCCAACTGATTAAGGACATGTTCGAGACGATGTACGACAGCCGGGGTGTCGGATTGGCGGCTCCGCAGGTGGGTATCGGCCAGCGGCTGGCGATTGTCGACACTTCCGCAGGAGAGGATCCGGACCAGCCGTTTGTGATGATCAATCCAGAAATTGTTCTCACCGAGGGCTCCCAGACCGGCGAAGAAGGCTGCCTGTCGATTCCGGGCTTCCGGGAAGATGTGACGCGGCCCAACAAAGTGAAAATTCGCGCGCAGAACGAAACCGGCGACTGGTTCGAGAAGGAAGGCGAGGAGCTGCTGGCTCGCGCCATTCTTCACGAGAACGATCACTTGAACGGCGTCCTGTTTCTTTCGCATCTCAGCGCTTTGAAGCGGGAGTTGATTCGCCGGAAAATCAAACGTCTGCAGCGGACAGGGGAGTGGTGAGACTCGTCTTCCTCGGCACTCCGCAATTTGCCGTTCCTTCGCTTGAGGCCTGCCTGAACGCCGGTCATGAAGTCGCTGGTGTGTTTACCCAGCCGGACCGGCCCAAGGGCCGTGGAAATGCCGTCACCGCAAGCTCCGTGAAATTGTGCGCGCTGGCCCACAATCTCCCCCTCTTTCAGCCGGAAAAGGTCAGGGATCCGCGCGTCCTGGCGGAACTGAAAGAGAAGCTCCAGCCGGAAATCATGGTCGTTGTGGGCTATGGGCAAATCATTCCACAAGCGATCATCGATATTCCCCCGCATGGGATTCTGAATGTCCATGCTTCTCTTTTGCCGCAGTATCGCGGCGCGGCGCCGATTCAACGGTGCATCGCCGACGGCGTCACGGAAACCGGTGTCACCATCATGAAGATTGACGCCGGTCTGGATACGGGCGACATTCTGAAGCAGGTTACGCTGCCGGTCCAGCCGGCGGAAACGGCGGAGGAACTGTCGCCGCGCCTGGCAAAGATTGGGGCCGAGGCTCTCATCGACGTCATTGCGAATCTTGCTTCCCTTCAGCCGGTGAAACAGGATGATTCCCAGGCGACCATGGCGCCACAGCTGAAGAAGGAAGAGGGTCTGGTCCACTGGGTGTTCGACGCCCAAACGATTTTCAACCGCTGCCGCGGATTCCAGCCTTGGCCGGGATGTTACACGACGTTTCGGGATCGCGCCTTGAATATTTATAAGTGCATCCCATCTGACGAAGCCTTGGTGGCCGAGCCCGGTACGATCGTGGGCCGGCGCAAGCGCCTGTTCGTGGCCTGCGGCCATTCGACCACTCTGGAGTTGCTAGAGGTCCAATTGGAAGGCCGGCGGAGGGCGTCGGCCGCCGATTTCCTGAATGGACAACGGATCGGCGAGAATGAGATTCTCGGTTCGGTGGAGCGCAGAAGTTGAACCTTCCTCTGGGATACACATACTCGGCGGTCTACGCCGGGATTCGCAAAACGGACAAAGAGGACCTTTCCCTGATCGTCTCGGAGACGCCTGCCTCGGCGGCCGGAGTGTTCACGAAGAATCTGGTTCAGGCGGCCCCGGTGAAACTGGGCCGGCAGCATCTTCGTACGTCGCGCGGTAAGGCGCGGGCGATTCTGATCAATGCCGGAAATGCCAACTGCTCCACCCGCACCGCGGACAAGGTCGCGCTGGAAACCTGCCGCGCCGCGGCGCGCTACGGACACTGGCCGGTTCAGCATATTCTGCCTTCGTCCACCGGGGTGATTGGAGTGGACCTGAATGCCAAGCTGATCACTTCGGCGATTCCCGATCTGTTTTCCGGCCTGTCCGCGGACCGGTTCGACGACGTTGCGCGAGCCATCATGACGACCGATCTGGTGCCGAAGGCCGCTTCCGGCGAGATTCCCTTGAAAGACGGCTTTGTTCGGATCGCCGGGCTGACCAAAGGCTCCGGAATGATTCATCCGAACATGGCCACGACGCTCGGGTTTGTGATGACCGATGCGGCGATCTCTCCGGCAAATCTGGCGCCGATGCTGAAGGCAGCCGTCAACCGCAGCTACAACCGGCTTTCGGTGGACGGAGATATGTCGACCAATGACACGATCATCGTGTTGGCCAACGGGGCAAGCGGTATTGCGCCGAACGAGAAGGAACGGAAGGTCGTGGGAGAAGTTCTGTGCTGGGTCATGGAGGATCTGGCCGAGCAGATCGCCCGGGATGGAGAAGGTGCAAAGAAGTGCATCACTATCCACGTGACCGGCGCCAAGACGAATGAAGACGCCGAAAAGATCGCCCGCGCCATCGGCAACTCTCCGCTGGTGAAGACCGCCGTGGGCGGCAGCGATCCCAACTGGGGCCGGATCATTTGCGCCGCCGGCTACTCCGGCGCTTCCTTCAAACCCGAGGATGTCGATATCAAGCTGCAGGGGATTCCGGTGTGCAGCAAAGGCCTGGCTGTCGACTTCGATGAAGACGAAATGAAATCCAAGCTGGATTCGAAAGATTGCCACATTCGCTTCACCATTCGCGGCAAGGGCAAAGGCGAAACGCAGTTCTGGACCTGTGATCTCACTGAAGGCTACATTCGCATTAACGGCAGCTATCGTACTTAGCGTGGCCGCGCCGGCCCGCCAGGATGTTCTGGCGGATATGGCGAATGCTCTCAGTACGGACAATCCCCGGGCATTCCTGAAAAACCTGCTTCCGGAGCTGGCGCGGGAGATTCAACCCTCCATTGAGGAACTGTGTGCCCGCTATGACATCACTTCGTCGATCGACATTCTGGGCCAGGACGAGCTGGGCATGGAAGTGGATTGGTATCTGGAGCTGAAGGAGCGCTCCGACGCAGCCACTGTCCTCCGCCGGCGGGAACGGGTGAAGGTTGTCTTTGCGGCGTCGTCCAAACAGCAGAAGGTCAGCGTATTGCAGCCGCGCGAGTTTTTCGCTGTCTCGCGTTAGCTTCCTGGAGAGCTGCTTCGTTCGGAAACGAGTGCTGCGTCTTCAGCCAAACCAGCGGAGTCCGGGTGAGCACCGATCGGGTGAACTGATGGACGGCGCGCACCGTAGAGAAAAAGTTGATCACGTTGGAAATGGGCGCGCGCAGTGGGACAGCGCCCGCAAATCCCCAGCCATAGAACTTCGCGCTGCAAGCGATGCGGATGGCCGTCCGGATACATTGCAGGATCAGGCCTCCCCATGCGGCAAATGAAATTCCTCCGGCCAGTCCCCATGCCGTTCCGGTTGTGGCGCTGACTGTCCAGGTTCCCAGGCCATAAAGAAAACTGAGATTCGCCACGATGCTCAGCGGATTGCCTAGCAGGCCCTTCCGGTCGCGCCATAGCCAGTAGCCCTCCCGCCAGCTCTTTCCCCAGCCGTGCCGCTGCCAACTCTGCAGCGCGATTCCGGTAATCCACCGCGTTCGCTGCCGCAGCGCCCCGTTAAGCGTCATGGGGAAGAACTCCCTGGTTGCGACAGCGGTGCCGGTGAAAATCTGCTTCAGACCCATCCGGTGCACGCGCATGCCGAGCTCGTAGTCCTCGGTCAGACACGACGGCTCAAATATGCGATTGGAGTACTCCACTGCCAGGCGCTCTACCGTCTCGCGCGAAAGTCCCGTTCCGACGCCGCAGGAAGGCAAAAATCCCCCGCCGTGCACGCGGGCGCGAAGGTCTTTGTACTGCGACTCCGCAAACTCATCGCAATAAAGACCGTGAATCCATTGCGAGGTTCCCGTGGGCAGCGGAAGCACCGGAACCTGTACCATGTCGTGCTCATCCAGGCTCTGGTTGATCACCGACAGCGAATCCGGATGAATCAGGTCCTCGGCATCATGGGTCACGATAGCGTCAAAAAACACTCCGGCCTGTCTCTCATAAAGCAGCATGTGCTGGTAAACCCAGTTCAGGCAATCGGCTTTGGAAGTGGGACCGTCGTGCGGACAAATGCAAATATGAACCCTGGCGCCGGATTGCTGAATACGCGCCAGGGCCGCAAGAGTGTCGGTGTCGTTGGGATAGGCTCCCAGGAAGAATTCGCAGCGTTGGTATCGAAGGACGCGCAGGTTGTGGCGGATCATTCGCTCGATCACGTCATGCTCGTGCCACATCGGGACGTAGATGGCGATCAGGCGTTCCGGGCGGGGTTCGCGATTGGGTGATTGGACTTGCTTTCGATTCCTCCAGCGAAGCCGGAGAAACAGAAAATCGACGAAAAGATCGTCCAGTCCGCTGAGGATGATCCAGGCCGCGAGCCAGGGAAGCAGCGCCAGCAGACACACATCGACGAGATGGAGAGCATGGGCGATCTCCGGGTACCCCTCTATCTGAAGTGGGGTGGGTTAAGGTTTTTCTCAAAGAGAACTAGGGAAATTCTTGCGGAACCGGCCGTCTTCGCTTTTCGCAATTTCATCGCCTCCGCAGGCCCTACTGAGTGGCCCGGTCTAAAAACCAGTCCACCAGGCTCGCATTCCGGTGGACGAATTGAGCGGGCAGGCGAAGCGGATCGTATGGATCGTTGAAAACGCGATCCAGGGGAATTGCTTTGTCCAGTCCACAGACCAGCATGACCACCTGCCGCGCGTCCAGAATCGCCTTCGGCAGCAAGGTGATGCGGTGAGTTGCGAGCTTGTCGACCCACACCGAAGCCGCCATGCCTTCCCGATCCTCAATCTCCGGCAACCCGGGAAACAGGCTGGCGGTATGCGCATCGGAGCCCATCCCCAGATGGACGATGTCGAAAATCGGCGGACCGTCGAAAAACTGCTGCAAATCCTGCCGGTAGCGTTCGGCCGCTTCCGCCGATGGGAGTTCGCCCAAAATCCGATGGATGCTTCCGGGAGAAACATGAGACAGCAGCGCTTCCTGCGTCATCCGGAAATTGGAGTCTTTGTGGTCCGGAGGGACGGGGCGCTCATCCACCCAGAACAGGTGCAGCTTCTTCCAGTCGAAGTCGATCTTCGTCATCGCTTCGAACATCATCCGCGGGGTCGATCCACCGGAAATCGCCAGGGTCGCGCGGCCGTTCAGCGCGATCGATTCGCTCAAGCGCTGCAGAATTTCCCGCCCGCAGGCATCGGCGGCATCCTGCGGAGTTTCAAAGACGTGACGAAGATTCATACGGCGGCCAGCACCCGTTCGAAAATCGGATCGCGGCCCGGCAGCGAGAGTTCCTCGCGAAGCAAATCCGCTTCCCGAAGCGGGGCGAAAATGGAGTGAGCACTTAGTCCATCGGCAACGGTATCGACGCAGCCTTTCTGCGATCGCGTGATGCTCGCGGAGAAATTCTTACCTCGCAGCATGACGCACTGAATTTGCCAGGTATTGCTGCTTCCTGCCTGCTCCAACCTTACGGCGACGTCCCGGCCCAGGCAAATCTGCAACCACGCCGTGAGGTACTTCACCGCCGGTCCCGCCTCCGGCGAGGAATGACGGATCAGTATCTCGCTGACGCTCTCCAGCGCGCGCCGGCGCTCTGGATCGTCGAACAAACGGGCGATCGTTTCACGCCATCGCGTAATGCGCACCCACGCCAAATCGGCGACGGGTTTTCCCGTACCGGCAATTGCGCGGATTCGATCGATCAGCCACTTCGAATCGTCGAATCCGCGGGGTTCGATAATGATCTTGTGGGCGAGTTCGAAGAACGGAGCAAGGTCAGCCTTTTTGAGCAAGCTGGGACTCCGTAGCCACACAACTACCGGCAAGTCGGGAACGAGCAGGCCGCGCAGAACTGCCGGCACGTCTCCCAAGAGTTTCAACGGAGCCGCAATTTCAATCTGCTCGCAGCAGATCTGCTGGCGGCGGCCGAATGGCATCCAGCATTGCGCGGTGCAGTGGGCGCTCAGTTCTCCCGATCCGCCGGCCCGGATCAGAATCGCCCGCGCGGGATGATCGTGCATCAGCTCCGCCAGCGTTTCGCCAGGATCGGTGCCTTGCCTGTCGTCGATCAGGGTGATGAGCGTCATCGCGCAGGCGCGCAGGACGCCGCCCGCTTCTTGCTGGTCCTTGCCCAGCGAAACCCAAACCTCATCGAGTTCGCGAAGCAGCTTTTCGGCTTTGATTGCCACCGCCATTACGGCACCCTCCAGACATGTCCCCGCCGCGCGAGCATCTGGTCCGATGCCGCCGGCCCCCACGTTCCCGCATCGTAATTCGGAAAGTCGAACTTCGCGGCTCCCCAGTTATCAAGGATCGGTTGCACCGCTTTCCAACTGGCTTCCACCATGTCTTGCCGGGTGTAGAGGGTAGAATCTCCGGCAATCACGTCCAGCAGTAATGTTTCATAGGCCGACGGGGATCGCTCGCCAAAACTCGTGCCGTAGTTGAAGTCCATCGAAACCGGCCGCAGGCGCATCCCGGCTCCCGGTTGTTTGGAGCGGAATCGCAGCGAAATTCCTTCCTCCGGCTGGATTCGAAGAATCAGCAGATTGGGTCCGCGTCCGCTGCGCGACAGCACCGGAGCGTCGGCAAACACCGAATGCGGCGCTTCGTTGAACTGAATGGCGATATCCGTAACCCGCTTCGGAAGCCGCTTGCCGGAGCGAATGTAGAACGGCACCCCTCCCCAGCGCCAGTTCTCGACGAAGAATGTCACCGCGGCATAAGTTTCCGTTCGGGACTGCGGATCCACGCCGTGCTCCTGCCGGAAGCCGGGAACGTCTTCCCCGCCGATTCGCGACGGTCCATACTGTCCGGCTACCGCGATTTCGGAGACTTCCTCGGGGCGGGGAATTCGCAGAGAACGGAGCAGCTTGGCCCTCTCGTCGCGCACGGCCGCCGGCTCGAAGGCAGGGGGCGGCTCCATTGCCACGGTAGCCATCACCTGCAGCAAATGGTTCTGGATCATGTCGCGCAAGGCGCCCGCTTCCTGATAGTACGAGCCTCGGCCTTCCACTCCAATCGATTCGGCCGCTGTGATCTGGACATGGTTCACGTAGCGGCGATTCCAAAGCGGCTCGAAGATCCCGTTGCCGAATCGAAACGCGAGGATGTTTTGAACCGTTTCTTTTCCCAGGTAGTGATCGATCCGGAAAACCTGGTCTTCGGAGAAAACCTGGTGAACGGCGTCGTTCAATTCTGCGGACGTCGTCAGATCGTGGCCGAAGGGCTTCTCGATAACGATTCGGGTCCAGCCCGGGTTCGTTTGAATACCGGCTTGCCCGATTCCCTCGATCACCGGAATGTATTGGCTGGGCTGCGTGGAAAGGTAGAACAGTACGTTGCCTCCCGTCGAACGCTCGCCTTGAATGGTCTTCAGCTTCTCACCTAAAGCGGTGAATGACGCCGAATCGGAGATGTCGCCGGAACAATAGAAAAGGCCGCGCGCAAAATCGGTCCATAGCGATTCATCGAAGGGACTGTCCTCCAGAAACTTTTGCGTTGCCTCCTTCATCTTTTCGCGGAATTGCTCGTCCGACATCGCCGTGCGGGAGTTGCCCAACACCGCCATTCCCGGAGGAAACCGGCGCTCATAGGCAAGGCGATAGAGCGCCGGAATGAGCTTTCGCTTCGTCAGGTCGCCATTCGCACCGAAAATTACAATCGCGCACGGCGGCACCTGGCGTTCAAAGCGGAGTGGATCCTCAAACGGATTCGCTTCGTCCATGTCTTCTCAACCTAGCATCCTGCTCTACCGGGTAGGTCGAAAACCGCCGGATTTGCTGATGTGAAACAGCTTTCGGCAGCGCAAGCTGAAGACATGAGCAATCCACTAGTCAACCTGTCCTCCCAGCTTTCCTCCATCGTGGCCCAAGCCGCGGAATCCGTTGTCACGGTGCACGCGCGCCCGCGAATCACCTCCAGCGGAGTGATCTGGCGGCCCGGACTGGTCTTGACGGCGGAACATGCGCTGTCCCGCAAGGATGGCATTCATCTGAC
>CAZETQ010000073.1:24814-28585 GCA_964515165.1 uncultured Solibacteraceae bacterium | reverse complement strand
GTGGCGGGGCGGCTTTCGAATTGAACTGCCCGTTGCGCGAACGCGGCAACGGCGAAGACAGCGATTCCCAGGCGAAGCATGGACACTATGGAAGGCGTGTCGTCTGGTGCGCGACTAACTGCCAGCGACCGTCTTTTTTCGCCCAAACGTGGATGAGGCGGAAGGACGCCGTCTGTTCGGTTCCCTTGGTCTCGGTGTGCATCTTCAGCCCGCAGGTGAGAACGGCGGTGTTGCCGTAGAACTGAACCTTGGGGTCGGAGTGATCGACCGAAATATATTTCTGGACGCCGGATTTCTGCGATTCGATGTAGCTCTTCTTGGTGTCGACAACACCGCTCGAATGCGAGTACACCAGATCGTCGGCCAGAAGCTTCTCCATGGCCGCAAAATCTTTGGTCGTGATGGCCGCAGCCCAGGCTTTGTCGGCGGCGATGATCTCGGCCGAACCTTTCGACTGGGCGAGGCTCGCGGCGGCGGACAACACCAGCACGGCGAGTGTCTGCGAAGTGAATTTCATCAGAAAGAAGTCTATCGCGAAGCAGGCTGGTATAGTGAAATTTCCTCCCAGACATGGCTGAAACTGCTCCATTTGACGAGGCTGCCCTTGTCGCCCGGGCAAAAGCCGGGGACGATCGTGCATTTTCCGGGCTGGTAGAACACTATGAACGGCGAATCTTCCGGCTGGCCAAGCACATCACACAAAGTGACGAAGATGCCGAAGATGTTCTCCAGGAAAGCTTTTTAAAAGCCTATGAAAAGCTGGATAGCTTCCAGGGCAATTCGAAATTTTATACGTGGCTTGTCAGGATTGCCGTGAACGAGGCGCTCATGAAGCTCCGGAAGCGAAAGTCCGATAAGAGCGTATCCCTGGACGAACAGTTGGATACGGGCGAGGACATGGTAGCCCGGGAAGTTGCCGTTTGGGACGATACGCCGGAGCAGCGGTATTCCCAGGAAGAGCTGAAGGGAATTCTGGATAAAGCGGTGGAAGGACTGGAGCCGATCTATAAGGTTGTCTTTCAGTTACGGGACATCGACGAGTTGTCCACGGAAGAAACCGCAGAGGCCCTGGGAATCTCGATACCGGCCGTGAAGAGCCGGCTGCTTCGGGCGAGACTCCAGCTTCGCGAAAAGCTGACAAAATTTTTCCAACGAAAAGGGGACGACGTCTTTGCTTACCTGTAAGGACTTTTTGCGGGAGCTGAGCGAGTTCTTAGACGACGCCACCGACTCCGCCACCAAAAAAGAGCTGGAACGCCACATGACGGAATGCCCCAACTGCTGGGTGGTGTTCGATACATGCAAGAAAACTGTCCAGATTTACAAGGGCCAGGTTGAGAAAGAGATTCCGCCGGCGATCCATGTTCGGCTGATGGCCGCCCTTCAGAGAAAGATGGCGTCCCGTAAGTGTGACAGTCATTCCCACCCTCATCCCACCGATTCAAACAAACCCAACTGTTCCTGACCGAATTTTGATGGACAAGCTCCCCGATAGTGCGGGCAGCGTTTGCAATGCGGCGCTTCCCGAAGCGGGAAATTCATGGACTGCTGCGCATGGCGCAAGGCTTGAATGTGCGATAGGGCCGCGTCGACACCCTTGCGAGTGACATCAACTTCGACCAAGCGATCCGGCCGCAGAAAATGCAGCACGGCACGCTTCGGAAGTTCGCCGGTGATTCGCTGCAGCATCGCGGCGTAAAGGCGCAATTGGACGGCGTAGGCTTCCACAGCGTTTGGGATCTCTGCCGGGTCCAGGCGATCGGTCTTATAGTCCACCAGAGTGATCCGGCCGGCGTCCTGGAACCATAGGTCGATCTGGCCATTTAGGACAATCCCTTCCATTTCGACGGTGAACGGAAACTCGCGCTCACAGCGCCGGGCGGAATTCGCTTGCTGCGAGAGGGAACTACGGGAGAAGGCAGCCGCGAGATCTGCGGCGTCCGTAGGGATATTCGATATTTCTTCGCCGGCGAGAACCCGGTGCACGAGATTTCCCAGCTCCGTGGCACTGAATTCGCCCGTGTCCGGGAGGAATTCTACGTCTGCCGGAGCGTCGAGAACGGGGCGCTGCCAGCCAATGTAACGGTCCAGGAGGTATCGCCGCGGACAGTCGGCGAACAGCGCCACATCGGTCGCAGTGACGGCACTGTCGGCCTGATCCAGCGCCGATGGAAGGTCCACAAACTCTTCGGCCGTGAAATCCATCGCCGGAAGAGGTGCGGTCGAGCGGAACTCCGGCGGCGCAGTCACGACCGCCGTCACAGGAAACGACTCCAGCAGCTTCACCCAGTCCGACTTTGCCGGGCCGTGGGTCAGGAACAACTTCTGCTCGGCGCGGGTGAGGCCGACATAGAACAGGCGGCTGGCTTCTTCTTTTCGTCTTTCCTTGTTGGCAGCGAGATACTGTTGGGCAGCGTGGTCATAGCGCTCGTCCTGTCCGTGGCGCCATTTGGCTCCGAGGCCGAAGTCCGGCGAATAGCAGAGTCCGCCGGAATCGGACTGGCCGCGGACGTCCAGACCGACTAGAAAAACAATCGGAAACTCCAGCCCTTTTGCCGCGTGGATCGTCATCAGTTCGACGGCATCGCCGGGGTCGGCGATGGGTGCGTTGGGCTCTTCGCCTGCCTGGCGGAGTTGTAGCAGCCTCTCCGTCAGACGTGCCAGCGGACCCGGTTGTTTTTCGGAGTACTCCCGCATCAGCCCAAGAAACTTTCGAACGTTGGCGCGACCGGTGGCATCCAGGCTCGCTTCGTAATTGCTGGCATCGAGGATTCGCGCCGCCAGCCGGTCCGGCGAAACATCGTCTTTCTGCGCGCGGCATTCGTCCAGCAGCCGGATGAACTCGACGATCTGCGGGTCGCGGCTTGCGCGGAGAGCTTCGATCAGCGGCATCGTGCCCTCGCGCAGCCGCAACAGTGTTTCATCGGCGATGCCGGCTAGCGGCGAGCGCAATACTCCGACCAGCGCAATCTCATCCAGAGTGTTCGCCAGCACGCGCATCCAGTTGCCGAGGTCCAGCACTTCCTGCCGCTCGTGAAAGGCCTTGCCGCTATTCAGCACGTAAGGAATGTTCGTGCGCTGCAGCCATCGCTCGAACTCCGGAAAGCGCTTGCCGGTTCGAAAAAGAATGGCGATATCGCGGTATTGCGCTGGGCGGCTGGTGGTGCGAGTTTCGACAACGAAGTTGCCCACCAGGTCCAGAATGCGGGAGCACACGGTTTGCGCTTCGAGATCTCCGAGATCTCCGTTGGCCGGTTCGATGACGAGATGCTCCACCGGGGCGTGGCTCGGCGTCGCGAAGCCGCGGCTGGCCTGCAGATCCGGAGTTTCCATGCCCGGCTCACCGGCCGTGAGGCTGCACGCGGCACTGACAATCTCGGCGCGGCTTCGGAAATTGTCGCGCAGGTGGACCACCGCTCCAGTTGCCGTGGCCCGGTCCCGAAACGCTCGGAATGCATCGGGAGTGGCGTGGCGAAAGCCGTAGATGGCCTGGTTGATGTCGCCGACGGCGAAGAAACGGCCCTCGGAGCGAATCAATTCCACCAACTGCCACTGCAGCGGATTGGTGTCCTGCAGCTCGTCCATCAACATGTAGTCGAACCGGGATTGCACCAGCGCACGCAGCCGCGTATCGCGGGAGAGCATTTCGATGGTGAAGGCTTCGAGGTCGTCGAAGTCGACCATGGATCGCTCCCGCTTCGTTTGGCCGTAACGATCCTGGACAGCGGTGAGAATATCGTCCAGAGTGGTAATTCGCGCCGCGTTCTGAGC
>CAZETQ010000073.1:0-24714 GCA_964515165.1 uncultured Solibacteraceae bacterium | reverse complement strand
AGCCGCTCCGGATGAGAGATCAGGAACTCGTCGAGAGCGCGATCGATGCTCTGGCAGAGCAGCAGCGCCGCATCCTTTTCGTCGAGCACGCCAAAGTCCGGATCCAGCCCGGCGGCGATGGAGTTCTCCTTCAGCAGCCGGGTACAAAAGCCGTGCACGGTGGAGACGAAGGCGCGCTCGATCCTGGCCCGATTTTCCGGATCATCCGCAAACTGGCTGGCCAGGCGGCGCTTGATTTCGTTCGCCGCGCGCTCCGTGAAAGTGATCGTCAGGATACGATCGGGAGCGATCCGCTGCTCCGAAACGAGCCAGCAGAACCGCTCCACCAGGACGCTGGTTTTCCCACTGCCCGGCCCTGCCACCACGCAGATATCGGAGCCGGAGTGCGTCGCGGCCTGTTGCTGCGCGCCGGTCAATCCCATTCCGATTCCTCAGAGGCGGCCGCCAGTCCGGCGGCCTGTTCGCTGACCCGGCAGATCGTTCGCATCGCGCAGTAGCGGCAAGCGTCGGGATCGGCGGGCCTCACCGCAATGTGGCCTTGCCGCACTCGCGCCACGGCGTCGATTGTCCGTTCCCTGGCGGTTTCCATCAGGCCCGCGACGTCCTCGCTCTCGATCGGTTCGGAGCCGCCGCGCAAAGGAACATACCGAAAACGGACTGGATTCTTTCCCTGGTTCTTCAACGCAAGCAGATACAACCCGCCTTGTACGGCTTCTTCGCTTTTCAGCAGATCTTTCGCCCGCTGCAGCCCGCTGTACTTGAAGTCGGTCGCGATCACGTTGCCTTCCGAATCCTCGTCGAAGCGGTCGATCCGTCCGCGGACGACCAGACCTTCGATCAGCGGAAACTCGAACTGGTATTCCGCGTAGCTCTTCCACCCGGCGGGAGGCTCGTGCGATTCGAGAAAGGCCCGCAGGCTCCGCAGCATGGTCAGGCGAGCCCACTCGATGCGGTGGTTTTCGGGCACGTTGTCCTTGCGGCACGCCTCGCGGAACATCCTGTCGAAGAGCGCATCCAGGGACTGGTGAGGATCGCGATGCAGCTCGTAAAGAACGGCATGCACCAGGGATCCGTGCTCTCGCGGCGTGAAGCGCTCCGAGGGAAGTTTCGCGGGCTCCGCCAGCCGGAGACTGCGCTCGCTGAAATGCAGGAAGGGGCACTGGAGAAATCGCTCGATCTCGCTGGCGGACCATTTTTTCGAGGAGCCCAGCCGCGCCTCGATCAGCTCCGGCGGGACATAGTCTGCCATGGGCGGCCGCACGACATCGCGAGCGGGGCGCGGCCGGCTCGGGGGAGCCTTCTGCGGAGCAGCGGCGAAGCGGTCCATCGCGAAACTCGGTAAGGTCTCCTCGCCCTTTTCGTTGAAGGCCGGCCAACTGAGCACGACGTTCGGAGCGCGATGGATTGCGCTTTCGAACAGTTGATCTTCTTCGGCCTGACGGTCCCGCGCGGTGCGAAGCGCGATGCCCTGCTCCCGAAGCAGGTCGCGAGCGGTTTCTCCGAAGAACGTTTCCGGCGCCGCGAATCGCGGAAACTCGCCTTCCAGAAGGCCGCAAACGAAGACATGCTGGAGCCTCCACTGCCGGGCTTCGAACACGTCCATTACCTGCACGACATTGCGGCGGCCATCGGCATTTCGCAGGACGGCCAGGCGAAGCGACTCGCGTACCTCCTGCCAGAAGTCGCTCAACGAAACTGGCGCTACCGGCAAAGCCTCCGCGGTGGCCTCCAGAACCTGTTTCCAGGACTCCAGAGTTTCCGCCTGGATCCGCCAATGCGCCGCTTCCTCGTGACTTGCCGGTTGAATCACGCGCCCGGGATGAATCAGCCTGGTCAGATTCCCCAGCGCCGATGCCCAATTTTTCGGGCTGCGATGCAGCGTTCCCCAATCGGCGATCGGATGGAGCACTTCGGCATAGGAACCCGCCGGGTCCAGACCGCGGCCAGGAATAGCGGCGGCAAGCGTCTGTTCCGCTTGGTCTCCGGCGAACGTTCCGCCGAGTCCCGAAGAGTTGTATCGAACGATTTCGATCACCCGCTCGCGATCCCAACCGGAGAGCACCGCTTCGACAACCGATGCCAGCAACCGCACGGGAGCCTGGTTTTCCAGCCTTCGGGGAAAATAAAAGCGCGCCGGAATACCGAAGCGCGAGAATACCGACCGGAGAACCGGCACATAGGGCTGCTCGCCGCGGAGGATCACGCCGATTTCCCGAAGCGCCGTTCCCTGCCGGTGCAGTGCGGCAATCCGCCGCGCAACTTCATGCGCTTCTGCCTCTCGCGAGGTGGCGGAGACTAACGATACGGCAGGCGGGGAGAAGCGCGCCGCAAGCGACTGGACTGTGGCGCCCTGCAAGACGAAAAATTCTCGCGCCTCCGCTGCCTGCGGCCATCCGTCGGGGATCGTGATCGTCAGCGGAATGTCACGGGAAATTTGCAGCAGCAACTCGCGCTCCGGCGCGGAAAACGCATAGAAGCCGTCCATGCAAACTTCGGACACATTCCGCAGGCCGGAAGCGGCGATGGCTCGGGAAGCTCTCAAGATCTTCTCGCCGCGGAGCACGAGTTTCCGGCGTCTCAGCTCCGACTCGATTTTCGTGTAGACGCGGAGAACTCCCTGGATCTCCGGCGAGCCGAGTCCCGCGGCGGCGCAGGCCTCCGAAAGATGCTGGGCAGAGATTCCGGCAGTACCGAATTCGTCGATAGTTCTCGCCAGCCTGTCGCGAAATCCGGGATACCGGCGGACGCTTTCAAAGTGGGAAATTCTCAGCTCCGGCAGAATTTGCCGCAGGAGGAGATCGATGAACGCGGGAGGGGCGTCGCCGGCAGATTCCGGCGAATGCCGCGCCACAAAGCCCGACAAGGTCGAAATCGATCGAGGATCGAGCACGAACCCTTCGCGAGCGAGAAGATTGCGCGTGTGTTCGGCAAAGGTTGCCGTGGGAACCAGAAGAAGAAACCGGGAATCGGTGCGGCTCAGGAATTCGCGGGCGCGTGAAAGAACGAAAGCCGTTTTGCCGCTACCCGGCGGCCCGCAGACCAGATGAATCAAGAAGCGAGTTTAGCGAAGCGGGCGGCCCTTGGCCTCGGCGATGAGTTTCTCAAATTTCTTCCGCTGCTCTTCGTTGAGAATCTTCAGCACCATTTCCTTGCCGTGGACCCGAACGTCATCCATCTGCGACTGCAGATCATGCATGTACTTCATGTAATCGTCCAGGATGATCTCGAGCTTGCCGGCCTGTTCCGAACTCAGGTTCAACTCCTGCTGGAATCTCGCTACCGACTTGCCGACGGAATCAGGACCGTTCGTACGCCCCGCGGAACGCGTTGCCAAGCGAAGCGCCAATGCCCCGAAGGCCGCTCCACAGAGAAACACCAGCAGCAGGGCCGCCAAAACCTTGGGGTTGGACCAGGAAGTACGATGAGTGGTCATCTACTGATCCAGCACCGTGAGAGTTTCCAGCACCCGCCCGCGATCTTCGTCCTGATTCCCCACCAAATGAACTTCGGGATGCCGGTCCACCAGCATTTCTACCGAAGGATCACGGACAACGATGTTTTCCGGCTCCGGGGCTGCCGAATAGAAAGCAACACCCAGCAGCAGCAACAGCGCCGCGGAAGCGTAGACTAACCGGCTGCCAAAGGGCTCCAGGAAAATCGACCAGAAGGACGGCTTGTTGTTCGCGGCTTCGATCCGGGCGCAAACACGGGCGTAGAAGCCCGGCGCCGGAGCCAACTCCGTCGAGACGCGGTAGGCTTCCCGGATCATGGCGCCCTGCAGCCTGAAGTCTTCGACCATCTCGCCATCGAGCGGATGTTGCCGCAGAAATTCGTCGAATTCCGCCCTGTCGCTCTCCGGCAGGAGACCCGCCAGGTATTTTTCCAGCCCCTCCCTAGTCCTTTCGTGCATCACATCTTCCCTCAAATTTTTTACAACAAACTACTTGCTCTGGGCGGATGATCATGCCGAAACCGCCGCGCCAGGCTTCCGCATCAACCGCTGAGCTGCCTTCAAAAGCTTCTGCCGGGCCCGGAAAAGCTTGACCTTAATGGTATTTTCGTTCATTCCGGTCATCTGAGCCAACTCTTCGACAGAATGACCCTCGACTTCTTTCAACAGGATCAAATTCCGGTCCTCTTCACTGACCTTCATTAAGAGCTTGGATACCAGCTCCCGCTGCGACAACTTCGTATCGACCGACACCGTGCGGTCCGCACTGGCGCCGGAATTCTCCATCAGCCGCGTATCCTCTTCGGTAATATCGGACTCGTAAACCAGCTTTCTCACCCTCTTTTTTCGCAGGTAATCGTAACACTCGTTAACGGTAATCTTGTAGATCCAGGTAAGGAGTGTGCTGCGCGAGTCGAAGTTCTGGATGGAAAGGTAAATCTTCGCAAACACCTGCTGGGAAATGTCTTCGGCATCATTTTGATTCCGGAGAATTCCGTAGATGATGGAGAAAACCTTGTTCTGATAGCGCTCAACCAGCTCACGGAATGCGAGTTCGTCGTGCGCCCGTACGCGCTCGACCAGCTTTGCTTCGTCCAAACGCTGTTGATCCACGCTGTGTCCGTTGCGGGGAGATGACCGCGACCAGCTCAACGATGGAAGTGTTGATGCCACCGCTGCTCCGCAGGTGCCGTTCATACATCATAGCGGACGCGGGGAGCTTCGAAGCGGTTTCGCCGGATTCGAAAAACGTTTGTCTTGTTGATATTGCAACTATTCGGGCCGACATGAATCCAAACAAGTGAAGATCGGGTAAAATATAAACGAACACCCCTCTCTGGAAGGATATACCGAATGATTCAACTTACTGAAAAGGCAACAGAAAAGGTCGCCGAGATTATGTCGAGCCAGGAGCCCAAGCCTGCCGGTTTGCGCATCGCCGTCGTCGGTGGCGGCTGCTCCGGTTTCAGTTACTCGATGGCCTTCGAGAACGCTCCCGGCATGTTGGATAAGACGTACGACTTCGGGCAGTTGAAGGTTTTCGTGGACCAGGCCAGCCTGCTGTACCTGGATGGCGCCGAAGTCGACTACGTGGAAACGTTTGAGGGTTCAGGCTTTAAGTTCAACAATCCAAACGTAAAATCCACGTGTGGCTGCGGAAGCTCTTTCAACGCTTAAACGATAGCCTGTCCCCGTCCTTCCTGATTGACACCGGCCCGCGGAGCAATTCGCGGGCTCGTGTCTTTTCAGCTCCCGTTTTCGGCTTCGTTTCTTCCTAGCCGGCCGCCTTCCGCAAACATTTGGCTTTTTTCTTACTCCGGAGTGACAATCACTTGGGATATGTTTACCTCGCTGAATGGCACGATCGTGACCGGACGGGTCGATTGGCCGGAGTTTGCGACTCTTGCCGCCAAAGCTGGCTTCGGAGGAGTAGATCCTGTCCTGGACAAAGCCATGCGAGCTGGTGCCGGCGAGACTCGCAAGCTCTTGTCTGACCTTCGAATCCAACCCGCCGCGCTCAACCTGCCCGTCGAGTTCCGGAAAGACGACGCCGCCTTCGACGAATCCTTCCGCCAATTGGAGGAAGCGGTGCGGTTTGCGACGGCGATTGGATGCCCGCGGTTCGTCACCTGGATTCCGTCGTCCTCCGACCTGCCCAAGGCGCAGCAGCGAGCAGTCTATTTGAAACGCTTCCGCGCGTGCGCCGACGTCATGGCCCGCTCGCACGTCCGATTGGGGCTGGAGTTTCTCGGGCCTTTGCACATCCGAAAAAGCCGCCCTCAGGAGTTCATCTGGCGGATGAATGAAATGCTGGCCTTCGCCCGGGAGTGCGGCCCGAATGTCGGGTTGCTGCTGGATTCCTGGCACTGGCACCACGCCGGGGCGACGACGGCAGATATCGTCAAAGCCGGGAAAGACGCCATTGTCCATGTGCACCTCAACGACGCGGCGGCACTTCCCGCCGAAGATGTCCGGGACAGCGAACGGTTGATGCCCGGCGAAGGAGTTATCGATCTGATGGGCTTCTTTCATGCGCTGAAGCAGATCGGCTATAGTGACGCCGTGAGCGTTGAAGTGTTTGGGCGCGGCCTGAAAGAGATGGCCCCCGAGGAAGCGGCGATTCTGGCGAGGAGATCGGCAGAGTCCGTCATGAAGCGAGCCGGCGTTCTGTGAGGTTAGAGAAGCTCCTGACGGAACAGCGGAACCCGGCGAGCGAGAAGATCGATTCTCTCTCGACGGAAGACATGCTGTGGGTGATCAACCAGGAAGACCGGAAGATCGCCGCGGCCGTCGAAAAAGAAGTCCCGAAGATCGCCTTGGCCGTCGACGCCGTCGTGGCGCGGCTGCAGGAAGGCGGGCGGCTTTTTTACATCGGCGCGGGGACCAGCGGCCGCCTGGGAGTGCTGGACGCCTCCGAATGCCCTCCCACCTTCAATGTCGATCCGGAGCTGATTCAGGGAATCATCGCCGGCGGCATGGATGCCTTGTGGCGAGCCACCGAAGCATCGGAAGACGACCCGGCCGCGGGCGCCGCCGATCTGGCGGAGAAAGGCTTCACCGGAAAGGACGTGCTGGTTGGAATCGCCGCCAGCGGACGCACTCCCTATGTCATCGGAGCCATCCAGATGGCCCGCGAGCTGGGCGCTGTGACCATCGGCATCAGCTGTACTCCGGATTCCGATTTGTCCCGCGACGTCGCCATTCCCATTACTCCTCTGGTGGGGCCGGAGGTGATCGCCGGATCGACGCGGATGAAAGCCGGGACTGCTACAAAGCTGGTTCTGAACATGCTCTCCACGGGAGCGATGATTCGCATGGGCTACGTTTACGGCAATTTGATGGTGAACGTCCAGCCCAGGAATGAAAAGCTGGTGGCCCGGGCGCGGCGAATTGTCGCCCAGGCAGCCGGCTTAGCCGAGGATCGAGCGGCCCAGCTTCTCACCGAAGCCGGCGGCGTCGTCAAGACTGCGATCCTAATGGGAAAGCTGGGGCTGGACCGTAGCGCGGCGGAAGCGCGCCTGACGGCTACCCGCGGCCGATTGACAGAAGCACTTCGTTAAAATTCATGGATAAATTTCGAATCACTGGCGGCACTCCGCTGGAAGGGGTCATTCCGGTAAGCGGCTCAAAGAATGCCGCACTTCCGGTTCTCGCAGCCTGCCTGCTCACCGACGAGCCGGTGGTCTTGCACGGAGTTCCGCACGTTCGGGACTTGAAGACGATGGAAGCACTGCTGCGGCATACAGGCGCCACGACGAAGCGCCGCGGGGACAATGCGCTGGTCGTTCACGCAAAGACAATCCAATCGCCGGAAGCTCCGTACGAAATCGTCAAGACCATGCGAGCATCCAGCCTGGTGCTGGGGCCGCTGGCTGCGCGGTGCGGCCGCGCTCGGGTTTCTCTTCCCGGCGGCTGCGCCATCGGAGCGCGGCCTATCAATCTGCACCTCGCCGGTCTGGAGCACCTGGGCGCTGTCATCCGGCAGGAAGCGGGCTATGTCGAAGCGCAAGCCTCCGGCAACGGGCTTCGCGGCGCCATCGTTCACTTCGACCGCATCACCGTCACCGGTACCGAAGATCTGATGATGGCCGCCGTGCTGGCCGAAGGCGAGACGGTTCTGGAAAACGCCGCTCGCGAGCCGGAAGTGGTCGATGTCGCGGAGCTTCTGGGGAAGATGGGCGCGAACATTCAAGGAGCGGGCACTTCGACAATTCGCATTCAGGGAGTCTCGAAGCTCCATGGAGCCGAGCATCGAATTATCCCGGACCGGATCGAGGCCGGAACGTTCCTGATCGCCGGTGCCATCACTCGAGGTGATCTGCAGGTCACCGGATGTCAACCGGAACACTTAACCGCATTGTTGGTCAAGATGCGGCAAGCCGGCGTGGAAATCGAGGAAAAATCGGGAGGTACTGTCCGCGTTCGCGGAAAATCGCTTCAGTCGGTCGACGTCACAACCGAGGAGCATCCCGGATTCGCCACCGATCTGCAGGCTCAGTTCATGGCGCTGATGACGCAAGCCGCCGGAATCAGCTTTGTGACCGAGACGATTTTCGAGAATCGCTTCATGCACGTTCCGGAGCTGACCCGGATGGGCGCGAATATCCGCATCGAAGGCAGGCAGGCAATCGTCGCCGGGCCCGCTGCGCTATTGGGTGCTCCGGTGATGGCCAGCGATCTTCGCGCCAGCGCTTCGCTGGTGCTCGGGGCACTCGCGGCGAAGGGAGACACCGTCATCGACCGCGTCTATCACATCGATCGGGGCTATGAGAAGATCGAGGAGAAATTGGCGGGCGCGGGGGCAAAGATTCTTCGGGAAGGCTGAATATGGCACAAGGAAAAGCACACAATCCGGCATTTCTGGCGATCGTGAACGATGCGAAAACTCGCGTGAAGCAGATCGACATCGAGGGCTACAAGCAGATGCTGGCCAACAAGCAGGATCATCTGCTGGTGGACGTCCGCGAAGAAAGCGAATGGAACGCCGGTCACGTGATGGGAGCCCTGCACGTGTCCAAAGGCGTCATTGAGCGCGACGTCGAGACGAAAGTGCCGGAGAAAGACACTCCCATGGTGCTCTACTGCGGCGGCGGATTTCGCAGCGCTCTCTCGGCCGATGCTCTTCAGAAGATGGGCTATACCAACGTCATTTCGCTGGACGGCGGATGGCGGGCCTTGCAGGACGCCGGGATTCCGCTGGAGAAAGCTTAGTTCGAGCCGTTTGCTCTGCAATCGTGGCGCGGGCCATCGTTGTTTGTGGCCTGCGAAGCAGTCTGGTGACACTCCGCTATGTCGAAAACCCACTTGCTCCGCGCGCGGCTGCTCGAGTGTGCAACTTTGTCGGCCACGGGAAGCCACGCACGGAGCGAGCAACCGCGAGCGCAGTAAGTGGGTCTGTAAACAAACGCCCGCTACCACATTAGGATCAAACCGATTGTCCGCCACAGGACATAGCCCAAGGCCAGATACTCGCCCGCCTGCACCAGTCGAACCAGCCGCTCATTCATAAACTCGAATCGCAGCAACAGGCAGCAGATCGTTCCGCCCAGCACCCACCGGACATCGTAGCCGCCCCCAAAGAATTTTGTGTGCGCGATGACGGCCGCCCAATACAGCAGCGGCAGGTTGCTGCCGAACGCCCGGGAGTACCGGTTGAAGATCATCCAAATGGTGAGGATCCAAACAACCGCATTGATCAGGTTGAATGGCGTCGCCGGAATGCCGAAGATCATGGGAGTGGCCCGGCTTAGAACGCCCAAAGCAGGCTGGTGAATGCAGTATTGGCCCGGTAGTTTTGCGAAGGAAGGGCCGCTTCGCCGTAGCCGTAGAACTGATACCCGGCGTTCCAGCGAATCTTGCGGCTGATGGGAATCGAAAGGCGCACCATCGGCGAATGATACAGGAATGGAAACGCCTGCACGGTTTGGAGGTAGGGCAAGGCCGTCGCCAGCCTGCTGCCGCCTTGATCGCTCAGCCGGGTCCAGCCGGCATAGACATCGGCTCGATTCTTGATGTTTACCTGGAACCCGGCATAGATCGAATGCAGATTGCTGACATACCAGGATTGGTCGGTTGTCAGGGCGCTGTCCTGGAAATACTGCAGTCCGCTGAGCGTATCCAGGTGGAGCTTGTTATACCCGGCATCGAAAGACATCCAACTGGTGATGGCCCAGGAGCCGTCGATTCCATACTGGCGGGACTTCGCCGAGTATGACCAAAGGTTGGCAAAGTTGAACGTGTAGTTCGAACGTGCCTGGGCCATCAAGCGAAGCCGCTTGTGCTTGTACTCCACTCGACTGTTCAGCGAATTGTAGTTTCGCTCGCTCGTAGGAACGAACGGCGCGGTGGAGCGTCCCAATTCGCCATCAAAGTTGGCGCTGAATCCCTTCAACCCACGCAGGCGGATTCCGAACTGTCCCGCTTTGAGCTGATTCGATTGTTCGATCAACGTAGGATCATCCGCCGTCTGAGAGCGAATGCGGCGATCGGCGTAGTGGAAACCGCCATGGAAGCTCAGCCATCGCGTCGCCTGATACTGAGCGTCAGTCGTGTTTGTGATCATGCGGACGGCAAACATGTTCAGGAAGACATTGGTGAACCCGAATGACTGATTGTCGAATTCCGTGTATTGGGCGTTTCCGTTGATCCGGTTTTGCGTAAAGGAAGTGTGGTTGGACAGAGTCCAACGCTCACCGGGAAAGATGCTGACGGTTCCGTTGGCTGAAAGCACCGGGCGCTGCGCATCTCCTCCGACGAGAATCTGGCGATTCTGCGCGCCGAAAAAACGGCTGGTGCCAACCGCTGTTTCGTCGACGATGAAATTCCGGCGGCCGTCCACCCATGTGAATCTTCCGTTGACGGCGAACCAACGCTGCTTTTCAGTGAAGAGATGCGCGCGCCATCCCGGAGAGGAGCCGTGGTAAGGCTGCGCACGATAGTAACTGTCCAGCGCGGTAGGTCCGGCAGGCCGATCGGGAGGAACAGGCGAGTCGGTGAACGCTGTGCTGTCGTCCTTGAAAAACTCCCAGTTGCGGACACCGATGAAGCGGAATCCCGCGAACTGAACCTCGAAGCCAGCTCGATACTCGTTCTGCAAACGGCGGATGTTGGAAGACACGGGAAAGACCGATCCCAGGTGGCCATCGAAGAGGTTGACTGTAGTCAATCCCGTTCCCGTTTGCGTATTGCGGGAATAGCCGGCAAAGAGCCGGAACTTCCCCGTCGGAAACAGCGTGAAGTCGTGATTCTGCAGAGTCCGCGTCGTGTCCAGAGCATGATTGCCGTTCACCAGGGCCAGCGCCGGGTTGTAATAATCGGCGAGACGCCAGGAGAAATCGTAGCGGTACAGATTGTTCTTTTCGATCTTTAGGGCGGCATTTTCATAGGGATCGTTTCCCAATCCCATGGTGGTCAGGACCAGATCGTCGAAGAACCGGCCGTGCCCCTCTTTCGAGTGAACTTCCAGCCGGGAGCTGAGCAAACGAAGCCCGTTCCGATAGTTCACATCGCTGCGGTACTTCTCCCGGCTGCCGTCCACATCGAGGAACCGCACGCCGACCTCAAACGACTGGCGAATGTTATAGCCCAGCCAATCATCTCCGCGGGCCGTTCCCACAGTCTCTGCCGTTGGCGCCACCGTAGGTTGGGCGAAGCTCGCGCACGGAACCAGGAATCCGATGATGACCAGCCGTTTCACCGCCCGCAGTTTCATCGAAAGAACCTCTGGTCACCGTTGGAGCCGTGAATCTGCGTGTGGCATGCGATGCAGTTCTGATATCGCGGGTCCGTCATCGAGTGAGCCGGTGACGGTGTCAGCACACCCTGCCGCGAAGGACCGAACGGAGCGACTCCGTTGTGGCACTCCAGGCAGAGCGTAAATACCGTCGGCCGTTTCAACAGCCGCGCGTTGGCGGAGCCGTGAGGAACATGACACGCCTCACAGCCATCGACCCGCAAAGCGAGATGCTCGAATGCGAAAGGGCCCCGCTGGCTGGGGTGGCATTTCAGACAGGCTTCCTCGTTGATGAGACTCTGGTCCACCTGCCTCGGCCTCGATCCCATACGCCATGTCGGAGCGAACGTTCCATGAGGATTGTGGCAGTCCGTGCACTGCATGAATCCTTCGTTCACCCGATGCTTGGACGGCATCGCGAACTGAGCTCGGATATTGGTATGACACCCGTAGCAAAGCTGCGGCTGGGATTTCGCGAGAAGAAGCTTCGGTGTCGGGGACTTATGAATCGAATGGCAACTGGAGCAGGCCACTTCGCCCGTCGAATGAGGAGAGCGGCGGATGTTGGAGCGCGGAATCTGCTGCGAATGACACGTCAGGCACGCGTCCAGCGTCTTCTTCGGCGTTAGTTCCGAGAAGGCGACAATCGTCGCCTTGCCGCCCTTCGCTTCCACATGCGCTTTCCCGGGACCGTGGCAGCTTTCACAGCCCGTACGCTCCGGCGGTTCTTTCCCCGAAGCAAGAGATCTCGCGTGTGGATTCTTGTAGAAATTGACGGCAATATCCGGATGGCACGGGCGGCAAACCGCGCTGCCGACGTAACCAGCCGGTTGAGCGACCGCGCAAAACGCGCTAAAAAGTGCCGCTAAAACCCAGGAAGCAGAACGCACTTGCCCATATTTTATGGGTGGAATTCTAATAGCAGAAGCGATAGGGCGGCGAAGATGAAGTAATCATTTATCCGGTATGGCGAGGAGTCACCGGCAACTTCCTCGCCCCGTGCGATTATTCTTCTTCGACGCTGTGGCTTTTCCGGCGCAGCACAATCAATCCAAGCAAAGCGGCCGCGAACACGGCGCAGACGATACGAATCATGGAAGCATCCATGGACTGTCTCCTTTCGAGAGGCGCCCGCATTCTTGCGGGTGCCTGACCGTCTTATCGGCAAGCGAGAGATCTCTATGAGCGAAATCGAAATTACATGTTGTTCATCATGGGAAGTAGATCCCGAACGATCCGAACACCGATCGGTCCGACGGTGACAACAAATAGCGACGGCAGAATGCAAAAGAAAATCGGGAATACCAGCTTCACGCCGAGCTTGGCGGCGGCCTCCTCGGCCTTCTGCCGCGATTGAACGCGCATGTACTCGGAATGGCCTCGAAGACTCTGCGCAATGCCGGTGCCGAACCGGTCCGCCTGGATCAACACGGCCACCAGCTTTTTCAAGCCTTCGACACCAGCTCGCTGGGCCAGGTTGCGCAGCGCCTCGATTCTCCGCTTCCCCGCCTTCAGCTCGAGGTTCACCATCATGAATTCCTCGGCGATGGCGGGATAAGCGTGAGCCAACTCATTCGCGACCTGAACAATCGCCTGATCCAGCCCCAGTCCGGATTCCACGCTGACCACCATCAGATCGAGAGCATTCGGCAGCGCCTTTTCGATCTGCTTCTGACGGCGCTTGGTCATGATCTTCACGACTTCATTGGGTCCGAAGAACCCGGCGGCCGCCGAAGCGAGAACGAACAACATCTTGTGAAACTCTTCCGTCTCGGAGTCCATCATGAGAAACGCCGCGATGGCGGGAAGCAGAACTCCCAGGATGGTCTTGGCCCCGTAGAGAGTCTTCAGCGCGTGCGGCGAGCGGATTCCCGCTTTATGCAGCCGCTTTGTCATCACACTCGCGTTCGCGGGACTGGCGGGAACAATCGAACCCATCTTCGCCACCAGCTCATACCAAACCAGGCTGGAATGCCGGGGTTCGGTACTGGCGATCGCGACATTGGTCACGCGATCCATCGCCTGTTTCGGTTCTACCCAAAACTTCTTTCCCACCAGAACGCCAACTCCGGCGATGAGGAGGAACAGCACGACAGTGAGCAGCAGCGGCACGACTTTCAGACCTCGATACTGACGATTTTTTGAATGATGGCGTAGCCGATCAACTGCAGCCCGATCGCGGCGCCCGCCATGTAGTGACCGATCTCATCTTCCAGGAAAAACTGGGCGTAACCGGGATTGACCCAGAACATCATCACGGCAACGAATACGGGAATCAAGCTCAGCGCGGCCCCTGTCATCCGCCCATGCGCGGAGATCGCTCGGATCTTCCCGCGGAGTTTGAAGCGCTCCCGGATGAGGTAAGCCAGCTTGTCCAGAATCTCGGCCAGGTTTCCGCCGGTGCGCTTCTGCAGCAGCACCGCGGAGATGAAGAACTGAACGTCCAGAGACGGAATCCGCTGACCCATTTTTTGTAAAGCCGCATCCAGCGGGATCCCCAGGTTGTGCTCTTCAAAGGCGCGCCGGAACTCGCCCGCGAGAGGCTCCTGAAATTCCTTGTGGATCATTTCCAGAGAGGCCGAGAACGCATGGCCGGCTCGCATGGAGCGCGCGACAAATTCCAGCGACTCCGGAAATTGCTCTTCGAACGCATCCAGACGTTTGCTGCGCAGTCGAAGGACATGCAGCCACGGCAGCGCTCCCAGGAACGCACCGGCTGCCAGGTTCACCAACAGCCGGTTTCCCGGAACGAATTGCCAGCCGATGATAAATCCCGTCAGGAACAACGTCAGCGAAACGTGCGCCAGGCGGGCGGGCCGCCATTTCAGACCTGCCTGTTCCAGCAGCTTCTGGATTCGGTCCATCAGCCGGTAACGCTCCATCAGCGCAAGCACGATCCGGCCGGTCACCCGGTCTTCGGTTGTGATCAACTCCACCTTGCCGGCTTTCGATTTCTTGCCGGCGGGCTTCGGTTCCACCGGAGCCTGGATTACCCGTTGGCGAATCTTCGCCGCATCCGCCTTTCGGAAGAAACGAGTCGCCATCCACCAGCCTCCCACCGCCAGAAGCCAGACCGCCAAAGCGACCAACGCAAAACTTGCCATGAGACGCTAAATCTCCACGACTTCATCGAACATCTCGGCCGGCAGATGGATTCCCGCCGCCTGGAGCTTCTCCGAAAATTTGGGCCGAATCCCGGTAGAGCAGAAGCGGCCCCGCACCTTGTGATTCTCGTCAAGCCCGTTCTTCTCGAACACGAACAGATCCTGCAGCGTGACAATCTCTCCTTCCATGCCGGTGACCTCCGTAATGGACATCACTCGCCGCGATCCGTCGCTTAATCGCGCGGCCTGTACGAAAAGATGCACGGCGCTGGAGATCTGCTGGCGAATCGAAACCAGCTTCATATTGGAGTTGGCTAGCGACACCATCACCTCCAAGCGCGACACTCCATCGCGAGGCGAGTTGGCGTGGATGGTCGTGAGACTGCCGTCATGGCCGGTGTTCATGGCCTGCAGCATGTCCAGCGCTTCCTCGCCGCGGACCTCGCCCACCACAATCCGGTCAGGCCGCATACGAAGGCTGTTCACCAGAAGCTCTCGCTGTCGAATGGCGCCGTGACCTTCCAGATTGGCGGGCCGCGTCTCCAGCCGGGCAACGTGCGGCTGTTTCAACTGAAGCTCGGCGGCATCCTCGATCGTGACGATCCGTTCGCGCGGCGCGATGAAACCGGACAGAGCATTCAGCAGCGTTGTCTTCCCGGCGCCCGTTCCACCCAGGATGATGATGTTCAGGTGCGCCTTGACGGCGGCTTCCAGCAGCGCCTTCATCCCCGGCGTGAGAGCCTTCTTCTCCACCAGATCGTCGAGAGTCAGCTTGTCTTTCGAGAACTTACGAATCGACAGCAGCGGCCCGTCCACCGCCAGCGGCGGGATGACCGCATTGACGCGCGAGCCGTCCAACAGACGGGCATCCACCATCGGATTCGACTCGTCCACCCGGCGGCCGACTTGGGAGACGATCTTGTCGATGATCCGCAACAGGTGCGGAGTGTCCCGGAACTTCACCGGCGTCAGCTCCAAAAGGCCCTTGCGCTCGACATAGACCTGGCTGGCCGTGTTGACCAGGATGTCCGAAACGGTCGCGTCTTTCAGCAGAGCCTCCAGCGGCCCCAGCCCAAAGACTTCGTCGAGAACTTCTTCCGCCAGTTGTTGCTTGTCCGAAGCGCTCAGAAGCGTCGGCTCCGCATCCAGCAGCGTCATCAGCGCCTGGCGCACTTCGGCGCGAACCCGCTGATTGTCGATCGCGGCCAAGGCTTCCAGGTTGATCTTGTCCACCAGCTTCCGATGAAGCGTGAACTTCAGTTCCTGATGCTGGGGCCGCGTTGGTTTCGCCGGTTGGATCGCAGTGGGCACAGCTCCCGGAATCTGCGGTGCATTTCCGGACAAGTTAGGAAGACTTAGATTCATATCTCCGGCTCAGAAAGAAAATTCAACAGGGCTGCGGCTCCGGCGGCGAGATTGCTTTGATCTCGCTGGCCGCCAGTTGCCCTGCCAGGGCATCGATTGCCTTACCCAGCTCGGAAGCCGCACCGAGCGGCTGGCACATGCCCGAAGGCGAAGTGATTCTCCGGTGGATCGACTGGTAGTCCTGCGGAAGCATTGCTTCGATACGCGCTCCAAAAATCTTCTCCAGATCTGCGATCGCCAGCCCGTCGCGTTTCGACGTCCGATTCACCAGAATCCGGATGGCATTCTTGGCGAAACCGAGGCTCTGTAGCAATCCGAAGGCCCGGCGTCCCAGATGAAGGCTCGGCAACTCGCCCGTCGTCACCAGGAAGAACGCGTCGGCCGACGCCGCTGTCATCAGACTGATCCGTTCGGTAATGATCGGCAGATCGATCACGACCCAGGCATAGGAATTCCGCGCTGTCTCGATGACTTCCTGCAAGTGCGACAAGTCTGCCGCCTCCGCAAATGCGACCGCCGGCGCGGGCAGCAGCTCAATCGGCCCCATCCGAGCAGTCCGCCGGTGCCAGGAGCCGGCGTCGCCGCCGGACAAGGCTGTCAGGAGCGAGGGCGACTCCGGCCGCGGCGCAGGATCGCAGATGCCGGAGAGTGTCCCGCCCGCCAGGTCGCCATCGATCAGCAGGACCCGTCCTGCTCCGCGCCTTGCCAGGGACATCGCCAGTTCCACGGCCAGCGTAGTCGACCCGCTGCCGGATTTCGCGCCGGCAAAACACACCACGCGGCCCGCTTCCCGCTCCACGAAGGAACGCGGCCGAAGCAGCCGCCGGACTCGCGCGATCGCCTCCAACTGCGTCGCCGGTGCAAAGGGAACATAGAGAAATTCGCTGGCTCCGCAGCGCAGGCTCACGATCAGCGCTTCGGCTTCGTTTGAGACATGCAGGCCGATCACCTGTGTACCGGGACGGAATTGCACCACGCGGGCAATGATCTCCGATGCTCGACCCAGGTCCGTTGCCAGGTCCAACAGAACGACATCCGGCTCCAGTTGACGCAGCCGCATTTCGAGCGCCTGGCTGGCCGGGTAGTCTTTCAGATCGCCCAGAATCTGGAATGCGCGAGTGGACGGCACCGTTTCCAGAAACGAAGCGGCAAGCTGACGGTTGGGACTGATCAGCAGGCTTTGCAGGTCAAATTCAGGCAAGAGTCATTGCCCCCCTGCCGCAATCGTGGCCGCGCTCAGTCCGCTGTCCTTCACGTTGATCCGCAGCCTGTCCTGGTCCGGCCACTTGGGCGCGACCGCCGGCTTCGCCTTGCTTGATTTCCCCTTGGCATCGTCCTTTGATGGCGTTGCCGCCGGAAGAAATGGTTTCGGAAACGGCAACTCCGGCAGCGGAGCGCCCGGCTCGATCGGATTCACCACCTCCGGGCTGACCAGCACGATCAGCTCTGTCTTGGACTTGCTCGTCGCCCGGCTGCGGAAAATTTGGCCCAGGATGGGAATATCACCAAGCGCCGGAATCTTGGCGAGGTTTTCAGTCACTCGATCGTCAATCAGTCCCCCGATGACGAAGCTTTGCCCCTGCGCCAGTTCAATGTTCGTTTCCACGCGACGTGTCGACAGCGCGGGAATCGTGAATCCGGAAATCGTAACGGAGTTTGCAACATCAATGGTGCTGACTTCCGGCTTCACATACATACGAATGGTGCCGTTCTCCGTTATCTGCGGATTGAAGGTCAGCCGCACGCCGAACTCGCGAAACATGATGGTCACAGCGCCCACATTCGCGCCGCCTTGCACCACCGGCACCGGAAACTCTCCACCCGCCAGAAAGCTGGCTTCCTTTCCGGGAATGGTCACCAGGTTCGGCTCTGCGAGGATCTGAAGCAAACCCTCATTCTGCATAGCGCGGACAAATGCCATCAACTCAAGATCCGGGCGGAACGCGAAAATGTTCAGCGCGTCGGAGATCGTCACCTTCGGACCCTCATTGTCAAAGGTCAATTGCGGCGGAGAGAACTGACCCGTCGTGATTCTCCCGTAGGTGTTCAGCGCTCCCAGGGGAACCAGATTGACGGCGAAAGACTTCCCGATACTCCGGTTCAGCTCCGCGAACTTCACACGCAGGATGATCTGCTTTGAAACCGGTGGAGCCGCAATCTGCATGCTGTTCACCACCGTTTTTGCTAACGGTGTAGCCACGGCGATGACGCGGTCGGCAACCTCTTTACTGGAAACGCGGCCGGTCAGAGTTACCTCATCGCGGGCCGATTGCACTTCAATCTTTTCCTGCGGAAATGTACTTTTCAGAAGCTGGCGAATGGGATCGATGTTGTGCTCAACGGTGACGTTGTACAGCGTGCGCTGTCCGTTCTTCGCCCAGACCACGATCGTCGCCGAACCGTGGCTTTTGCCGTGTACCAGAAACTCGCGCAGAGTTGCAGGCACCGCATCGGCAACGGCAGGGTCGCTGGTGGAGATTCTCGCCACATCCGCCGGATAGTCGACAATCGTGCTTTTGCCGACCGTCACCTTGAGTTCGGCGACTTGCAAAGGAGACGGCGCTGGCCGAGGCGCGTCTCCAGCCGCTTCCGCCGCCAGCATCAATGCAATCGCGCTCCACGCCATCATGGATTCGTCTCCGGTTCGGAGAACTTCATCACTTTCTCCACAGTTCGCGTCGTGCCGCGAATCATTACGATTTGATCGACCTCTTCTGTTTTCGGAGCAGGCGGTGCCACCGCGGCAGCGGGAACGGAGGCCGGGCGAACGTGCCTCAAGTGCGCATCCGGGTCTTCCACTTCGCTGCGCGTCTGCCGCCCCAGCGAACCGCGGCCAAACAGCTTCACACCATCGGTGCCGGGAGTCTTCTCCACGCCGTTGTCCTTGGAGTTCCGCAACACCAGCTGAATCTTGCCTTCATTCGTCGCAAGCGTAAGAATCTCCGCCTGCTCCGGCGTCACCAACACGGTCACGGTATGCGCATTGATCGCCTGGCCTCGCGAATCCGGTACTAGCGTCGTGCCCGCTCCTAACACCTGAATGTTCTGCAGCACAGTGGTGGTCACGTTCTCTTCGCGATTGGGCGGCCGCCCGGTCACGAGAACATCCACCCGCAGTCCGGGCTGCACAAATCCGGCGACTCCCACAACGTCGGTCACACGAAGAGTAGCCGCGCGCATCCCCGGCGGAATCACGGGCGCTAGTCCAAACCCGCCGCCCTTCATCCCGAGACGCCCTTCCAGGATCGGTTCGTCGACGAGGATGTTCGAAATGACGGGACGTTCGGTGACTTCTTCGATCTTCGAAAAGCCGCCCTTGGGAAAGGTGTCTACCGGAACCTTGGCAATCTTCAGATCGTCGGGCTGGACCGTAGCTCCGATCGACAGGGCCCGAACGGCCATGACAAGTTCCTTCGTTTGCAGCGTAGCCGCTTTCGCCCCTCCGGACCCGCGCGAAAGCTGATAGAAGATGCCGGAAACCACAAGCGCGAAAAGCAGGCTCACCGCAAGGACTGTGAGAAATCTCCGGTCCATCCGCTACCCCAGCAATCCCAGGGCGATCCAGCAGCCCAGAACAATGGCGGGTGCATAGGGAATCGACAGCCCTCGCCGGTCGCGCTTCCTCAGCCGCAGCCACCCCAGATAGCCCGCTGCGGCAAGCGCTCCGATGATCGCCGCGACCCATGCCGCGGTGACGATACCCTTCGGACCCAGCAGGGCTCCAAACGCGGCCATCAGCTTGACATCGCCGCCGCCCAAACCTCCCATCAGGTAGAAGATCAGGAAGATCGCAAACCCAAGCGCGCTACCGCTCAGACTGGAGCCGAAACCGCGCCAGCCTTCCTCGAGCGTACGCATGAGGAATCCAGCCGTTAGCAACGTCAGCGGAATCCAGTTGGAGATCTGGCGGCGCCACACATCTTCCACAACAGCGGCCAATCCCATCATCAGGCCAGTCCCGAGTTCCCAGGTGAGCATCCGTTCGCGGACTCCTATCCCTTGCTCTTCGGCCGAAAGAGTGGCTTCGTGAATCGGGGATTGTGCGCAGGATTCTACGGAAGTCCGATTTTCACCAAGCGTTTCTCGCGCACCGGAGATTCACGCTAGGGATTGGCGGCGGCCCTATGTCCGGTTAGGGCATCTTCCGTGAGGACTCTAGATGAAAACTGCCTTATCGTATGGGCCTCCGGCTCACACAAACGCGGAACGTTTACTTGCAAATTATAGGGCGGGAGAGCGCTTGTGGTGTTCGGTACGATCTTCGATGGCCGCCCCGGCGCGGAACAGCAGCGCCTCCTCATGGGCGCGGCCGATCAACTGCAAGCCGATCGGCAAACCTTCGTCAGTAAATCCGCACGGCTGCGACAGCGCCGGCAGCCCCAGGACATTGATTCCCCGAACCAACCGGGTCGACGCCAACCGGACATCCTGCGGCTTCCCCGCGATGTCGATGGAAGTTTGGCCGATCTTCGGAGCCCCCATGGCATTGGCGGACGCCAGAATGCAGTCGCATTTTGCGAAAACCTGCAGGAACCGGCGGGTCAGTTCCACGCGAAGGCGCTGCGCTCGGACGTAGTGGGGAGCGGGAATCAGCCGGCCTTGATCGAACAACGACAGTACGTCCGCGCCGAACTCGCTCCGTCGCGACCAGTAGTCACCGACGGCGTCCGCCGCTTCCACCAGCAGAATCATTCGGCCCACGGTGACCAGATCTTCCATGTGCTCGACACGAACGGAAACCAGCTCGGCGCCGGCATCCTGAGCGATGGTCGCAGCGGCGTGAACCGCTTTATCCACGGCCGGATCGACATGATCGAAAAAGAAATTTTCCGGTACTCCGATCCGGATGCCCTTCAGAGAAATCTCCCGATCCGCAGGCAGGTATTTCTTCCCCGGAACGAACGCTTCGAAAGACACCGCCGTATCCCGCACGGTCTTCGCCAGAGGCCCGATCGTATCCAGCGAGAAGCCGAGCGGCATCGCGCCATCCACGGGAACGATCCCATACGTCGGCTTGATTCCGCACGTCCCGCAGTACGCCGCGGGAATCCGGATGGAGCCGCCGGTGTCTGTTCCGACCGCCATCATCGTCATGCCGGTGGCAACCGCTGCTCCGGAGCCGCCCGACGAACCTCCGGGAATGCATTCAGGATTCCACGGATTCCGCACCGCCCCAAACCACGGATTGTTCGACGTGATGCCGTATGCCAGCTCGTGCAAGCCCAGTTTCCCCAGGCTGACCGCTCCCGCCTCTTCCAGCATCGTGACGACTTTCGCATCGTGGTCCGGCACATGGTTCTCGAAAAGCTTGGAGCCGTTTGTTGTGCGTACGCCGCGAGTGTTCAGCAGATCCTTCAGGCCGATCGGAATGCCGTGCATCGGACCGCGATCCCGTCCGCCCGCCAATTCTGCATCAAGCTCGCCGGCGCGCTTCAGCGCTTGTTCCCTGGTGAACGTAATAAAGGCGTTCAGCTTTGGCTGCAGTTTCTCCGCAATGCGCAGGCCTTCCTGCACCAGCTCCACCGAAGACACTTTTTTGGCGCGAAGGGCCGCGCCCGCCTCGAGGATCGTCATGATTGGGGAGTGAATCGGATCGCCATCACATCGGCCGCGGGAACTTCCTCCTTCAAGCGAGTGAAGGCGGCTTCGAGATTTTCAAGAGGAGGCGTCAGCCGGTCAGGGTCGGGAATGCCCGCCACTTCGGCGGCTTTTTTCCAGTCGGTCATCACATCCAATACTGCCACTGTTCGAACTGGATGACATAGAGGCTGAGGACCAGATTCGTCACGCCGTGCGTCACAATCAGATCGCCCAGAGACTTCGTCCGGATCATCCACCAGTTGTAGATAATCCCGGTCAGCAGGCCCACTTCCCAATAGGAGCCGTGTTCCAGCGCGAACAGCGCCGCGGTAATCCAGAATGCCTGAGCGTTGTAGGTGCCCAGCGGAATCGGCTCGAAATTCGGATTGATCAGCCAGCGCATCAGCCATCCGCGCCAGAACAGCTCTTCGATGATCGCCACCAGCACCGCGGCCTTGATGGTCCGGAAGATCAACACCATCCAGTCCGATCGCCATTCCGGAGCGACGGTGCTCTGGATGGTTCCCACAATCGAATTCGAAAACAGCCAGTGCGTACGCCAGCCGGGGATCAAAGCATCCGGAGCGATCCATAGAAAGAACACCGCGATACCCAGAGCGATGCTCCCGAGGAGGTTGACCGTCTTGAAGCTGATGACGTGACGAGAAGCGAACCAGAGAAAGGCCGCCAGAACCGCCACTTGCAGGGGGTATTCCAGCGGGCCGATCTTTCCGCGCAACGGCAGAAAGGCCAGCAGCAGGACCATCGGCGCCACATAAGCAAACGATGGATTCTTCAAAAGTGAGTTCAGGGTTTGGCTCCTTTGATCCAGTTGAGGATGGTGTTGTACTCTGGACTGCCGCGCTCCCATCGAACGCCGCCGCCATGCGACACCTTCGCTCCGCCGGACTGCACGGCAAGCGTACCTTCTTCTTCGGCGGAAGAAGTCGGCTTCCGGAGAATCAGGCTATTCTCCGGATTTTCCAGATCCACAACGTTCAGCGTCGTCCCCCAGGTGCCGTTGAAAAGCGTATGGCTGGAATGACAATGCACGCAGGCATAACCGTCCTTCCCCCGTGTTTCCAGGATCGGCTGCACATACCCGCGGAAGTAGGACTCGTCGGGTTTCTCTTTCACCGGGCCGCTGGATTTCGCAGCGGTCATCGGTTTCGGCTTCAGCGGCGGTAGCGCCGCGAGCACTTTCACGCGCTCCGGCCCGCTCGAACCGGCCAACGCCGTCGGCGCCGCGAAATTGGCGTCCCGCACCAGCAAAGCCGCATCCCGGGCCAGCCGCTGTAATTCCGGATCCGGTGAATCCTGCAGCGGAGCCAGCGCCTTCGCCAGCCTTTCCGCGGAGGTTCCGAAGAAAACAATCTGCTCAATGTCGTTACCGATGCGGTTGTACGCGGGAGGCGAGACGACGGACTCATGATCCGCCTTCGGATCATAGATATCGGCGCGCCGCAGAGGAAATTCATTCAGCGCATGAAGCAGCCGCTTCCGGTTGGCGTCGTTCTCGCGTTCCAGAAACTGGGCAAACTTCGTCGCCTGCCGCGCTTCGATGTCCAGGCGCCCCTGGACCACTCGTTTTCGGTCAGCCTCGTTTGCGAGCGCCGGAACCCAGTTGTTGTAGAGATACCGAATGTTCTCATCGGCGACGTTGTAGATCGCCTCGCGGAGATTGGTTTCCACCCATGGATGCTGAGGCGATTTCAGTCCCGCCAGTAAAGCATCTTCGATCTCGTCCCTCATTACCTCCGAAGTCCAGAACCAGAACTGCCACAATCCCTTGATGGCCTGCACGCGGACAAATGGAGCCGGATCCTGCATCCCCTGGATCAGCGCGTGGCCGAATGCCGGCCGGTTCGCAAGCGCTGCGAAGTGGGTCGCGAAAACTCGTGTGAAACCCCAGCGGCTGCGCGAGCTTTCACTACGGATGACTTCATACAAGGGTCCAGGTACCGCGTCACGCCGCACGTAGATCTGGCGCGTCAAATAAGCAGCCGCCCGCTGCACCAGCTTGGAGTCGTCGCCCAGCTTCGCCAGCGCTTCCGGCAACGCGCTCGGTGGTGCCGTATGAGCCAGCGATTCCAGCCGCAGCGCCATATCCAGAGAATCGGGAGACTCCGGCGGCATCTTCGCTTCTGCCTCCGCTTCACCCGTTGCCGGATAGTACGCGCTCAGCGCCAGCACCGCCATTTGCGACTCCCGGAAAGGAGTCCGGAAATTCTCGAAGCTCTGGAGCGGATCCATCCAGCCGCCCCAGCTTTGTTGCCGCGACAGCAAATACTTCAGGCCCTTGGCAACCTGCGGATTGTCCCGAGGAATTCCCGCCACCTGCAGCGCCCACAAACAGTGCCCTGTCTGAAACTCCACTTCCTTCTCGGTCGGCTCGAACTTCATCGACCACTGCCCGGACTCGCGCTGCAAACTGAGAATCCGCTCCGCATTCGCCTGGATCTTCGCAGCATGCTCGTTGCGATCAATCGCAGCTAAAGCGAGGGTCTGGTAGCAGAGGTCCACCAGGTTCTTCACTACATCCTGTTCGATCAGCTTGGCAATCGCGGGATCGTGCGTCACCTCCCACGCATACCAGGCCACCTCATACGTACTCACCAGCGGTTGATTGCCGTTGGTTTCATCCGGCGGGAGCTTTTCCCGGCCCCGGTAGTAAAGCTGAAGATATTTCGTGACCCCATCGTGAAAAGCCGCGCGGCGTTCGCCGGTCACCTGCTTCTCGTACAGATCCATCAGGTGCGACATGCGCCCCAGCACATTCGCCGGAGCCGAGATCACCCGAGCCCACACAGCGCCCTGCTGTTCAAAACCGAACAAAGGCCGGGGATTGTTGTAGAACCGCTCGGCAAGAAACTCCAACTGGTCGCGCTGCACGATCGGGTAACCGTTGCGATTGGCGTACAGCGCCGCCCGCTGCGTGAAATGAGTCGGGTGACACGCAACGCACAGCGATGTTTCCTGGTGAACATTGGCCACGCGATCCCAAACTCCCCCGCGCCTGGGAGTATTCGCGTGCCACGAATCGCCGGCGCCCAACAGATAATCCATCGCCGTGCGAACCGCCTTCTGCGGATCGGCATACGGCGGTGGATCGTAGACGCGCGTGCGGAACGTGTACACCGGATGATTAGCGACCACCCGCACATAGTAATCTCCCTGCTCCCGCAGCAGCCTCGCCGTGAACTTGTTGCCCGGAAGCGCCTGCACCTCGTGCGGCAGTGCAACCGGATCCTCGCCCTCCGAGAACGCGACCGCCTTGCCGTCCACCACCCGCCACACCGAGACATCCATGGGAATGTTGTCCCGATCGATCAGCTCCAGTTGAAAAAAGACCAGCTTCGGGGAATCGCCATAAAATGGAATCTTGAACCAGTCGGCACCCGCGCCCTCCAAAGCTTTAGCGCCGGAAGCCGGAACGTAGGGAGCATCGTCGGCGGATCCGGCAACCGCCTCGCCCAACCCCA
>CAZETQ010000072.1:14909-29502 GCA_964515165.1 uncultured Solibacteraceae bacterium | reverse complement strand
ACATTTCTGATTGGAATTGTTTTATCGAATCTTTTTAAGCGGTCAGAGAACTAGTATGCACGCCTATGAAAACGACATTGAACATTGACGACAATCTCTTGAAACGCGTGAGGGAAATGACCGGCATCGACGATAACACCGCGTTAGTGCGGGCCGGGTTGGAAGCTCTGATTCTCGCGAGACGGCAAAGCGCTTAATTGCTCTCGGTGGAACTCAGCCAAAGCTGGGGAATGTGCTGCGGCGCCGACTAAAGCTTCAATAGCCGCGAAGCATTTCCGTTATAAACCTTCTTCAGTACTCCATCCGACAAGCCCACGCCGTAAATCTTCCATCGGCCCTGCGGCGGAACCTTCGCGGGAGCGTAGTCGAAATACTCGTCCTCCGTCTCCAGAAACCGGTAGTAAATCTCGTACAGCCTCTCGCCGAACACCTGCTGGGGCGTCGAAATCCCCCGGGGGATGGCGTCCGTCCCGAACATGATGCGGTCCTGATACTTGTCGAAGAATTTCTTCGCGGTCCGCGGCTGCCGGCCGAGTTCTCCGATTCGCGCGCCGATTTCGACATGCATGTTCGGATGGGCATCCAGCAGCTGGCTGACGTACGGCAGATTCTCGGCCTCCGCTACGTGAAGACATACGAACTTCGTCTTCGGGTGCCGCTTCATGACATTCCGCCGGGCATCCTGGAGTTCCTGATCGCTGGGGAAGTCTTTGCCGTTAAAGCTCCAGTCGGGGTGCGCGTTCAACTCCTCAAAACGCTCGTTGTATTTATCGACGGTCCGGAAGAAGGCAACAGGATCGGAAGTATGGATCGCGATGGGCATTCCCAAGGAGCCCGCCGTCTCCCACATCAGGTCGAAGCGCGGGTCGTCGATTTTCACCAGAGAGCCGGTTTTCACTTTGTCGCGAAGATATAAACCGAGCGTCTTTAGGACCTTGATCCCTTTTGCGCCGGCATCGTGAGCCTTCTTGATCTCGTCGCCCTGCCAAGCGGCGTAATTCGCATCGGTGGTCTTCGCCCACGTCGGCTCGGTGAAGATAATAAACCGTCCCGGATGCGGCGTCTGGTACTTCGCAATGCATTCCTTCAAGCCCGAGCCCCATCCGCCGGTGAGATTGACCATCGTCCGGATATTCTTCTTATCCATCACCGCCAGCAGTTCCGGAGCCTCCGCCGAATACCGCAATTCCTCGCCCGGCTCCAGTCCGCGCCCGAACGACAGGTGCGTGTGCATGTCGATCACGGGGTAGCGCGCCCGCGGAACCTCGGTGTGGGCCACCTTCAGTTCGCTCTTCGGCTCAAAGTCCGGCAAGGGCAGTGTTTGCTGCTGCGCGCGGAGGGCGGTTGCGGCGGCTCCGGCAAAAAGAAAGGCTCGGCGATGCATCTCTCTGATAGAATTCCACGCGATTGTCTATGCAAACAAGTCTGCTAGGTGAATGCATCGCCGAGTTCCTCGGCACCATGGTGCTAATTTTGATTGGCTGCGGAGTCGTGGCGATGACCGTGCTATTCGGGACCGGAGTTCCCGGAGAGGTGGTAAACGGTGGTTTCACGAACATCACGCTGGCGTGGGGACTGGGCGTAACGCTCGGAATTTATACCGCCGGGAAAATGACCGGCGCTCATCTCAATCCTGCGGTGACCGTAGCGGTCGCCGTCTTCCGTGGATTTCCGTGGTCCAAAGTTCTTCCCTACTGCGCCGCGCAAGTGGCGGGCGCCTTCTGTGCGGCGGCAGTAGTTTTTTTGAATTACCGGCCCGCGTTTGAGCGGTTCGATCCGATGCTGGAGCGTACGGCCGGAGTGTTTTCCACATTCCCCGCGTTTCCCAACGTCCCCGCGGCGGGATTCTTCGATCAGGTGATCGGCACGGCGATCCTGTTGTTCCTGATCATGGCCATCACCGATGAGAACAATCTGTCGCCGGGTTCGAACCTCGCTCCGGCAATCATCGGCCTGATCGTCGTAGCCATCGGCATGAGTTTCGGATCGCTGCACGGGTATGCCATCAATCCGGCCCGGGACCTCGGCCCGCGCCTGCTGACGGTCGTGGCCGGCTTCAAGAATAACGGGATGACCGATGGCTCCGGTATCTTCTGGGTGCCGATCGTCGGGCCGATTCTCGGGGGAATTCTGGGGACTGCCCTCTATGACTACGGAATCCGGAGATTTCTGCCGAAGGCATAGATCTTATTCGCAATAGACAGAAATCACTCGTGCCGGAGCGATAGAAGCGGATCGAGCGCGGCTGCGCGGCGGGCGGGAATCCAGATCGCTCCCAATGCCGCAGCCAGCAAGAAGGGCACCGCAGTAAACATCATTGGATCCCGCTGATTGACGCCCTCTAACAGAAATTTCGTCACCGCGGCCGCTCCGAAAGCCAGACCAATCCCCAATACTATTCCCGCGAGGACCGGCGCCATTCCGGAACGAAGGACAAGCGACAGAATGTCGCGTCGTTGTGCGCCTAGTGCGAGTCGGATGCCGATCTCCGGAATTCGCTGACTCACCGAAAAGGACACAACTCCGTAGATGCCCGTTAGCGCGAGGAGTAGCGCCAGGCTACCGGCGATCGCACCGTGCAACAATGCCGGCTTGAACGCTTCCGCCTGCCGGTCGATCATCGACGATAACGGCACGATGGTCGCCGCCATCTGCGGATCGATTTCCTTGACGACTGCGCGAATTCTCTCCACGGCCATTTTCGGATCGCCTGATACGCGCACCATCATCGTCGACGGCTTTGCGCCAGACATCTTCAGAGGTGCGTAATAAAATGGGCCGTCGTCCTGCATCATTCGAACACTTTGGGTGTCACGGCAAATCCCGACTACCTGGTAGAGTTCGCCGGTCTGGAAGGTGCGGCCCACAGGCACTTGATTGGGCCAATATAGATGGGCCATCGCTTCGGAAATGACTACCGGAAGGGCCCCGCCGGCTTCTCCGTTCCGGAACACTCTCCCCTGAATCGGCGGAATGGACAATACGGAGAAGTATTGCGACATCACGTCCCGTCGAGCCGGGTCCCGCCGATAGTCGCGTGTCGGGGGAATCTGTTTTCCGTCGATGGCCGATAGCTCCGTCGAGTTCCGGCCCAACCACGGAGCGTGCGAAGCGTAACTGGTTTCAACCACACCCGGTATCGCGTTCACACGCGACTCCAGATCCTGGTAAAACGCGGGCGGCGGCGAAAATCCCATAAGAACGGATGCGAGTGTGACGCTCAGCACCTGTTTGGTTTCAAAACCCGGCTCATAGGAGACGAGGTTTCTCTGGACACGGACAAACAAGGTGGCATCCACAAGCACCGATAGACTGAGGGCGACTTGGAGGGCCACAAGCGTGTTTCGCAGACGCGATCCGCGGCGTCCCGTCGCCACCGTAGCGCTGCTTCCTTTCAACGATTCAGCGATCCGGGGATGAAGCGATTCCGTCGCCGGGGATAGGCCTGCAATCAATCCCGTAGCGACGGCGACTGCGACGCAATAAACAGCACGCGCAGGTCAGGCTTCATATCGAACGACGCCTGACCCAGCCGTAGAGAATTCCAGAGCGCGGCAGGCGCATATGCGGAGATGACAAAACTGACGATCGTCGCGATCCCGCTCAGAACAAGGCTTTCCGTGAGGAGTTGCCGCAGCAGCCGCAAACGTCCGGCCCCCAGTGACAATCGCACGGCGATCTCCCGCTGACGCGCCGCGGACCGGGAAAGCAGAAGAGTCGTGACATTGACGCACGCCAGCAAAAGCAACAGTACTGTGCTCCCCAAAATCACCGCGATGAGCAGGGCCGCTTTCTCCCGAACGCCGGGTGTTTGCGCCAGGGAACCATCGGTCACTACCAGCGTTGTCACGCGGCCGGGCACTTCTTCGTCGGCCCGGTGCGATAACACGCTGAGCTCTTTCTGTACCTGCACCTGGGAGTACTCCGGGCGGCGGCGGCCAATCACCGACAACCACTGTGCTCGTCGATCGGCGAAATAGTCGTCGGCCGGACGAAGCCGCGTCAACATTGTGTAGGGAATCCAGACACTCGGCGCGGGCGTGCCGTTCAACGCAACGTCCGGCATGACACCTACCAAAGTCACCGGCAGCCGGTTCAGGTGGAGTACTCGGCCGATCGCGGAATTGTCCGCCTTTAGATTCGAGCGCCAGAACGTCTCGCTCACCACGGCAACCGGAGCTTGCCCCGTCACTTCGCACTCGTCGGAACGCAGAGGGCGCCCGAGCACGGGCCGTTCTGTACGAATCACTTCGAAAAAGTTGCAGGAAATGAGAACGGCCCGAAGAGTTCCGGATTCTTCCCCACTTAGCGTCACCGAAGCCGGCTGATACGCGGCTAGGGATTCCAGCGATGTCGCGGAATCACGATAGCGCTCATAGTCCGGTTGCGTCATCCCGCCATCGGAATACCGCAGTGTGTATTGTCCGGAATATCGGGGGTGCAGGGAAACAAAGGTTTCGGGTTCGACATTTACCCAAGGCCGCAGTAGGAGTCCGTTCAGCAAGCTGAACACGCTGACGTTTAGCGAAATTCCCACCGTGAGCGTCGCGACGATGGCGATGCTCATCCACTTGTTTCGCAGAATCAGCTTGAAAGCGAACCGCGTATCCTGCCAGACCGTATCGAGCCAGTACAACGGATCCAGTTCTCGAGCTTTCTCCTTCGCCGAACCGATGTTGCCGAATGTCCGAAGGGCGGCGTTTCGGGCAGAAATGGGATCCATCCCACGGGCGATGTGCTCGGCGGTTCCCTCCGCCACATGGGATTCCACCTCTTCATCAAGCCGTCTCTGCCGGCGCCAGAACATCTCAGCGCTCCTCTTCTTTGGGGTGCTGCAGAACGCGGCCAATCGCTCGAACCATGCGTTCCCATTTCCCGGTTTCGACCGTGAGTTTCCGCTTTCCCTCCGCCGTCAGTTCGTAGAATCGAGCCTTACGGTTCAATTCCGAAGTGCCCCATTTCGACTTGATCAGTCTCTGCCGCTCCAGCCGTTGGAGTGCCGGGTAGAGAGACCCGTGGTCCACAAGTAGATCGTCCTCCGACGTGCGCTGAATGGTAACCGCGATGCCATGACCGTGCCGGGCACCGAAGATCAGGGTTCGAAGGATGAGCATATCCAGGGTTCCCTGGAGTAGCGGCATAGGATTGATATCCGGCATCGTCTGGTAGTTTATCTACCAAAGAGTAGGGCGGCTCTAGTAGATTGTCAACTAGAATGTTTGGGCGATCCGAACCGCATCGGCGTTCTTGTTGCGCTGCGTTAAAGTGTGAGCATGACCGCGTTCGCGCTTCTGGTGCTCGGAGTGACTGCGCCGGATTGGGTTCCCGCCCGTTGGCCGTCCTCCGACCCTAAATCTCTCGATTTACTCGAGAAGTCGGCGATCAACTGTCTCGTCGTTCCAGCCGACACAAACGCGGCATTCCGTGACGCGGCGCAGACCCGAAACCTGCAGTTGGTGGTTCTCGGAAAAGACGTTCCGTTATTTCCCCGAAACAAACTGCCGCTGGACTCCAAGGACCCCGTCATTGCGACGGAGCAGGCTGTCTGGCCCGGCATCAATACGACGGACGATGAGAACAAGGCGATGCCTTCCGGCGCTCCGTGGATCGATACGAATCAGGGCTTTCTGCGGTTTGCGCGAGCCGCGACCAGGTCGACGGTTTGGCTCGCGAACCAGCCGCCCCGGGGAACCATCATTCCCGTCGAGCGTTACCTGCAAGCCATCGCCGATGCCACGGCGGTAGGCGCCCGTTGGGTGGTTTCCTTCGACGATGATTTTTCCAAACGACTTCTTGCCCGGGAAGAGAAAGCACTGAAAGACTGGCAGCGCATCAACGATCTACTCCGGTTCTATGAAAGCCACCCGGAGTGGCGGAATTTCCGTCCCGCCGGGCAGATGTCGGTGATTCAGGATGTGGCCAGCGGCGGCTTATTGTCCGGCGGCGTCCTGGACATGATCTCGACAAGACACACTCCCGTCCGTCCCATTCCCGGCTCGAAGATGACTCGAGATTCGTTCCAGGGCGCCACGATGGCGGTGAACGTCGATCCCGGCTCCTTAACTACGGATCAAAAGGCGATTGTCACCGGATTTACCCGGAGCGGCGGGACGATCCTACAGGCGCCCCCCGGATGGAAGATGCCGGAACCCCGTCCGGACCAGATAACACTGGATAAAACGGACGTCGAAAAACTGGACCAGATCTGGAAAGAAGTGAACGGCATGATCGGACGGCGAAACCTGGGGGCACGGCTTTTCAACGTATCCAGCATGCTGTCCGACCTGACAGCGTCCGCCGATGGACAACAGATGGCCCTGTATCTCGTAAACTATGCCAGTTACGCCGCAGAAGATATCACCGCCCACTTATTAGGAAAGTTTTCCAAGGCGACCCTATACACTCCTGAGGACCCGCCAAAGACGCTCCACCTCTTTGAGGTGGATGACGGAACTGGTGCGGAAATTCCGAAGATTTCTATCGCCGGAACGATCGTATTTGAGACAATTAAGCCCATAGGAGCAGCTCGATGAATCGCAGGGACTTTTTAGCGATTTCCGGTATTTCCCCGTTTGTTTTTTCCGCGATGGCGGCCAAGGAAGCGCCGACAGCGCCCGTGGCGATTGCGAAGTACCAGCTTTACGACGACGGCCTGACGGCGGCGATGAGCGACTTATTCGACAAGATCGGCGGGCTCGGTTTTGTGAAGAATAAGACCGTCACCGTGAAGGTGAATCTGACCGGCAGCCCTGCCCTGCGGCTGCAAGGAAAGGCCCTGGGAGTTACCCACTACACGCATCCGAAGACGATCGGGGCAATGGCTTACTTGATGCACCGCGCCGGCGCCAAGCGCGTCCGCTTTGTGGAAAGCGCGTGGGCCACCTCCGGACCGCTGGAAGAATACATGCTGGATTCCGGCTGGAATGTCCGGACTCTGGTGGCTGCCGCGCCTAACATGGAATTCGAGAACACCAATGCGCTCGGCAAGGGTAAGAAATACTCGCGTTTGAAGGCCGCGCACGGCGGCTATATCTTCCCCGCCTTCGACCTGAATCATGCCTACGAAGACACCGACGTCCTGGTCTCGATGGCCAAGTTGAAGAATCACGCCACCTGCGGCGTGACGCTCTCGATGAAGAACATGTTCGGGATTACCCCCGCGTCGATCTATGGCGACAGCGCGGGCGTCGATGAGCCGAACGAAAACCCGACCGCGGGCCGTGGAGCCATCTGCCATGCCGGCAAACGCCAGCCCGCCAGCTGCTCCCCCGGCGAACTGGATCCGGCGAGCAGCCGCGACCCGCACTACCGGATGCCCCGGATTCTCGTGGACGTCGTCAGCGCCCGGCCTATCGACCTGGCTTTTATCGATGGAATTGAAACGATGACCGGCGGCGAAGGTCCGTGGATTCGAGGGGCCGGGCTGGCTCACGTCAAGCCCGGCGTTTTGCTGGCCGGACGGAACTGCGTCACGACGGACGCCGTCAGCACGGCCGTGATGGGCTATGATCCCCGCGCGACGCGCGGTGTCGCGCCCTTTACGCGTTGCGACAATTCGCTGTTGCTGGCGGAACAGGCCGGCATCGGTACGGCCGACCTGAACAAAATTGAAGTTGCCGGAGTGCCTGTCAAAGAGGCTCTCTACCAGTTCCCGAATGTCTGAGGTTTTTGCCGCACTCAAGTTATTTGGAACCAAGCTGACCCTCACGGCGGTCATCGATATCCTTCTCGTCGCCGCCATGGTTTATCACCTGGTGGTGAACATTCGGGGGCGCCGCGCGGCCCAGATTCTCATCGGAATGCTGGTGTTGCTGTGCGTCTACGTCGGCTCTCAGTATCTGGGTCTCGATCTGCTGAGCGCGGTGATGGCTACCCTGGCGCCGTATACCGCCGTGGCGCTGATCGTGCTGTTTCAATCGGAGCTGCGGCGGATGCTGATGCGTCTGGTACCCCAGCGGATCTTCGGATTTCGCGCAAAGTTGGAACAGATTGAATCGGCCGATGACATCCTTCTGGCCATGCAGTACCTCTCCCAGCAGCGGATCGGCGGATTGATCGTGGTGGAGCGCGAGATCGGATTGCGCACGTTTATCGAAACCGGCGTTCATCTGGACGCCCGCCTCAGCAGGGACCTGTTGATCTCGCTCTTCTATCCGGGGTCGCCGCTTCATGACGGCGCGGTGATCCTGCAGGGCGACCGGGTGGCGGCGGCAGCCTGCTTTCTGCCCCTCACGCTGAATCCGCACCTGACAAATTCCATGGGAACGCGGCATCGCGCCGCCATCGGAATCACCGAGGATACCGACTGCCTTTCGCTGGTCGTATCCGAGGAAACCGGAAGCCTGTCCTATGCGATGACCGGCGAAATTCACCACGATGTGACACTGGAGGAGATCGAGGCGCAACTGATCGGCAGGCGCGGCTTATTGGGCCGCTGGAGACAGAGTTCCGTAGCTCCTCCGCGCTCCACGCGATCCGAGGAAACGGTAAACCCGTAACGCCATGAATGTCCTCCGGCGGCTGTACGCAGCACTCACGAGAAATCTCTACATCAAGCTGATCTCTCTGGCCGTAGCGGTGCTTTTGTGGTTTGCTCTGGTGGACGCTCCTTTATTGACCACCTACATCGCGGCACCGGTGGAATTTAAGAATTTCCCCGTCGGCCTGGACGTGGGAACCCAACTTCCGGATCGGGTGCAGCTGCAAGTGCGCGGGCCTAGAGATGCCCTTGCGGGCAACAGTTTTGCGCGAACGTCCGTGGTGCTGGACCTGGAATCGCTGCAGGATGCGGGAGAGCGTACCTTCGATGTTCCCGGCTCCATCGTCGACCTTCCCCCCCGCGTGGAGATGGTGCGAGCCATCCCCTATCAGCTTCGCGTGGTCCTGGAACGGCACGTGCGGCGCTCGGTTCCAGTCCGGCTTCGATTCTCCGGACCGGTTCCCCAGGGCTTTCGGATCGCCAAACACACGATCGAACCGGACACGCTGGTTGTCTCCGGACCCGAAAGTCAGGTAAATGCGGTAGAAGAAGCGCAGTGCGATCCCCTGGACTTCGGAAATATCGACCGTTCTGCCGATGAGAAACTGGTGGAAGCCCGGCTTCATACTTACATCGAGAATCCGCGAGTTCGAATCGATTCCGCGTCGATGGTCAGTGTAAAAGTGTTTTTAGAGAAGATAAAAGACTGATTGCCGGGCAGTTTCGGGGGTTTCTAGTTTGCGAAAGCGACAACTATTCGGCACGGACGGCATGCGGGGAGTGGCTGGCGAGCCGCCTCTCGACGAAGAGACAGTCTACGCATTCGGGCTGGCGTTGGGCCGTTGGGCCGCCACCCGGAATGCGGCGTCTCATAGCGTTCTCATTGGAATGGATACCCGGGAATCGGGAGTTTGGATTTCCGACGTGCTGGCTGCCGGATTGATATCCTCCGGAGCCATCGTTGCGTTCGCGGGCCTGGTCACGACGCCCGGACTGGCATGGCTGACCAAGACTGGCGATTTCGCCGCCGGCGTCATGATTTCGGCCTCCCATAATCCGTTTAAAGACAATGGATTGAAGGTTTTCGACCACTCCGGCTACAAGCTGCCGGACGAAACGGAGCTGGAGCTGGAAGACGGGATCTTCGCGGCCCTTGCCGCGGGTGTCAACGTCCAGCGGTTCCCGCTCCCCGTTGATCCCGGATTGGATTCTCAATATCTCGACTACCTGGTTGCCTCGTTTCCCCACCGTCTGGATGGGCGAAAGCTTGTGCTGGACTGCGCCAACGGAGCAGCCGTGCACCTCGCACCCGCCCTTTTTGAACGATTGGGCGCGGAAGTCGTAAAACTGGGCTGTTCCCCGGACGGTCGAAACATCAACCAGGACTGCGGAGCGCTGCACGTCGACAACTTGGCATCCCGAGTCGTCGCCGAAAGGGCGGACGGCGGATTTGCCTTCGACGGGGACGCGGACCGGTGCATTGCCGTTGGACCGTCGGGCAAGATTATCGATGGCGACGGGCTGCTTCTCGCCGCTGCGCGCCGGCGGAAGACCCGCGGCCTGCCTTGCGAGGCCGTGGTCTCCACGGTAATGTCCAACCTGGGATTCGAAAAGGCACTGGAGCGCGACGGAGTGAAGCTGCTCCGGGCTCAAGTTGGCGATAAATACGTTCTCGAAATGATGAGGGAGAACAACGCTTCGATTGGCGGGGAACAGTCGGGCCACGTGATTTTTTCGGACTTGGCCACCACCGGCGACGGAATGCTGACGGCCCTGCAGGCCATGGACGCGGTCGTCGGGTCCGGTAAGTCGCTGGAGGAACTGACGGCGGATTTCCAATCTTACCCGCAGGAACTCATCAACATCCGAGTCAAGGAAAAACTCCCCATTCAAAACCTGCCAGGCGTCAGCGCGGCGATCGCCGCCGCCGAATCCGCCTTCCATGACTCCGGCCGTGTCCTGGTTCGGTACTCCGGAACGGAGCCTAAGCTGCGTGTGATGGTGGAAGGCGCCGATCCGGCGATGGTTTCTCACTGGGTGAACGAGATCGCGAATGCCGTTCGGTCTGAGCTAACCTAGCTTCGTGCGCTTCGTTACTCTCGCTGTTTTGACCGCCGCGGCCCTTGCCGCGCAGCCCGCCGCCAAGCCGAAACTTCCCGGCGAGGACTGGATTCAGCTCTTCAACGGCAAGGACCTCACCGGCTGGGAGCCGGTCGGCAAGGAGAAGTGGGGGGTCGAAGACGGGACTATCCACGGCGAAGCCCTCGGTAAAGACTACGGGTACCTGCAGACTACGAAGTCGTACACGGATTTCCACCTGGCGCTGCGGTTCAAGTGTGAAGGCACCGGCAACTCCGGAGTCTTCTTCCATGTCGGCTTCAAGCCCGGCACTGCCGATGTCTCCCAGGGCCTGCAGTTCGAGATTGACTGCCGCATCGGACAGCACACCGGCGGCATCTATGGCGACGGCCGCGCCTGGATCGTCTGGCCCTCTCCGGAAAATGAGCTGGTGGTCCGGAAAGACGAATGGAACGAGTATCTGCTGAAGGTCGAAGGAAACCGCTACGTCTCCCGTTTGAATGGCGTGCCCATGGTAGATTTCACCGATCCCAAGCCCAAGTCGTTCGACGGCCCGATCGCGTTGCAGCTCCACTCCGGCGGTCAGGGCAACATGCGGTTTAAGGACATCTGGATCCGCGATCTGTCCAAGCGGTAATTTCCTCCGCACACACGCCCGCGAGGCGCGGCATGGTTCTCTATTACTGCGATCATTGGGAGCTTCCCCTGCCGCCCGGCCACCGTTTCCCGGTTACGAAGTACAAGCTGCTGAGGGAACGTCTGGCCGCGACGGGTCTCTTCGATCTGCAGCCCGCGCCGCTGGCGTCTCGGGCGGATTTGGTGCGCGTGCACGAATCCGCCTACATCGACGCCTTCCTCACCGGCACGCTCTCCCCGCAGGTCATTCGGAGAATCGGCTTTCCCTGGAGTCCCGGCCTGGTTCAGCGCACGCTGGCCAGCGCGGGCAGTGCCCTGGCTTCTTCCCGCCGGGCTCTCGCGCACGGCTGGGGAGGAGGGTTGGCCGGAGGCACGCACCATGCCTTTCGAAATGAAGGCTCCGGTTTCTGCGTGGTGAATGACATCGCCATCGCCAGCGAAGCCCTCCGGCAGGAGGGCGCGATTCGCCGCGCTGCAGTTGTGGACCTCGACGTCCACCAGGGCGACGGAACGGCCGCCATTTTCGAGGCCGACCCGGATGTCCTGACCATCTCCCTGCACGGGAAAAACAATTTCCCCTTTCGGAAGCAACAGTCGAAAATCGATGTCGAGTTCGCCGACGGAACGGGTGACGAGGAGTATCTTTCGGAGCTGTCGAGAATCCTGCCGGAAGTTGGGCGTTTTTCTCCGGATATCGTCTTTTTTCAATCCGGAGTGGATGCCTTGGCGACGGACCGGTTAGGAAAGCTTTCGCTGACTTCGGGCGGGATGCGCCGACGAGATGAGATGGTGCTCTCCCTACCCTTCCCCTTGGTCGTTACGTTAGGGGGCGGCTACTCGGATCCGATCGAAGCGACGGTTGACGCTCACTTCTCGACGTTCATTTCTTCTTCGGCTTTGCGGGCGGCTTCTCCGGTTTCGGCACGCTCGGATGGGGATCCGGCACCGAATAGGACATTTCCTCGTGAATCGTAAGATCACCGAACGACGCCACCGCTTCGTCCAGGTCTTTCTCACCCGCGTCGACCAGCAGCATTCGAGGCGACTCGTCGACAACGGCGACCTTCCCGGAAGCTTTCAACTGAGCCACCTGTTCCGGGGAAAGGTCTCCCTTGGACGACCGGACAACATAGCGTGGCATGGCTACAGAGTAGCGCCTCCCCGCTAGCGGATCATCCCCTGCCCTTCGAAGATGGCGCCGAAACCGAGCTTCTTGGCTTTTCCGGAAACAGCCTCTACCATCGCTGCCCACCGATCGGCATTCCGGGTCATCTCCACGATCGTTGGATTGGCCGCGATGACTCTCGCCGCAGCACCCGCTTCTGCCGGACATGACATCGAAGTACCGCTCATCACGCCCAAACCCTTGGGGACTGTGGAAATCACCCCAACACCGGGACCTGTGAAATCCGTATCGTCACCGATATTGGAAAAGTCAGCGATGAAATTCTTCTTGTCCGTACCAAATGGTTTCGCCACGCTGCCCGCGGGTTCGGTTTTGGGTGGGTATGTTCCCGTACGGCCCATGGCCGAGACTGCCTGGCAGAAGTGATCGGCGGCAGGAAAGCTCACCGGCTGACGCTCGTCGTTGCCGTTGGCGGCGAAGATCAGCACTCCGGCGGCGCGGGCACTGGCGATGGCCTCTTCGGTCAGCGTGTCGGCGTCGCCGCCCCCGAGACTCATGCTGAGGATGTCGCAGCCGTCAGAAACTCCGGCGTCGATGGCTTTCGCAATGGCGAAGTTGGAAGCGCCATCCGAGTTCTTGCCGAACACGCGATAGCTGCGAAGGATCACTCCCGGAGCAACACCCATCGGAGCCTTCCGGGAAGCGATGATCCCCGCGCAATGCGTACCGTGCCCGCTGCCGCCGTTATCTCCAAAATCATCCGGTTTCTCGCCCGTTACCGTGTTCTGGCCGCCCTCCACCACAAGATTCGGATGATCGAGCGCGACTCCCGTATCGACCACGCCGACGCGAACTCCCGCCCCCATTTCGAGCGTTGTCTTCGGGTAGAAATACCGGACGCAATCGGTGAACTTTGGATCGATATCCTGCAGCTTGATCACCTGGCCGTTGCTGATCGTGACATTCTTCAGCATCGCCGGCCAGAGATTGACCTCCGCGAGGATGTAGAGGCGGTCGATCTTTTTCTTCGTTCCACCCAGCGCGAGGGAAACCTGGCCTTTGGAATTCGTCGTTCCCTGCGCACCTTCCCGATTGGCAAAACTGGTGAAGGCCACGACGAAGACGCCTGCAACGGGCTTGCCCGTTTTCGCGGAGACGATCGTGAGAGTCAGTTTGCCGGCAACGGCTTTCCCCGCGGCAGTCCTCACTTTTTGTTCGATGTGAGGCCGGTGTAAGGCGGGCTTAAAATAAACCACCGGAACGACGCGAACGCCCGGTTCTGCGGCTCGCAAGGCTGCTACTTCATCGGAATTGCACTTGACGAGCTTGGCGCCCGTGTTTTCGATCGAGTCCATAACGGTGACCGAAACCGTGGCTCCGCTGGCTGTCTTGACGGCGGTTCGGCTGGAACCGGGGGCATCGAATGACGCCTGAAGACTGGCCAGAAATCTTCCCGGACCATGCGCCGCGGTGGTCGCCATGTCGCGAGGCGGCAGAATCACATATTCAGTCGGGCTTGCTTTTGCCAAGGGAGCCTCCAATCTTTCTTCGGAAAGGTGGTGACGCGGTAAAGCCCAGCGTTTCAAGGCACGGGTTTTATGCGCAGTTTCGCTGCAGTTCCAGCCAGAGCGCCCGGTACCACTTCAGAAAGCGTTCCGGCTCTTTCGACTCCTGAGCTTCGCAGAGAGTGTATCTCTCGTATTTGGCGGCTTTGAGGAGAGCAAACAACTCCCGGTAAGGGTAGTTGGAAGCCAGTTCAGTGATATGAACGTTCCTGATCCACGGACGCAGCAAATCGAAGCTGGGCTTGATCGACCCGTTCACTACATCCGTCGGATTCGAGTTCCAGCACACGCCCACCTGCGGGTGAGAGGCCGCCCGCATGATGGCAGCGGAGTTGGGCGGCAATTGCGTCAGCGCCCCGTGAACCTCCATCCAGATCTCAATGCCGCGGCCGGCGCCGTAGTCTCCGAGCTCGCGCAGGGCGGCTCCGATGTTCTGAATGGTCTGAGCCGGAGGTACTTCCGCCGGAAGCCCATTCGGGCGAACCTTCACCCCCCAGGCGCCCGTGTCGTGCGCCAGATCGATCCATTTTTTTCCCAGATCGACGTTCTGCCGCCGGACAGCAGGGTCGGGGGAGTGGAACTCGCAAGTGGAGCCGAAGCTCAAAAGGCGCACTTTGGAGCGCTCAAACCTTGTGGCGACTTGCCTTCGCTCTGCCGGCGAAAGCGAGATCTCCACCCCGTGGGCATGCGTAGTTCGCAGCTCCACGG
>CAZETQ010000072.1:0-14809 GCA_964515165.1 uncultured Solibacteraceae bacterium | reverse complement strand
GCCGGCGAAAGCGAGATCTCCACCCCGTGGGCATGCGTAGTTCGCAGCTCCACGGCTTCGAACCCCAGCTCCGGAAGCTTGGTGAGAATCGTGTCGAGATTCCAGTCTTTGATGACGTTGTAGGTGACGGCTCCGAGTAACATTTAGTCCCGGCTAACCAGAATAGACGGAATCCGTCCGGTTTTCAGCTGTTGCAGAGTGGCGATGCCGGTAAAACCGATCAGCCGCGCCACCACGCCCGTCCAGCCCGTCTGGTGGCTGGCTCCGATGCCCGCTCCGTTATCGCCGTGGAAGTACTCGTAGAAAAGAATCAGATCGCGCCAGTGGGGATCCTTCTGGAAAATCTCGGACCCGCCATATACCGGCCGGATTCCTTCCTGATTCCGAAGGAAGATGCCCTGCAAGCGGCGGGACAGATTCGCAGCGATCTCCCCCAGCGTCATTTCTTTTCCGGAGCCGGTAGGACACTCGATCTTGAAGGATTCGCCATAGTGGGCAGCCAGCACGTTTAGCGCGCGGACGAACAGGATGTTCACCGGCATCCAGATCGGACCGCGCCAGTTGGAATTGCCCCCGAACATGCCGGTGGACGATTCCGCCGGCTCGTAGTCCACCCGATAGACATCGCGCCCCAAGGTGAAGGTAAACGGATTTTCCTTGTGGCAGCGCGACAGCGACCGGATTCCGTAGTCGCTGAAGAATTCCTCCGGATCGAGCAAGCGATGCAGCAGCCGCCGGAGCTTCCGCTCATTGACCACCGACAGCAGGAAATTATCGTTGGGCCCCGGATCCTCCGGGTTGGCGATGTTCGCCAGAAGCTCTGGCCGCTGCCGGTTGAACCATGTCACCCGCTCGCGGAACCGCTGCAGATTCAGCAGGGACTTCAAGGGGAACACCGCCGTAGCCGCCAGCGACAACAAACCCACCAGGGACCGGACTTTCACTCGCATCGCATAGCCGTTGGGAAGACGCAGAACATCGTAGAAGAAACCGTCCTCTTCATCCCAAAGCTCGTCCTGCTGATCGCCAATCCGATCCATCGCCGAAGCAATCCAGATGAAATGCTCGTAAAACTTGCAGGCGAGATCTTCGTAGACCGGGCTCTTCTGCGCCAGTTCGATCGCAATCTGCAACATGCAGATGCAATAGAACGCCATCCATGCGGTTCCGTCCGCCTGCTCCAGAACACCGCCGCCCGGCACCGGAGAGGAGCGGTCAAACACTCCAATGTTGTCGAGACCGAGAAATCCGCCTTCGAACACGTTGTTGCCGCTGGTGTCCTTGCGATTGACCCACCATGTGAAATTCATCAGCAGCTTCTGGAACGCATGCTCGACGTAGTTGAAATCGAAATGGCCGCTTTGTTCCTCCTCCAGAGTCATCAGAAAGTAAACTGCCCAGGCATGTACCGGTGGGTTCACATCGCTGAAGTTCCATTCGTAGGCGGGAAGCTGTCCGTTCGGATGTAGATACGTCTCGCGGAGCATCAGGCCGAGCTGATTTTTGGCAAAGTCGACATCCACCTGGGCCAGGGCGATCGTGTGAAAAGCGAGATCCCAAGCCGCATACCAGGGATACTCCCATTTGTCCGGCATCGAGATGATGTCGTCGTTCACCATGTGATACCACTCGCGGTTCCGGGGAGCCCTGCCGGTGGTCCCTCGAATGGGATCCGCTCCACGCTCGCGAAGCCACTCGTTCACGTCGTAGTAGTAATACTGCTTGCTCCAAAGCATGCCCGCCAGCGCCTGGCGCATCACCAGCGCCTGGTCTGCCGTGGCCGCGGCGGGAGTGATGCTCCGGTAGAACTCATCGGCTTCTTTCTTCCGGGCAGCCATGGTTTGGTCGTAGCCGGGTCCGAACGGATCGCTCGAAGGGATAGCCGTCAGTCGCATCCGTATTTTCTTTTCGCCGTTTGCCGGAACGTTCAACACGTAATGAGCGGCGGCCTTCGTGCCGATCTGCGAAGGATTCACCGCGCTGGTTTCCGCCTCCACGACATACCGGTGGAACCCGTCTTTCACAAACGGATTCGTATTCGGCACGCCAAACACACGGTCGCGGTTGGTTTCGTTCTCCGTGAATAGCAGATCGGGCGACCCCTCGCAGTGAAACGTGAGAGTTCCGAGTTCCGGGTGAGTCGCTTCGATTGCACCGCTCTCCGCCTTCATCACCGGTTTCGCCGTCTGATCGCCCCACGACCACGTGTTTCGAAACCAGAGATTCGGCAGCACATGCAGCGGAGCGTCGTTCGGACCGCGATTGGCCGCCGTGATCTCGATCAGAATGTCGTTGGGTCCAGCCTTGGCGTAACGAACAAAGACATCAAAATACTCGTTGTCGTCGAAGATCCCCGTATCGAGCAGCTCAAACTCCATCTGGGCCTTCGTGGCAGTCCTGTTCCGCTTAACGATCAGGTCGTAGGGATAGGCTTTCTGGGGGTACTTGTACAGGTACTCCATGTAGGAATGCGTCGGAGTGGAGTCCAGGTAGAAGTAATACTCCTTCACGTCCTCGCCATGGTTTCCCTCGGCGTTGGTCAGCCCGAACAGCCGCTCCTTGAGAATCGGATCCTTCGTATTCCACAGTCCCAGGCAAAAACACAAGCGTTGCTTGTCGTCGGAAAAACCCGCCAGACCATCCTCCCCCCACCGGTACGCCCGGCTTCGGGACTGGTCGTGCGAAAAGTAATCCCAGGCGTTGCCGGTCTCGGAGTAGTCTTCCCGCACCGTGCCCCATTGGCGTTCGGAAAGGTACGGGCCCCACTTCTTCCACGGCGCCGTTTCCAGGCGGGATTCTTCCAGGCGGGTCTTCTCTTGGGTGGGATTGTTCACCATCCTAAGATGCCGCAGACCGGACCGGGATTCAGTTGTTATTTAGCGGCTGGCCAGGTGAGCTTTCACCTTCGTCAGATCGGCTACGAATGCCTTGTACTCCTCGTGGCGTTGCTCTTCATCCGGAGCGCGAAGAATAGCGGACGGATGAACGGTCGCCATGGCCTTCGGCGCCCAATCCTGGGGAATCAGCTCCCCGCTCCTCGTGCCAGGCGATGGATCGCGAGAACGCCATAACAAAGTCTGGACACGTCGAAGCCGCCGGCGCAAACCACAACCTATGAGGTAAAGCACATTGTCGGCTGCTGTCACCAGACTGCAGAGTTTGAGCACGAGGAATCAGGCCCTTTCATGGCTGGTCGAGCGTATCCGAAACCAGGACTTGAGGACTACGACGACCTGGATAGAAAGCTATGGGTAGCGGCTCGCGCTCAGAATGGATCGGGTTACTATGATGCCCGCAGACGTCCATGGAAATAGCTGTCGTATTGGCCTATTTCCGCGATGAGGAAACGCCGAGAAATTCGTTGACGCCCTTGGGGAATCCTCAAGCACTCGCTTTGGGGGGCGTTTCACGATGAGCGGGGAAAGAACCGGTGACGAAAAATTATGAACAACCCAGCCCCGACCACCAAAAACGTTCCCGGCTCCGGCGTTTCCATATCCCAAGTCGTTGAAGCTATTACATAGGTCTTGTAATGACTCGGGCCCCAAGTATCCACAGTTTTTGAATTGTATGCAGTATGCGTATAAATCGTAAAGGTCCTCGGACTAATCAACATTGAGACGTCGAAGGTCTTGCCTGCCAGATCCCGCCCTCCGATAACCAATTCCTCCGGGAAGAAACTGAACAAGATATTCGCGGAGCCTATATAGGTGGGAGGCTCGTAATGACAAGGCGTACCACCACAATCCTCAACAATCGGCGTTACCACCTGAGTGAATTCGTGCCACGCGTCCCCATCCCCATTCACCATCGTGAAACTGTAGACATTTTTAGCTCCCTCGGGTGCTTCCGGGAACGTGATGTTGAAGTGGATCATGAGTTCCTCAACGATTTGCTCGCCCTCGAAAGACCCGTAATTCGCGCCGTGCCCGAGAGGATCGGTCCACATGCTTATAATCATCTGCTTATCGACATTCCACGTTCCCTCCAAGTCATAGCGGTTCCGCGCCTCAAAGGAAGCCGCTTGGGTGATGGCGGCAGACAAGACCAACAAAAGAGTAGGGGCTATTTTCATGGTCTGGATAGTGTATATCTCGGGGACAGAGGGGTCGGAATCATGAAACACAAGTCAAACATCACGAATGGAACTGCTCGCGCATAAAATGGACGACGGGCTCAGAGTAATGCGGAAAGTCGGGCCAGATGAGCTTTCACCTTCGTCAGATCGGCTACGAATGCCTTGTACTCCTCGTGGCGTTGCTCTTCATCCGGAGCGCGAAGAATAGCGGAAGGATGAACGGCCGCCATGGCCTTCGGCGCCCAATCCTGGGGAATCAGCTCCCCGCGATGCTGTGTCAGACGGAACTGCGGCCCGAACATCGTCTGTGCCGCGGTGGCTCCCAGGCAGACGATCACCGAAGGTTTGATGCGCGATAGCTCCGCCTCCAGCCAGGGACGGCATGCCCGAATTTCCCCCACGCTCGGTTTTTTGTGGAGCCTTCTCTTCCCTCGTTCCTCAAACTTGAAGTACTTCACTGCGTTGGTCACATAGGTCGCAGACCGGTCAATCCCTACTTCCTCCAGGGCCCGATCCAGCAGCCTTCCCGCCGGACCGACGAACGGCTTGCCGCGCCGGTCTTCTTCGTCACCCGGCTGCTCTCCGATGAATACAACCGCCGCAGAACGAGGCCCCTCTCCGAATACGGCCTGTGAAGCATGACGGTATAACTCACATCCCTGGCACTCCTGAACGGCCTGCCGGAGCACGGGCAGTCCGCCGGTCGCCGGGACGTATTCGGCCGCGGTAATTTGCGGTTTCACGAGTGGGATACCGGGGAGCTGCCTGAATGCTCTCGTTCCGCCGTTGCCTGGCTATAAAAGACGTTCACCTCCGAAGGAAGTGCCATCGACGTGCCGATCTCCTCCAGAGCATCCATCATCTTCAGCCACAGTTCCTGCTGGACCACCAGAAACTCGTCGAAATTCGGCGTCTTCACATAAGCGAAGGTCTCGATATCCAGGGACTTCTGGCTTGCCCCGACAAACCGGACACACAGCGGACCCGCTTCCAGCTTCGGGTGGGAGGTCAAGATTCGGCGAACTTCCTCGAGAACGCGGCGAACCTGGTCCGGAGAGGTGTCTTTGCGAAGATTCAGAATCGGGTGAAACCACATTTTGTCCCGCCACGCGAAATTTTCCAGCACCATCGCGGAAAACTCGGCATTCGGAACGCTCACCATCGTCCGGTCCAAAGTTCGGATACGCGTCGATCGCAACCCAACATCTTCCACGGTGCCGACGCGGTCGCCAAACTTGCAGAAGTCGCCCACGCGGACCGGCCGGTCGCTGATCACCGCCACTCCGCCGAACAAATTTTCGATCGTTTTCTGAGCTGCCAAAGCGATCGCAATACCGCCGATTCCCAATCCGGCAAGGATGGTCGTTGTGTTGTAACCCCAGGCGCTGAGCACTGCGGTTATCGCCAGCACGACGACCGTCGTTTTGATAACGCGGGAAGCCAACGGCAGTGCCGACTTGGAAAAAGTGCTGTGCCGTGCCTCAAGAACGGTGCGCGCGCGGCCGGCGCTCAGATCGACGATCCGCAACAGCAGCCAGGCCAGCCCGATAAAGAAAACCAGAGCCAAGGCACGTCCCAGATACAGCCGGGCCATCGCCGTCGGCGCCACGATTTCCGCTGCTCCGCCCAGAATGGCAACTCCCAGCAACAGGCGGATCGGGCCATACAACGTCCGGGTTGCCTCGCAGGTTGATGTTCGAATGAAGCGGCGACAAATCAACTGAATCGGGATCAGGATCAGCTTGGTAAGAATTCCGGAAAGCGCCCACCCCAGCATCACCACCAGCAGTACGGCCAGCCAGCGCCAGATCGGAGAGCCCCCCAGCGTCCATGTCACGAGAATAGTCGGTAAGTATTTCTCGATCGGCGAATCGCTGGTTACCTGCATTAAGAGCGGCAGCGCCTGTATGGTTTCTGCGGAAAATACCCAGGTCATCGCGCCCGATCGAGCCTGGATCCGCTCCATTTCCACCGCTACGGTTCTCCCGCCCATTTGGTAGACGCGAACTCGCTCCCGGTTTGGCGGCAGCCCGTCGGCCATGTCGCCTTCGGCGAGATTGCTCAGCCCCGCCAAATCGAACTGCGCATCACGATCCAGCACCATCGAAAGTTGTTGAGCCAGCCCTGCCCCTTCGGCAGATGGTCTATCGCCCAAACGCTGAAGATTGAGGAAGCGCGCGGCGCGTTCGAACTCTCTATTCCTGCAACGCTCCAGAAATCCCATCGCCGCGCTCTGCGGGGACGTCCGGTTCAATGGGTCGCGCACCGCGGGCGCAGGTTTGGGCTCGGCATCCGAAGGTGGCTCTTGGGCCGGGAGAGCGGAATGAATCGCACAACTCAGAACGAAAACACCGATGATGCGGGTCACGCTTGGCGAATTTGCAATTCGCCCTCCAAATCTCTCCCAACGCGCGGGGGCCGCCTCCGGTTTTGTAACAGATTTTCGCCTCAACTTCTCTAGCATGTGATGAGTCCTCAAAAAGCACCCTCCAAGCCGGCTGAGCCTCCTGCGGCGGTGGAAAAGGAAGCCGTTGCCCTCGAAACGGACCTCCACGAGGCAATTGCCACTCTGGCCCGACACCGCTGGGAGGAAGATGGCTGCCCCCATGGACGCGATCTGGACTACTGGCTCGCCGCCGAGCGTGAGGTCCGGTCTCGCACTGCCTGATAATTTCTGAATGACAGACAGTCCCGCGCGAAGGCTGCCGGTCGGCGCGGAGCCAACCGGCCGCGGAACCCATTTTCGAGTCTGGTCGCCGAAGCGCAAGACCGTAGAAGTCCTGATCGCGGGGCGTCCCCCCTTCGCCCTGCAGCAGGAGAAAACCGGCTATTTTTCCGGCCTTGTTCCGGAAGCCCGGGCGGGCGACCGCTATCTCCTGCGGCTGGATGGCGGCGACCGCTTTCCCGATCCCGTTTCCCGCTTCCAGCCGGACGGCGTCCACGGCCCCTCGCAAATCATCGACAGTATGCAGTTCCGCTGGACCGACACCGCCTGGAAAGGAAACTCCATCCGCGGACAGGTCATTTATGAGCTGCATGTCGGAACTTTCACTCCGGAAGGCACCTGGAAGGCGGCGACGGCGGATCTGCCCCGCCTCGCCGATATCGGAATCACCACCATTGAAATTCTGCCGGTGGCGGCCTTTCCCGGGAAATTCGGATGGGGCTACGATGGCGTCTACTGGTTCGCCCCGTTTGCGCCCTACGGCACTCCCGGCGACTTTCGCGCATTTGTCGATCGCGCGCATGCTCTCAAAATCGGGGTCATCCTGGATGTCGTCTATAACCATCTCGGCCCCGAAGGAAACTACCTGCTGCAGTTTTCTCCGCACTACTTCTCCGATCGGGCCACCGAATGGGGAGATGCGCTGAACTACGATGGTCCGGATTCCGAGCCGGTCCGCGAGCTGGTGACAACGAACGCTCGCTACTGGATCGAAGAATTCCATCTCGATGGACTGCGGTTGGATGCCACGCAGCAGATCTTCGATTCGTCCAAGGACAACATCCTCGCAGCTCTGGCGCGCGCGGCGCGCTCTGCCGCCGGATCGCGCGAGATCTTGATCGTCGCTGAGAACGAACCGAACGACTCAACCCTCGTTCGACCTCCGGAACGCGGCGGGTATGGCTTGGACGCATTGTGGAATGACGATTTTCATCATTCGGCCGTCGTGGCACTGACTGGCCGGAATGAAGCTTACTATTCGGGATTCTTGGGCAACCCGCAGGAATTTATCTCCGCGGCGAAGTACACCAGCCTCTACCAGGGCCAGCTCTACTACTGGCAGAAGAACCGCCGGGGAAAGCCGGCGCTGGATATCGGCCCGACGGCAGCCGTAGTCTTCCTGGAGAACCACGATCAGGTTTCCAACAATCCAAAAGGGAGGCGCGTTCGCAAGTTGGCCCAACCCGGCTTGTATCGTGCGATGACGGCGCTTCTGTGTCTTTCTCCCGGCACGCCGATGCTCTTCCAGGGCCAGGAATATGGAGCGCTCACCCCGTTCCATTACTTTGCCGATCTCCACGAGGAAATTGCTCCCAAGGTTCGCGCGGGCCGCATTGAGTTCATGCAGCAGTTTCCCCGGCTGGCGACCGAAGAAGGAAAATCTCATATTGAAGACCCTGGATCGCGGGAAACCTTTGCCGAGTGCATACTGGACCGCAAGGAATCGGATGAACAGATCGTGGCGCTCCATCGCGATCTTTTCGCCTTGCGGCGCACCGATCCGGCGTTCCGGCAGCAGGAGCGCGGCGCGGTGGACGGAGCGTTTCTCAGCGACAAGGCGTTCGTTCTTCGATTTATGAATGGAGAGACCGGCGATCGCCTGCTGTTGGTCAATCTCGGAATGGATGTCCTGCTACAGTCCCCGCCAGAGCCCTTGTTGGCCCCGCCGGCCCCCGATGGCTGGCGCGAACTCTGGTCGTCCGAAAATCCCAAATACGGAGGGGACGGCACTCCACACGTCGAGACTTCAGAAGGATGGAGAATTCCCGGCCACAGCGCCGTCGTCCTCGCTCCGGTGATTCATGGCTAGGATTATTTTGCGGCCCACGGCTGAACTGGCGACGGCGGTCGCCGATCCCAGCACCGAATGGCTGGTGACCAACGGCCTGGGCGGTTACGCCTTCGGTACCGTTTCGGGTTTGCTCACTCGCGGCTATCACGGCTATCTGATCTCGTCTCTGCCGGCTCCTTTGGGGCGGTGGATCATGCTGAATGATCTGATCGAGCACCTCCACTTCGAAGATGGCACCGTAGCGCAACTGGGGGGCGAAGAGCGCGCCGGCTTACCCTTCCAAATCAACGGCGCTGAACATATCACGGACTTTCATCTCGAAACGGGACTTCCCGTCTGGCGCTACGAGATTGAGGGAGCCGTCCTCGAAAAGCGCGTCATCATGCCGCACCGCCAGAACACAGTTCTGGTCTGCTACCGTTTGCTCTCTTCCAAAGGCAAAGTTCATCTCCGGATTCGGCCATCGTTGCAGTTTCGCCCTCACAACTCCGCCGTGAACCAGCCGCTGGACCCCGCGGAATATGTGCTGATCGTTGGGGATGACCGTTATGAAGTAATGCGCGGCTCCGAACTGCCGCCTCTCCGATTTCGGTTTGCCGCACCCAAGGGTGTCCTGACAGTGGATCGAATCCGGCTCCATGAGGTGACTTACCGCCTGGAGGAGATGCTCGGCTATCCAGCCCACGGAGAGCTCTGGAGCCCCGGCTACTTCTCGGCGCAATTTACGGAGCATGAGATTGTTCTCACCGCATCCACCGAGATCTGGGAGGTTCTCAGCGCTCTGTCGGCGCGGGAAGCTATTCACGCCGACCAGGAGAGGCGGGAACGGCTGCTCTCGGATGCCGCGCGGAGTTTTCGAAAGTTCAGTCCGAAGAAAAACACCGCGCTGGACCGCACCGCGAAGGAGCTGGTTCTTGCAGCCGATCAGTTTTTGGTGAAGCCCGCAGGGCGATTGCATCATGAGGCCCGCGCCCAGGCCGAAGGCGACGAATTGTGCAGCGTCATCGCCGGTTATCCCTGGTTTACCGATTGGGGACGGGACACGATGATCTCGCTCGAAGGCCTCACTTTAGCCACCGGCCGCCTCACCGAAGCCAGCTGGATCCTTCGAACGTTCGCGCACTCGATCCACAAGGGCCTGATTCCGAACCTGTTCCCGGAGCGCCAGCGGGAAGGGCTCTACAATACTGCCGACGCCACCCTGTGGTTCTTTCACGCAATCGGCCGGTACCTGGACATCGCGGGAGACCGGTCGTTGCTGAGAACTCTTCTGCCGAAGTTGGAGGAGATCGTCGCTTGCCACATCCACGGCACTCGCTTCGGCATTAAAGTCGATCCTTCCGATGGTCTGTTGACGCAGGGCGATCCGAATTTCGCGCTCACGTGGATGGACGCCAAGAAGGACGATTGGATCGTCACTCCACGACGCGGTAAGGCCGTCGAGATCAATGCTCTTTGGTACAACGCGCTCTGCCTTCTGGAAGGCTGGCTGATGGAAGCCGGCCGGAAAGACACCGCCGATACGATCCATCAGCACGCCGAAAGAGCCCGCACCTGTTTCAACCAGCGCTTCTGGAGCGACAAACTCGGATATCTGCTCGACATCGTGGATGGGCCGGATGGCGGCGATCCCGCTTGCCGCCCCAATCAACTCCTGGCGATTTCCCTGCCCCACCCCATCCTGGATGAATCCAGATGGAAAGCGGTGGTCGATATCGCCGAGCGCGACTTGCTCACTCCTATGGGTCTCCGTTCGCTCTCGCCGCACGATCCCGCGTTCCGTTCCACCTACGAAGGAGACCTCGAAACCCGGGACGGCGCCTATCACCAGGGAACGGTTTGGGCCTGGCTGATCGGACCGTTTATCGATGCCTGGATGAAGGTCTATCCCGACCGGCATCACGAGGCACGGTCCTTCCTGGAACGATTCCCCCCTCATTTCGGCGAGGCCGGACTGGGATCGATCAGTGAAATTTTCGACGCGCAGGAGCCGCACACCCCGCGAGCCTGCATCGCCCAGGCCTGGAGCGTCGCCGAGGTTCTCCGCTGCTGGGCGCTGACCGCGAGTCCCACCCGCTCCCGCAAAAGCGCTGATCAGGAAGCGAATTAAGAAAGCTCGCGGGCGAGAGAAATTCCCACCACGCCGGCGGCGCCCGCGGCCAGGCATTCGGGAATCCGTTCGGCCGTTACCCCGCCCAGCGCCAGCACGGGAATGGTAAGTCCCGCAACCATCCGGGAGAATCCGTCCAGTCCTAGCGGCGGACGCTCATCGCGCTTGGACAACGGAGCGAACACCGGAGACAGGTAGGCGTAGTCGGCGCCTTCCGCCTGGGCGCGCAGCAAGTCCTCTCGGGAATGGCACGAAGCGCCAATGAGAAAGCCTGCCGGGACAATCGCGCGATACCGCGATAGGTCAATCCAATGGCCGGGCAGATGCACTCCGGCGGCTCCGGCGGCCAACGCCACATCGCACCGCGTATTCACCACGACACGGTATTTTCGTGACACAAACCACTGAGCGATCTCTAAAAGAGCCCGCCCATCGATCTCTTTGTTGCGTACATGAACGATATCCGCGCGAACAACTCGCGGGCGGTCTACAATCGCGTGGATCATCGCTCGCCGAGCGGCGTATAGTAGCTCCCGCCCGCGCAGGCGCGGCAGAGCGTGCGGCCGTCCGGCTCCCGCACCTCGCGCCGGAAATTGATGTGTTCCTCGCAAGACTCGCAAACAACGCGGCCAAAGCGCTTGCCCGGCAAATCGCTCTCCGGAACTTCAACTTTCACCCATGCATGGTCGAACAGAACATCATCCGGAGCTGTCCGGTACGCTTCCGCCTGGCCCGCTTTGGTGGGCGCCAGATCGCGAGAGCTCTCCTTCGCATAGACCCGAACAGCGCGCCCGCTCTGCAGGTCGCAAAAGGTTGCGGCCATCTTGCCGAAGTCGCGGAACTTCAGCGCCCGCTTGCCCAACATACACCCCGTCACCAGGGAAACGGCATCGGAGGCGCAGCGATCGATTTCCACATAGGTGATCAAGCGCTTCCGGTCCTTGCCATGCGGATCGCCGATGCCCAGCAGCTTCAGGCCGTAGACTCCCATTCGAAGCCCCAGGATGTGTCCCGCGCACCGGCATGCCCCGCGCTGGATACCCAATTCTTCGAACTGCTCGAAAGTCATCACCGGCTTAAGACGTGAAGAGAGTCGCCCGGAAACTCGATCACCCACACTTTATTATGACGATGCGGTTCCACTTGTTCCCGCACGGCCTCGACAGATAAGCCATCACCAAAATCGAGCACCAGGGATTGCGGCCGCTCGGTGATGCTCTGCAGCTCTGCCAGCAGTTGATGGGCCGCCGGCTTGCCATTCTTCGGCTTCACCCGCAGCGCCGCCTGGGGAACACACAGCCAGACTTTGTCGCCGTGCAGGCGGCCCGGAAAGTATCGCCCCATCACCTGCGCATCGCCCACTCGCAGCAGGCTGGTATTCTTCTGCGGATCCAGCTGCAGAATCTCGGCGGGCAGCAGGTTGTATAGCCCGATCAGCTTCGCGACATCCAGGCTGGCGGGACGCGCAACAACCTTGGACGGCGGACCCGACTGCACCACCCGGCCCTCGCGAAGGACGAACATCTCTTCGCCCAGCTCAAAGCATTCGCTCAGGTCGTGTGTCACCAGCAATACCGGAATGTCAAAATCGCGCCGCACCTGCCGGATCACTTCGTACAAGTCCGCCCGCAACGGAGCGTCCAAACCGCGCGCCGGCTCGTCGAGAAGCAATAAGGCCGGATCACCGATCAGCGCTCTGGCAATCGAGCATCGCTGCTGCTGTCCTCCGGAGAGTTGATCGGGCTTGCGGTCGGCCACGTCACCCAGCTTGAACTTTTCCAGCATCTCGTTGATGCGCCGGTGCCGTTCCAGCCTGGGAAGGCGATCGGCCGCAAACTCCAGATTCTGCTTCAGCGTGAGATGCGGAAACAATGCGTAGTTCTGGAAGACATATCCGCACCGTCGTTTCTGCGGCCGGAGATTCACACCCGAAGCTCCATCGAAAAGAATTGCATCGTCCAACAGGATCCGGCCCTCGTCCGGCCGCTGAAATCCGGCGATGCAGTCCAGCGTGAGTGTCTTCCCCGCTCCGCTGGCTCCGAAGAGAACCGTCACGCCCGCTGTCGCGGTCAGTTCCACATCCAGCGTGAAACCGGATAATTTTTTTCTGATCTTCGCCGCGATCATATGCCGGTAATCACGCCGCCGCCCGCCGGCTGACACGGTTGGCAAGAGTCAGAATCACGATCGCCGTCAAAGAAACGATCACCACCAGCGTCCGGGCCAGGGACGCATTGCCCGATTCGACAGCATCGTAGATGGCGACCGCCACGGTTTGCGTTCTTCCGGGGATATTGCCCGCAATCATGATCGTGACGCCGAAATCTCCCAGCGATCGCGCAAAACACAGTGCCGTCGCCGCCAGGATCGACCGGCCGGCCAGTGGAAGCGAAACCCGCCAGAACACTCGCCAGTTGGACGCTCCCAGACTCTGCGCCGCCAATTGATAGCTGCGATCGACACTTTCCAGGGCCGCTCGAGACCACTTGACCAACAACGGCAGCGAGTGGAAAATGGCCGCTACCACCGCCGCCTGCCACGTAAAGACCAGGGGTTGCCCGAAGGCCCACTCGTATAATCGCCCCGGCCAACTTTCCCGCCCCAGCAGAACCAACAGGTAATACCCCAATACCGTCGGCGGCAGCACCAGCGGAAGCGTCACCGCGGCGTCCAGAAAATCCTTGCCGCGAAATTCCCGATTCGCAAGCAAATATGCGAGCCATAACCCCAGCACCAGAGAAAACACGGTCGAAAGGGCGGCAACGCGCAGACTCAGCCACAGCGGCGACCAGTCAAGCGGCATGGAAGCAACATTATAGAGTGTTCCCGTGTGCCGGCCCAAGTACGGTGGAAACGAAGGGCAAAGTGTGAGGAAAATTCATCAAAGTGGAAAGGAGGTATTCGCGAGCTGGCGACCATAAGATATCGCCAAAGGATCGCGGGCGGAGTTAACGACCGAGGCAATCGCCAGCCCTTCCGGATACCTAATAACATTTCTGGTACCAACTTCAACTCGTTTTTATGGCATGCCAACATCGAGTGGCTTTCCCGGCTGCACCTCAAACTCCTTTTCCAATCTTTTCCCCTGTGAGATTGCGCCCGACAGTCCGCAGCTAAGCAGATACTTTCCCGGTGTCGCCCGTACTTGTTTGGAAGTACCCACTCGTCCGAGTTCGACAGACGTTTGCGAAACACGGCCTCCAGTCAGGCTAGTGATCGTGCAGGAAAGGCCCGCACCGGAAAGCCCGCCGGATAGTGTTACCGGAACATCAAATTCTGGCTCGTTCCTCGCCGATTGGCTAGCAACACGGCTTAGGAGCCCTGCAACTTCAGTCCGACATGCCTCAGTGATATGCGCCTGTTGTGAAAGTTCCTTTTGAGCTCGCACGAGGGCTCCTTCAAGGGCTGACTTTTCCGCCTGCTTCTGTGCGACCTCACGATTCAGTTGTTTGACGGTGCCCTTTAGTCCAGCAATTTCAGCATGCAACGCCGTCTTGCCAGCGTTCAACTTTTCCAGATCGAGACTCGCTTTATCGCGGGCATTTTCAGCACGCTGCGTTTGAACATCAAAGAAGCCTGTTATGTAGCCGGTGGCAATTGTCCCACTTGCCGCGATTATTGCAATTGCGGTGGATGGTTCGAGAAGCAATCGTCTCCACCACGGCCGCTTAAGTTGAGCGATCTCAAGCCTCAGCTTCTCGATTTCGAGTGATCTGTTGATCATGGTGCGGGTTGATTCTTGGTTGCCTTTAGTCGTACCTATGAGTGAAAAGGAAACCAACAGATTATCAATCGAAAGCCGCCGCTAATGTCGGCGGCATCAATATCTCAGTTGCTTGGCCACTGCAGACATCAATTTGGCCAAGTATTGCAGCCGCCGCGAATCGATAGCATAAGGGATGTATGGTTTCACGCCGAACCTTCGCAGCCGGCCTGGTTGCCGGATCGCTTACCGCTCAGTCGAAATATACGGATGGCGAAGCGCACGGCGATCCGCCTTATCTGTTGGAGCAGGGCTGGACGCCACTGCTCAACGGGACGGACATGAGCGGGTGGGTCAGCCAGAACGGCAAGCCGCAGCAATGGGTCACCACGAAGGCCGTT
>CAZETQ010000071.1:0-31225 GCA_964515165.1 uncultured Solibacteraceae bacterium | reverse complement strand
CGCTTCGATGCCGAGGCCCAAAGCTCAATTCTTCACAGCTTCTAAGCGTGGGGATTCACAGCAGACTGCGAATGGCGGCCACGACGGGCATCGAAAATAGACTGGAATCGAGACGGTCGAGCCATCCTCCGTGTCCCGGCAGTATCGTTCCGGAATCCTTCACGCCAGCGCCGCGCTTGAGTGCCGATTCGGCAAGATCACCGACTTGTCCGGCGATGTTGCCCGCTACCGACACTAGCGCCCGTTGCCACAACGGCATTTGCGGAAAGGCCCAACCCAGGTAGACCAGCCCGAAGATCAGGCATGCGGCCAGTGAGCCTGCCGCACCTTCCCAGGTTTTTCCAGGAGAAATTCGCGGGGCCAGTTTGTGCCGCCCCACCGCGCGGCCGGTGTAGTAAGCCGCGATATCTCCCGCCCAGTTCAAGGCGATCGCGAAGAACAGCCAGTGCGCGCTGGCTTGGCGCAGCGAAAGCGCAGAGTTCCACGATCCGAAAATGTAGAAGATTCCCAGGCAGAACGCCGCCCCGCTGCCTAGCGCATCGCGGAGATTCGGAGTCCGCAGGGCGAGCGTCAGGGAAGCCACCGCGATCAGAACCGGCAGCCATTGCGTGTAATGGTGCAGTTCCGCCAGCACCAACAACCCGGCCGCGTAGCCCGCAATAGGCATGGTAAGAAAGCCATGTCCCGCGACCAGTCCCGAGTACTCGTAATAGCAAAGTCCTGCGAACAGAGCGACAACTGCCCAGAAAACCGGATAGGGAGCGAGAAAAATAACCCAGGAAACGATAGGAATCAGGACAAGGGCGGTAAGAACCCGGCTCATCTCCCGGGCAGGGCCGCCACTTCCGCCAAAACCGGCTGCGCTGGAGCGTCCTCCAGCATTCCATTCAACCCGCCAAACCGGCGATCGCGCTTCTGATACTCGACGATCGCCCGCAGCAGATCGGCGCGACGGAAGTCCGGCCAAAGCGTGTTCGTCACGTGCAATTCCGCATAGGCGATCTGCCAAAGCAGGAAGTTCGAAACCCGCATTTCGCCCGAACTGCGAATCAGCAGATCCAGGTCCGGCAGTCCGGCGGTATACAGGCGGGAGGTAATCGCTTCTTCGGAGATGGCCGCGGGCGCCCCGTTTTTGGCCTCCCGAAGAATGTGATTGACCGCATCCACGATCTCCGCCCTGCCGCCATAGTTGATCGCCAGGTTCAGGCGCAGACCGTCATTACCGGCGGTAGCTTCGATCGTCTCACTCAGAGTCTGCCGCACGATCGCCGGCAACGCTTCCAGCCGGCCGATAGCGGCCAGCCGGACATTATTTTTCATCAGGCAGTCCAACTCCTGACGAAGGTACTGCCGAAGCAGCCGCCACAGCGTTTCTACTTCCGTGCGCGGACGTTTCCAGTTCTCCACCGAGAAGGCATAGAGCGTCAAGGCCTCAACACCCAAGGCCACGCATGTTTCTGTGGCTTCCCGAACTGCCGTCACCCCGGCCCGGTGCCCCGTTACGCGGGGGAGCAGACGGCGCTGAGCCCAGCGGCCGTTGCCGTCCATAATGATGGCGATATGCCGGGGCAACCGCTCCGGATCGAGCGACGCTGCCAGCCGCGACTCTTCCCCGCCGGGCTTCAACACGTCCAGAAGTCTTTGCATGAAAAGCTCCATTTTACACTGCCTGGTTTGCGAAATAATTTAACTTTGCACTATAAAGTACTACGCGGTACTTTGCAAGCGTACGATGGGCGCCATGGATTCTTTTCTGGACCGCAAAACAGCCATCGTCACCGGCGGCGCCCGGGGAATCGGCCTGGCCGTCGTCGAGAAGCTTCTCGCCGCAGGTGCAAAGGTCGCTTTCTGCGCCCGTTCCCAGGCGTCCGTCGATGCGGCGTTAAAACAGCTAAAACATTTGTCATCTGGAGATAAAGTCTTCGGCGCCGCAGCCGATGTACGGATTACTGGCAGCGTAGAAGACTTCATGAATCAGGTTCGACAGACTTACGGAACGCCTGACATACTCGTCAACAATGCCGGCGTCGGTATCTTTAAAACCGCCGGAGACTTTTCCTCTGCTGAGTGGGAAGAGTTGATGGGGACAAACCTCACCGGAGTATTCAATTTCTGCCGGGCGGTTCTCCCCGATTTTCGTCGAAACCCCGCAGGGGGTCAGATCGTCAATATATCTAGCCTCGCCGGAAAGAATGCTTTCGCGGGCGGTGCGGTGTACAACGCATCCAAGTTCGGGCTCAATGGCTTCTCGGAAGCCTTGATGCTCGATTACCGCCAAGAAAATATTCGCGTAAGTCTTATTGCTCCCGGCAGTGTCGATACGGATTTTAGTCCTCGCAGTTCGGGGACCGGCAGCACCAGCTGGAAAATCGCTCCGGAGGATGTTGCCGAGGCCGTGATAGGTGTTCTGCGCATGCCAGCGCGTACGCTGGTTTCCCTGGTAGAACTGAGGCCTTCCAAACCCAAAAAGTAGCGGCGGCCGAATTGCGCCCATTCAACATGCGAGGCGACAGAACAAGCCATGTTTTGGCGGCAGACGGGGACATTTCCTCTGAGGAGTAAACCGAAGATGTTCGACACAAAGTCGAGCCCGATGAACCAAGGCCAGCGGAAGATGGTTTCGCTGGATCCGAGCCGGACCGGACGCGACGCGACCGAGCTCGAGAGTTCGCTTCGCCGCATGATCGTCGGTCAGGACGAAGCAATCGAACAGATCGTCAACATCTACCAGATGCACCTGACAGGAATGAACCCTCCCGGCCGTCCCATCGGGAACTTTCTCTTCCTGGGGCCCACGGGCACCGGAAAAACCCGCATCGTCGAGGCGACCGCCGAAGCGCTGGTCCGCAATCCCCGCGCCGTGATCAAAATCGACTGCGGGGAGTTTCAGCACTCCCACGAAATCGCCAAGCTGATCGGCTCCCCTCCCGGCTACCTCGGACACCGCGAGACTCATCCTCTGCTTTCGCAGGAAACGCTTTCGCAATATCACAACGACACGGTGAAGATCAGCTTCGTCCTGTTCGACGAGATCGAAAAGGCTTCCGATTCGCTCTGGAACCTCCTGCTGGGGATTCTCGACAAAGGAACATTGACGCTGGGGGACAACCGCAAAGTCGACTTTTCCCGAGCCATGATCTTCATGACTTCGAATCTCGGAGCGGCGGAAATGTCTCAGATCACGACACCGCGCCTCGGGTTCGGTTCTCTGCACGCTCTGGAAGCCGCGGTATCGCACGTCGATCACAAACTCAGCCAAAAGGTCGAAAAAACCGGCCTGGACGCAGCCAAGCGAAAATTCACGCCGGAATTCATCAACCGGCTGGACAAGATCGTTGTGTTCAAGCCGTTGGGCGAAGGACAGCTGCGCCAGATCCTGGATTTGGAACTGAATATGGTCCAGCAGCGGGTATTCAATACCGGCTCCGATCGTCCCTTCGTCTTCACGACGACCCAAGCCGCAAAGGACCTCCTCATGAAGGAAGGCGTCGACTCCAAATACGGTGCCCGCCACCTGAAGCGCGCGATTGAGCGCCTGCTGGTTCAGCCGCTTTCGAACCTGATGGCCACCGACCAGATCCGCTCCGGCGATTGGATTGAAGTGGACGCCGCCGATTCCGAATTCAGCTTCCAGCGCCGGGATGAGCGTCTGCCCATCCAGGCGATGGCGGAATTGGTGGACCGCTCCGTCGACATGCCGCTTGCCACGCTGGCCAACGCCTTCGGGGCAGAGCCGGTAAAAGCTACTCGCGCTCGCCGCGGCTAAAAGTTTACTCCGACGATTTGGCGCGGACCACTTCTGTGGTTCGCGCCTTTTTTTGGCGGAAAAGATTTTGGACAAATGTGGTAGCGTGACGGGTAGCGAACACAGGAGGTGTGCATGTCGCGATTTTCCAGACGCGATTTCCTCAAGACTGCTACCGTCGGCGCTGGCGTTCTGGCCGCCGGCGTTCCCGCCGCGAAGGCCGCAACGCAATCTGCAACGGACTGGGTGACCCTCGGAAACTCGGGAGTCAAGGTCACACGCCTCGCCTTTGGCACCGGTACATTCGGTGGACGGGTGCAGCGGGAGCTGGGACAGAAAGAATTCACCCGAATCGTGCGCCATGCCTACGACCGCGGCATCCGGTTTTTCGAAACCGCCGATGCCTACGACCAGATGCACGAGATGCTCGCCGAAGCGCTGCGCGGCGTTCCCCGCGATTCCTATCGGCTGATGACGAAGTTCCGGTGGCGCGATGCGGACGATCCCACGGGCACCATCGACCGCTTCCGGCGCGAGCTGAATACCGACTACTTCGACATTCTCCTGCTGCACAACGTGCGCACTCCCACCTGGCCGGAACAATTGAAACCCCTGCGCGATGCCCTTTCGGAAGCAAAAGAGAAGAAGGTCATCCTGTGCAAGGGCGCTTCCTGCCATGGGTTGCAGCCTCTGGCGAAGTTTCCCGGCAACAACTGGCTGGACGTTGCACTCATGCGGATGAACCATACCGGAGCTCGCATGGACAATGCCGAGGGCGACAACGGGTTTGGCGAGCATGATGCCGCCATCCAGCAGATTCGCCGGGTCAAGCCACAGGGTACCGGCGTCATCGGAATGAAGCTGGTGGGCGAAGGCCAATTCACCAAGCCGGAAGACCGCCAGGCGGCGGTGAACTATGTATTCGGCAATAAGCTGGCGGATACGGTGACGATGGGCTACAAATCGACTGCCGAAATTGACGAAGCCATTGAACGGGTCACTCGCGCTCTCAGTGCTGCCTGATCCGCAACCGCGTCACTTTGCCTGACTTTCCGGCTCCGGCCATAGTTCCTGGATGACCTCCCGGTTGACGGTGGCTTTATACACGGCATCGAATCTGTCCGCGATGTCCGGACGGGCACCCAGGATGGACCCCAGACCCAGCTGGACGTGAGGCTGCGAGACGACGGCCTCCAGGTCCAGCCGTTTCTCGATGTCCGTCCACCGGTTGGTCAATCCTCCCGGATCGATCAGGACCACTCGATCGCCGATCAGGCCAAAATTCTTCAGATGCGGGTCGGTCGAGAACAGACCCCGGCGCCAGCCTTGCTGCCTGAGCTTCAGCAGCCGCTGCAGCCACATCTCCACTTCGTCAAAGCGCTCCTCCTTGGCGAGATCGCGAAGACACTCATCAAGAGTGCAGGTTACGCGCTCAGTCGCCTCCGAGACAACCAAAGATCCCGGCCATCCCGAAACCAATACTCGCGTGGGCGGAAACTCGATGCGCCTGGGAACCAGCGATGTTCCCTCCAGGAGTTCCCGGGCGAGTTTCTCTCCCCGCGCATTGCGAAAGTGATACTGATTCCAGATTTGCCGGACATGGGACGTATACCAGATAGTTTTCGGCACGATCGCCATCGTCCCCTGCACAAACACACGCAGCACACGCAGCTTTCGGGAAGGCCGCTCCATCAGCCACCGGCCCACTTTTCCGGGAAAAACCCGGTCCAGCTTCTTCAGAGCTTTCCAGAGGACGATCAGAGCGGCGATTTCAAACGAGCTGCGGTCCCTCTTCACGACCCAATGTTTGGAAGCATAAACGACTTTGCCGATTCCCTCGCCCAGGCGTTTCAGGCGCTCTTCCAGAATCTCCGAAGGAGCTCGCGATAGGACTCGCGCGCCGGACCCGCCGTTTTGAGGCGACTTAGGCACTCTCTCTACAGCCTAACTCTCGCGGACGAAGGCGGCGCGCACGGTTAGCGCCGTTCGGTCTTTTCCACCTCCGGCGGCCATGCCCGGCCTTTCAGGTTCAACGGGCCGAGATCCACAACAAAACGATTCTCGGGCAGAATCTCGCCGGACCCGCGGTACACTACCGTATCGGTTGCCGCCTGCACTCCGGTAAGTTGGCCCACAATGCCGCGCGGGGTGAACCGCAGATCGAATCCGGTGCGAACGGCCCGCAACTCGAGCTTCCGGCCCATCGACCGCGCCGCGAATATACCGGCCATCCGGTCGTCATCGATTGTCCAGCTGGCCCGAACTCCCCGAAATCGAAGATTCTCGGTCACGGCCAGAGACCTTCCCTCGAAAGTTCCCTGCGTCCGGACACCGGTCATCCAATCGGGCAGCCGCAGGTTGCGCGCCCATTCCGTAATATCGGCATTATCCGCCGCGATAGAAATACGGTGCGGCCGCTCCTGGCCGGGGGCGATTTCGTAACGCCCTTTGATGTCCGGCGCCGTAAAAACGAACCCGCCCTGCCAGTCTCCGGAACTGGATATTCCAATGGCGCCGGTGGCGGTTCCAACAGGCACGAAGCCTTCCGGGAGACGGAATCCCATCAGCTTCGCGGTATCGATCATCACCGTCAGCGGAAGTTTTTCCGACGCCAGGACCGCTCCCCATCTGGGTTTCGTCAGAATGGCCGATGCCCGGACGCGGCCCCTTACGGGCGTTTCGGCATTTGGATCGTTCAAGGTATCCAATTGCAGCGTCTGAGCCTCCATATCCAGCTTCCCCCGGTAATATTGCGTGATCGCCCCCGGCCGCCATCCCGGGATGTTCCAACGCTGGAAGCCCTCCAGGTCGATTCGGCCATCGATCCGCGGCTTCGACATCGGACCCGTTAGTCTTGCCCGGGCGCTGATTCGGCCTCCGAGACTGGACCGGCGGTTCTGCGCCAGCAACACCAGGTCCGTAAGCGGCGTGCGGTCCAGGTCGAGCGTCAGGTCGATCGCAGGCTCCTCTTGAGAGCGAAGCTGCAGCCGGCCCTGGCCGCTGAAGCTGCCGTAACCCATCGGCGGACGGTCGGTTCGTGCGGCCTCTGCCGCGACACGAATATTGAATCCCGTCGATTCCGTCGGACGGAGATCCATCTCTACCGAAGTAAGATAGAAAATCGATTTCCGCTGTCCCTGCCGGAAATTCACCCGGCCGTCGCTCACCTGGATTTCCGGAAGCCGGGGTCCCTCGCGGGTGGCCAGCACCCCTTCGAGGAAGGGCCGCACGTTCAAAGCGCCGGAGTTGGTGCGCATCAGGTTCAAGCTCGGTTCGATCAGGCGCAGACTGGAAAACTCAATCCGGCCCTGCAAAAGAGCCAGCCAGCGGGGAGTCGCCTCCAGAGCCGTCACATAGGCGATAGGCTCCCGTCCCCACTTCGGGTCTTCATGGATGACGACATCGGAGATCTCCAGGCCCGGACCGGTGATCCACTTATAATCGATCGATCCATTCACGTCGACTTGCCGCTGCAGCGCGCGCTCCAACGACGCCTTCACCCGGGGACGCAGCCTTTCTGCGCGAACCAGCAGGGTCACTGCGAAAACAGCCACCGCACCGGCCGCCAGCAGCATCAATGCCCGCTTCATCGCGCGCGTGCCTTTAAGGCTTCATAAGCTTCGCGGGTGTCGACATCGGCAAAAATCCCCGGATCGTCCACATCGACATAACATGTTTGGGAACGGTATCGATGGACGACTTCGCGGGCCTGTCCGCCGGCGGGGAGAGCCAGAAACTCGGCGGCCATGGAGCGCGCGGCAAGGACCGGATGCCCCCGCTTGTCGTTCATACGGGGAATGGCGAAGACGGCATTTCCCCGCTGAAACGCCATCCACAGGGCTTTGACTGTCGTTTCGTGAAACGCCGGACAATCGACAGGAGCAAAAAAAAAGGCGGGCGCGGTCTCAGGCACAGCTCGGATTCCCGCTTGCAGCGAAGAGAGCTGGCCGCCACTCCAACCGGGATTCCAAACCTCTTGCGCGTCATCGATGCATAGTCCCCGGTGCGCGCCCGTGACAAGAATGACAGGGGACGCAACCGTTGCAAAGACGCGAGCCAGACGGCCGGCGAAAGTCTCGCCGTCCACCTCCAATAGCGCTTTCGGAGTCCCCATGCGGCGGGATTCGCCACCGGCGAGAATGATTGCGGCGGGATCTGGCACTGCTTCAGGTGGTCGTCAGCTTCTTGCCGGCGTAGATGGATTTCGAAAACGACTTCCAATCGCCGGCCGGCAAACGGCGGCAGGCAATCATCTCGGCGGCAACGCTGACCGCGATCTCCTCCGGCGTGACAGCACCGATCTCCAGTCCCATCGGCGCGAAAATCCGCTCAATGGCCGCCTTCGTCACGCCTTCTTTCTGGAACTCTTTCGCCACGCCTAAGACCTTGCGCCGGCTTCCCACCATGGCCACATACCGCGCCGGCTGATCCACCGCCCAACGCAGCACGCGCATATCGTCCCGGTGACCGCGGGTCACCACGACGATATAGGTGGTGTCGTTCACCACCAGCTTCGGAAACGCGGTCTCGTACTCTTCGGCGATGATCTGGTCTGCTTCCGGAAACCGGTCCGCGTTCGCGTACATTTCCCGGTTGTCGATGACGGTGACACGAAATCCGGCCATGGCGGCAAGGTGGCACAAGCTGCGCGAAATGTGCCCGGCGCCGAAGATCAGCGCACGCGGCTGCGGAATGACAGGCTCGACAAACACGTTCAACTGTCCTCCACAAATCAGCCCGTTATCGTATGCGGCGTCGTTGCCCAAATTGAAACTCAGATTGCGGGGCCGTTCCGTCTCCATCACTTCACGAGCCGCATTCCAAACTTCGGCTTCCACGCATCCACCGCCGATGGTTCCCGCAATCGATCCGTCCTCCCGAACCAGCATTTTCGCGCTGGGATAGCTGGGAATCGATCCGTTGACCTGCACGATCGTCGCTACGGCACACTTCTGCCCCAGCCTTCGCAAACGGACGATCTCGTCGTAAAGGTCCACCGAATGAGATTATAGCGGCTGGCTGAGGGAGATCTCTCCCCGAAGATACAACGCGGCATGCCCTCCGATCCGGACACGATCGCCCGCCATTTCGCAGAACAGCTCCCCGCCCCGGCTTGAAATCTGGCGGGCCCGTAGCTTCGACCTGCCCAATTTCTCCGCCCAGTACGGAATCAGCTCGCAATGTGCGGAGCCCGTCACCGGATCCTCCGGAATTCCCTGGAGCGGCGCGAAGAACCTCGAAACGAAGTCGCATTCGTCACCGGGCGCCGTAGCGATCACGGCAAAGAATTCCTTAGCCGCCGCGAGCCGGGAAAAATCCGGACGGAGCGCCGCAACTTCCCGCTGACTTCCATAAACCAGGACTGCATCGCGAGCGGAAAGCGTCTCTACCGGCGAACCACCCATCCCTTCGAGAATCTCCGGCGGCATTGCCGCCGGCACGGGCGGACGCGAAGGAAAGTCAAGCCAATACACACCGTTGTCCCGGGCCACGCTCAGTCTGCCGCTTTTCGAGTTGAAATCGATGCGCGGCGCCAAATATCCCAAACATTCATAGAGCACCGCCGCGGCTGCGACCGTCGCATGTCCACAAAGATCCACTTCCACCGTTGGCGTGAACCACCGCAGGTGATAGGCATCGCCCTGGCGAACGAAATATGCCGTCTCCGCCAGGTTGTTCTCGGCGGCGATATTTTGAAGGAGATCGTCGGGCAGCCACGTCTCGAGCGGCACGATGGCTGCCGGATTTCCGCTGAAAAGTCTGGCAGTAAATGCGTCGACCTGATAGATCGGCAATTTCATGCCGCTTGCTCCAGTTCTGCGAATTCTCCGTCGGTTGTCAGTTCGACATCTGTGTAGAGCCTCTGGGAAGCGCGAGCCGCCGGAGTACTCACAAGCTTCGCATAGCCATTCATCGCGGCCTCAGTCTCGCGAGCCGACAACAGGACCACCGGTTGCTCCAGCAGTCCGGCCAACTGCGGTGGACTGCCGTTTGCCTTGCCGTGATGCGACGCCTTGTACACAGTCGTCCGGCCAATCATCTTTCGGACAAAGGGAGACTGCAACGCTTCCTGCCATGCCGCCGACTCCGCGTCTCCCGGGAAGAGCAGCGTATGCTCTCCGAACTGCAGCAGGAGAATCAGGCTGGTATTATTGACAGCCTCGTTCAAACTCTGCGCCAAGGCAATCAATTGGTCTTCATGCAGCTTCGATAACCGGTCGATAAACCATCGGGTTTGCGGCGGCGCCAGACACGGATGCCACTGCTCGGCTTTGGGAAAGAGTTTTTTTTTGGGCCGCGGCCCCTCCATCGCCGCACGCCAAAACCCGCGGTCCGCCCTCCCCTCCGGTGCCGGTCCGAGAACATGCACTCGAACGCCGGGCAAGAGTTCTTCCAGTCCTGATTCCATGCCGGCGTGCAGGTACCTTCGCTGGCGTCCCAATCGCTGAAGGCTCTCGACCGCGCGTTGATTGGGAATGGCGGCACGAACCGAACTCGCTTTCAACGCCCGGTACAGACCGGCCGCGGCTTTCGCCTGGTAATGGAAATATGGCCGTTTGGGATCCTCCGTCCAAGGCATCAAGACAAGCTTTGGCCGCAGCCCCGCCAGAATCGCGCCCGGGGCCGCCGGACTTTTCGAGCGTGTAAAACCGCCGACGTGATCGCGGTGAGGATGCGTCGCCACGACAGCATCCAGCCGGCCGCCGCATTGGCTCTTGATATCGCTTGCAATTTCCCCAAGCCGCCGGTACTGCTCCTGCCAGGTCGCCGCCGTGGTGCCGCAGTCGATCAGGAGGTTCCGGTCAGCTTGCCTCCGGTAGCGAAACGTCAGGAGAAAGCAGTCTCCATGCCCTACCTCGTACATGCGGATGCGAGCGCTCGCCGGCGCCTTCTTTACTGTTCTGTTTTCGCCCATCGAGTTGTCCTGTTTTCCAAAGGTGATTCAGCCGGGCGGCCTGGCGCCGGGTATCGTTGATTGGCTTGACGATGTGGTGCCGCAAGCCCCCGGATTCGTCAAAGATCAGTGTGCCGCCGCCGTATAAGATGACTACCTGGTCGTTCGGCATCGCGGTGGGCTTGAATCCGTCGATCTCACTAGCTCGTAATCGCAGCGCCTGCAGGTACTCAGCAACGGTTTCCCGCAAAACAAAACCGTCTGCCCCGATCCGCGTGCAAGGCCGCACCGATAACACCCGCGTATAAGCTTCCTCATCAACCTGCAGTTCGCGCCGATTCTCCCAAAGGAATTTGAAAACCTCATTTGAATCCCGCTGCATCGCTTCCACGTGCGTATGCTTATAGACGAGCCGGGCCGGAGTCTTCCGCCGGGCCGGAGCCGATATTCCAAAACCGGCGAAACTTCGCCGCAGCGCTGCCTGAATCCCAAAGCGATCTCCCCGGGGCGACGACTGGGCCTCCGCCGTGAGAATGGCCCCCAGATAATCGCTGAAGGAGATGTCGACGGGCGGCGAATAATCCAGCGCACGAATCACCGACGTCAACAGATGATCGGCAATCTCGGCGCCCTGCGCGATCGCTTGCCTGCGGTCTGCCGGCGCCCGGTGCTGCCACGCTTCTACAAAAGCGTTCAGTACGGCCGCGACAAGGATTTCCCCTCGCCGGTGCGGATCCTGAAACTCCGGCTGCAGCAGCAGCGACGGATCCGGATGAATCGCAACACTTCGCCGCAGTTCTCCCAGCCTCCTTCCAATTGCGAGCAGCATGCTTTGCCGAAATTGCCATTTGCCGCCCGAGCGTCGCGCGGGCAGTGCCAACTGCACCACTTCCGGCAGCGAAAACATGCTCAGCATGGCGACCAGATCGGCAAATCCTTCGTGAAACGCCGCCTGGTCCGGCAGCGATGGATCGGTATATCGTTCCCGAATGCCGTCCAGCAAAGCATGCGCGGTCTCGTGCGCCACGATATCGTGCGAAAGGCACGTGTGATCATAGCGTCCGCGCCCTTTGTAGTAGCCGAACAACAGCGCCTCGTGCTCTCGCGAGTAATAAGCGTTCGCTCCGCAGAAAGCATGAGGAGCGACTTTGATCTGATGGCCGCCGAATCCCCAGCTCACCCGGCGTCCCAACGCGTGTTCAAAGCGCGCCAGCGTTCGCATCACGATGGCATAAACGTTTTGCGCGTGAAAGGCGGGATCATCTCCAGGTTTCAGATCCGCCTCGGGAGTTGGGTGAGCGGCATAAAGCGTATGGGTTGTAGCGTCATAGTCCACAACGTGGACGCGATGACCGCGGGGGCCTGGAGCCAGAGCTTCCTTTGGCACGCTGACGCGGGCAGTGAGAACTTCCCCTCGCCGCCGCACACCTGGATCTAAGGCGACGATTGTAAGTTCCCGCGTTTCGGACATACTGATTCCAGTGCCCAGAGACTAGCTTTCGGCACACGGCCATTTGTGGACTCGCCGGGCCTACGATGTTGGCGATAAAGGAAATAAAAACGTAAAGTCTCCGAACTGCCTGCCGGCGGTATTCTCTAGAAATGCGTCGCCGCACCTTTCTCCCCATTCTGGCTGCGCCCGGGCTGGGCCGCGCCCAGAAAACCGACCGGACGCACGGCCGTTCCATGGTGATCACACGAGGCGGAATCGTGGCAACCAGCCAGGTTCTTGCGTCTCAGGCAGGCACAATGATTCTGTCGCAGGGCGGAAGCGCAGTCGACGCGGCGATCGCGGCGAATGCCGTGCTTGGATTGGTAGAACCGATGATGTGCGGGATCGGCGGCGACCTTTTCGTCATGTACCGGGATGCGAAAACGGGGCGGATTACCGGATTGAATGCCAGTGGTCCTGCGCCGCGGACAATGACCATTGACATATTGCAGAGCAAAGGGATCACGGCCATGGCGAAGACCGGGATCCATTCGGTGACCGTTCCCGGGTGTGTCCGCGGCTGGGAAGCGATGCACCGGCGCTACGGCAAGCTACCCTGGAATACGCTCTTCGAGCCGGCAATCCGCCTCGCCACCGAAGGCTTTCCGATGCAGGAGATGGTGGGCCGCGTTTGGGAATCCGAACTTGTTCGAAAGGATCCGGAAGGGGTTCGAGTTTTCTATCCCAATGGGAAAACACCACCGGTTGGGGAGATATTCCGGAATCCGGACCTGGCCCGGGCAATGAATGCGATCTCCGCCGGAGGAGCCGACGCCTTTTATAAAGGAGAGATCGCCAAGGCGATTCTTGCCAAATCTCAAAAACTGGGCGGGTTGCTTTCGGCGGAAGATTTGGCTGCCTTTGAACCGGAATGGGTCACTCCGATTTCGACCACCTATCGCGGCTGGAACGTTCACGAGCTTCCCCCGAACGGGCAAGGGCTGGCCGCCCTTTCGATGCTCAATATCCTGGAGAATTTTAACCCCACGTCTCCGTTCGGTTCGACGGAGTTTCACCGCAAGATCGAAGCAATGAAACTTGCCTACGCCGACCTGAAGTACGTCGCCGATCCGCGCGTGATCAAAGTCCCTACCGAAGGCATGATCTCCAAGGCGTACGCCGCGCAGCGGGCCAAGCTTATCAAGAAAGATCAAGCGAACTGCGCCGTCGAAGCCGGCAACCCTCCTGTCTCCAGCGACACGACATACTTTTCGGTTGTTGACCGGGAGGGAAATATCGCGTCATGGATCCAAAGCGTTTCCGGACTTTGGGCGTCGGGCGTTACCGTGGACGGAATGGGATTTCACCTGCACAATCGCGGTGGCGGCTTCAGCTTCGATAAAGCGGCCGCCAATGCCCTGGCGGCTGGCAAGCGGCCCTTTCACACGATCATTCCAGCGATCATGCAGAAGGACGATCTGCACATCGGCTTTGGAATTATGAGTGGAGCGAACCAGCCGCTGGCTCACGCTCAGTTTGTTTCCTACATCGCCGACCATGGCATGAATCTGCAGGAAGCGTTGGAGGCGCCACGGTTTACAAAGTCGCGGCCCACGGGCTGCGACGTCATCGTCGAATCCCGCGTTGGTCTGGATACTCTTCGCGAGCTTTCTTCAATGGGACATCAGATCACGATTGCCCAGCCGTATACAGCCCGGATGGGCCGCGGAAACGCGGTAATGCACAACGCCCGAACGAAGGTGAATAGTGCCGCCTCCGATCCTCGCGCCGACGGAGCCGCCATCCCACAGCTGAATTAGAGAATTAACGGTTGAAGATCGCCACTTTCAACATCAACAATATTAATAAGAGGCTGGCCAATCTGGAGACGTGGCTTTCCAGGGCACAACCGGATGTAGTCTGTCTTCAGGAACTGAAGACAGAGCAGCAGAAATTTCCGGCTCGATTTCTTCGCGATCTGGGATATCGCTCCCTTTGGCAGAGCGAACGATCCTGGAACGGAGTGGCGATCCTGGCGAGAGATTACGATCTCGTTCCAACACGGCTGGCACTTCCCGGAGATGACAACGACAAACAGGCTCGTTACGTGGAGGCAGCGGTCAAGGGCGTGCTGATCGGTTGCATTTATTTGCCGAACGGAAATCCGCAACCGGGCCCAAAATTCGATTACAAGTTGCGCTGGTTTGATCGCCTGGTCGCGCATGCGGCCAGTTTGATGGCGGCCAATGTTCCGGTAGTGCTCGCCGGCGATTACAACGTTGTCCCGACCCCGGAAGACATATACCCCACGCGCTCGCTGGATCGAAACGCGCTGATCCAGCCACAGAGCCGGGCGGCCTATGCCAAACTACTCGCCCAGGGTTGGACCGATTCTCTTCGCCAGCTGCACCCGAGCGGCCCGCTGTGGACATTCTGGGATTACGAATACAAGCGCTGGCCCGCCGACAACGGAATGCGGCTGGATCATTTGTTGCTGTCGCCCCAGATTTCCGGCAGGCTGCAGAGTGGCGGAATCGACAAATGGGTTCGGGGAGAAGTGAACGCCAGCGATCATGCCCCAGCCTGGATTGAGCTTCGGCCTTGAGTCAGATTGGTCAGAATACAAATCGACCCTCGTTGGGCAAAGCTAAATCCAGGAAACCTGCGCTTGAATACCGGCGCGTCAGGAGCCGCTTCCATATAGATGCGTCCGATGCGTTTCATCAACTCCGCATCGATCGCGAGCACCGTCGAAATTTCGTTTCCCTCGGTATCGATTTTCACCACATCGATACGCTCCTCGCGCGCGAGGATGCGCCGGAGTTCTCCGTTGATCTCTTTCACTTCGACGCGGATTGTCGAGTTTCCGCCTACTTGCAGGCCCCCGTATCGCCCGCTTGGCTCGATCCCGAAATCGGCGGCTCCGGCGAAATCGGCAATCGCGCAGCGGCTGATCTCAAAACGCTCAAAACCATGAAGATTCTCCCGCAGACGGTCGACATTCGCCGGAACGGGTTCGTATAGATAGCACTTGGAAGTCTTATTTCTCGTTAGAAAGTATAGGGCGCTAATTCCGATATTGGATCCAATGTCGACCACGCATCGAAGCAAGCCGTCCGTCTGATAGTCCTGGCGGCAGAAAATCTCATTCACCGTAACCAGATCGTCCGGCGAATACAGATTGATGGAGATCGGTCCCGTGGGCGTGCGCACACTGATCACGCCGGGATATCTTCCGGTCCGGCGAATGTACTGCATGATCCGGACGGCGGGATTGTCGTAGACGCCTAGTGCATTGTAAAGTCCCCGGTAATGGTGCGGCTGGACGAGCGCGTCGAAAATCCGGGAAAGACTTCTGCCGCCAACTCTCATAGACACGCCTCCCATCCGCTACGGTCGCGATGTCACGCCAACCACTGGATCTGCGGCATACAGACTCAAATAAAGGTCGTCATGGCGCTTGATATATTGATCGCTGGTAAAGGAACCGGCAATCGTTTCTCGTGATGTCGCGGCCATGCGCTTCCGGCAGCTATCGTCATGCTCCAGGGTATGCAAGTACTTCACCGCTTCACCAAAGTGTCCTTCATCAAAAAGGAACCCCGTGGATCCATGCGCGACTAAGTCTGTATGTCCCTGCACCCTGGTCGCCACGACGGGAAGCCCGCAGGACATGGCTTCCAACATGGCGCGGGGCATACCTTCGCCGTGAGAGGTCGACATATACACATCCGCCTGCGGCAACAGTGTCTCGAGGTTATCGATCCAACCGAGAAATTGCAATCGGTCGCGAACAGACAACCGCTCGGCCTCAGTTTCGCAGGCGGAACGCAGCGGACCATCCCCGGCGATCAAAAGCTTCGCGCTGGTTTCGGGATGCATCGTGATCAGAAGGTGAAGAACTCTCAGTAGATCCAAGGGGTTCTTTTCCTCCGCAAGCCGGCTGACGGCTAAGATCACAAAATCATTATCGTCCCGGTCTTTCCGGCGCGGCACAAACCGATCGGTATCGACACCATTGCAAATGGTAACCAGGTGAGAGGAAGGTATCGCCAGCGCAGAGGTAGCCGCCTGTCCCTCACTATTCGATACGGCAATATAACCGGTAGTCGATAACTGCGCCAATCTTTCAAGAGCGAGCTTTATGCCACCCTTCTTATGTAAGTGAAAGCCATGAAAGCTATGCAGAACCGGCAGCTTGAGAGCCCTGGCGGCCAACCGCGAATACAGTCCCCCGCCGAACCCGTGCGAGTGAATTAGATCAATTTTGGATATCCGGCAGAATTGAACTACCCGCCACACTGCGGGAATCGTCAGCTTTCGATGTGGGATCTGAACCAGACGCTCTGTGCCAAGAGCACCTGCGAATCGCTGCCAATAAGGAGCTTCGTTGGGACAAGCGACGTAGTGCTTTACCCGCGCCCCAGGGTCGGCAATGAGATGCAGAATACTTTCCGGCCCGCCTCCGCCATCGGCGCGAACAGACACATGGAGCACTCTCATGGACTGTTTAGCGTGGAAACCGGAACTGCCGCATTCTTGCCGTACATTTGCCACTGAGCCCGTCGCGCCTCCTTTGCCGTCTTGGCGCGCATCGTCGATTCATCCGTGATACGAGCAACCAGAACACAGAAAACAAGAAGCGCGGGAGTGCTGCCAGGGAAAGTCAAAGTATCTGCAACAGTGCTGTGAACCACCTGTCCGGCCAACATGGCGAGCAGCGGCCGTCCAGCCGGGCCACCGGCAGAGTAATACCGCCAAAAGCCCCGGGCGGCCAACCCGATAATCAGGCAATATAGGGCACCTCCGATGGTTCCGGTTTCGGCCAGGGCGAGCACGAAGTTGTTATCGCCAGGAATGTTGTATACCGCTATGAGTGCCTTGTAGCCAATTCCAATCACCGGAGCCGAAAGCCAAATGTTCAGCGATGTTTGCCAGTTATTCAAACGGCCGCCGGCCGATCTGTTGAAAACCTCATATCCATCCATTGCGTCCGTGAATGTCTGTTCAATGCGCTCAAGGGGTAAAGACAGAATGGCAGGCAAACTGGACAGATTGTACAATTCCAGATTCCATACGCCAAGCAATAGCGGACCGAGCGTGGCCGCAACTAGCAACATCGCTACGATTCGCATCTTCGATAGTTTGGAGTTCTTGGGAAGAAGGATGTAACCAACCAGGATCATGGCTGCATCCAGCAATGCCGACCGCGACATGGATACGTACAGACCGACCAAAAGAATGACCACATTGGTCGAAAGGACGACCACGCCCACCCACCGTGGTCGAAACTCAGTGATCGAAAAGTAGCTGATAAAAACAGCGAACCACGTTGCCAGCAAGTGCCCATAAGCGCCAGAATCACCGAAAACACCTCCCGCGCGTTGCCGGTACTCATTCATTCCGTAGGTATAGGATTGCATCGCACGAGTGAATTCCCAGTTGGCATAAAAGCCGATAATCCCGATGAGCGCACTGATGAGACCACCCCAGTAGAAAGCCCTCATTAGCCGTCTCATCACGCCAAGATTGAGCGGCAGAAAACTTACCAGAACCGCGGGGAAAATTATTCCGAACAACCTTGCGGCCTTCAATAAGATCGTGACAAAAATATCGGTATCGAACCATTGAAGCGTCGAAATCATGGCAACGGCAGCATAGGCCAGCATTGCCTTGCTCAGATGCGGGAGCGGCTTCCTGCTGGCGCCTGCGCCGAGAAGCACCAGACCCGGAATCAAGAGGAAATCCGTAGCCGCCAGCTTCGCGTTCGAGATCGTGATAAAGCCGAAGAACCACGGGCAAACCAACAGGTAGATCAGGCAAAGCCGGAGGGTTGCGCTATTCATCTGGCTTCCCCATAAACCTGCTGCAAGTGGACCAGCGATGACGTCAGGTTAAAGGGCGACGCATTGAGCTTATCCATTCGCTCCTGCCGCGCGCCGGCCGGCACGGGCCGCAGTCGAACCAGCGCATCCACCCAGTCGGCAGCCGGCGCGGCGGGGTCGCAAACCGCATTCTCTGAAGGGAACAGATTTGCGTCGCCTGGAACGCGAGTGGAAAGCAGGCAAGGGAGCAGAGACGCCTGAGCCTCCAGCAGAACGACTCCCAGTCCCTCCCAATTCGATGGAAAAATGAATGAATCCATCGCCGCCCTCATCAGAGTCGCGATGTCCGGACGATTCGGCAAGATCGTCACCCAGCCCCGCAGTCCTTTTTCGTCGATCTTCTGTTGGATCGACGGCTTCAAGGTTCCGTCGCCCACAAGAAGAAAATGGTAGGGCAAACTTCGGGCTTTCGTCAGTTCAGCCACTTCAACGATCCTGGCATGATTCTTCTGCAGCTCAAAACGCCCCACATGGCCAACGATGTGCCGGCCGGCGGGTAGTCCCAGCGAAGCACGCAGGGCGGCGTCCGGCGCGCGCGAAAATTCATCCAGTGCGATGCCGCACGGCAGGATCGTCATATGCGGAAACCGTTTCCATTCATCGCCGAAAACCGACGGTGCCGCCAGTTCGCTGCAGGCAATTCCATGCGTGCCATGCTTCCAAACCAGCGACGCCATCAGCTTCCGGTAGAAGAATCGGGGAGGATTGCTCGGTCCGTCTCTCAGCGACGTGTCGTTATGACAATGAGCGATCCGCTGACGGACACCCGCCGCTTCCGCCGCTCTCAGAATCACACCGCTGAACTGGTGCTCATGACTGTGAATCGAGTGCCAGGGACCGCTCTCCCGCAACAAGGCCTTCAGAGATGCTGCGTAGGAAAGGCTGCGCTTCGGTACGATCTGCCGGTAAACAGTACTGCCCAGATCTCGAATCTCCTCCTCCAGTTCGCCTTCTTCCCTCGTATGAACCAGGAATGACAGGTCAAATTTGTCGCGATCGATCGACCGCAGAACCCGCATCAGCCAAGTCTCTACTCCCGCGCGCTTCATCGCGCCTACAACCTGCAGGATCCGGATTCTGTTTGCCCGGCGGGACTTCCGCATCATCTCTCTACGACCTTGCCGGCTGGCGCACAATGATGGAGCTGATACTTGCTCCGGATTCCGGGTGTTCGGCTGCAAATGCCCGAATCCTCTGTTCGAGAGAATCCGAAAACTGATGCTGATGATATCGGCCCTTGAAGTTGTAACTCTTCGACCAAACGACGGACAGAGACGGATCCACCTTCTCCACATCGGCCGGCTCAAACGCCAAGGTAGTTATATTGCCGCTGCCCGGCGTCGGCACCCCTACATCAACCAACTGGGCAATTACTGCCGGAGGCGGTCTTCTTTCGAGTAGATTGTTACCTACGGCCTCCAGGCTTGTGAACGATTCAGGAGTAGTTTGCCATCCAAGACATACAGCGATCTTGTTGAAATACCAAAAAGGGCTCATTAGCTTCTGCCGCCGCGCCTCGCTCCGGCACAAAGCAAACATCTCGCGGCTGGATGGGCTGTTGTAATAGTGGCGGTTCGGCTCGTGTCCCTGAAACCATACGCCTTCCGGCGCGAGTAAGATCTTCATCTGCTCCAAAAAATCCGCAATACTCGGCAGATGATGCAGTAAGGAGTTTGTCAGTACGACGTCGAACGCCTCTGCCGGCGCCGCCGGCAGGTATCTGGTGGCCGCACTGATCTTGCTTTCCGAGAACCGGCGCTTACATCGCTCCAGCATCTCTTCGGACGGATCGTAACAAACCAGCTCTCCGATTCTCGCCGGCCCGGCAAGCGAGATGAACTGCGCCGCCGCGAAGCCCGTGCCGCATCCATAATCCAGCACCCGTAGTTCCGTCTTCGTCAGATACTCGGAACCGGCCCGATACATTCCAGCCCATATCTCCGGCAACTCCGAAAATATCTCCGGGTGTCTGTCGTCGTACGCCGCTGCTTCGTACTTATGAAAAATAATATTCAGCTGGACAACGAGTTCCTCCACCGGGACGCGGGGTCCGTATGGTTTTACCAACAAAGCGGCACGGTCGATCGTGTTCATATTTTTCGCTTAACGCACTCCATGAACATAGGACGTGCTCTGAGGCTGAATGGACATCAGCGATCGCACCACTAGCAGCACATAAAACATTGCCTGAAAGGATGCAACGGCAATCATCACCCAGGCGGCGCCCAACAATCCATTTTCGGGAATCAAAAAATAGGAAAGAACAAGCGCAACGGCAACGCTACCCAGGGCAACAACCGTTTGACCGTGAATGATTCGTATCGCGGTTGCGATAAATCCGAAAATCGACGCCGAATATTGGATCGCGCCGGCGACCATCAGCAGGAAAAATTCCGTTGTGTAGTTCGAGTATCGATCGTCATATATGAATGACAGAAGAGGCCGGGCGGCAGTGGCGCCCGCGCAGATGCTGACCACCGCAACGATGACGCAAAACAGTGAGAGGAGCCTCACGCCACGCATCAATCCGGCAATATCGTTTTCTCCGTAAGCCTTTGCAATGCGAGGCAGCACAGCCTGTCCGACACCGTTGACTACAGTTCCACCGGCAAGAAGAACATAGGCCATCGCCGAGTAAATACCCAAAAAATACATTCCATGCTGCTTCTCCAGGAAGTAGCGGGGAATATTGACGGTTACCGATAGCAGAAACGAAACAAGACCCAGCGGAACTCCTGTCGCGACCAATTTCCATAGGTGGCCATCACTGCGCGATTCCGAACCCCCGCCGGAACGAAATGGAGATACGCCGCGAAAGTCGTAGAACATCAGGATTAGCAAGCTTCCAGCACATGCTGCGAAAATCGCCATGACGATACTCCGGGAGTAAATCAGGACACCGCCAAAAAAAGCTAAGTTAGCGCAGCCTCGGAGAAGCTGCGACTTTGCTACCGGCAGGAAAGTCTTACGCTGCTGCAGAAACCCGTATTGCAGGTCCGCCATTTGTTCGATAGCCTTCAGCAGAGTGAAGGCAAGCAGGACCTTTGGAAATCCGCTCGAAGTGCCGGACCAGGCTGTGTAAAGGGCGGCCGCCGACAGCACGGCGCCGCAGGTGACAAGACGGACCGCTGTATAGTGCCATCTGTTGAACTGGTTCGCGTGGTCGATGGCCGCTAGCGGCCTCAGACTAAAGCTCAGCAGGACAAAAATCGGAGTCATGATGGCCGCCGCAAAAGAGAAGTATCCGACTGCTTCGGGATCCAGCGTCCTTGCGGTGGCGGAAATCATTCCCCACTGGCTGAGCGCCATCGCAATCGTGCCCGCGATAGACAGTACGGCGTCCCTCGAGACCGAAAGTGAGAAAGGAGCAGTGGCCAAACGCTCGCGCCAGCCGGGCCGCATTGTGCTATCAGCGCTCATCGCGTTGTTGAATCTCGATCATGCATATATTGGAGTTGGAGCCGGATCTAGAAGGCAGCTTTCGCCCCCAACTGGCGTGGCTCGCCGGAGCCTGAATCCGCTGCCGGACCTCCGGCATTTTCCAGAAGCCCGGCAAAAGCCTTCCGGAACGCTTCCTGAGAAAATCGCTCGGCGTTCCTCCGAATCAGGAAAGGGTCGAAAGTTAATTCTTCAAATTGTCGTACCGCGTCACAAATCGAGTCCGCTTCCTGGCGCTGGAAGTACAAGCCGGTTTCACCCGGAATAACAGAATCCTGAACTCCGCCACGTCCGTAGCATAAAACCGGCGTACCACACGCTTGAGCCTCCACGGGCATAATTCCAAAATCTTCCTCGGCGGCGAAGACGAAACCCCGGGCGCGCTGCATCAGCGATGTCAGGACATCTCTTGGCTGATATCCCAACAGCTCAATGTTCGGCGCGGCGAGATGCTTCACGCGCTCCAACTCCGGACCATCTCCAACGACAACCAATTTTCGGTCTCCCATCGATCGAAACGCACTCAGGATCAGATCCATCCGTTTATAAGGAACGAAACGCGATGCGGCAAGGTAGTAATCATCCTTTCTCGTCTCCAGGCTGAACGCGGCGGTATCCACGGGTGGATGGATCACAACTGACGTGCGCCCATAAACCTTCCGAATTCGCTCGGCAATATAATTCGAGTTCGCAACGAACGTATCGACTCCGGCCGCCGTTCGAACATCCCACAGCCGGATATAGTGCAGGATCATTCGCGCCGCCAGGCCCTTGACGCCTCGATCCATCTTCGCCTGCCGCAAATATTGATGCTGAAAGTCCCAGGCGTACCGGATGGGAGTGTGGCAATAACAGATGTGGAGCTGACCGGGACCGGTTAAGACGCCCTTGGCGAAAGCATGGGAACTGGAAACCACCAGCTCGTAACCGGACATATCGAACTGCTCAATCGCAAGAGGCATAAGCGGCAGGTATTGCCGGAAGTGCTTCGCCGCCCAAGGAGCGTTCTGCAAAAAAGAGGTTCGGGGTTTACGGCCGCCCAGAAAGTGGCGTTCCCCAGCGTTCAAAAAGTCGCAAAGCGTAAAGACATCGGCCCCAGGCAATATTTGCAGAAGCTGCTCGACCACGCGCTCGGAGCCGGCGTAGGAATCCATCCAGTCATGTACAATCGCAACTCTCATCGCTCAGCGTCTTGAGACGGCCCTTCGATCGCAGACGTCCATGGATGGATCATCGCAGTTCCACTCTTCCCCAAACGTAGAACTCCGATCCTTCGGAAATAGCTGCCAGATTGGCGCCGGTATTTGTGATAACCAGAGCCGTCGACTCAGATGCCTTGTTATCCGGAGAGCCTTTCGCATTCGGCGCCGGCAACCGATAAGTTGCGGCGCCGGAACTTCCACTGCCGCCATCTTCAACCGATAGATTTGTTTCCGTTACTCCCGGGCCGCGAAACGGTTCTCCCACAGCGGCGCCCGATTGCACCAAACGAAGCGAGCTTCCCTGTTGGAACAGGCGGATTCTCTGGCTCGTTCCATTCTCGATGGGAACGGTGACATCTTCGCCAAAGACGCTCTGGATCCACCAGCAGCCTTGTGCCGACGAGCAGTTCGGAGCGCCTTTACCAGTCTTCCGGACAATAAACGCCTTCTCACCCACCGGAGCGTACAAGAACTTCCCGGAAGGCGGAGACAAATTCATCAAGGCATCAAAGACAGTTCCGAAGTAGTTAACGCTTGCATGAGCACCCTCAAGAACGTAAGGCAGCCCGAAGATCACTCCCTGAGTATCGTTGTTCGCGTACTGCAGTTTCACCGCGCCGCCAGAGCCGGTTCGAAACTGGACAATTCGACCGGCCTGCTGGTTTGCACCGATGGTGGAGTTGTGAAATCCGTTATCGACAATCGTCGCGCCCTTGGCATCGAGAATCTGGTACCGGCTCTGCAGCAGGTTCGCGCCGCCAATGCTGTGCAGAAAAAAAGCCGCGGTATAGACCGTGTTCGGCTTCAGCTTTGTGGTGACCGCGATCTTTCCGTTCGGATCCAGCCGGGCAACGAAGGGGGCAAGCACCTTACCGGAGCCGGCTTCCGCGGAGAAAAACGACGGGCATAAATTCTGCGCGCTGCCTGCGGCGCCCTGCCCCTCCGACAGCGCCACCGGTGTATTCAGCCAGTCGGCCGCTTTTGGATCCAGCAGGTTCATCGCCTGGCGGTCAAACATCGGGACCAGGCTGATGTTCTTGCCCGTCACGGTGGGAGAGCTCATCCAGTAGCGAATGGGCATCACCGTTCTACCGTCGCCTTCTTGAACCCAGTCGCGAATGCTGACGTTGGTACTGTTCGTCAGATCGATTCGCTGCAGCTTGAAACTGCTCGCACCATTCACAATCAGCGCGTTGTTCGCCCGAAAGTTGACCGACGGATCCTCGCCCACGCGAAATGCTGAATAGGAACCACCGTATTGGCCATTGGTAATCGAGCAGCTTACACAGGAATATTGGTTGTACACAAAATCGCCCGATCCTTCGATCAAAATGGAGTGAAACTCCAGATGCGCTGCCGGTGTATAAAACCTCTTCAACGCGTCTGTCTTTTTCTTAGAAGATCCTACTTTAATCGCCGTGCCAAGGTTGTCGCCAATGATGTGAACGTTGTAGAACCGGGTATCGACGGTTTCTCCGGTCAGCTCAATAGCTGAGTAATCGTCCGCATCGTTATTTTGCTTCCGTCCGATCCGGGAGAAGAATAAATCCGAAATGGTCGACACGCCCCAAAGCTTGTAAGCGTATATTCCCTTCCCGATTGCATCGGTATTATTCGCCCCGGCAAAGGACAAATAGCGGGCCTTCAGTCCGCCGGAGCCACCGGCATTCGACTTGTCTCCGCTGGCGGTTGTCATCAGCGGCTTTCCGATGTTTCCCACCCACAGGGCGATCTGCTTGCAGTATTTCTCCGCGTCATAGACTTCCGTACAGGTCGATGTCCCGCGGCCTTCAAAATGAAATCCCTCGATCGTGACTCCGGGATAAGGAGAAATCTGCATGATGGGATTTGCGATAGAAGAGATCACCGCCACGTTCTTCCAGTTCCCCAGACGGGAGTCGACAACATAGCCGGCGCCGTGGATACACAACGGTCCGTCTCTGGGAGCGTCCACCGTGATAGTCGTCGTGGTGTAGTAGATGCCCGAGGAAAAATAAAGGCAGCCTCCCGTAAAGTGCGTCTGGACGTAGATAATGGCTGCGTTGATTGCCGGTCCGTCGTCCGTTTTTCCGTCGCCTCGTGCTCCAAAATCCCGAACATCAAACGAGTGCGGACTTTTAACCGTTGTGCCCGCGTCCGGAACACCAGCCTTGGCTTGCGCCGCGGTCTGGATTCTGGAACTACCTTGCGCCGAGTCCAATGCGATAGCGGTATCCAGGTCGGTCCACTGGGAGATGCCGTTGCGAGACCATAGCTCGGTTCCCGCCGCGTTCTCCAGCCGGACATTATACGGACCGGGCTCCGCTGAAAAGTGGAGTTCGCCGTTCGGTTCCACGATCAGCGGGTTACTCAGCCCGGCGTTGTTCTGACCCGCGCGAGACACCTTGACCGGTGTCGAGGTTCCCGACCGATAGATTGTCAACTTGCAGCCGATGCAGGGCCGTCCCTGCTTATCCCATAAATACAGATCAACGCTGCGGGTGCTCTCTTTCGAGTCTTGCGCAAGCGCACCGGCGCAATAAGCGAGCGCACCCAAGCAGAGAATCGGAGCAACGGCGCGGATCATTTCCCGTTCCTCTCCGTCGTCACCTCGACAACGCCGCGTGTCTTCAGCTGAGACAGGCTTTTCAAGGGACTTAGTAAGCGCCCTGCTTTCGAATCACGGCGCCAAACGTCTTCGCGAGCAAATAGAAATCCAACCAAATGGACCAGTTTCGAACGTAGTGCACGTCCATCGCCACTCGCTGCCGGTAGGTGGTCTCGGCACGTCCGGAAACCTGCCATAAGCCGGTGATGCCGGGGCGAACTTTCTGATACAGCTCAAACTCCTCACCGTAGCGAATGACCTCGCCATCGACAATCGGCCGCGGACCCACCAGGCTCATCTCGCCGCGGATGACGTTGTAAACCTGCGGAAGTTCATCCAGGCTTGTTTCGCGCAAAATTCTGCCGATCCCGGTAATTCTGGGATCCTTTCTCAGCTTTTGTGTCTCTTCCCATTCCGCGCGAAGGACCGGGTCGCTGCCGAGATATACCTCCAGAACCTTGTCCGCATTTTCGACCATCGTTCGGAATTTCCAGGCTCGAAACGGCTTGCCGCGCTCCCCGATCCGCCAGTGGCCGTAGAACGCCGGCCCGGATGAGCTTAATTTGATCAGGAGAGCTACCAACAGCACTCCAGGAAGAATGACGACACTTCCGCCGATCGCAAGCAAAAGGTCAATCGCTCTTTTCACGAATCGAGAGCTTTTTTGAAGAAGCTCGCGGCGCACTTCCAGAGCGGCAATGCCGCCACAATCCCGCATTCGCATTTCCGACCACATCAGACTGGTTGATTCCGGAACGATGATGATGCGATTGCATCCCCACACAAAGCGCTCGGCACTGCGGACCCAATTCCGGTCGGCCCCGGAGGGTATCAAAATCAGGGCATACGGAATAGTCTTGCCGTCACGAGGTTTAAACTGCGGCCGGCCGGTAACGATGTCGGAATACAGAACAGCAACGGGCCGGATGCCGATTCGAGGTTTTGCCATGAGAAGAGACTTCGTCTCTTCCACCTCCTTGGCCGGCCCAACCAGGACTGTCGGAATTCCCCACCAACTAACATCGCAAAAGAGCCTGCGCACCCACAATCGCCCCGCCAGCGCCATTACGATACCCAGTGGCGCGGCGATCAGAAAAGCCAAACGGGAGTAGACGTTTGCCTCGCGGATCAAGTATGTCGCAACGACGACCAGCGCCATTCCCATACTGACTGCCAGAGTAATCCGTCGAAACTCTTCCACCGGGTTCAACAGTACTCCCGGATAGAGATCCATCAGGGCGATGAGAATGGGGATGGTCAACAGGAAAGGCGCCAGGCGAAAATACTGAGGCCAGAGGGAATCTTCGGCAAATGTGCCGCGAAAGAGGATTGTCAGAGTATAGGCTGTCAGAATCGCCAGCGCGTCCGCGACGAGGAAAGTGGCCCACGTAGCGCGCTCTGCGACAGGCGAGTACGCCTGCTGCTGGTTTTCGACCTTGCTCAGGGCCGCGGCCGCATTCATCTGTCAAGTCTCCCGATTATCTTGCTTCGCACCGCGCGCTTTTTACCTCCCAGGTGTGCGCTTTCTGCCACGAATCGTTCGCTAACAGCTGATATTTTAATAACTTATGATCACCTCGTTTTGTAATATTTCATAATAATCTACCGAATCTCGCAATTAAAACGGGATCCGGCTGGCGGGCGGTTTTCGTGCGAATGTGAGCGGCTCCGTGAAATATCAGCAGCATTCATTGGCAATTTCTTTCGAAACGGAGCGCCAAGTGGGTGGGCCAAGACTTCCGTCGTGCAGCTTCGACGATAATTCTGAACGCGGTCAGTTCGCCGCGTTTCTTCAGTGTAGCGGAGAAGGTCCCGGCGGAGGAATCGGATGGATAACCATCGGGACGGACAATCCTTCTATACCACAATGCGTTACACCCTTGAAGGGTGAGCGATGAAGGGAGCGCAATAAATGCCTAAGAAAACCGGCCAAAAGAAGGCAGCCTTCGGCGCAGACCTGATCGAGGGAATGAAACTTTGTCCTGGCGCACAACCGGGTCGAAGTGGATCTGGAGCCGGTCTGGCCAAAGCCCATCGACGTCAAGGCGATTCGGAGGCGAGTGAAGATGTCCCAAGCCGAATTCTCTCGAACCTACGGCACTAGCAAGCGCGCCTTGCAGGAATGGGAACAGGGCGGGCGCCAGCCCGATTCGGCAGCTCGCGCCTACCTGACGGTCATCGCGAAGAAGCCGGTCATGGTGCGCCGAGCGCTAGCCAGCGAATGAACAAAAAGCTCAATTCGAAGCGCTATCCAGCGGCAAGCCTATAACTACCGCGACTTTCACAACTATCGCTTAAGAGTTAAGCTACTGTATTCTTGATATCAGTCGGAGGCTCGCTGCCCCCATTAACTGCGTAGAGCTTAGTGCAGACTGCAACCCGGATAGTCGGGCTTGCAGTGTTAACGTCAATTGGGCTGTTCAAAGGCCATCGTGAACGATACATCTGTCAGTAAGTTGCTCTCGTCTCTTTCATTGCGATCTCGCAGAGAGCTTTCGAATTCGCTCATCGATCTGCCTCGCCTGAATCCTGTTCTTCATGGCGTGCAATACGGCGGAGTAAGCTTCGAGATAGTGCCTCGACTCGGAAGCGTCCGGACCATAAAACCGTTCAAGGATGTCAAGAGCTTGCTCCAGGAACTGCTTTGCGGAGCCGTATCTCCTTTGTCGAAAGCGCATCTCGGCGGCGTATAGGAGAACGACTGCGAAGGCGGGGTGCTGCGGTCCCACCAGTTTCTCGACGCTTTCCAAGACACTTTCGAGTAGCTCCTCTGCTTCGCGCTCTTTGCCTCCGGCGAACAGCGCAATCATCAGGCTGGCTTGGGAGGGAGGAATATCAAACGTAGCCCTGGGCAGGTTCTTCGCGAAACCCGAGAGCCCCTTCCTGTACAGGTCTATTGCCTCTCGATGCCGACCTTGGGCCCGATACACATCTGCGAGGTTAATGGCCGCGATTGCCACTTCGTAGGCGTCGACGCCCCACGCCTTCTCAAACACAAACAACGCTCGCCGTAAGATCGGCTCAGCCCGGGCAAATTCTCCCCGTTGATAATGAACGCTTGCCAGAGTTGAAAGCGAAATAAGAGTCTCGGGGTGAGACTCGCCAGACGCCGCCTGCGCCAGACGCACTGCCCGTCGCGCCCACTTCTCCGCGTTATCCAGATCGCCTAGCTCGCAATAAGCAATGGCCAGATTACCCGTCACTCGGGATTCCAGGGCAGGTGACAGCTTACCCTGAAACTGAAGTAAGGCACCCTGGAACCGCGGAACTGCCAGCGCCGTTCGAGACTGATATTGAAGAGCTAACGCGATTTGATTCATCAAGCACGCGGCCGTCTCGGGATCGGAACGCGAGCGATGATCGGATTCCGATTCTGACAGAACCGACTCGAACTTTGCCTGTGCTTCGGCATAACGGCCCGCGCGGAAAAGCGCATCCCCCTCCGCTACCTCTCGGATGTCCTGCCGGCAGGCGGGCTGATCGCGAACTGGTCTATCAGGGCCGGCTGCTGCGCTCCACGCGGTCGCAATCAGAACCCAAAAGATACCTGCAGTGCGCATGCTTTCGCCTCAGCCAGTAGGGGGGATCCCGACCCATCGAACAATTCGCTTAGAACACGAGCAGGGGAAATTTATGTCACGAGCTAAATACTAATGAATATTAGGGTTATTGGATCGGCGTAACGTGCCGTTGAGTCGCTTCTCGAGGATCGTTGCTATATACTGCGCTTGTAATTAGCGGGGTACGAATTCGTGCATGTTTCTCGTAACCCAAGCGTGATTCGCTTCGGGCCATTCGAGGTTGAACCGGAGGCCGCCGTGATTCGAAAACACGGCATTCGGGTCAAGCTGCAAGCACAGCCCTTTGAGGTGTTAATCGCTCTGCTAGAAAAATCAGGATCGGTGGTCACGCGAGATGAACTCCGACGCCGTCTCTGGTCCGAAAACACCTTTGTCGATTTCGAACACGGTTTGAACGCCGCCGTCACTAGGTTGCGTCAGGTGCTGGGTGACTCGGCTGAACAGCCGCGGTACATCGAAACGTTGTCCAAACGGGGTTACCGCTTCATCGCGAACGTCGAGTACCCACCTACTGAGGTTTCTGAGGCACCTCCTGTTAGTGCTGCTGTTACGCCGAAACGAGAACTCGCTCCGTGGATTGTTGCGGCTTGTCTGCTAGGTGTGGCTGGTGTAGGGGCGACCTATCTGAACTCCAAGAAAGTACGGTCAGTCGGGCGGCCTGTCCCTCTGACGAGCTTTCCCGGTTTCGAGGCGAATCCGGCCCTTTCGCCCGATGGCAATCATGTGGCTTTCACCTGGAACGGAGAGAAAAGGGACAACTTTGATATTTACGTCATGCTGCTCGTTTCAGGTCGTCCCCGTCGTCTAACGACGAATGCTGCCGACGATTTTAGCCCTGCGTGGTCTCCCGATGGCCAAACCATCGCATTTCTCCGTCGAGTGAAACGCGACGAGGGGGAGCTCATTTTGATCCCGGCGAGTGGAGGACCGGAGCACAAGATCAGTGACATACGAAATCAGGAGTTGCTTTACATACCAACCAGAGCGCTGTCGATCACCTGGTCACCGGATGGGAAGTGGGTGGCCGCTTCTCACCGGGAGTTAGCCGACGATACGGCGGAAAGCATTTTCATGTTTTCCCGAACCGGAGAAAGGCGGAGGTTAACTACCTCGGTTCAGGAGCATTCTGGCGACCAGATGCCAGCTTTTTCACCGGACGGGCGAACCCTGGCGTTCGGCCGGCTTCCAGGTTATGGGACCAGCGAGATCTATTTGCTCCCTTTGCGAGCCAACTTAGAACCCAATGGTGAAGTGCACCGGTTGACGGCTCATAACCGGTGGTCCTCACACCCGGCTTGGAGCCGGGATGGGCGTCGCATTCTATATGTTTTCGACGACGACCCCGGTGACACGCGGCGGGAGCTACGAATCATCGAGAGCTCCGGCGACCCAGAGTCCGCCCTGGCCGCACCGGTTCATAACGATTTCTTTGGGGAGATCAGCGTCGGAAGGCACCTGGTGTACTCGCGTCCCACCCGAGACCAGCACATTTGGCGTGCGACGATCCCCGGTTCGAGCGATTCTCCAGCAGTGCCGGAACTTTTTATGCCTTCGACCCGATTGGACGGTATGCCAAAGTACTCGCCTGACGGGAAAAAGATCGCCTTTGGTTCATCGCGGTCCGGCTCTGTAGAGATCTGGGTCGCAAACAGCGACGGTTCAAATCCGACCCGAATGACATCCTTTGGAGGACCGCTGGTCGGATACCTGAACTGGTCTCCGGACGGACAGTGGATCGTCTTCCACGCTCGTCCCGAAGGCCAGGCAGATCTGTTTGTCATCCCAGCGGCCGGAGGACAGCCCAGACGTCTTACCACAGATCCTTCCGACGAAACGCTGCCTAATTACTCCCGCGACGGCCGGTGGATCTACTTTGGTAGCAGGCGCACCGGGCAGTCCCAGATTTGGAAGATGCCTGCTGCCGGCGGGCAGGCGGCACAGATCACCACCTCCGGCGGCGCGCTGGCCATGGAGTCTCCGGACGGCAAGGAATTGTTCTACTTCAAGTGGACCGGGTTCAGTGAGAACGCGATCTGGAAGGTCCCGGTTGAGGGCGGTCAACCCGTGCGCGTTATCGGACCTATTCACGCTTGGCCGTGTGCATTCGACATCACAAGCGATGGAATCTATTACACGGCACCCCCGCACTCCGGCGATCAGCGTTTCATCCGGTTTTATAGCTTCTCGAGCGGTCAGAGCCGGCCGATCGCGCTGACGAATCGTCCGTTTGGACTCGGGTTGACCGTTACTCGCGATGGCCGACAGATTGCTTTCGACCAAGAAGACGATCTCAACAGTGATCTGATACTCATTGAGAACTTTGATCTGCCATAGTGCTGAGACGGTTAACTCAAGCTCTGCCACGGCACCGCAACTCGGCACGATCTTTGAGTGACGACAAGTCCTCGTTTGTGTCGATTAGTTTCGCTGGCATACCGCATTTTTCATGAAATTGCTAGT
>CAZETQ010000070.1:27716-32041 GCA_964515165.1 uncultured Solibacteraceae bacterium | reverse complement strand
TCAGCAGCCTGCTAGAGTAATCTTCGGTTGTCCCGCAAGTGGCATGGCGACAACGCAATAAGCCCAAAGTTGAACAAATCGCCATGGCCAGACAAACAAGTTGTTTTGGTCAACTATTGGTGTCTAGCTAAAAAGTGAAACGAAGAATATCACAGTTCCACACAGGGATTGGTGCATCAAGAAATTCAATCGTTTCGAAATACACCAGATAACGCGAGGCTTTTTCGTCACCTGCGGTCATGATTGTCGTCACCCGAATTATGCAATTTTCCGCAGCGTCTCTGAGTTCGCAAGATTTCGGCCCGACATCGTCATAAGACGAACCTTATGCCAGCCGAAAACGACGTTGCAGCGCGATTATCCCTGTCGCAGGATCACTCACTAACGCGCTTTTTCGAGGCATTTGGCGTCAAGTTACCGGCGGGCGCAAGTGTGCTCTGGCATAGTAGCTTCATAGTTGTGAGAGCCTTGGTGCAGCCGGCTATCGCCGCGTCCGCCGTCGCCCCTTCGGTCAATCGGTCGTTAATGCAGGCCGCGAACTTCCTCGCTACACACTTCGCAATTCTTACATCTGCGCTGGTTTGCTTTTTCTTTGCCATAAGATCCTTCCGGGAGAAAGATTTTGTCAGGCACGTTCTGCGTACCCGCTGCTTGAAGCGTCAAATTCTCTCCGATGGGGACATGTGGCAAATACAATAGCACGATTTCAAGAGAAGCTCCCGCTTTGAACTAAATTCTTCGGAAAGCTCTCTCGTCGCCGGCACTCTGGCGCACCCGTCCTAACTGGGTCAGGGCTAACTCGGCCGCTGCGCTCTAGCAGCGTTGGCGGGCTCTATTCATCTACCAACTCAAACTGCCTACGCCGGTCCAGCGGAGACTCACCAAGCGGAACGGCTCGCTCGTCCTGGTAGAATCCCGAACCACGCGGCTGGCCTGGCAACGTGCACCGCGGACATGCTTCGTTGTCCAGCAATCCCAGGCCCTCGCACATTGGACACTCGCGCATATCATTACCTCATCGGCGGCTCAACCAACGTTGAAAGTTGCGAACTGGAGGCATTCGCCTGAGAAGCATCAAGAGGTGCAGGCGGAGTCGATCTTTCTTCCTCTGCGCATGTTCTGGCATTCCGAGCCAGACGTTGACCTGCTCTCGCGTGACGACGATTCGTCGCCAGCGGGTATTCATCAGCTCAACCGTCATCTTGTCGATCGTGTCCGCGTTGGACCAGCTACAGCGCCACATTTCATTCAGGGCGAGGCCGAACGCGTGGTACCGATTGACGGCGTTGACGATTGCCGAATGCGTGATTCCAACATGATCACGAAACGAAACCCGGCAATCCCGGAGCGGGCAGTTCGGTGCCGACGGAGTCTCGAGCTGATCTTCGGGCTGCCGGTTTCCCATTCCAAGTGAAGAATAGCGGAATATTCTCCTTTTGTTCGCTTTATCTATTTGCTCAGACGCGCCGATAAGCCTATCAATGGCGGTCTTTATCGTCATTGAGACTGGTCAGACTGCGGGAAGCGGGTTCTGCTCTGCTCATATGATCTCGGGTGTACCTCGCGATGCGAACCTGACAAGACTTGCCACACAAGACAAATTGTCACCCGCGCGCCGGGCTACAAAGGAAAGCTGTGGCACAGTAAAATCGTGCGTTCTTCCGCCTTACTCTTGGGGCTCTGCATTGCCGGGGCGCCTATTAGGACTTTCGATCTTTCGGCGGACTTCTCGATTTCGACGGCCAATTTCACCGGATTCCCTTTTAATCTCCGGCTGTGAACCGGAGAACCGTAGCAACTGAAGGCTACCACACGGGGAGTATTGCAGTCCCCAAGCCGAAAGGTGAAGCAATTCGACGAGATCTCACCCGATTGGCATGTATTTCCGTTCGGTCGTCCCTATCCGACTGATCCTACCCGCAATATCACGTCTTTCAAGACTGCTTGGGTCCGCGTCCGAAAGGCAGCAGGCGTCAGTGGCAGATGGCATGACAACGCCACACACTCATCACCGATTTAGCAGAAGGCGGGGCGCCGGACGAGACGATGTGTCAAAGCAAATGCTTCGACACTATTCACACATTCGAATGGAAACGAAGCGAAACGCCTTGGAGAGTATCTTGAAGCATCGCGATGGCAGGAAGCCCAAAACCGAGGTCAAAGAAATGGTCACAGTCGAACCAGATGCCGGTAGCAAGAATTTTACAAGTGATTGAAAGGAATTGGCTCCTCGGGTAGGACTCGAACCTACAACGCTTCGGTGAACAGCTACCTGTGTTTTGTCTGATAACAAAGGACTTATCTTATTTTTCAACGAGTTCCGCCCGATGACATTACTCACCTTTGCGCAGTTTTGGCCATGTTTTTGAACTGGACTCGTTAAGGAATCCGCTAAGGTGAAACCTAAAGCCTTATTTAGCAGCCCGCTTTGCGTTCGTGTGCAAAAGCTTCGCCGTATTGAAGCCGAGAAGAGTGCTGCCGCCGACGCGCAGTTCCTTCGCGAAGTCCGGCAGCGCCGGGTGCGGTAGGTCTTAGCCGATGAGCTACGTGACCATGGCCGCTATACTGCTGGTGTATGGCAAGCGACGCCCCCAACGGCTCCAATCCGCTCGACGGAATCACTCGCACTTTGGAATTGCTGGTTCAGGCGCAGAAGGCCAACTTGGAAGAACAGGTCCGGAATGCCGAGGAACACGAGCGCATCTGGAAGGCAATCGAACTGCTGCGCGACCGCCATTTGGAACTGCTCGACGCCATCAGGGCGCTGATCGCGCGGATTCCCCCGGAATCGCTGCGCTGAAAGCCGGGTCGCACAAAGTCTGAGAACTGCCCCCCATGCCAGGCAACGGCAGGGTGATTTAGGTGTGATACGCTGCGAAGTCTTCGATTCGCATGCGGATCGCCTTACTGAAAAGGGAACGAGAGAGTCGCGCCGGCGTGGAGTTGCTTCAGTTATGCACCACGATCACGGCTGATGGGTCTATTTCAGACGATGAAATAAGCGCCCTCCGCAAATGGCTTTCGGAGAATGAACGAACGCCCTTCCCCGCTATACCGTTCTTGCGCGGGCTGATCGAGCAGATTATTGCCGACGGCAAGGTCACGACCGAGGAACGCGACGAACTGTATCGAGCGATCGAGCGAGTTCTCCCTACTGAACTGAAGGAGGCCGCTAAGTCTCAGCGTCGGCACCGAGCAGCGCAAGAGTTCATCGAAAAACGCCGTAATGCACCCGTCCAATTCGACTTCATGGTTGCCGGGGTTGGCCATGAAGGCCGTAGCGGAATCGTTCGGAGCCATGCGCGGGCGGGAACTCGGGCTTGGTTGAAGCGCGAACCGCTCAATCCCGTTAGTTCGAATGCGGTGCGCGTGATAATCCCCGGCGGTTTCTGTGTCGGATATGTGCCGGAAGACTTCGCCCGTCGCATGGCTCCGTTGCTCGACTCAGGGCATAAGCAAGCCGCTACACTCACGAAGCTGGTCCACGGCAGGAGCTACCTCATTCCTGTGATCGTTGCCACCATTTTCCCGCCGTCGGCGACTGTGAACGAAATACCCATCGAAGAAACGCACTTCCCATCGTTACAGGAACTACCCGCCCCGGCACAGCGCTCAGGATGTCTCGGTATCCCGGTATTCGGATGCCTGATCCTGTTTTCGGCGGCTTTCCTGTTCGTACTGTTGCGCTGCTGATGCCACCCTCACTTCCACGGATGCTCAGGCTCCGGCGACTTCTCCGGGATTGCCTTTGGCCTGTCAGTCGAGAACAGCCAGCCGCGGAAAGCATTCACGGCCTTTGCAGAGAAATATTCCTTTGCGGCTCAGTTAGTTAACACTTTAACTAGCCTGAACCCTTTTGGCCGCTCGCTCTATCATTCGGTTGTCCACGTGTTTGTACGCCGGCTTGAAGGACAAGGAGCTCAGGACCCTCCAGTGGGAGCGCATCGACCTGCTAAAAGCGGTCGTCCAAGTGGGAGATAGCAAGACGGAGGCCGGTCAGGGGCGGACCATTCCGCTAAACTCCGGCGTCTTGGCTGCTTTGAAGGACCATGCGCGCTGGTATCTGGGCAAGTTCGGGGAGACGCGGCCAAAGTGGTATGTCTTTCCCTTTGGGAAGGCGCAACGATCCAACAAAACCGGTGACTACCTTGAAAACGGTTTTGGCGGAAAGTGAAGGAATCGGCCAACGTGACCGGCCAGCACGACACGCGACATACCTTCATTACTGATCTAGCCGAGAGTGGCCAGGCGGGCGACGAGACCATCCGTGATATCGCTGGTCACGTTTCGCAACGGATGCTCAAGCACTACTCGCACATTCGAAT
>CAZETQ010000070.1:0-27616 GCA_964515165.1 uncultured Solibacteraceae bacterium | reverse complement strand
ATTTGGCTCCTCGGGTAGGACTCGAACCTACAACCCTTCGGTTAACAGCCGAATGCTCTACCATTGAGCTACCGAGGAGCAAGGGAAGGAACTGCGAACCTTCATTACACCAAACCCTCCCGAACGTGTCAAACTCTTGACGATGGAACTCTCGAGACGTCATCTTCTCATCCTGGCCCCGTCCGCCGCGCGCCTCGCCGCCGCGCCTTCGACCCACACGCTGTTCACCGGAACCTACACCCGAGGCGATTCCAAAGGAATTTACGCGTTCAATTTCGATTCCTCCGCGGGCAAACTTTCCCCGCGCGGACTTGCCGCCGAAGTCGCCAACCCTTCTTTTCTCACGATCCACCCCAATCGCAAGTTCCTCTATGCGGTCGGAGAACTCGGCGAGTTCCAGGGCGAGAAGACAGGGGCCGTCCACGCATTTTCCATTGATTCCGCTGCCGCGAAGCTGAAACTCCTGAATTCCCTGCCCTCCGGCGGAACTTCGCCCTGCCATCTTGTCGTCGATCAGACCGGGAAAAACCTGCTGGTGGTCAATTATGGTTCCGGCTCCACTTCTGTATTCCGGCTCAAGTCCGATGGTTCGCTTGGAAATCGTTCCGGCTACGTGCAGCATTCTGGTTCCGGCCCCACCGCGCGGCAGAAAGGCCCCCACGCCCATTCGGTGAATTTATCCAAGAACAATAAGTTCGCCGTCGTCGCCGACCTCGGGCTCGATCAGTACATCGTGTACAGCTTCAACGCCGCCGAAGGCACCATCGCTCCTCATTCGACCGGCAAGCCGGGAAAGGTCGGCGTCGGGCCTCGCCACTTCAATTTCCATCCGAGCTATAAGACGGCCTACGGAGTCAACGAAATGGGCTCGCTGGTGACGGTGTTCGATTGGAGCGAAGCAAAGGGTGAATTGAAGCATCGGCAGGATGTGTCCACCATCCCCGCGGGGGTGCAGGGCAACAATTGCGCGGAGATCCTGGTGCATCCCAGCGGCAAATTCGTCTATGCGTCGAATCGCGGACACGATTCGATCGCGCTGTTTCAGCTAGCCGCCGACGGGGGAATCGGCGGAGAGGCGCAGACTTTTCCGACGCAGGGCAAGACGCCGCGCAATTTCCGCATCGATCCATCCGGCAAGTGGCTGCTCGCGGAGAATCAGGACACGGCCAGCATCGTGGTCTTCGGCATCGATCAGCAAACCGGAAAGCTCACCCCCAACGGCGAAACGCAGAAGGTAGACTTTCCGGTCTGTATTCGGTTCCTGTAAAACTAGGAAACCTCGTAATCGCGACCGAAGCCGGGCCTGTTGCCTGGCCTCATGTAAATGCCTTCCGGCCCTCGCGTGATGGTGTACTGCTCTTCAAACATCCGGTAGACTTCCGGCGGTCCGCCCGGCGCCGGCAGGAACAGTTCCGCCCACGGCGAATTGCTGGTCGCCAGGATGAAGTGTGCCGCATCGCCCAAACCGCCGCCATGCGGAATGACCGGAATGTCGTAGGCGGCGGCCATTGCGGCAATCTTCCGCATCTCCGTCAGCCCGCCGCACCAATTGATGTCCGGCTGCCAGATCTGCGCGCCCTTCGCTTCCAACAAATAACGGAATCCGTAGCGTCCGTACTCATGCTCGCCGGTGACGATTCGCGTAGACTTGATGGCCGCATTCAGCCGTCCGAATCCGGAGTAGTCGTGCGGCTGCAAACATTCTTCCATCCAATAGACGCGGTACGGTTCCAGCATGGCGGCCATTTCGATCGTGTAGCGCTCGGCCCACGCCATCCAGCAATCCAGCATAATGTCGCCGTCGGGACCCAGCTTCTCGCGGGTAGTCTTCACCAGCTCGGTATTCTTGCGCATGCCGTCCAAGCCGTCGGCTGGACCATGGGGCATCGCGAGCTTCAGCCGCTTATAGCCGAACTCAATGTGCTGATCGATGTCGTTTCCCGTGCAGTAGGCGGGAATGCGCGCCTTCGTTTCGCCTCCGATCAGCCGCCACACCGGCTCGCCCAGCGCCTGGCCCACAATGTCCCACAGGGCAAGATCGACGCCCGAAATGGCATTCATCACGACACCCATGCGGCCGTAGTGCATCGCCCCGCGCCACATGATGTCCCAATTTCGCTCGATGTCGAACGGGTCGCGGCCATTCAGCAGTTTGCCGAAGTGATCCTGGGCTATAGGGCCTCCGCCGGCGCCGCCGTTTCCGTAACCCTTGATACCCTTGTCGGTCGTGATCTCGATGGTGAATCCTGAAACCTTGCCCGCATCGGGAAAGTACGACTCCCGGCGAGCTTTGTACTCCGGATAGATCGACATCGGGCTGGCCACTTCCACTCCCTGCGTCGACCAGGATCCTTTGGCTGGAGTATAGGTCGGCGGCCGCTTCTTCGGACGGACCCGTACCACCCGCACTCCCGTAATCTTCAGCTTACTTTTCTCAGCCTGCCATGCCATCGCGGGAGTGGCGGCCAAAGCGGGCGCTGCCCCCGCAGTCTTCAGAAACGTTCTCCGCTGCATCCGTCAAATCTTTTCAGACTCTCGCTCAACAAGCAAGTGCCGGTTCTCCCGTTGCCGACACCGCCCAGAGTTGACCTACGATGGAGAGCATGTCGAAGGACCAACCGGCGGACCTCGTTCTGCTGACCCGCCACCAGGACATTGGAGTCATCACGATTCATAACCCCCCGGTGAATGCCCTCAGTCCGGGCGTTCCGGAGGGAATTGTCCGCGGCATTGCGGAATTCAACACGGATCCCGCCATCCGTGCCATTGTCATCATCGGCGGCGGACGGACCTTCATCTCGGGAGCCGACATAAAAGAATTCGCCAAAATTACACAAGGGAAGAAGGCCGATATCGGCCTGGCGCAGATCATCGATCAGGTCGAACAGTCTCCCAAGCCGGTCATTATGGCGATCCACGGGCAAGCGCTCGGTGGCGGGTTGGAAGTCGCAATGGGAGGCCACTACCGCGTTATTGCTCCGGACGCCAGAGTCGGCCAGCCGGAGGTGAAGCTTGGAATCATTCCCGGCGCGGGAGGAACACAGCGGCTTCCCCGTCTAGCCGGCATGGCGAAAGCATTGGAGATGTGTTGGACGGGAGAACCGATCTCCGCTCAGGATGCGCTTGCCTCCGGCATCGTCGATGCGATTGCCGACGGTCCTCTGCTGGAATTCGCCGTGGCGTTCGCTCGCAAGAATCCGCCGGTTCGACGCACTTGCAAACTGCCGATCCCTCCTTTCGAGCCCGCTGTCTTCGACGCTGCCCGAAAAAATGCTTCCCGGCGCGCACGCGGATTGATGGCTGCTCAAAAGACGATTGACGCCGTCGAGGCTGCTACAAAGCTCGGGTTTCAACAGGGAGTTGCCCACGAGCGCCAGCTGTTCAATGAATGCCTGTTCTCCGACCAGTCAAAGGCGATGATCCACATTTTCTTCGGAGAGCGGGAGGTAGCGAAAATCCCGTCCCTGCCGAAAGACACTCCCGTGCTGCCGATTCGCAAAGCCGCCATCGTTGGTGCGGGCACCATGGGTGGCGGCATCGCGATGAGCTACCTGAACGCGGGAATCCCGGTGACGTTGAAGGAGACCTCTCAGGAAGCGCTGGACCGTGGCGTGGCAACCATCCGGAAGAACTACGCCAATTCCGTCGCCAAAGGCCGCTACACCCAGGAATGGATGGACCAACGGCTGGCGCTGTTGACTCCCACACTGACGTACGACGGTTTCGCGGATGCGGACATCGTTGTCGAAGCTGTGTTCGAAAACATGGCGCTGAAGAAGCAGATCTTCTCCGAGATAGATCGGGTCGCCCGGCCAGGTGCGATCCTCGCGTCCAATACATCGACTCTCGATGTCGATCAGATTGCTTCGGCAACGGCGCGGCCGGAATGGGTGGTGGGCCACCACTTCTTCAGCCCCGCAAACGTCATGCGGCTTCTGGAAATCGTTCGCGGCTCGCAGACTTCTCCCGAAGTTCTCGCCACATCGATGGCGCTGGCCAAGACTCTTCGGAAAGTAGGAGTGCTGGCCGGAAACTGCTTCGGCTTCATCGGCAACCGGATGTTCGGCCCCTATCGCCGCGAGGCGGAGCGTCTGGTGCTGGAGGGGGCTGCACCGATGGATGTCGATAAGGCGCTCTACGATTGGGGAATGGCCATGGGACCGCTCGCTGTCGGAGATCTGGCGGGGCTCGATGTCGGCTGGCGCATCCGGCAGGAGTTAAATCTCGGCTACAGCGCCGCGCCGATCGAGGATCGTCTTTGCGACTTAGGACGTTTTGGACAAAAGACTGGCGCGGGCTGGTATAAGTACGACGAAAATCGAGTGCCGTCTCCGGATCCGGCGATCGACGAGGTAATCGCAACGGCTCGCGCGGCTGAATCGGTGAGTCCCCGATCCTTCACAGCCGAAGAGATTGTGGAGCGTTGTGTCGGCGCCCTCGTCAGCGAGGGAAAAAAGATCCTGGAAGAGGGGATCGCCCTTCGGCCCGTGGATATCGATATCGTCTACGTCATGGGCTACGGCTTTCCCGCCTATCGGGGTGGGCCGATGTGGCATGGAGGAGTTGGCCGGTAAGCTACAAGGGCCTATTCGTACCGGAGGGCTTCGACGGGATCCAGCCGGGCTGCCTTGTTGGCAGGCCAGATTCCAAAGAAGACGCCCACGGCAACGGAAACCGCGACGCCCAGCGCCGCCGCCCACAGCGGAACCATCACCGGAAGGCTGGGAAAGATCATTCGGGAGATAGCCGCGACCATCCAGCCGAAAGCCATCCCCAACAACCCTCCCAGAAATGTCAGAACCACCGCTTCGGTCAGAAACTGCGTAATGATGTCCGACCGGCGAGCGCCCAGGGCTTTGCGGACCCCGATCTCGCGAGTACGCTCCGTTACGGAAACCAGCATGATGTTCATCACGCCGACTCCTCCCACCAGCAGGCCGATTGAGCTGAGGACCACCATCACCAAGGCGGTGATGGACATGACGCTCCGGAAGTTTTCGATCATTTGCTCGGAAGTGGAAATGAAGAAGTTATCCGGCTTGTCATAGGGGACGCGCCGCTCCTGCCGCAGAATGGCGCGAATCTCGTCCTCGGCCTGCAGCATCCGGCCCGGCTTGGCGACGGCCATGATCAGGTGCTCCTTCGCCGAGGGGTTCATGCGGCGCATCGTCCAGTAAGGAATGATCACCCGGTTGTCGTTGCCGCCTAGCGAAGCCTGCGGACCCCGCTTCATTACGCCGATCACTTCATAACGGTGACCGTCGATATCGATCCACTTTCCCAAGGGATCATTGGTCGAAAAAAGTCCGCGATAGACATCTTCGCTGATGACCACCGCCGGCAGTCGCCGCTGGTTTTCCGCCTCCGTGAAGAACCGTCCCATCAGCAGCTCGCCCTGTCCGGATTCGGCGTATCCTTCATCGCTGCCGTTGAAGTCCAACTGGTAAAACTCGTTCGACCCGTATTTCGCCTTGGGAATACTGTTCCATGCTCCGAACAGCAGCGGACTCACGCGGGCGCACTCGGAGCATCGCTCCGCCACGGCGCGCACCTGTTCGTAGCTGATGGGCTTTCGCATCCGCTCCTCGGGCGTGCGATTTCCGAACACGACGCCAATCCGGAATTTGAACACCAGCAGCGTATTGGTGCCGAAGCTCTGCAGGACACTGCTCACCGCCCCGTCAAATCCCGTCATGATGGAGCCGACGCCGATGATCGTGCCGGTACCCATAATGACTCCCAGCACGGTGAGAAACGCTCGAAGCTTGTAGGCACGAATCGTGTCGAGCGCCAGCTTGACCGATGCCAGCGTGGAGGATCGCGTAATCATTTGTCCGCCCGCAGCGCCTCGATCGGATCCAGCTTTGCGGCCCGGCGTGCCGGATAGATTCCAAAGAAAAGTCCCACCGACATCGACAAGCCCACCGAAATCAAAACGGCAGAGATCGGCAGGCGCATCGGAACGGGCGTGGTACTGGAGACGACCAAGGCAAGCCCCCAGGCAATCACAATCCCAATCAGTCCGCCGGTGCCCGAAAGAACGCTCGATTCCACCAGGAACTGCCACAGAATGTCGCTGCGCCGCGCGCCGACTGACTTGCGAATGCCGATTTCATGCGTCCGCTCCGTGACCACCGCCAGCATGATGTTCATGATCACAATGCCGCCGACAACCATGAAGACGCTGACAACTCCGACGGCCGTTCCGGCGATGGCCCCTGTCAGGTTGTCCCATGCCTGGGACAGGGAATCGGAACTCAGGATCGCGAAATTGTCGTCCTGCGAGGGCCGGAGATGCCGGTAAGCGCGAATTAGCATGCGGACCTCATCCTGGGATTGAAACAACGTTCCGTGGTTCAGCGCAGTGGCCATATAGCCGATTCCCTGCCTCGCCCCGTAACCCTTGAAGTACGTCTCAATGGGCACCATGACAAAGTTGTCGCGCGACTGGCCGAAGACGCTCCCTTGCGCTTTGGCCACTCCGATGACCTCGTGCGGCCGCCCTTCCAAGTCCAGCAACTTGCCGATTGCATCGACGGTCGGGAAGAATCGGTCCTTGATATCGGCCCCGATCACCGTTACATACAGATGTCGCGTATTGTCCGTTTCGCTAAAGAATCGCCCCGAGGAAACTTGTGTATTGGTAATCGAACCCATATTGGGAGTCACGCCCTGCAAAGTGACCCCTTCCAGCCGGTCATCGGCGAACGTTACCGGAATACGGCGAAAAGTCTGCATCCCGATCTCTTTCACCAGGGTGGTATTCCGGCGGATAAACTCATATTCTTCCCGCCGCAGTTCCGGATTTCTCTTTTGGTACTCCAGGAACTTCTTCGGGTCCCAGTTGCCGACGAAGGCCATCCGGAGCACTCGAAACCCATCGGCGCCCATGTCCGATACATTTTGAGCAATGTACAGGTCCATACCGTGAATGATCGACATCACGGCAATCAGGGTGGTCGTCGCGAGGATAATTCCGAAAAGCGTCAGAAAGCTCCGGAGCTTCGAAGAACGCAGCGATCCGATCGCCACACCGACGGCTTCGCGGAGAGAGGCGGAACCTTGCACTGCCAGTCTAAGACGCAGCGGAATGATGTTTAGTTCCGTTGCGTTGCAGGATCCAGTCCTTTACTACCTCATCGGCCCAGAACCTGGGAGGCCTGCGGGAAATGAACCCGACATGCCCCCCGTGTTCGGTGGCGATCAGCTGGATATTCGGGTTGGCTGCAATCGACGGATGAGAGTACACCGCAAAAGGGACCAGGGGATCGTCCTTGGCCTGGATCATCAACGCCGGTACGGCAATCCGGTCCAGGAATCGTTGGGCCGATTGTGACCCGTAGTAATTTTCGCCGGTCCCGAACTGGAAATGCCGGGCGGTGAACCGGTCGTCAAATTCGAACACGCTCCTTACGCCGCGCAACCCGTCGAGGGGAAACAGATCGGGAAAATCGGCCGCCCGCCGGCCATAGCGCTCTTTCAGGCGTTTCAGGAAGCGCCGTTCGTAAACCTGATTCTCCAGCCGCATCATCTGCCGGCAGCATGCCGCCAAGTCAATGGGTGTGGATACGGCAACAGCTCCGGCGACGGCACCGCTCAGAGAATCTCCTTGCTCGCCCGTGAACTTTAGGACCACGTTGCCGCCCAGGGAATAGCCGATCAGAAAGATCGGGCGGGCCGATTCGGCGCGATAGGTAGCTACGACGTGCGCCAGGTCGGAAGTCAGCCCGGCATGATACAGCGTCCGGCAGTAAGATTCCGTTCCGCCGCAGCTGCGGACGTTCAGCCGCGTAGTCCGAAAGCCGGCGCGCAAAAGCGTCTGGGCCATCGAGACCATGTATCCGGAATTGTGGGAACCTTCCAGGCCATGAACGAGGATGACATCGCCCACCGGAGCCTGGCGCGGTTCCTGAACAATTCCCAGAACTCGAACGCTTTCCTCCGTCTGAAAAAGGCGCGCCTTCGGCTCGAATACGTCTACGTAGTTCCGCGGCCAGAAGTTGGCGGCGATCGTCGAAATGTGGCGGTTTCGAAAAAGCGGCTCGAAGGGGCGCAACTCCCAGTTTAGCGGGGCGCCGCGATTCCTACTCCTCGCCCGTGCTCTTCCGGCTGAGATCTTCCGCCAGAATGATGGCTTCCGCCAGCTCCTTCATCGGGCGGCGCAACCGGCGGCTTTCATTGCGCAGGCGCAGATAGGCTTCTTCTTCCGTCAGGTTGTAACGGTGCTGCAGAATCCCCTTGGCCCGCTCCACCAGCTTGCGCGTCTCCAGCTGGCGCTTCATCTCTTCGCGCTCTTCCACCAGCCGGGAATTTTCTTCGGAAAGCAGCGCCTTTGCGATCGCTCCTCCCATCTGCTCGCCAATGAACGTCACCAGCGCAATCTCGTCCGCCGAGTGCTCATGCCGATCGCGGTGGTGGACATTGATCACCCCAATCACGTCCCCTCCTGTGATTAACGGCACCGAAAGAAACGCTTCATAGGTGTCTTCGACCAGTACCTGGAACCGCTTGAACCGGCGGTCGGATGACGCATGGTCGGCCAGCGCCACCACGGACTTGTGTTCCGCCACCCAGCCGGTGACCCCTTCCCCGATTTTCATCTGGAGCATGCCCAAGTCCTCTTTATGAGGAACCTGGGAAGCCCGGAGAACGATCTCGTCGGTTTCTTTCTCGATCAGGTACACCAAACATGCATCGCAGCCGGTCACCTGTACAGTGAGGCCGACAATTTCCCCTAACATTTCGTCCAGGGAGATATGAGAGCTGACAATATTGGAGATTCGATGCAAAAGTGCAACTTGCGTGGGAGGCTCGATGGAGCTCATAACCGTTGCCATGTTTAAGCCTATGCGGCCCGGCCATCTCCGGTCCAATATAAAGTTTTTATCCGGTCGATCTTGGAAAACATCGAGGAGTTCCGTTGTCGTGACGTCGCTAAGACCTGCAAATACTTACAGTTACTAAAAACCACACCGCTCCCAATTTCGGAAAAGTGTGGTTTTTTTGCCAAATCTGCACTGCTGTTATTGCGCTCGCTCGAAAAACTCGATGGTTCGACGGATCCCTTCCTCCAGCGGCGTGCGCGGCACGTCCGGAACCTTCGTGCGCAACTGGGAGCCGTCCATCTGGTAGGCGACCGGCACCTCGGGACCGCCGGCCGTGATCAATTTGGCCGCCTCCGGCCGGATCGCCGACATTTTCTGGATCAGCTCGCTCATTTCCACAATGTCGCCCTCGACGTTAAAAACATGAGCCCCCTCCAAGTCTGAGTACAAACCCGACAGAAACGCTCCGGCAATGTCTTCTACGTATTGCAGGTCCATCCGGCCGCTGGTGCGAATGTGGAACGGCTTGCCTTCCGCCACGGCCTTCATCGCCAAGGTCGGATCGGCGGTCAAACCCGTATCCCGTCCCGGCCCATAGACGGTCCAGGGCCGAAGAGAAATCGAAGAAATGCCGTTCTGGGCGTAAAATGCCCGGGCGTTCCCCTCATTGCACTGCTTGAAGACTCCGTAGTGAGTGGCCGGCTTCAGCGGATCGTTTTCTGTCAGCCGCCGGTTCTCATACGCATCCTTCGGCCCCCATACGGCGCTGGAGCTCGCATAAGTGATCCGAATATTCCGGCCGGCGTCGCGAGCCGCCTCAAAGACATTCAGAGTGCCGATGACGTTGATCAGTCCGCCTTCGACCGGATTGGCGGCGCAGAACGGCATCAGAACCGCGGCCATGTGAGCGATGTGCGTGACGCCGGCGTCCTTCACCAGAGCCTTCACTTTCGCCGTGTCATCGACCTTGCCCTGTTCTATCTTCAACCGGTTCGCGTCATAATCCGGCGAAATCAACCGCAGCCGCCACGGATCTGCCGCAATGTCATAGGCAATGACATCGGCTCCGGCGTCCAGGGCCAGCTTGGTGATCCAAGCTCCTATGCATCCATGCGCTCCCGTAATGAGGAGTCGCGATCCTTTTAGGTCCAAGTTCAATTCTCCTGAGGCAAATCATCCACGATAACGCGAATGGCTCAGGAGCCGGCAGCCGCCGGGCAGCCTAGTTGGAACTCAACTGCGGGTGGACATCCTTGGCGCCTCGCTTCTCCGCAATGCGTCGAGCATCTTCGGCCACCTGCGCCGCCTCCCGAGCCGTTGCGATCGCTTGCTTCCGTTGCGACTTCGACATGCGCTGGGCTTCCTGCAGCAAGTCCTGCGCACGAGTCAACCGGTCGTTCGCAAGTTCACGGGCGCCTTGCGATTCCGCAATTTGCACCGCATTCTGTGCCTGATAAATCGCTGAAAGAGTGTCGTACTCTTCGCGTGAAACCATCGGACCATTCGGGGTCTTTACCGCGTCCTTATCGTGAACGAACGACTTTCGGGGCAACAGTTCGTAGGTGGCGTTCACCTCCTCCACTTTCCCAATGGTGTCCGGGCGGACGACATTCTCCGCCACAACCGCGTCGCTGGGCTGCGAGACAGAAAAGTGCGGTTCCGCCGTCACGATCAAAGCGAACGCCTGAAGATTGGAGCTCGCGGTCATCTTCCCTTTCTCGCGCGTCCCCAGGAACAACTCACCTAAGTTTTGGGATCTGCCGTCCGGACTGATCGCCCAAAGAACATAGGTCAGAAATTCCGGCCCGAAACGCTGGGGAGATTCGAGACCTGAAAAGTGAGCCTCAATCGTCGTGGTTCCGCGCTTGTTCTGAACTGTCGCGTCGCCTTTCGCGAAAGGAAGCAGGGGGGTTCCGGCAAAGTCAATCTTGGTGGGAAGGCTATTGTGTCCATAGTTAATCGCCTTCGTCGTCCGCGATACCACGGTAATGTCGTACAGCGGAGCCCGATCCTTGTTGGCCTCGGCCTGTTGGCCAAAGGCGCACATCGAACCGAAGCCGCAAACGATGGGAATCAGGAGTTTTCGACTCATAAGTTGTACCCGGACAGAATGCAAGCAAGTGAAATGCCGCAGAGGCTAAGCCATAGAAATAGTTAGGGGAACGGTCAGCCTGACCAAATTTTTCCGGTAAAAATTGCGTCCGAAGATCCGGTTACTGCTTGACAATCGTAATCGGTTTGTCTCATCCTTCCGCCATGGCGTCCCACCTTGGCGTGACTTCCGCCGCACATGATGTGGTCGACGGACCGGTGCGGGGACTGCTCGGCACCAAGCCCCGGCAGATTTGGTCTTTGGCTCCCGAGGCGAGCGTCTACGATGCGATCAAGCTGATGGCCGACAAGAGTATCGGATTAGTCCTGGTGATGGAAGGGCCGCGGCTCGTCGGCGTCGTTTCCGAAAGGGACTACGCCCGGAAGGTAGTCTTGCAGTCGCGCCATGCCCGGTTGACACAAATCAGTGAGATCATGTCCGCTCCTGTCATCACGATTCCGCCCGAAACGTCGGTCGCCGAATGCATGCGACTCATGACGGATCACAGAGTGCGGCATATTCCGGTGCTCGAGCAGGATCGGGTCGCCGGAGTCATCTCAATCGGCGACGTGATCAAATATATCCTCACCGCGCAAACCGAGACACTCCAGGTGCTCAGCGCCTATGTGGCGAACGCGTCCCTGTAGCTTTTATTCCTGACGGAGAGTTTCGCTGGGTTGCAGAGCGGAAGCTCGAAGGGCTGGAATGCCAACCGCGATGAGAGCGCAGCAAAACAGGATGCCGAGAGCCAAGATCGCCGATACCGGCTCCAGCGGCTTCATTTGAAAGAGTTCCTTCTCCAGATACTTTGCTCCCAGAACGACAATCGGGATTCCTAACAACATTCCGAATACGGCCAGCACCAAACCGTCGCGCAGCACCATGGAGAGAACGTCCTTCGGCATTGCTCCCAAAGCGAGGCGCACTCCGAATTCGGGGCGGCGGCGCGAAGTGTTGTAGGCGATAACGCCATAGAGCCCTACGACGGAGAGGATCAGCGCGAGGCTGCCGAAGCCGCCGCACAGTGTGGCAAACATGCGCTCCCGTTGGAGGCCGTTCGAGATCTGCTCCTCCATGGTGACTAGGTCGACCATGGGCAGATTGCGATCGATTTCGCTCATGGTCTGACGGATCACTGGCAGGACGGCGTTGGGGGATTGGGACGTTCGTAGCACAACGGTTACTTCCTGACCCTCGCGGTCCAGAGGCAGCCACACGGCGTACGGGCGAACCTTCATCGAGGTCGCGGCAAATGGGGGAGCGATTCCGATAATTTCATACTCTGGGATTGCGACGCCTGGCGGCCGGTCGGGAAACTGGATACGGCCGCCGAGCACGTTGCCCCCGAGTTTCCGCGCCAGGTCCTCGCTGATTACGGCTACTTTGGCGTTGCTGGCGATATCGGCTTGCGAGATGTTGCGGCCGGCGACAAGTCCGGACACATAGAGCGACAGGTATCCGGGCGTGACGATGTTGATCGAGGCGTTTGGAGCTTCCGTGTGGCCTGCCAGCCGGACATTGTCCCAGCGGCCTCCGATATTCATGGGGCGCATACCCGCCAGGCCAACAGCAGCGACTCCGGGTGTCTCGGCAAGGCGCTGTTCGAGATGAAAATAGAACGGCCCGAGCTTTGCCTTGTCATAGCCGGATGTCCCCGGACGAATGCCAAAGAGGATCAGGTTGCGGCGGTCGAAACCCGGATCACCGGATTGAATGTTGGCCAGGTTGCGTGTGAACACCACCGCAGCCATTACCAGCACGACGGACATCGCCATCTGGGCAAGCACGAGGGCGCGTCCGGTACCCCATTTGCGTCGCGACCCGCCGAGAACTCCCGATCCGGCTTTCAGAAAACCCGCGCTGTCGACACGGGAACCTCGCCACGCGGGCCATAGACCGAACAGGCCAAGTGCCGCCATCGTGGCAATACCAACCATTCCAAGGATGCGAAAATTCAGCGCAACGGCAATTGGGAATCTGTCACGCCCGGCGACGAACTGCCCCATCAGGTTGGCTGTCAGATAGGCAACAACTAGGCTTGCTGCGCCGCCGAAGAGTGCCATCAAAGCGCTCTCGGTGAGAAATTGCCTCATGAGCCTAGATCGGCTGCATCCCAGCGAGACTCGTGTCGCCACTTCCTTTTGCCGAGCGGTGGCGCGGGCAAGAAGTAGATTCGCAATATTCGTGCAGGCGATACCCAGCAGCAATGCGACCAGCCCGGCCAGGACGAAAAGGGGATCGCGAAACTCGCTTCGCAGCGACCCGAGTCCCTGCGCACCGTCACGCAATAGGATGTGCGGAGCCCTGTCCATTTCCTTGGGCTGACGCCACCATGTGGCCGGAAAGACAGTCGCGAAGATGGGGAGGATTTGCGATTGCTCCACACCGGGGGCGCGGCGGGCGATCAGTTGGAATACCCAGCTCCGGTTGTCCTCGAATGGGTTTCTGCGCATGCCTTCAAATCCAGAAGATTGATGCAGTGGAACGTAGATCCCGGTCCCATCGTTGGGAAACAGGCCATAGAAATCCGGCGGGAGCACGCCGGCGATCTCAAACGGCCGGCTGTTGATGCTGATCGTGCGGCCGACCGCGTCGGCGTCGGAGTTCAGCGTACGCACCCAGAACCGATGGGACACAACCAGCACAGGGGCAGCCCCCGGTTGATCATCTTCCTCCGAAAGGAGCCGGCCAAACAGCGGGTGCAGCTGCAGAGTGGAGAAGAAATTGCCTCCCACGCCGCGTTGCTGCGCCACAACGGGCCGGCTGGCATAGCTAACGCTCACCTGGTGTGGATAAATGTATGGGGCAAGCTGTGTCTTCCACCCAAGGCTCTTCCGCATTTCCAGATAGGCGGGATAGGAGAAGAAATCGGCCACGCCGTCGCGGTCCATGCTGCCGGAGGCGGATTCGGCAATATCCCGAAAGCCCTTGCCTTTCCAATTCACCAGCGTGAGCTGCTTGGGATTCGGAACCGGAAGGTCGCGCCAAAGCACGATGTCCATCAACGAACCAATGGCGGCGTTCGCGCCGATCCCAAGGGCCAGGGAAAGTACAGCAGCGGTCGTCATGACAGGCGCCCGGCGCATCATCCGGATGCCAAACACTACGTCCTGCCAGACGCCGGTGAACCAAGCCCAGCGCCGCTGATCCCGGCACTGTTCCTTCACCTGCTCCCGCCCGCCGAACTCCTTCCGAGCCATCCGGAGGGCTTCCTGCCGCGGATATCCCTGGCGTTCGTACTCGGCGGCCAGGTGATGCAGATGATGCTCGATTTCGCGATCCAGCTCGGTTTCCGCCCTCTTCCAGAAAGCCATCGGTTATGACTCCAGCACCAGGGCAACAGCGCCGGCATAGCGCTGCCACTGGTCCATTTCCTGTTGCAAATGTTTCCGCCCCGCCGGTGTCAGCGAATAGAACTTCGCCATCGGACCATTGCCGGATTCGCGCCACTCCGAGGTCAGGACACCCTTGTTCTCCAACCGGTGAAGTGCAGGATAGAGTGAGCCTTGCTGCACCTGCAGAGTCTCCTTGGAGATCGTCAGAATTCGCTGGGCGATGCCGTAACCATGGATTGGCCCGTGAGCGACAACCTTGAGGATCAGGAGGTCGAGGGTTCCTTGGAGAAGGTCCGTTTTCTTCCCGGGCATATCTACCTAGGATGATATCCGACCTAGGTAGTTTGTCAAGGTAGTATCGCGTGCTACTGACGGTACGGCAAAGCCGTTGAGTTTCGAGTTTTCGTATCCTATTGAATCCGAGTGCGAACTAAATTCATCCTGGCGGCGGGGCTGATATTCGGAGTGTGCGCGGCGCAAACCCCTCCAGAACCGGAAGGGGTCACATTAAAGGGCCTGCCCCGGCGTTTTGTGGCCGACGAGATTTCCATCTGGACCAGTCCGTTCCGGTCCTCCAGCTATTCCAGCCACACGGTAAAGAAGTACCTGGTTCCGTTCACGCTGATCTCGGCGGGACTGATCGCCAGCGATCAACAGACCACGCACTGGATGCCGAATTCCGAAGACCAGATCAAATGGAGTGGCCGCGTTTCTCAGCTTGGATCGGCCTATAGCCTGGGCGGATTTGCCGGCGGAACGTACCTGGTGGGACTAGTGGCGAAGAATGACCATGCCCGCGAGACGGGACTGCTGGCGCTGGAGGCATTGGGGCATGCCCAGGTTGTGGTGTTCAGCTTGAAACAGATCACCAATCGCTCCCGGCCGCCGGAGACACCGGCGGGCACCGGCTTTTGGCAGGGCGGGAACTCATTTCCGTCGGGCCATGCCATCTCGGTGTTTTCCGTCGCAACGGTCTTTGCTTACGAATACCGCCATCACATCGCCGTCCCCATCACCGCATACGGGCTGGCGGGAATCATCTCGGTTTCGCGGCTCAGCGCGCGCCGGCACTGGATGTCGGACATCTTCGTCGGCGGCTCCGCAGGTTTCTTGATCGGCCGCTTCGTCTATAAGCGCCACCACAATTCCGCCCTGCCGGGAAGCCCGGTGAAGCGCACAGCCAAGCTTATCCCGCAGGTCGGCTTCGGAATGGGCGGGCCGCAACTGTCCTGGGTTTGGTAGCCGTTGAATTAGAGCCTTCGTTTCGCTGCCCGCAGGTTCAGCATCTCGACGAAGAGCGAAAATGCGATCGCAAAGTAGATGTAACCTTTCGGCACATGAAAGCCTAGTCCGTCGGCTACCAGCGTGACTCCCACGAGCATGAGAAACGATAGCGCCAGCATCTTCACTGTCGGGTGAAGTTGGACAAAATCGGCAATCGGCGCCGCGGCCCACATCATGACGGCAACCGCGGCCACCACTGCGGTCACCATGACGCCAAGGTGATCGGCCATACCGACCGCGGTGATCACCGAATCGAGCGAGAAGACGATGTCCAGGACCATGATCTGCAGAATGACCTGTCCGAACTTTGACGCCGCGGCGGCCCGCTCGTGGTCGGAGTCGCCTTCGACCATCTCATGAATTTCACGGGTAGCTTTGTAAAGGAGGAAAAGGCCGCCCAACAGCAGAATCAGATCGCGTCCGGAGAATTCGTGGCCGGCGGCACTGATCAGAGGCTGTACCAGCCGCATCATCGCTCCGATCGACAGCAGCAGCAGAATCCGCGAAACCATCGCGGCGCCCAAGCCAAGGATGCGGGCGCGCTGCCGCTGCGCGCCGGGCAGCCGGTCGACCAGAATTGAGATAAAAATGATGTTGTCGACGCCGAGAACGATCTCCAGGGCAGTCAAGGTAGCGAGGGAAATCCACGCGGCCGGCGATGTGATCCAATCCACTAGAAGATTCTCCGATATTTGTCCCCGGAAGTCTGGGAGCCAGCTTCCCAAATGGTCGGCCCGTGGATTAAGATAAATTCACGTATCTCTGTGTCCACAAACATAAGTCCCACTATTAGCAACAGCTTACGGTTCGACCTTTCGGCGGGCCTCGTCGTTTCCCTGGTCGCGCTGCCGCTCTGTCTGGGAATTGCACTGGCATCTGGCGCTCCCTTGTTGGCCGGAGTGATCGCGGGTATTGTCGGCGGGACGGTGGTGGCCCTGATATCCGGTTCAGAGATCAGCGTTTCTGGGCCCGCGGCCGGCCTTGCGGTGATTGTAGCCGCGGCCATCCAGACAATGGGCGGCTTTGAGATGTTCCTTCCCGCCGTTATTGTCGGCGGGGTCATTCAGATCATTTTGGGCCTGCTGAAGCTCGGCGTGATTGGGGATTACGTACCCAGCGCGGTGATCAAGGGTATGCTGGCCGCAATCGGAACGGTGATTGTTCTGAAGCAGATTCCGCACGCGCTGGGCCGTGACAAAGACTACGAAGGCGACTTCGGATTCATGGAAGGCCAGGAGAACACGCTGACTGACATCGTTGCCGCGATCAACAGCTTCAGCGGCGCGGCGGTGCTGATCACCCTGGTTTGCCTGGCTGTGCTTCTGCTGTGGGAGCGTCCCGCCATTCGCCGGATGCCCTTGCTGCGCCTGATTCCGGGGCCGCTGCTGGCGGTGGCGATTGGAATCTCGATGAATCAGTTATTCCGGGTATTGGTTCCCGGTTTCGAGCTGTCGGATCCGGAACACATGGTGCGGCTGCCGGTCCCCGCCAGTATTCTGGGCTTTTTCCAACAATTCACGTTTCCCGATCTGCACGCCTTCCAGAATCAGCAGGTCTACATTGTAGGCGCCACAATCGCCATTGTGGCCAGTCTGGAGTCGCTGCTGTCGCTGGAGGCGTCCGACAAGCTCGATCCCTACCGCAGAATCTCTCCAACCAATCGGGAGTTACTCGCGCAGGGCTCCGGCAACGTAGTTTCCGGATTGCTGGGCGGCCTGCCGATCACCGCCGTAGTTGTCCGCACTTCCGCCAACATCTATGCCGGCGGGCGGACGCGAATGTCAGCCCTTGTCCACGGCGCTCTGCTACTGGCGATGGCGATGTTGTTTCCGAAGCTCTTAAATCTCACGCCGCTGGCGTGCCTGGCGGCAATTCTTCTTGTCATTGGGTACAAGCTGGCCAAGATCGACCTTTTCGTTCAGATGTGGAAGGCCGGATATGCGCAATTTCTCCCCTTCATCGTTACGGTGATTGCCATCGTGTTCACCGACCTGCTGAAAGGCGTCATCATCGGCTTCGCCGTAGGATTGTTCTTCGTCATCCGGGCCAACCGCCATCATGCGATTACGCTGATCTCGCAAGACAACTATTACCTCCTGCGGTTCAACAAGGACGCGACGTTCGTGAATAAGTCAGAGGTGAAGGAGGCCCTTCGGTCCATCCCCGCCAATGCGACCGTCATTCTGGACGGCACCAAGGCGCTCTATATCGACCGTGACATCCGGGAAGTTGTCGACGAGTTCCGTCAATCCTGCTATTTTCAGGGGATCAAACTGGAGTTCAAGAATTTCGGAACTCATGGAAACGCCGCACCCGAAGCGCTAGTCTCCACCTCTCACTAGGATCACAATCGCGCATGGATTCGCACAAGAAATTGCTCCTGGCCAATAAGGCCTGGGTACAAGACAAGCTGAATGTCGATGAGAACTACTTCCAGAAGATGGCGATGGACCAGACGCCGGAGTATTTGTGGATCGGCTGCTCCGATTCGCGCGTTCCCGCCGAGGAGGTCACCGGCGTCGAGCCGGGAGAATTATTCGTCCACCGGAATGTCGCCAATCTGGTGATCCATACCGACTTCAATCTCCACAGCGTTCTGCAGTATGCCGTCGAAGTTCTGAAGGTCAAGCACGTCATTGTCTGCGGCCATTACGGCTGCGGCGGCGTAAAGAACGCGCTGGGGCACCAGGATCTGGGGTTGATCAATAAGTGGCTGCATCACATCAAGGATGTCTACCGGCTGCATTCGGAGGAACTGGATGCGATCGGCGATTTCGATCAGCGCTTCCGCCGCCTGGTCGAAGTGAACGTGCTGGAACAGGTGCAGAACCTCGCCCAAAGCGCCCTCATCCAGAAATCCTGGAAATACGAGCAGCGTCCTTACATCCATGGCTGGGTATACGACCTTAGAATGGGATATCTTAAAGATCTTGCCATGATGACGCCGCAATCCCACGTGGGGCATATTTATTCCTTCGAGTTTCCGCAATGATAGCGGGCGCAGCGTTGCGCTGCGGCTTATTTTTTCTGGCGAGTGCTTCGCTGTTTGGACAAAGCGCGGCAACCTCGGCTTCTAAAACCAACTACACGCCTCCGGATTTCGGCGATCGGATGAAGTGGGCTGCCATTTCCAGTGTCGGGCTGAAGAGCACCGCCGCTGGAATATGGAGCACCTCCTGGTCCACCTGGGTGAGCAACAGTCCCGAGGAATGGCACGGCCGCTGGGACGGTTGGGGCAAGCGCTTCGCCTCTCGCGAAGCGAGCGTTGCGATTTCCAACACCGGTGAGGCGATATTCAGCCAAATGTGGGGTGAAGATCCCCGTTACATTACCGATCACAAGGGGACGTTCAAGCAACGTGTCGGCAGGGCGATTCTACAGGGCGTCGCGGCGCATAACCGGCGGGGCGAGCTGATGCCGGCCTACGCCCGCTATCTGGGGACGTTTGGAGGCAACTGGGCTCGAAACAGCTGGATGCCGCCAACGGGTAAGGGTCCCGATCAGATCGTGATTTCGTCCCTGTATGGCTTTGGCGGCCGGATGTTCGGCAACGGGTTTACGGAATTCTGGCCCGATATTAAGAGGATTCTTCACATCGGCAAGTAGCGGCTAGGCTTTTGCCCGAGCCGCCGCCGTTTCCGCTTCCGCGCGCTGCACCATCGCCCGCATCCAGGCGATCGTGTAAGCCACGGCTACCTTCGGACCACCCGCCATCTGCGGGAAGTGGTCGCCGATGATACCGCCGTCAAATCCGATTTCCGCCAGGGCTTTCATCGCCTTGTACATGTCGTAATAGCCGTTGTCGACGAAGGCTTCGACAAAATGCGGCAGCGGCGCGGACATGTTCCGGAAGTGGACTTTCCAGATCTTGCCGCGATCGCCGAAATACTTGATGGCGGTTGCGGGATCGGCACCGGCCAGTTCTCCGGCCTCCAGCCATGTCCCGATACAGAAGCAGATTCCGATGTGGGTCGAATTTGCGATCTCCATGGCGCGCTTGTAGCCTTCAAAGTTCGAGAAGATACAGCGCGGCACTCCGCCCAGCATGGGCACTGGCGGGTCGTCCGGATGGATGCCAATGAACACGTTCTGTTCCTCGGCGGCCGGAGCGACCTGACGGATGAAGAACTCGTAGTTGTCCCAGATCTCCTGCTCCGAGTAGACCCGGCCGTGAGTCAGGGGACCCTGGTAGACCTTGCCGGACCAGTTGCCCTTGGCGCTCTTGCTGGACATGTCGAACGCGCGGGCGGGAGCTCCGCCGCGGGTGGTTTCGCGGTCGGTGGACCAGATTCCATTCGCCATGTGCGCGTAGGTCACATAGCGGACTCCGACCTTGTTCATGTTCCGGAGGTATTGCTTGTACTGCTCGATCTTCTTGTCGCGGCCCGGCAGGTTGAGAGTAATCTCTTCGATATTGCGGTTGCCGGTGTGGCCGATGTTCCAGACCTTCAGGCCCGCGGTTTCGACCTTGTTCTTCAGGCGAACGAAATTCTCGAGCGTCGCATCCTTCTCGTCGACGTGGAGCTGTACGTAGCTGCAGCCGATCTGATGGACGAATTGCAGGTCCTCATCGGTGGGGTCCGCTCCGGCCTGGAGAGTGACCTTGGTGCCAGGTCCCCAGGGATGGCTGACGGGAGATCTCCTTGCCACGGGCGCCTGCGCCGCGGCGTTCGGCGCCAAGGCGGCTCCCCCGAGGATGGTCTTTGCGAAATCGCGACGTTCCATGGTTCGCCAGTATATAACCACCGGCTACTCGGCAGTGTGCCGGGTCAGGTAGCGGCCGCGAATGACATTGACGTGATTCAGCTCATGGCCCGCGGTGATGAATCCCATGGCGCGGACCGTGAAGGAGCGGTCCCAGGCCGTACCGCGCCGAAGCCAGGTTTGCGCCTCGAATGACGAGAACAACGCGATCGTCGCCCGGCGGACCAGCTCATATTCTTCCTTCAACGATCCCCAGGTGCGCGAGTCGGCATTGCAGTATTTCATCCACTCGTCCTGATCGAAACCGGCCAGAGGAGTCTGGTCCGCCCGGGCGAACCGCAGAGCGCGGTAGGTAAACACCCGCTCCGCATCGATGACGTGGCCGAGGACTTCGCGGATGCTCCATTTGCCGGGCGCGTAGCGGAAACTGGACTGGCTCGCCGAGATGGTGTGCAGGAGGTTCATCGTATCGTCGAGTTGCACCATCAACGTGGTGACGATATTGGAATGGGGAACGAGCGAAACATAACGCTCGTAGTCGGCATGATACTCACCCGGCTCTGGCCGTCCGGAAGGGAGGGAGGTCATCGCCTCAAATATACTCGGTTCTATCGTGAACCTCATCGTCCTGGCTCTGCTGGCCGCCGACTATCCGACGCACTTTCAGCCTGCGGCTGCGGAGAATCCGAAGGTCCGCCAGGCAATGGCGTCGATCGACAGCCGGCGCGAGCCGTTGGTGCAGGAATGGATTCACGTCACGGAGATTGCAGCTCCTTCCGGCGCTGAGAAGGACCGCGCCCGCTATCTGCGCACCGAGCTGGAAAAGATCGGCCTGACCGGCATTCGCGTCGATTCGATGGGGAATCTGGAAGCGACGCGGAAGGGCACGGAGCCGGGACCGCCGGTTGTTTTCGCCGCCCACATGGATACGGTCTTTGCGGCATCGACTCCTCTGAAGGTGCAGCGCAGCGAGGGAGTGCTGCGATGTCCGGGGATCGGAGACGACACCGGAGGGTTGGTGGCTCTGCTGGAGACCTTCCGCGCCCTGCAGCGGGCCGGCGTCCAGACGCGCCGCGACTTGGTCTTCCTGGCGACGGTGCAGGAGGAGACCCGTCTGCAGGGGATGCGGCATTGGCTGACGCAGGCGGCCGTGAAACCGGCGATGCTGGTGGCCGTCGATATTCAGTTGGGCGGCGTTTGGTACGGAGCATTCCGAATCAGCCGGCTGCAATTTTTCTATACCTCCCCGGGGGCTCACACGCTGGTGAGCCGGGGCCAGCCGAATCCGTCCAAGGCGGTTTCGAAAGGAATCCTGTATTTGTACGCCTTGCCGCTTCCGGAGCCGGCAACGGGATTGGGCGAGATGCGGCTGCCGGTGCTGAATGTCGGCAAGATCGGAGGCGGCACGGTGATCAACGCGATTCCGCAGGAGGCATGGTTCACCGTGGATTTGCGCTCGCTGGACTCCGCGACGCAAGACCGCCTGGAATCGCAGGTTGCCGAGACGGCGAAAAAGGCCGCCGAGGCAGAGGGAGTTGGTTTCCGGATGGAGAAGCCGGACGGCGACGATCTGGATTACTCGAAGGCTCTTCCCAAAGACGAGCGCCGGAAACATCCCCTCGTACAGACGGCAGTCGATATCAACAACTATCTGAAATTGAACGTCGCCGGCGCGGGCGATGCGGTGGATGCGGGATCGACAGACGCAAATGTCGGGGTCGCGATGGGAGTTCCCTCGATCGCCGTGGGAGCGATTCGCCACCGGAATGGGCATACGCTGACGGAGCAGGCCGACGAATCTTCGATCGTTCCCGGCACAAAGATGTTGATTCTGTTGGCTTCGTCTTTGGCCGGGCTGGCCCCGTAACATTTCGAAGCTCCTCCGGCTCTATCTGGCGGGCACTGTGCGTGTGCCCGGAAAGTACGCCGTATGACGCTTCAAGAGATGCTTTTTTCCTGTCCCGCTGAGACAGAGGAAGGTCCGGAAGTACGAACAAAAGGTGAACCCGAGGCCGATCTCGACCGCTTGGATGAAGATCAGGATCAACGGACAATCTCCCGGGGATTCACGCTGGTGCGAACCCGCTAATTTCTTTCCCGTCAGGTAACTTGACCTGGAACGTCCGTCCGTGAAAACATTCCGGACCATGGACCGCCGTTTGTTTTTCCAGATCGCCTCGGCCGGCGCGTATGCCGCCGAAAAGAATTTCGCTGTGGCTGCCGCCATGCCGGCTCCGCAGGATGCGCAGCCAACGCCTCGCCGGGACTTGCGGCAGGGCAAGATGAAGCTTGCCACGCAGCACGGCTTCGCCTCCACGCCGGAAGGCTTGAAGATCTGCGCGGCGCTGGGAGTGACGCACCTGTGCTCCGGCTTGCCGTCACGCCGTCTGGACGACAAGTGGTCGGTCGACAATCTCAGCGCGATGCGGGAGGCGACGGAGAAGGCAGGCATGACTCTCGAGATGGTACCGCTTCCTCTCTCGTCGGCTTATATCACCCGGGCGGAGTATCCCTCGATCATGCTGGGAACTCCGGAGCGCGATAAAGCGATCGACGAGGTCAACACGATCATCCGGAACATCGGCAAGGCAGGGATTCCAGCGGCGAAGTACAACATGTCGATTCTCGGCGTGGTGCGAACGACGCCCTCCTATGGCCGGGGCGGCGCGCAGCTTTCGACGTTCAACTACGATGCGGGCAAGCAGGAACCGGCGCTGACGGAAGCCGGCAAGGTTCCTCAGGACGTGTACTGGGAACGTGTGACGTACTTCCTGAAGAAGGTGGTTCCGGTGGCGGCCGAGAACAAGGTGAAGATCGCGTGTCACCCGCAGGATCCGATGATGCCGGCCGACAAGGGCTGGCGCGGCGTCCATACGGTGCTGGACGGCGAGGGCTTCAAGAAGTTCGTGGAAATCAGCGCCAGCCCGTATCATGGCCTGAACTTCTGCCAGGGGACGGTGTCTGAAGGCCTGACCGATCCAGCCAAGCAGATTTTCCACTATATCGAGTACTTCGGAAAGCGAAAGAAGATCTTCAACGTGCATTTCCGGAATATTAAAGGCCGTTTCAACAACTTCCAGGAAACCTTTCCGGACGATGGTGACGTCGACTTTATTAAGTGCATCAAAACATATAAGGCTGTTGGTTACGATGGTATGTTGATGCCCGATCACGTGCCTCATGTCGAGGGTGATAAGGGGGGCCTTCAGGCCTTCGCTTTTGCCTTCGGTTATATCAAGGCACTGATCCAAATGGTCGATGCATGATTTTTGCGGTTGCACTGCTTTCTCTCGCTGCTGACGCGGCTTCTGTTCCGACGTGGTCCAAGGACGTAGCTCCGATTGTGTACCGGAGCTGCGCCAGTTGCCACAGACCGGGGGATATCGCACCGTTTTCCCTGTTGAGCTACAAGGACGCCCGGCCGTGGGCGAAGGCAATACGAACGTCCGTGGCGACACGGAAGATGCCGCCTTGGCATGCCGATCCGAAGATCGGACACTTCGAGAACGATCCGCGGCTCTCGGAAGTGGAAATCGCGACGATTCGAGCCTGGGTGGACGGCGGCGCTCCCGAGGGCAACGGGAAAGATCTTCCACCGCTGCCGAACTTCGCCGAAGGATGGAAGCTGGGCCAGCCCGATCTGGTTTTTGACATCGGCAAAGACTACGTCGTCGAAGCGACGGGCCCGGACGAGAACACCTCTTTCACGGTCGAGATGAATCTCGACCACGACATCTGGGTGGCCGGCGTCGATCTGCAGCCGGGAAACCGGAAAGTCGTGCACCATGCTCACGTCAAAGTCATCACTCCGGTGAAACCAGTTGCGAAGTCGCAGGCTTCGATTGCTCCCGAACTGGACCTGCGAAAACTAATGGTCCGGGAAGGTACGGAGTCGTGGTTGAAGCTGGATGCTCCGGTGATTGACGACGGCTGCAGCCATCCGGGCGGCGGCGACTATCCGGGAGTGGATCGGGAAGCGGAAGCGGTGTTGGCCTCGTTTCTACCGGGCCGCAACGCCGATCGCTGGCCGGAAGGCTACGCGAAGAAGATCCCCGCCGGATCGAAGCTGCAGTTCCAAATTCACTACTCCCGGACGACGGGCCAGCGCGAAACGGATCGAACACGAGTTGGGTTGATCCTGGCAAAAGAGCCGCCGACGTTCGAAGTGAAGCGGCGCGACATTCACAATCATTACTTCCTGATTCCCGCTCGCGATGAGTATCACGAAGTAACGGCGTGCTACACGATCCCGGAAGATACGAAGCTGCTGTCCTATACGCCGCACATGCACTATCGCGGGAAGGATATGCGTGTCGAAGTCACGCGGCCGGGAGCTTCCGCGCCCGATACGATCATTTCTATCCCGAACTACGACTTCGAGTGGCAGACGCTCTACAAGTTCTCGACGCCGGTCGATCTGCCGAAGGGGACGAAGTTCAAGATCATCGCGCATTTCGACAACTCCGCCAATAAGCGCGGAAATCCGAATCCCGATGAGATCGTGCGCTGGGGCTCGCCGACCAAGAAGGAAATGATGGACGGCTGGCTGGAGTACATCACTCCGGAGCCGGTGAGGGCTGCCGATCGTTGATGTTTGCGCGTAGTTATCCCCGCGCTTAACGCTTGGGGCTAAACGGGGGCCTTGAACATACAACAAAATCGCGGAGATCCGCCCGCTACCACAGCGCGCGCAGGACACTGCGGCGGATGCTAAACGGCAGATCGTAGCGGTCGAAGTCTCCGATCGCCGCCCAGACGACGTCGCGCGTCTCTTCCGAGGCTCCGAGCTTCTTTTCCGCCGCGGTGAAACTGAACACCAGATCGTGGTGCAGATGGTAAGGCTCGCGACCCTTGGCGGGAATTCCGTGCACGTCGATTCCCACCAGCAGCGGCAGTTTCTCGTTTTGGAGAATGACTCCCGTTTCTTCGATCGCTTCCCGGCGAGCCGTGTCGCCTACCTGGATATCCTCCGGCTCGACATGTCCGCCCGGCAGCAGCCACCGGTCCAGGCGGCGATGGTGGACCAGCAGGAACTTTTGGCGGCCGGGAGCGAGCACCACCGCCGTTCCCGTAATGTGGCCCGGCGTGAAGTAGTCACGCGAAAAAGGCGACGAACCGCATGCCAGAAGCATCAGGACCAGTTCCCTGCTCTTCATGGCGGCTTCGTCGCCTTCGTCTACAAAGGGGCGGACCAGCGCCGCAACTTCCTCAACTCGCATGCGCCAACAGTGTAGCGGACACGAGTTGGCGTGCGGTTACAGATCGGCGGGAGGCTTCGGTTCCACTCTCATCCGTTCGATCCGAGGCCCTGGCATCTCCACCAGCTTGTAGTCAGCCGGCACTTCGAAAAGATAGCCGGGCTGATCGCCCCGGCGAAGCGAAGCGGCTTTCGTGCTGGAGTCACCAAACCGGGGATCGGTGCGCTTGGAGAGCACGGTGATCTTCAGATCTTCGGAGAACCAGTTCTCTGTCGTTGTCACCAGAGCGCGCTCGTTGCCAATTTCCCCAGCCGGAATCGTCACTGTCGTTTTGGTACCTTTGGCCGCGACGCCTTCGATGTTCTGCGTGCCCAGATCGTCGGTCACGACATTGTCGGGAGACATTCTTGCCGTCCGAGCAAACGAAGTCATCACCGAAGGAGCGCCAGCAGCGATTGTCCCTCCCATCACACCACCGGCCACAAATCGATTCGCCGGCATGGCCATGGTGGGAGCCGTGAAAGCGCCGGTGGACTCCCACTTGGGCATCGGCATTTTCCGGGCTGTCTTGTCCCTGGAGTTCAGATTGTAGTGAACGCCGGCAACGGGATCCTCGATGAGAATGATTTTGTGATTTTCCTCGGGGTGCCCGGGAATCTCCACGGTGATCTCGCGTCGAGTCCGGCCCTCGGTATCGCGATATACGTTTTGGGTGCTCTTCTGAATGATGCGATTGCCGTCGGCAAGTGTTTGTACGGACTCCGTCGTGACCTCCGCGGCATAAGGAGCTCCCTTGACCGTTTGCGGACCCGCCAACTCGGCGCTGACAAAGCTCACCGTATCGGCCGGAATCCCTGGAACCGCGTTGCGGAAAAACATCACGTCGCCCGCAGGCGCGCCGGGCGCCGATACACGAACATCAAAGGTTTCCAGTTTCTGTTGCTGCCCCTGGGCCGCCAACGGAAGAGCGGCGGCGACCAGGCACACAAATCGTTTCATGTTGATTGCTCCTTTTATCCTGCGAGACTTTCTATTGAACGGCGCGCACAAACCGGATTGCTCGCGCGTTTCCGTCACTCCCAAACAGCACGTCGGCATCGACGCGCTGGTCCAACAAATCCTGATTCACCGGCAGTCCGAAGCTGGCCATCGTGGCTCGCGGTACTTTGACGCGCATCAGATAGCCGCTTGGGGGTTCGCCCACTACGCCGGCATCGAGAGCGAAAAATGGCGTCGCCACAACCTGAGCGGTGGACGCCGCCGGCGCTCTTCGCGCTTTCCGGCGCACCGGCGCAGGCGCCGCATGCTCCTCTGCCAGTGTCTCTGCCACAGGGTTGGGCGTCTCCACGGCACCAACGGCGGGTTGCGACTCTGCTTTGTGAACCGGCGTCTCCGGCGAACGTGGAATCGCCAACAGGATCGCCAACCCCGCCGCGATCGCTCCGCCTAGCCAAACCGGCCACAGCCGGCGCCCGCGCTGTTTCCGCATCGCCTGGAGAAGGTTTTGCTCGACCGCATCGCTGAGGTCACCTTCCAGCCGCGCCTCTCGAATCGCCGCTGCGAGTTTTTCTTCCGGAGTCACAACGTCCTCCCGGCGAACCGCGCCCGAAGCTTCGAAGCCAGAATCGCGCGTCCGCGGCTGACCCTGGACCGCACCGTCCCCACCGCGCACGCCATACGAACCGATGCTTCTTCGTAACTCAACTCTTCCATGTCGCAAAGCACCACCGCCTCACGATACACCGGAGGCAGGGACAACACTCCATCTCGAACCGCTCGAATTTGCTCTTCGCGGTCCAGATCATCCAGAACGCTCGCGCCGGATGCCAGATCGAAATCCAGTTCCTCGAACTCCACATGACCGGCAATGGCACGGAACGTCACATTCCGCGTAATGCCGTAGAGAAAGCTCTGGACAGTTCCCTTTTCCGCCCGCCACGCCTCGGGCTTGCGAATGAGTGCCAGAAACGCATCCTGAACAGCCTCTTGTGCGATTTCCGCCGATCCGGTCATGTTTAACGCAAACCGGTAGAGCGGCTGCTTATGCCGACTGAAGATCTCCACCAGGGCCTCTTCCTGCCCCCGGCGTACATCCGCAAGCAACTCCTCATCGGTCCTCAAATCGTAATTGCCGGGAGAGGCCGCAAAAGTTCCCGATTCTTTCGATCTTTTTCGCCA
>CAZETQ010000069.1:0-32437 GCA_964515165.1 uncultured Solibacteraceae bacterium | reverse complement strand
GTTCCGCTCTCTGCCCGCGAGATGTGCCTCTCTGCTGTCCCGGGCTCATCAGCCAGGCTCTTAGACGATGTTCGACAATCTTTCAGACAAGCTGCAGCGGGTTTTCAAGAACCTGCGCGGCGAAGGAAAATTATCCACTGAAAACATGGAAGTGGCGCTGCGGGAGATCCGCATGGCGCTGCTGGAGGCTGACGTCCATTTTAAAGTCGTTAAGCAACTGGTCGAGTCGATCAAGGAACAGGCGATGGGGCAGGAAGTGCTGACGGCGCTCTCTCCGGCTCAACAGGTAGTCAAGATTGTCCGCGAAGAGCTGGTGAAGCTGCTCGGGACGCACACGGCAAGGCTGCGGTTCGCCAGCGAGCCGCCGACGGTGATCATGATCGCCGGCCTGCAAGGATCCGGTAAAACCACTTCGACGGCGAAGCTGGCTCGCTGGTTAAACAAACAGGGCAACAAACCGCTTCTCGTTTCGGTGGACGTATACCGTCCTGCGGCGCGGCATCAGTTGACCGTTCTTGGTAAGCAGTTAGGCATTCCGGTGTATGAAGGTCCGGAAGGCGAAAACAAGCCGCTGGAACTGGCTCGTGGAGCCAAGCGGGAAGCCATGCAGACGGGACGCGACATCATCCTGCTGGATACGGCGGGCCGGCTGCACATCGACGAAGAGCTGATGACGGAGCTGCAGCAGTTGAAAGAGCTGCTGAATCCAACTGAGATTCTCTTCGTGGCGGACGCCATGACCGGCCAGGACGCTGTGAAGTCCGCGGACGAGTTCCACAAGCGGCTGGGTATCACCGGCGTCGTCCTCACCAAGATGGACGGCGACGCCCGCGGAGGCGCGGCGCTGTCGATCCGTTCGGTGACGGGACAACCGCTGAAGTTTGTCGGAACCGGCGAGAAGCCGGACGCTTTCGAAGCATTCCATCCGGACCGTGTCGCCCAGCGCATTCTGGGAATGGGCGATGTCCTCAGCTTTATCGAAAAGGTCGAAGAAACGATCGATTCGAAGAAAGCCGAGGAGATGCAGCGGAAGATGATCGAGAATGAGTTCACTCTCGAGGATTTCCGCGACCAGCTCAAACAGATCCGCAAGCTGGGCCCGCTGGAGAGCTTGATCGGAATGCTCCCCGGCGCGGGCGCCATTAAGGAATTGAAGAACGCCAAGGTCGACGAGAAAGAGCTGACGAAAATCGTCGCGATCGTCGATTCGATGACTCCCGCCGAGCGCTACAACCATATGCTGATCAATGGCGCGAGGCGGAAGAGAATCGCCAAGGGAAGCGGCACCAGCGTTCAGGACGTAAATAGCTTGCTGAAGCAGTATCAACAGGCCCGGAAGATGATGAAGAGCTTCCAGGGCGGTCTGGCTTCCGGCCTGCTCGGCAAGAAAGCAAAGAATTTCAAGCTGCCATCCATCGAAGAACTTATGAAGATGCGCTAGGCAGCGCAAACCGGTTTTTTCATGCTCAAGCGAGGTAATTGCTCATGTTGATGATTCGTCTGGCGCGTTTCGGCTCAAAGAAGAGGCCGACCTATCGCGTGGTGGTGATTGAGAAAGAACGCGCGCGCGATAGCCGTGCGGTGGAAGTGGTGGGCCACTACAACCCGATTTCGCAGCCTCACGTTGTAAGTTTGAAGCACGACCGCATTCAGCACTGGATCAAGAACGGTGCGCAGCCGTCGGATACGGTGAAGCGTCTGATCGACAAGAACCCGGCGCCTGCTCCGGCCGCTTAACAATTTTCCGCGTTCTGTCTTTGTAGCGGGTGTTAAGATTTTGGGCTTGGGAGGCCGGGAATGAAAGAGTTGGTCGAGGATATTGCTAAAGCGCTCGTCGACATCCCGGATCAAGTGGAAGTTCGAGAAGTTCAGGGCGAACAGGTAACTGTTCTGGAACTGAAAGTCGCACCCACCGATGTCGGTAAGGTGATCGGCAAGCAGGGCCGCACGGCGCGTTCGATTCGCACGCTGCTGGGGGCGGCCGGGATGAAGCTGAACCGCCGGTTCACGCTCGAGATTCTCGAGTAATCGTGGACCGGATCGTGGTTGCCACGCTGCGCCGTCCGCGGGGCAACAAGGGCGAGTTGGTCGCCACTTCGCATTCCAGTCACATGGATCGCTTCGCGAAGTTGTCGCGAGTTTTCGTGGGCGGTCGCGAAATGAACGTCGAATCGACGTGGATTTCTTCGGCTGGCGTGGTGTTTAAGTTTGCCGGGATCGATTCCATCTCGGCCGCTGAGCCGCTGGCTGGACTCGATGTTGAGATTCCCCGCAGCGAACGGGTTGAGTTGAGCGCAGGCGAGGTTTATCTCGGCGATTTGGTGGGCTGCGAAGTTTTCGATCGTGGAGAGTTGCTGGGTCCAGTGACGGGGTGGCAGGAGCTTCCGGGGCAGGTTCTGCTGGAAGCAGGCGGAGTCGAGATTCCTTATCCGATGGTTCGGAAGGTGGATCTGGGGGCTCGGCGGATCGATGTCGAGCTCCCCGCGGGATTGAAGGATCTGTACCGGTGAGATTTCACATTGTGACGATCTTCCCGGAGTTCTTTCACAGTCCGTTCGAGTTTGGAGTAGTCGGTAAGGCCCGGGAAGCCGGGCTGGTGGAGATTGCGATTCATAACCTTCGGGATTGGACGCAGGACCGCCATAAGACGGTCGATGATCGGCCGTTCGGCGGCGGCGAGGGCATGGTGATGAAGTGCCAGCCGTTGTTCGATGCCGTGGAATCGATTGTGCCGGAGCGGCAGACGACCGGCGCAAAGGTGATTTTGCTGTCGGCGCAGGGTCGAAAGTTCGACCAGGCGGCGGCACGGCGGTTGTCAGAGGAACGAGAGATTGTCCTCCTCTGCGGCCGCTATGAAGGTGTGGATGAGCGGGTGGCCGAGCATCTGGCGGATGAGGAATTGTCCGTCGGTGATTTCGTGCTGTCGGGCGGCGAATGGGCCGCCGCCATTGTCGTAGATGCTGTCAGCCGGTTGGTGCCGGGGGTTGTGGGCAACGAAGCTTCGGCGGAAAACGAATCGTTTTCCCAGCCGGGGTTGCTGGACACTCCGCACTGGACGCGGCCGGCGGAATTCCGGGGCTGGCAGGCTCCGGAGGTCCTGCTGAACGGAAACCATGCCGAGATTCGGGCCTGGCGCCGGGAAGCGGCAATGGCCAAGACGCGGCGGATGCGGCCGGACCTGCTGGAAGCGGCAGATGTTAAAGTGGAAAAGGAAGTGTAACGATGCAAAACGCGCTGTTGACGAAGGTATTAAATAAGCACAAGAAGGCCGAGAAACCAAAGGTTTCTATCGGCGACACCGTGAAGGTTCACGTAAGGATCAGGGAAGGCGAGAAAGAACGCATTCAGATCTTCGAAGGTGTCGTCATTGCCCGCAAGAATACAGGCATGGGCGAGAACATCACGGTCCGCAAGGTCAGCTTTGGGCATGGCGTTGAGCGCATTTTCCCGTTGCACGCCCCGGTTGTCGACAAAATCGACGTGGTCCGCTCGGGCCGTGTCCGCCGCGCCAAGCTGTACTATCTCCGTGGGTTGAGGGGCAAAGCCGCGCGCCTGCGCGAGAGGGGGTAACCCATTACCGGCCGCTTTGAGCGCTTGGCGCGCGACCGCGGCCACCAATGGATCGCGGGCGCCGATGAGGTCGGCCGGGGGTGTCTCTTCGGCCCTGTCTATGCCGCAGCCGTGATTTTGAATCCCGATAAGCCGATTCGTGGACTGGACGATTCCAAGGCCCTGACGCCGGAGCGCCGGGAGGTGCTCAATGCCCGTATCCGCGAGCGCGCTGTGGCTTGGGCCGTGGCGGGAATCGATGCTTATTGGATCGATCGCATCAACATCTACCATGCCTCCCGGCTCGCGCTGAAGCGCGCCGTGGAGGCTCTTTCCATTTGTCCCGACTTTCTTTACGTGGACGCGCTGACGCTGGAGGTCGCCTGCCCGCAGCGAGGTCTCATCAAAGGAGACGCCCGCTGCGCTTCGATCGCCGCCGCATCCATTGTCGCCAAGGTTGAGCGCGATCAAGTGATGCGGCACTGGGATGAGATCTATCCGTATTACGGTTTGGCCAGCAATAAGGGATACTCCGCACCCGAGCATTTCGCGGGACTTGCGTCCCACGGCCCCACGGCCCAACATCGCTTCACGTTTGAGCCGGTGAGAGTCGCCGCGGGATTGGGGCAAACCGCGCTCTTCGCATGATCCCCACCGCGGAATCGCGCCGTTATCGCTGGCTCGAGAAGACAACGGCACTGCTGTACGTGATTTTCTGCTTCGAGCTTGGCGTCTTCCTGCTGATCTTCCCGTGGTTTGACCACTATTGGGCGAATAGCTACTTTTCGAACTTCGGCTTCTCGATGTTCGGGCAGGAATGGGAGAAGGTCTGGGACAGTTCGTGGTTTCGCGGAGCGGTCAGCGGGCTCGGACTGGTCAATGTTTTTATTTCGTTTGTAGAGGTCTTCCGGCTGCGGCGGTTTTCGGAACCGGAATCGACTGACGATCAGGGCGAAGAGCGTTAGCGCTTATGTCCCCGGCTTCGCGAGAGCTTCAACATTCCCGCGGCCGCAGTTCCTGCAAGCAGTACGAATGTGGATGGTTCCGGAGTGATCACATTTGCCGGATCTAGCGTTAGAAACTCACCGCTCAGGGAACGCACGCTTTCCACACCAATCGGTTTCCCCGTCTGATCCAGGATCAGTACCTTTTCTAAGCTCAGCGTATGGCCGAAGTCCGCAATGGCCGTTCCGAAATATCGACCGTTGAGCGTCAAGCTGGTGGGTTCTCGATTCAGCATTGCGCCCGTCTGAAGCGCGGTAAACCAAATAAACGGTTGATTCAACGGAACAAGTGTGAATCCGTTGGATTCCGTTTGTATGAAGACGTCGACGGCCTTGAATGTAGAGTTGACCGAGCTTTCACATTGGAACGGCGCATTCAATTCCTGATTTCCCCAAACTGCGCAAGAGAATGCGGATGTACCTGAGTCCGGGCTTCCCTGGTAGACAGTTCCTGTCATCTGATATTCCGGAAGGAAGTGCCCGTGGGTTTCCAACGAATCCGGCGCGTTGATGATCCATGTCCGGAAGGAATATGCGGTTGCTAAGGCTAATGGTTGGCTCGTGTCGAAGGTTCCTACATTGATGTATTCCAGGTCGAATCCCGCATAGGTTTTCAGCCGGGAGAGAGAAGACTGCGCCCACGACGCCGCAAAAACATCCTCAGTGGGGCCATAGTGGCTTCCATTGTCGATTCCAATCTGGCGTCCTGCCTCCAGGACAAAGCTGGGGTCGGTTGGATATGCGATCTCTCCATAGTGTTCACAACCACCCTTTCCGCAAGCCCATCCCCAGGATCGAATCTCCTCAGCCATAACCGCGGGAATCAACAGGAAAAAAAGTACTTTCCACATGAGATGAAAGTTTAGACAGGTTCGCTCGGCCAGTCAACGAGCTGGCGCCCAATGCCCCTTGCACGCCGTAGTTCCCCTTGTCGTCTAGGAATGCATGGACGGAACACCAAAATCCTGGTTCCTCGTTACGGTTCCTCTGATTTGCGCCGCATTCGCCGCCGGACGGTTCAGCTCCCCCGTTCCCGTGAAGGCCGCGCCAGACGCGGTCAACATGGAAGTCCGGCAAGTGGGCGCGACGACCAGCCTGGTGCTCCATTATCCGGAGAAGAACCGGATTTACGTCTACAACAACCCGTTCATCGGCTATCCCAAAGCCAGTTGCGTCTATTACTTCCAACTGGGTAGCCCGGGGGCGCCGGTCGTCCGCAACCAGTGTCCGCCCCCGGAGAGCCAGTAAATCCCGGTTTCCCAACCGGATCGGGGCAGGCCCTCTTCTGGCGGCCCCGGACGATGCCCGGCTTCCGAGCCGGCGTCGATGCATTATCAGTATTGTTATCTGCGGTTTGCGTTTGAAAATTTCCGAAAGGCCGAACGCTCGGACGGGAAATTTGCGATAATTGGGTGTCTTTGACCGCATTCGTCTTATCCGCGCGTGCCTTCTGGCCAGTTCCTGAAACCCTCAAGGGTCCCAGTTCCCGGAGCAGTCGGACAAGGACAATCCACCCACATCCGGAAGGGAATTTCCATGGTTAGTATCTTTGTCGGGAACCTCAGCTTTCAGACCACGCAGGACGAGCTTCTCGCGACTTTTTCACAGTACGGCCCCGTAGAGCGGGTCAATATCATTACCGATCGGGATACTGGCCAGGCCCGCGGATTCGCGTTCGTCGAAATGACGGAGCGAAAGGATGCTGAGACGGCCATTTCCCAGCTCAATGGCGCGGAACTCCACGGCCGCGCGTTGAACGTTAACGAAGCTCGTCCCAAGCCGCAAGGTGGCGGTGGCGGCGGGCGGGGCGGTTTTGGTGGAAATCGAGGCGGTGGCGGCGGCTATGGCAATCGTGGCGGCGGTGGCGGCCGCGGTGGCCGGGGACCTCGCTGGTAAGCTGCCGGAATGTCTCGGGGCGCCGCCGAAGCGCCCCTTTCAGTTCTTCGGCGTGTCCAATATTCGCACGCCTGTGCGCAAGGAGAGTTTATGGCTGGCCGCGGACCGCAATCCTTCAAAAAACGTCAGAAAGAACAGCAGCGTAAGGAAAAACAGCAGGAAAAGATGGAAAAACGGCGTCAGCGCGCCGAGCAGAAGCTGGCCGGAGGCGATCCCGACATCGAAGAACTTCAGGTTCTTGACGGCCCTCGCCCCTACGATCCCGCCATCGACGGCTAGCTTCTCTCCTACTGTTCCCGGTTCAGCTTCACGATCCGGAATTGCGGTTTTTCCTTCTCCGCCGGATCCATCACAAACTGCTGGCTTCTCTTGGCGGGATCATAGTCCCGCCACAGCCACGCCAAAGCCTCCGGAAGCTCCGCATTTCCATGGGACGTGTTGTGCGTCCCCAAGCTCCACCGGAAAGCGAAATCGTACTCCCGCATCTTCAGCGAGTTGGCCATCTGAACGTTCTGCAGCGGCCAGCTTCCGTGGTTATTCTCCAGGTCGTTGGCGCCGTCCGATAGCCACACCCGGATATTCCGCTTCGTCTGTTTGCGAATCGCAAACGGATAGATGTTGCCGCCGTCCAGATCGCTTCCCAGGCCGTCCTGCTTCGGCTTCCACTGAATGCTGGTGTAGGTTCCGATTCTGGACAGCACCCGCGAGAACTCCTCCGGCTTGAACCAGGCCGCCGTGAACGCGCAGACGGCGCCCGACGATTCGCCCGCAATCGCCCGGGAGTAGCCGTCTTTCCGAAGCTTCACCGTCTTTTCCACCTGCGGCAGAATCTCCTCCAGCAAATACCGCGTGTAGGTGTCGTTCACCGTGTCGTACTGGACGGAGCGCATCCTCTGCTGTCCCACCGTCCCCGGCGAAACGAATACCGACACCATGAGGGGAATCTTCTTTTGCGCCGTCAGATTGTCCAGCACCCACAAAAGCCGCGCCGGCTTTTGGTGGTCGACATAACCTTGTCCGTCCTGCCACACCATCACCGGCAGTTCCGCCGAATTGTCGTGCTGGGCCGGAACGTAGAACCAGAAGTTCGTCTTCATGCCGGCGTACAGAGTGCTGGCATGCTCGAAAGGCCCGTGCATCTTGCCTTGGGGGGCGCCCTGATCGTAGCTGTCCGGGCCGAATGCCGGAATGTCGTTCTTCCCGCCGAACGGCTTGCCGTCCACAATCCAATGGAACCGGTGGGACGTGCCTGTCTTCAACTGCCCCTGGTAAAACCAGATTCCGCCCGCCTTATAGGCGTGGAAGGCGGGAGTCTCGTTGATCTGTAACCACGGCTCCGCCGGAGCGTCGACCGCCCAGACAAACTCCGCCCCTTCGCCCGCCACGGCGGTGCCCTTGGCGATCGCTTCGGCGCCCAGAGTGTCCCGCAGCGCCGTCTCCAGCGCCGCGTCGCGCTTCTGCGCCATCTCGATCAGCCGGGCCACCGGAACCTTTTCCGCATACGCTGCGCACGCAGCCACACACACCAGCAGTACTCGCATTCTCATTCCTCTCGATCCCCGGAATATCCTATCGCGGACTCAGCGCTTGCCGAAATAGGGGTCCGGCTCGGGGATCGCCGCACCGTCCTTCCGCGGGCTGGAGCCTCCGTACTTCACACCCGTCGACCCGTCGAGCATCACGCTCTGGCCGCCGCCCATCCACCCGGAATAGGCGCCCTTCAGATCCACCATGTGGCCCCAGCCCCGCAGCTTCTCGATTTGCTCCGCCGGCACGCGGCCTTCGATCATCACATCGCAGCCGGAGGTCGCTCTCCTGGTGAAGCGGGCGCCTTCCAGCGCCATCTGGATGTTCGCGCCATGATCGGCGACATAGGACACAAACTGCGCATGGGCCTGGGCCTGATTCATTCCCCGCATGATGCCGAATCCGATCTTCGTCGAATCCTTTTCCAGAAAACCCGGAATGATCGTATGGAACGGGCGCTTTCCCGGTTTCAGAGCGTTGGCTGCGCTGGAATCGAACACAAATCCGGAGCCTCGATCATGCAGATGGAACCCCATGCCTTCGACCACTACGCCGGAACCCCAGATGTCCGATATGCTCTGGATCCACGACGCGATGTTTCCTTCGCGATCGATCGCGGCCAGGTAGACCGTGTTGCCCGAAGCCTTGAACGTGCCCGCGCTGACGTCGCAGGCGGCGCGATCTGCCGCCACCAGGCGCGCGCGCTCGGAGGCGTATTCCTTATCCAGCAGGTTGGCCACCGGCACCTTTACAAAGCGGGGATCGCCGACATACTGGCGAAGATCCTGAAAGGCCAGCTTTTGGCTCTCGATCTTCGCGTGCAGCGCTTCCGCCGAAAGCGGGTTCATTTTCGGAAGGTCGAAGCGCTCGAACAGGTTCAGCATTTGCAGGGCTCCGATCCCCTGTCCGTTCGGCGGCAGCTCCCACACGCGCCAGCCCCGGTACGTGGTGGAGATGGGTTCCACCCACTCTCCCCGGTGCGACGCGAGATCTTCCGCCGTCAGCAAGCCCCCGAGTTTTCTGGATGTCGCCAGCAGCGCCTGGCCGATCGGGCCTTTGTAGTAGGAAGCCGCGCCTCCGTCCGCCAGAATCGAGTAGGCCTTGGCCAACTCGGGATTCTTGAAAATCTCACCCACCGCCGGCGCCCGGCCTGCCGGAAGAAAAATCCGTTGAGCGTTGCCGTCGCTGCGCAGAGCGTACTCGGAATTCTGCCACTCCCAATGAATGATTTCGGTGACGGGAAATCCTTCCCGGGAATAGTAGATGGCCGGCTGAAAGACATCCCGCCAGGGCAAACGGCCGAACTTCTTGTGCAGGGCTTCCCACCCCTCCACCGTTCCCGGTACGGTAACGGTGTGGATCCCCTTGGCCGGCATGCTGTAGGAACCCTTGGCCTGGAGAGCTTCGACGGACATGGCTTTGGCAGCCGCTCCGCTGCCGTTGTAGCCGTACAACTTCCCGGTTTTGGCTTCGTAATAGATTACAAACAGATCGCCGCCGATGCCGCACATCATCGGCTCCACCACGCCCAGGACGGCATTGGCCGCAATTGCCGCGTCCACGGCGGAGCCGCCGCGCGCCAGAACCGCCGCACCGGCTTGCGATGCCAGAGTTTGCGAGGTGGCGACAATCCCCTGGCGCGTGGCCACCATCGAGCGCGCCTGCTGGCGCTCCTGTGCCGGGCACAGAGAGGTCAGAACGATCGTCAGGAAAAAAAGCCGCCCCATCGGATGCGAAAAGCTTATCAATTTGCGGAACGATTCGCTGCGGGCCACGTATATAATGGGCATCATGCAACGGATCGGCCTCGTCTTCCGCGCGTTGGCATTGTCCGGTGCGGTAGTGCTAACGATTTGTGCGATCCCGTTGTGGTCGTCCTTCGCGCACCCGCCGGTGCGCCCGGCCTCCGAAGTTGCCTCGGCTCTGCCCGGGCCTCTTGATGGCGGGCCCTCAAATCCCAACCCGAAACCCAAGGCCGGCCAAGCCGGTTCCTGCGCCTGACGAGTTTGTATTGTGTGGCCCGGTGGCGGGTCAGACGGATGGCTACTGCGAAGAGCAGCAGGGCTGCATCGAAATCAGAGCGCTAGGAGAGAACGTCGCGGGGGCTTGGGCGTAATAATTTTGCCCTTGCAGCAGGCGGTAAACGCTGCCCGCAATTCCTGACGCTACCGGACCGTTGACCCGGTGTCCGCCGGTCAGCAGAACCACGACCACCAGCTTGCGATCGCCTACCTGGTTGTAGGAACCGAACCAGCCCAAATGAGTGCGCTGGTCGGCATGGGTGCAGGTTCCGGTCTTGCCGAAGATGTCCTCGTCATCGCCGGCGGCAACGCGTGCGCGCCTGGCGCTGCCAAACTCCACCGCCCCTTCCATCCCCGGGCGGATCTGATCGACAATCTTGCTGAGATCCATCTGGCGCTTGATTCTGGGGGTGAAGGCGTCCAGGTCGATTTTGGTCCGCGGATATTGCAGCCAAAGCAATGTGCCTTTGTTCGCAATCATGCTGAGCAGCGCCGAAAGTTGCAGAGGCGTAAGGGTGACACCATTGCCGTAGGCGGTCATGATTCCCACTCCGCCGGTTTGCATCGGCTCCAGCTCCGGAAAACCTCCGGACTCCTCCCCTTCGACTTCCAGGCCGGCTTTTTCGCCAAGCCCGAACAGCCGCGCATAATAGGCAACCCGTTCAAAGCCGAGTTGGCGCCCAACCACCGAAAAATAGGGATTATTCGACCGGGCAAGCGCCTCTGTCAGGTCCATGCGGGTGCGGGTGCCGATCTTGACTTTCGTCTCCGGCGTGATGACCCCTTCCACCAGCCCGGCCATCGAAGTAACCAGCTTGATCGTGGAGCAGGGAGTGAAACCGCTCTTCAAAGCCAATTTTTGATTGACGATCGAAAGAATGCGGCCGCTCTGCGGGTCGGTGACAATGACGCTGCCGTTATAAGGCCCCAAAGCTTCCACCGCGGCTTGCCGGACCGTCAAATCCTCGCCATCGATGCGGTCGCCAATGGTCGAATCGGCGAATGTCGGTTCCGTCCAGTGGTTTACATACCGGTATCGCTGCTTGGTCTTGCTCGCCGCCAGCTGAGCTTTTGGCGCTTTACTTGCCTGGGTTTTGGAGGAAACCGACGGCTTAGCCGTCTGCTTCTTCACCGTGGCCGGTTTTTTGGTGCTCTTCTTCGCCGAACTCGCCGGAGCAGCAGCCATAACCGACAGCGCCGTGAGGGCTAGCGCACAGAGGGGTAGAATTCGCGAAGCCATCGCCAACCCTTTCAGTTTCAATCGAATTCGAAATAGAGTCAAGGTAAAACCTTAAGCTGCCGTCCAGCCTCCGTCGATCGGGTAGACGCCCCCGTTGACAAAACCAGCTTCAGAACTGGACAGATACAGCGCCAAGTAGGCAATTTCGTCGGGCCGTCCCAGCCGTCCGATCGGTTGCCTCTGGTTTAGTTGGGCCCGCACAGTTTCTTTCTCATGAGAGTGATATTTTTCCAGGTATCCCTCCACAAAAGGAGTATCGACAGTTCCCGGGCAGATGCAATTCACCCGGAATTCGGAGGGATAGTCCACCGCCAGTTGCCGGGTCATCGCCACTACCGCCCCTTTGGTGGCACAGTATGCAAAACGCTTCTTTACTCCAATTAGTCCCGCCACCGAGCCGATGTTTACCATCGCGCCGCCGGAGGCAATCAGCAGGGGAACGCCGTATTTTGTGACGAGGAACAAGCCCTCCACATTTACGCGAAACAGTCGTTGAAAGTCCGTCAATTCGGTTTCGGTGATCGTACCCACCAAGCCGATTCCGGCATTATTGACCAGGACGTCCAGTTTCGGGACCTCCTGAAATGCGGCCCGCACCGCCGCTTCGTCGGTAATGTCACAGGCAATGGCTCGCGAGCCCGGAAGCTCCTTGGAAAGCGCCTCCGCTCGGGACTTATCGACATCCATGATCAAGACCTGAGCTCCGGCAGCCGTAAAAATCCGGGAAACTTGTTCGCCAATGCCGCTGGCCCCGCCGGTTACAAGAGCGGTGCGGCCATCCAATCGAAAAGGTGAATTCATCTTTCGAATTCTACCGAAGACCGGCGGAAAGCCAGTGGATACCTCAACATTTAAACCGATAAGCCTAATGATGCCCTATCAGGTACTGGTACCAGTTAGTACATGGGCAAGTACCCATCCGTTTACGGATGGATATCCCCTCCTGCAGGGCCCTATCTATCCTGAAAGAGGACGGCTGTTTCTGTCCTCCTCTCCGCTGCTGTGAAACCCAAAGCTCTAGCGATTGGTGCGTTTGCTCTGCTGGCTGCGTGCCGCCAGACGAACGTTCCCCCGCCTGCGCCGCCCGCGGCTTCCGCGGCTCCTCAATGGGAATCGCACCGCCCGGTTTACCGCAACTCCGTACTTCCCGGAGGCGTGGAAACTGGACCGGAGGTAGCATCCCGGCTGTCGGCCGATCCTGTTGCCGCGGCTCATTATCGCGGTGTTGCCGTATCGAAGCTCCGCCCGGTCCGGCTGGCCAAGGCGCGGATGGCCTACGTCTCCTACCGCACTCCCTCTGGAATTTACTGGACCAAGAACCGGGTACCGCTGCGGGAAGGCGAGCTGGTCTTGACGGACGGCGGCAGCGAGGTTCGGGGCCGCTGCGGAAATCGAATTTCGAACACTCCGGAGCAACCGGTTGCACAAAACGAACCTCCGGCAGAAGCTTTCGACGAGACAACGCCCAATTGGCCCAGCTGGGGAACCGTGGCGACCGAAGCCAGTGAGCACGCCAACCACGCTCTGTCTGAACAGGGCGCGGCTGTACCCGTGACGAGCCTGGCCAGCCAGCCGGCAATCACTTCTCCCCTTGCGGGAGACCCTGCCACGGCAGGAGGCGAGGAAAGCTCGGCACCGTCGGGGCTGTTCGTTAGTCCCTTGATGGGAGGAGGCGGAGGAGTGCCCCCCGGAGCTGGAATTCCATCCCCTAGTTCGAACAATCCCGGCGGAGGCGCGGGATCCACCGATCCGGCCGGTCCGGGAATTGCGGATCCGTCTACTTATCCGCCGCCATCCGGTTCCGGAGTCGGTCTGATGCCTCCAAGAACGGCTCCTACGGCGTCTGCTCCGTGGACGCTTCCGCCATTGACCGATCCGGACCCCGGCGGAGAAAATCCTCCGGTCACGCCGGATCCGCCGATTCCTCCGGATCCGCTAGGCGTCCCGCCGCCGCCTTTCGGGCCGCCACCGCCGCCCCCGCCCCATCCGGTGCCCACGCCGGAGCCGAGCTCCCGCCTGGCCTTTCTGCTGGGTGCGGCGATGCTGGCCGTTCTGGGGATTGCCAAAAGGAATCGCCAGAGCTAAGACGGCTTAATCAAAACACGAAGCGGGCGCTGACCTGGGCCCGGCGGGCATTGGTGCCGTCGGGAAATCCCTGGGTCTGGGTGCCCACTCCATAGGCGGCGAACGGATTCAGCACTCCGTTTACGGCGGTGTAGGCCTGGCCCTGGCGCGCCGTGTAAGACGGGTTGTTGAACACGTTGAATGCTTCGAAGCTCAGCTGGAGGTTCATCCGTTCGGTGAACGGCAGGACCTTCGTCAGCCGGGCATCCAGGCGATAGATCTTGTCTACGTCGAGCGAAGACGCGGGCAGGAATGGCACGCGCGTGCTTGCGCCGAAGCCGTTCAGTGTCGTGTTGAAGGCGGCGCCCGTAAACGGCGTTCCCTGCACAAACACGGTCGCCGTTTGAGGCTGCGACGATGCCAGGGTGACGATTCCGGAAAGCTGCCAGTTGTTCACCAAGTATTTCCCCGTCCAGCCGGTGGCTTTCGCGAAAGTGGGTGCGTAGATGAAAGAGCCGACAAACCGATGCCGCTGGTCGAGCGCCGACGAGCCCTTGTCTCCCTTGTAATCGCCGTTGATCAAACCGCGCGGTCCGTTGGAATAGAAGATGTTGTCGTTGCCGCCGCCCTGGTTGTAATCGATGGCGTGAGACCAGGTATAGGCAACCGAACCCTGCAGACCTTTGGACATTCGCTTGTTCAACTGAACCACCAGGCCGTCGTAGTACTGCATTCCGCCGTTTTCGACCTGGTTCACGCGCTGCCACTTCGGATCGACGCGGTTGGCCAGCCGGTAGGTGGGTGTCGTGTAGGTGCCCACCTGATTGCCGGACGCGTCATTGACTCGATAGCTCACATCCGCACCCAGTCCGCCGATATTGAGATCGCGAACGGTGGTCAGTTGCTTGCCGCGGCTCCAGACGTAGCTGACGGTCAAGCCCATGGTGCGAGTCAATTCCCGTTCGATCGCGACGTCGCCTTGCTGCGTGTACGGATTCCGGAAGCCGTTGCCGGGGTAAGTGACGCTGACCGTTCCGGCCGGCGGTTCACGATCGCTGGAAGCCAGTTTGTTCGGGAAGTTCGGGCCGATTGCGACGTCTGCGGGCACGGTGTTGTTGAGTTGAATATTCTTCTGCCACAGGCCGTTTTCCAGGAAGAACGTATTGATGAGACCTCCCTGGAAGCGGGCGTAGAAGATGCCATAACCGGCGCGAATGACCGTCTTATCGTTCAATGCGTAGGCGATACCCGCGCGCGGACCCCAGTTGTTGCCGGGCTGCGGGATACGGCCGGTTTGCGGATAGTCGGGATTGATCTGCGTTGGCTGAGAAAAGGACGCGTACTCGTAGCGCAGTCCGTAGTTCACGGTCAGCTTCGGGGTAACGCGGAACTGATCCTGAATATAGAAGTTGTAGTCGTGAATCCACGTCTCGGCAACAGGATTGCCGAAGCGTTGAGAGTAGCTTTGCCACCGCTTGCCTCCCGCGGTGGGACCCGAGAGATCCAGCGCAAAATTCGTGAACGTGGCGTAGGTGTAGGTGCCGAAGCGATTTCGCAGAATGTCGTTGTAGTCGTGCGTGTTGACGAGATCGCCGCCGAACTTCAGCGTGTGCCGGCCCAACGTCAGCGTGGCATTGTCGGCATACTGGAAGCGATTCTCGCTGGGATTCAATCGCGGGTAGGCGTCCGCAATTCCCGCATTGGATTGTCCCTGTACGGTCAGGGTGAAGGCGCCGATGCTGGGAACCAGGGCGGAGTTGAAATCGTCGAACAGGCGATCCTTAAACCAGCCGAAGCGGGCTTCATTGACGAAGGTACTGGTCGGAATGGAGGTCCACGACAAACGGCCGTACCGCGTGCGCACCGTGGAATCGGCATTGTTGCCCACGCCGGAGCCGTTGTTCAGAACCGCCTGCGTCTGAATGCCCAGCGGGGAGATCCAGCGGAGGTAGTTAAAGCTCGCCGACAGAGTATTGCGATCGTTGATGTGGTAGTCGATCTTTCCGAAGAACAGTTCCGAATTGGCAGTTCGCGGAAGGGTCCCGAATTGGCGGTCGAAGAAGCGTCGGGCGGTCTCGCACTGTTCGGGCGAAGCTCCGCATCCGGTGGTGGCAGGCTCGCGGAAGTTGCCGTTGGCGTCGAACAGATTGGAGTTGGTCATCGAGGCGACCAGAGGAAAATTGCGCCGTGTCGTTTCGCCGTTGAAGAAGAAAAACAGCTTGTCTTTTTTGATCGGCCCGCCGATGGATCCGCCGGCCTGGTGCCGGGACTCCGGCGGATTGACGGTTGCGAACGGGTCGCGCGCGTTCAGGCTGCGATTGCGGAAGAACCAGTAGCCGGTTCCGTGAAACTGATTTCCGCCGGATCGGGTAACGGTATTGATGACGCCGCCGGAAGCGCGGCCAAACTCGGCCGAATATCCGGTGGTCTTGACTTCGAACTCCTGCACCGCGTCCTGTGAAATCTGCGTCGTGATGCGGGTTCTCCCGGCGTTCTCGTTATAGAAGTTGTTGGTCGTGTCGTTGCCGTCCGTCAGGAAGGCGTTTCCGCCGGCAATGCCGCGGAAGCTGACCAGGCCGAAGGTTCCGTCCTGCACCACAGCGGGAGTCAAAAGGACAAAGCTATCGACACGCCGTCCGTTGATCGGAAGATTGGTGATCTGTTCGGAGTTCACCACCTGCGACGTGTCGGTCTTCGTCGATTCGACGACAGGCGTCAGGTCGGTCACTTCCACCTGCGTCGCCGCCGCGCTGACCTGCATGGTAATCGTCAGCTCCACCGTCTGCCCGACCTGCAGCGTGATATTCGGGTTGTCGTAGGAGGTGAATCCCGGAGGCTTCACTTCCACCCGGTATCCGGTGGAAGGAATCAGCGCCGGAGCGGTGAAAACTCCTGCCTCATTTGTCGTCAGTTCGCGGCGAATCCCCTTCGACTCGTTCGAAACAGTGACCGGTGCGCCAGGAATGACCGCGCCCGAAGCGTCGCGAACGACTCCGGAAATTCCGCCGAATCCGGCTACCGCCTGGGCAAAACCCGGTGTAACGGCGAAAAAAACACTAAGAGCAGCGACACAAAATGTGGTTTTCATGAGCGAGGACCCGTGATCCCAGAATATCGAAATCGGGTTTAAATCGCATGAATATCATTAATGATTGGATAAGTTTCGTTGTATCTGAGGGTTAGCGCAGGCCCTTGGTTTTGAGCCATCCGATCAGAGCCAACGGATCGTCGGTGATGATCGCGTCAACCCCGGAATCCGTCAGTTTTTGCCACTGGTCCGGCACGTTGGGGGTCCAGGGAACCACTTTCAACCCGGCCCGGTGCGCCGATTCGACGCGTCCATTGGTCACCACCCGGAAGTGGGGGGAGATGATTTCGGCATTCCCCGCTTCTTTGCAGAGCGTCACCCAATCCTTGAAAGCGCCCAATGCGTTTTCCGGCATCAGCGCCGAAAGGCGAATCTTCGGCTCCATTTGCCGCATCGCGATCAGGGTCCGGTGGTCGAAGCTTTGCAGGATCACCCGCTCCTCCAAATGGTGCTTTCGAACGACCTGCAGGAACAGGCGAACAAATTCCTCGGGAGACGGCGCCAGTTCCGGCTTGTTCTTCGGAATCTTGGTTTCGATGTTGTACTCGACCTTCGCCGCCTTCGTCGCTTCGAACACCTCGTCGAGCGTGGGGACGCGAGTTCCGGCAATTGCTTTCTGCTTCGGAAATTCAGGATTGACCTTTGCTCCGCAATCCCACTTTTTCAACTGTTCGAGAGTCATCTCGCGAATCGCTTTCGGCGACCCGGCCGGCCCGGAGCAGAACGCCGGATTCATTTCCGCGTCATGGGAAAGAACGATGGCGTTGTCTTTGGTGACCGCCATGTCCATTTCGAGCACGTCCACACCTTGTTCGATGGCGTACTGGAAAGCTGGAAGAGAGTTCTCCGGCATGGCGGCGCGCGCTCCCCGATGTCCGTGGACTTGTATGCGCGGCGCGGCCAACGCGGAAGCGGCCAAAAATAGGACGAGAACCTTCACGACCCCAGGATATCGGAGCGTACTTTGGCACCGCCTGCGTGGCGAAGCGGCTAACTGACCGAAAGCCGGTCCCGTTCGCAAACGCAGCAATCGCTGCAGAAGCCGCAGCGTTCGCAAAGGTGCAGCGGACAGGCGTCCTTCGTGCAGCGAGCGCAGATCTCAGTGGATGGCTCTTCGCAGATGGAGCACTCGTAGACGAATGAGGGCTCGTTCATTGACCTTGGGGGCTGGGTTTTCGAGGGCTGGGTACCGACATTTGTTGGGCTCGGCACCTCTGCGCCTCGGATTCCATTACTTTCCATTCTGTTTCCCGCTGGACCGCCACTTCCTGGATGTACTGTTGCAGGCCCACTCGCACCGCTCCATTCTGCCCGGCCAGCCACTGCACCATATCGGCCAAAGCAGGATTCTGATATTTCCGGATGCCTTCCACCAGATTTCCCAGGCGGGTGTCGATCGCCTGCAGCCGGAAGAGCACGTCCAGGGCCACTGTCAGCCGGTCCGGCTGCTGGGCCAGAGCTTCGACGCTGGTCTGCAGGTATCCCACTTCGTCCTGCGCGGCCTTCCACTGTTGGACGTAAGCATTCGAGGCTCCCTTGGCCACCCACTCATGGGGATTCAACTGCTGCAGCACCGGAAGCATCTGCTTCATTTTGGCGGGAAGTGCCGGAAGATCGCGCCGGGCATCCCACTCTTCCACTGTAGCCGCAGGCTGCGCGACGATCGAACCGATGGTAATCGAGAAAAAAACCAGAGCGCGGATCATCATCCGCTAGTGTCTCACTTGCCGGAAGGAGCTGGCGGCGGGGGAGGCGGCGGAGGTGGTGTGGAGGAACCCGTATCGCCCGGCAATCCGCCGGATGTCCCGCCGGGAACGGACGTGCCCCCGCCCAGCCGGGGACCCCGGAAGATCACAAAATCCGAAACTGCCTGCAAAGCGCGCTGGACGACCTGCCCCTTGTCAATTCGCTTCTGGGCCAAAGGAGCATTCTTGTAAACCCGCAGATACTCGCCCTTGTTGAGGATCTTGGCGTCGCTATACGGCAGCAGCGCATGCTGGACCGCCACGCTCCCCTCGTCGACGTAAACCAGGGTCACGTCGTCTTCCGGGTCTACTTCCACGTCGAACACCGTACCGCGCACCGAAATCACCGCCGTGGGAGTGCGCACACGGTTGTGATTGGGCTGCCCGCCCAGTTTTTCAATATGGACCTTCACCCGCCCAATCCACAGGTCCAACAGGTCCCGGAAGTTGCCCGTATTGTCGCGGAACGTCACGCGGGAGTTGGGGAAAACCTCAAAACGGCTGCCGTCGGCGACCTGAAGCACGGCATAGCCATCATGGCCGGTCACGATTTCCTGCCGCGGCTGGACCCATCCGCCGGCACTGGCGGCCCAGGCCTGAGTATCTTTCAAGAGGGAAACATTGCCCTGAACGGTGAGGAACTTAGCGGCTCCTGGAGCGCCAAGCCAGTCCGGCAGCAGAGTCTGCGCGCAGAGCGAGCTTTGCATCGCCGCAGACACAAATATCGCGGCGGCGAGCCAGCGGATGGAATGGCTTGCCCTCAAAGTCCTGGTAGCTCCCTGAGTCTACCATCGAAATGCAGAGCAATTCCTGGCCCTGGGAGTACTACTTCAGCAAGTAGCATTGAATGTGACACTTGCCGAATCGGCGTACTAGGGCCGGAAGGATACAATAGACCCATCCCATGTTGCGGAACGCCACAGCGGGCCTGATTGGCCTCGCGACGCTTCTCCCCGCTTTGCCGGCGCAAGACTTGCGCCTGGACTGGCGGCGGATCGGCAATTCCGCGGTGCAGCATCCCCTGGGCGATGTGGCAACGGGGCCAGTGGAGCGCGTCTGGTTCACCGCCGGGGGGAACATTTCGGTGCGCACGCGATCCGGAGTCACCTGGCACTCCGATGGGGAGCGCTGGAAAGCCGATACCGCTTCTCCGCCGGCGGCGAGCGATCGGCAGCGCGGCAATCGAACCTACCGGATCGACCAAGATGCCTTCCGTTCCGACGATGGAGGAGCCAGTTGGCTGAACCTCACCAGCTACCGGGGTGTCTCGCTGTTGGGCGGACGTCTCACGGACTTGTCGGTCTCCCCGCAGAACCCGGATGACATTGTCGCAGCCAACGATTCCGGAATCTGGCGGTCGCTCGACGCGGGGGCGACATGGGCCGGCGCCAACCAGGAACTTCCGAATCTTTCCATTCTGAGAATCGTCTCCGCTCCCGAGGGTGTGACGGGCTTGCGCGCGATCACCGAATCCCGATTGCTCGAATGGCAGCCGGCCCAGCGGAGCGCCTGGATGCCCCTCGGCCCCGCTCCCCCGGATTTGCTCGCCGCCGTCGCGCGCAGCGGAGGGTTCGTCTATCGGGGGAACTCGGATGGATCCATAGCGGTGGTTCGCGACGGCACCGCCCTTCCCGTTGCCCAGTTTGCCTCTCCGGTCACACGCTTTTGGGTGGATTCCCGGGACGGTTCCATCGCGCTGGCGCTGGCCGGTAACCGGGTGTTGCGCACTCTCAACGGCGGTTTGAACTGGGACGATATTACGGGCGCTTTGCCCGAAGGCCGCCTTCGCGGTGTTACCGCCGACCGCACCACCGGAGCGCTTTATTTGGCTGGAGACCAAGGCGTTTTCTATGGAGTGCTGGACTTCCAGGTTGTCGGTTCCGCGCCCGCGTGGCGGAAGCTTGCGGCCCTTCCGGCGGCTCCCGCCCATGACGTTTTTCTGGATGCAGCCGCAAATCAGCTCTATGTTTCGGTGGAAGGATACGGCGTATTTGCGACGCTCGCGCCGCACCGCCGGCGATTGCCCGTCCTGGTTAGCGCCGCAGATCTCAGCCTGCGGACGGCCGCCCCGGGAGCGTTGTTCAGCCTGCTGGGCGCCGGGGTCACTTCCGTCCGCTCCGGCGATCAGGTGATTCCGCTGCTGGCCTCTTCCGAGGGCGATTCGCAGCTGCAGGTTCCTTTTGAAGCACGGGGCAGCGAATTGGCGCTGCGGCTGGAATCCGGCGCCTCGCGATGGGACATGAAGCTTCCGCTCGATGCGGCGGCTCCGGCTATCTTTGTCGACCCGGATGGCTCGCCGATGCTGCTGGACGGCAATTCCGGAGTTCTCCTGGATGCCATGAATCCCGCGCGATCCGGCGCGCGGCTCCAGATTCTCGCCACCGGTTTGGGACGGGTCAATCCGGAATGGCCCACCGGCCTGGAGGCTCCGCTGGAAGATCCCCCGGCGGTTACGGCTCCGGTTCGGGTGCTGTTGGACGGCCAACCGCTTGAAACCACCCGGGCCACCCTTGCCCCCGGCTATATCGGCTTCTATCTCATCGAAGCGCAGATGCCCGTTCTGGTGAATTCCGGAACCGCGGAATTGCATCTGGAAGCGGCCGGACGTGCATCCAACTCCGTACGCGTCTATATTGAACCGTAGGCTACGGAGGACTGCCATGAAATTCGCAACACTCGTCCTGTTTGCGGCCGCGGTATGGGCGCAACCGGCGAAAGACACGGAGAAATTAGCACCTTATTATCCGACTCCGGAATCGGTGGTGCAGAAAATGCTCGAGCTGGGCGGACTGAAAAAAGGCGAAAAAGTGTTCGACCTGGGTTCCGGCGACGGGCGCATTGTGGTGATGGCCGCGCAGAAATTTGGAGCCGACTCGACCGGCATCGAGTTTGACGAAGACTTGTACAAGCGCAGCATGGCCCGCATCGCAAGCCTGGGTTTGTCGTCCCAGGCACGGATCATCCATGGCGACATCATGAAACAGGATTATTCGTCGGCGAACCTGATCACTGTGTACCTTCTGCCGCTTTCGAACGACAAGGTCCGGCCGATGCTCGAAAAGCAGATGAAGCGGGGCACCCGCATTGTCGCTCACGATTTCGAGTTTTCCGGCTGGAATCCCGAAAAGACGGTGACGGTGGACGATGACGGCGAAGGCCGCAGCCACACGCTTTTCCTTTATCTGCGCTAGCGCGCTGCTTGGCGCCTGCGGACGCTACGACGGCTTCGTCCTGTCGGAGCCTGCCGGCCCGCCCGGCCGGGTGACGTGGCGATGGCAGCCCGATCCTCAACCGGTACTCTCACCGGCGGCGGGCGAGGAGGATGTGCTCAACCCCGCTGTCGCCAATGGCCGGCTTTTCTATTCGGTCTTCGACGGCAAGACCTGGTACACAGCCGTCGAAGGCCGGAGAGTTCTCGCTCCTGAGGGCTGGGAAGGCTCCTACATCGCAGCCAACGGCAGCTTGATCTTTCACGGCGGCGAATACCTGCATTGGTACCAAGCCGCGGGTCCGGAGACTCCGCGGATCGGATTCGCCCGCTCCCGCGATGGATTGACGTGGATGAAGCATCCCACGGCGGTTCTGGACGCCGGCCCCTTTCGATCCTGGGACGAGCGCGGCGTCGCCGATCCTTACGTGATCCGAAACGGCGATTGGTTTTACATGTTCTACCTGGGGCAGGACCGGTCCCGGCTCCAGCGCTTGGGCGTCGCGCGGTCGGCGGACGGAATCCGGTGGGTGAAGCTCCGGACCAGTCCTGTTCTGGACGCCGGCGGCGCCGGAGCGTTCGATGAGAACGGGCTGGGAGAACCCGCGGTATGGCGATCGCAAAATACCTGGTGGATGCTCTACACCGGACGGGCACGCAACGAAGTCCGTCGAATGGGCCTGGCGCGCAGCGGTGACGGGGTGCATTGGGACAAAGTGACCGGATGGATGATTTCCGGAAATCAGCCGTGGAATTCAAAAGTTGTCTGCGACCCTCATGTCGAGCCGCGGGCCGATGGCAGCGTCAAAGTCTGGTTCGGCGGCGGTGATATCGCGCACCCGGCGGAGCGGATCCATGGAAGGATCGGCACCGGAACCCTGATTCCTACTGTGGAGTAACGTAGCCGCTGGTCTACAATGACGAAGCCGCTATGACGAACCAACCGACGCCGGAACAGATTCTCCAGGTGGGCCTGGGATTCTGGCCCTCCAAGATCCTGCTGAGTGCTGTGGAGATGGGTGTCTTTACAGAATTGGCAAAAAGACCCGAGGACCTGGAGACGCTCCGCGGGCGGTTGGGGCTGCATGCCCGGGCGGCGCGGGATTTCTTCGATGCTCTGGTGGCGCTGGGATTTCTCCAGCGCGGCAACGGACTTTACGGCAACACGCCCGCGACCGACCTGTTTCTCGATAAGAATAAACCTTCTTATCTGGGGGGCGTCCTGGAGATGGCCAACAGCAGGCTTTACCATCATTGGGGCAGCCTGACGGAAGCGTTGCGAACCGGCCAGCCGCAGAATGAAGCGAAGAGCCTCTCCGATCTTCCTTTTTTCGAAGCGCTATATGCGGACCCTCAACGGCTGAAGAGCTTTCTGAAAGCGATGTCCGCCATCAGCCGCGGTTCGAACCTGGCCATTGCCGCCAAGTTTCCCTGGAGCCGTTACAAGACGATCCTCGATCTTGGTACGGCGCAGGGGGATACCGTGGTGCAGATCACGAAAGCCCACCCTCACCTGACGGGAATCGGCTTCGATCTGCCGCAGGTGGGGCCGATTTTTGACGAATACGTCGAAGAGAACGGGCTTTCGGCGCGCGTGAAGTTTGTGCCCGGCAGCTTCTTTGCAGACTCGATCCCCGGCGCTGACGTCATCACGATGGGACACATCCTCCATGACTGGAACCTGGAGGAAAAGAAGACGCTGATCGCCAAGGCATATGCCGCGCTTCCCGCCGGTGGAACATTGCTGGTGTATGAAGCTTTGATTGACGACGACCGGTCAAAAAACGCTTTTGGGTTGATGATGAGCTTGAATATGCTGATTGAAACTCCCGGCGGTTTCGATTACACCGGCGCCGACTGCCAGGGATGGATGAAGGAAGCAGGTTTCCGCGAGACTCGGGTGGAACACTTGGTGGGTCCGGAATCCATGGTCGTCGGGATCAAGTGAAAATCGGAATCACCTGCTATCCGACCTATGGCGGCTCCGGCATTGTCGCGACGGAGCTGGGGCTGGAGCTTGCACAGCGTGGGCATGAGATTCATTTCATCTCCTACGCTCCGCCGATCCGGATGGACTCGTCGCTGGAAAACATCCACTATCACGAAGTGGAAGTCACGAATTATCCGCTGTTCCAGTTTCCTCCGTACTGCCTGGCGCTCGCCTCCCGCATGGCGGAAGTGGCCCAGCGGCATTCGCTGGATTTGCTGCATGTTCACTACGCAATTCCGCACTCGGTTTCCGCGTTGCTTGCCCAACAGATGACGGCGCGGCGGTTGCCTTTCGTCACCACGCTGCACGGAACGGACGTGACGCTGGTGGGAACGGAGCCATCCTACTTCCTCATCACAAAATTCTCCATCGAAAAATCCGACGGAGTGACGGTCATCAGCGACTTTCTCCGCTCCGAGACTCAGCAGGTGTTCGGCATCGACCGGCCGATCGAATTGATCCACAACTTTGTGAACATCGACGTCTATCGGCCCCGGTCCAGGACGGAGAAGCACGTTCCGCGGCTCTTGCATATTTCGAATTTCCGGCCGGTCAAGCGCGTCACCGATTGCGTGAGAATTCTTGCCGAGGTTCGCAAGACCGTCGAGGCGGAGCTCTGGATGGCGGGCGACGGCCCGGAGCGCTCGCCCGCCGAGCGCCTGGCATACGAGCTGGGAATCGAATCGCACGTACGGTTTTTGGGGAAACAGGATCACATCGAGCGTCTGATTCCCCAGGCCGACGTTCTGCTGATGCCCAGCGAGCGGGAGGCATTCGGCCTGGCCGCGCTGGAGGCGATGGCCTGCGGCGTTCCGCCGGTGGCGGCGGAAAGCGGTGGAGTGGCGGAACTGATCACCAGCGGCGTCGACGGATGGCTGGCACCCGTCGGCGACATTGCGGCTCATGCGGCGAAGGTGGTGCAGCTTCTGACGGATCGCGCGGGAGCCGAGAGAATGGCTGCCTCTGCCCGGGAGACGGCCGTCAACCGGTTCTCGACGGAAAGCGTCATTCCGCAGTACGAGGCTTACTACCGCCGGCTGATCAAATCCCCGGCCTGAAGGCTGGGGATCTGCCTTTGCCAGTTTTCTCACGACAGTCCCCGAAGGCACGCCGTGGGGCAGATCATCGTTTTTTGTGATCTGCCCACCCACGGGCGCAAATCTCTGAGCAGACGACAAAAAACGATCGTCCGCTCCACGGCGAGCGGTTGAGGATTCCGTACTTTCACCGTTACTCCGCCATTTCGGCGAAAGCGGGAGTCAGCCGCTCCCGCTGGGGCGCGCGCTCCAGGAAATGGGCAGCGAGGTTGTGCCGGGTTGCGAACGAGAAACCATCTTCGGGGCCAAGAACGGTCAGCGCGGTGGACAGGGCATCCGCCGACATGCAGCTTTCGTGAAGCACGGTCACCGATGCCAGATTGTGGCGGACGGGATAGCCGGTTCGAGGGTCGATGGTGTGAGAATACCGACGGCCGCCCTGCTCGAAATAGCGGCGGTAGTCGCCGGAAGTGGCGATGGAAATGCCGAAGCAGGCCACGATCGTTTCTGGACAGGATTCGAAGCCAGGGGGCTGTTCGATTCCCACCCACCAGGGATGGGCATCCGGTTTGAAGCCGGCTCCGCGAAGTTCGCCGCCGGTTTCGATCAGGTAGCTCGCAATGCCTGAGTCCGCCAGGAAGCCGGCGATCCGGTCCACGGCATATCCTTTTGCCACGGCCGAGAGATCGAGATAAATCCCGCCCGGTTGCAGCGCCGTGCGCGTCTCCGGGTCGAGCGGAATTCTCCACCACCCGGTTCGCTCCCGGACTTCGTCGATGAGCGCCGCCAGGGGTGGAGTGGTGCGAGGGTATTGGGGTCCGAAACCCCACAGATTGACCAGCGGGCCGGCGGTGGGATCGTAGGCTCCTCCGGTGTCTTGCGCGACGGAGAGCGCATACTCCAGCACCCGGTAGAACTCCGGCGGAAGCTGCTGCCGCGTTCCAGGGTCTGCGCGATTGAAGCGGCTCAGGTGCGAGTGCTCCTCCCAGGTGCTCATCTGGTTGACGACGAGATCGAGCTGCTTTTCGATTCCGGCGCGAATCGCAGGGAGGGATTCTTCGGATGGCAGAACCAGCTTGACGGTCCATGTTGTGCCCATAGAGAGTCCGGAAAGAGAATGGACCTGCCCTTGACGAGCAGGTCCACGAAATAGCAGGGATGAGGGAACGTTCCGGGGAACGAGGACTCGCCGGTCCACTACTGCTGCATGACTTCGATCGTGGCGACGTAATTGGACCGGTTCCCGCTGGGCATACGGCCGCCGGGTCCACCCGGACCTCCGGGTCCGCCGGGCCCGCGCTGCGGCTGCTGACCGGCAGCCTGTCCCGCGGCTTGCCAGCCTTCGCCGGACCCCGAGGGTTCCTGCCGGCGGGGCGAGCCGCCTTCCTGATACATGGCATTCAGCCAGTACATCCCGGGAAGTGTGAACTTCACCGCGAACTTTCCATCGGCATCCGTTTTCACCTTGATCTCTTCCAGCTTGTCGCGATAGCGAATGCCGGCTGGAATCAGCGTCACTTCCAGGTTCGGCGCCGGTTTGCCGTTCAGCAGCAGCGCGAACTTGGCCTCTTCGCCGGTCACCAGGTCGTTGGGATGCGTGATGGGCGACAGTTCCAGACCTTGACCGATGGTCTTGAGAGGAGACGGCTTATTGGACGTGACAAAGGTCTCAACGCGGCTCTGCATGCGGGAAACCTGCAGGTTCTTCGCATTCTTCGGCACTTCGGTCTCAAACTTCTCGGGTGTTCCGCGCCACCGTTTGGTTTCGCCGTTCTCTTCCCAGCTGGCCATCACGGTGTTGCCGACCACGCCGATGCGGTAGGTGCCGCTCTGCTTCAGCTCCACATCGAAGGTGCTGCGGTAACGTCCGGTGGAGGCGTTCTCCGCCTTCACTTCCGTTCCATCGGGCGCGATCACCACCAGATTGTCCAACTTCATCGGGAAGTGTTCAAAGTAGAAGATGTCGTTGGAAACGGCGGCATCCACCGTCACCCATTTGCCGGTGCCGGAAAGCACAGTGGCCGAAGGCAGAATCCACTGGCGATGCGCCGAAAGAGTCAGGGGCAGGCAAGTGGCTATGGCCAGCGCCAACCCGGTGTATTTGAGAGAGTGTTTCACGGCTATTCCTCCAGGAGGGTTAGGGTTTCACGGCAAGGGTGACGGCTCCAAGCTCGTGCTCACCCTGGACCTTCCCGTTCTGCGCCGCTTTGGCGGGCCACTGGAACGGGATTCGCAACAGTTCGCGGCCGCCCACTTCGCGGGCCGCTTCGACGACAAGATTGTAGGAACCGGCAGGCAAATCTCCCAGCGGGACTTTGCCGGCGGTAAAGGTCACTTGGTGCGTCCCCGGCGGCTTGGTGGCTCCGCTGACGCCGTCCACCGGCATTGTCAGCTCGCGCCCGCTCTTGCGCCACCACTGGCGCATGTCTTTCAGCCATGTAGTGCCGGGCTCGGCTCCGGTGGTCTTTTTGACGTCGTACCACACGGCGAGATTCCTGGCGACGCTTTGGTCCGGGTTTTCCACCCAGATGGCGACATAGGGCCGGTGATACTCGGCGACACTCATCCGGGGAATTTCAATCGAGACGTTCAGCTCCGCGGCGGCGAGAGTGCCGGTGAGGAGACTGGAGAGCGCGGCGGGAAGGGCGATTCGCATTCGTTTCCTAGTGAATAAAGACCATCGCGAGAACCAGGGGAATCGCCAGCCCCAAGGCAACGACCGGCCAAGTGGTGGGACGATGGCCCGCGTGGAGTTGTAACAGAACCAGGCCGGTCAGGCAGAACACCACGCACGCTCCGGCAAAGATATCGAGGAACCAGCTCCAGACGATGCCGGTGTGGCGTCCTTTGTGCAGATCGTTGAGATAAGAGATCCAGCCGCGGTCGGTCCGCTCGTACTGCACGGCGCCGGTCTCGCGGTTGATGTTCACCCAGGAATCGCCGCCCGGTCTCGGCAGGGAGATGTAAATCTCCGTTTCCGACCACTCCCCCTCCGCCCCGTCGGTTGCAATTCCCAGCGAATCGTCCAGCCACGCCGCCAGCTCCGGAGCCAGCGGGCGCTTGCCTTCCGGTTGCGACCTGGAGGACGACAGCAGCGGAGGCGGAAGCTGAACTTCCTTCTTGGTGATAACCGGTTGCGCCGGAATTGCCGAGGCGTGATTCAGGGTGACTCCCGTGATTGCAAATAACAGCATCCCCACCAGGCTGACGGCCGAACTCACCCAGTGCCAGGTGCGCATCTGTTTCATCCAGAATGCGCGCGTGTGGCCGGTACTTTTTTTCGCTTCCACCTTCGGCTGGAGAGTTGCGGCCATGCCCATTTAGTACTTTACCGTCAACTAGACCTCGGCCCAGCGGCGCAGCAGATTGTGGTAAACGCCAGTCAGTTGCACCGCCGACGGATGATCCGGATGATCCTGATTCAGCCGCTGGATCGCCATATCGAGATCGAACAGCAGCGTCCGCTGCCCGTCGTCGCGAACCATGCTCTGGATCCAGAAAAACGAGCAGATGCGCGCGCCCCGGGTCACCGGGCGAACATGATGCAGGCTTGTCGACGGGTACAGCACCAGATGACCCGGCGGCAGCTTTACCGTTTGCACGCCATAGGTATCTTCGATGACGAGTTCCCCGCCGTCGTACTCATCGGGACCCGTTAAAAATAGGGTCGCCGACAGGTCGGTGCGGATCCGGTGCGGCGTTCCCGGAACCTGGCGGATCGAGTTGTCGACATGATTGCCGAACGACTGGCCGCCTTCATAACGATTGAATAACGGCGGGAATACCCGCAGCGGCAGCGCTCCGCCCATGAAGAGCGGCGACTGCTGCAGGGCGTTCAGAATTCCGTCGCCCAACTGGCGGGCTACCGGATGGTCCTCCGGTAGCTGCATGTTGTCTTTCACGCGGCCGGACTGAAATCCGGCCGTGACTTTGCCATCGACCCAAGTGGCCTTATCCAACTCACTGCGGCAATGCTGGACTTCTTCCGGTGTCAGTACGTCAGGTATCTGCAACAACATGACAACTAGAACCGGAATGCCGTTGACCCGAGGACCGTGCGGCCTTGTCCGGGGACGAGGTGTCCGCCGCCGAGGCGATCGAAATAGTACGCGTTGTTGAGATTCGAGGCGTTGAACCGCAAGTCCAGGAACTTGAAAATCGGATACGACGCCATGATGTCGAGAGTCCAGTAGTTGTCTACCCAACGCGTATTGGTGTTGTTTCCGAACCGTTTGCCGACGAAGCGAGGGCCGCCGCCCAGCGTCAGTTTCTTCAGGTTATACGTCGTCCAGACCGTATAGGAATTTCGCGGCGTGTTCTGGAACGTGCGTCCCTCTTCCAGCGGATTGTTGGACTCGATAATCTTTCCGTCCATCAGGGTGTAGGCGGCAAAGACACGCAGGTTTCGGGTGATCGATCCGGTGGCGCTCAACTCGATTCCGTTGACGCGCTGCACGCCTTGGAGCACTTGCGGCGGTTCGTCCGGATTGACTCCGGGAGTTCGAGCGTTGTTCTTTTTCACCTGGAACAAGGCGCCGGTGACAAAGAGGCGATCGCTGATGAGATCCCACTTGGTTCCGGCCTCAATGGTGAAGGTCTTTTCCGGCGGAATCTGCGTGTTCACGACACCGTAGGTCAAACCATCGAGTGACGGAGTGAGCGAAGTGCCATAGGACCCGTAGATGCTTCCGCGGACGGTCGGCTTGTAGATCAGCGCCGCGCGAGTGCTGGTCATCTTGGTCAGCTGCTGGACTGGAGCGGGCGTGGTGTTGACGCCATCTACGTTGAAGCGCTCAAAACGGAAGCCGCCCGTCGCTTCCCAATGCTGGCCGAACTTCGCCGTATCGAATGCCCACACAGCCTGGGTGTCACCGGAAACATTTCCGGTATTCGGCCCCATCGTAAGCGTTCCGGTGTAGGGATCGTAAGGCGTTGGGTTAAACAGGTCCGTTGTCGTTGCGGCGGTCGCGCTACGGGTGTTTCGAATATTGTTTTCGTGCGTGATTCCCACTCCTGCGACCAGGGCGTGCTGGATCTTGGCCGTGGCGAACCGGGCCCGGAAGTCGGTCTGGCTGTCGTAGATCTGATCTTTCGTAATCCAGGAAACGGCGCCTCGATTGATAACTGTGGAATCGTTGTTAGCGAAGCGCGGAGGAGTGGCGATGGAATCGCGAACGTTACGCCCGTAGCGGAACTGCGACCGGAAGTTCAGCGCATCGCTGAAGTCATGCTCGATCCTGACCGTGCCTGAGTCGCTGTTCATCCGCTCATAGTCGCGATTGGCAAGGCCGTAGAAATTATTGCGATCTACAGGAGCGGGCTTGTCGCGGTAGTCGAATAGAGCATTGTTGGTAGCGGGCACCCAGGGAATGCCGTAGTCGGAAATGTTGTCCTGCTTCAGCTTGTAGTAGCTGAGTGTGATCCGGGTCGGAGTGCCGACGCCGAACGCCAGCGACGGAGCAAAACCGGTACGGTTGCTGCTGACAATATCGCGGCCCGGCGTGCCGGCATCCTGCTTCAGGAAATTGAATCGGAAGGCGCTGCGCTCACCCAGCGGCTTCACCGGAACGTTGACGTCCGCCGTGAAACGCTTAAAGCCGGCGTTGCCGATCATGATGTTTCCACCGAACATCCGGCGGAGATTCGGAGCCTTACTGGTGATGTTGATGGCTCCGCCTGCCGAGCCGCGGCCGGAGAATGCCGACTGCGGACCCTTGGCCACCTCCACCTGCTCCATGTTGAAGGCGTCACGGGTTTGCGGATTGATATCGCGCACGCCGTCGACGAAAAGGTCATTTCGAGCGCTAAAACCGCGGAGCGTCAGATTGTCGCCCGCCGGAGCGCCACCTTCTCCAGCGGTAATGGTTAAGCCGGGGACATTGCGCAGCGCATCGGTCAGCGTCGTCGCGCCCTGCTGTTCCATCAACGCCCTCGGGATGACAGCAATGGTTTGCGGAATATCGCGAAGCGGTTCGGTATAGCGGGGGGAGGAAATCATCGGCGCGGAATCGATGACTTCAATCGAAGCCTTTTGTTCCCGCAGAACGATGGTGACAGCCAGCGGGCCGGTGAACTGGTAGGTGGCTCCGGTATTTTCGAGCATCTTGTCGAGCGCCTGCTCGGCATAGAAGCTTCCGCTGATGCCATTCGATGGCAGACTGCGGATGGCGTCGCGCTCAAAAGAGACCATTACTCCTGTGGCGGACTGGAACGCTGCTGCAACCGATTCCACGCTGCCGCCCTGGATGTCATACCGGCGGGAAGGAACCGCTAGTTTCTGCTGCAACTCGTTGGCCGCCGGTGAATCGTCCAGTTCGCGGGCAAAACCGACGCTGACGACATGCTCTCCGACAACGGCGTACGCCAACAACGTACCCAGAGCCGTAATGCGGCGGGCGGCGTTCCAAGGGCGGTTGTCACGATTACTTCTCTTAATCTTCACTGTGGTCTCCTGAAACAGCAACTGAGTTGCAATATCGTAGATATTACACTAACGCGACCGTTTCGGTCCACAATTTTCTTGTTGTCTGCGGAAACTATCGGCGAGGAAAGAAAAGAAAGCGTTCAACGGCCACTTTCGGGCTGCGGCTGGCGCGCCGTGGATGCAGGTGAAACTCGACGACAATTTCGTCGAAGTGTGTGATCGGCGCTTGCGAGGGAATCGTGAAACCCACATTCTCGCGCGAAGTAGCCCCGTCTGTGGCGACCGACGCGATGGGTACGCGGCCCAACGACAAGGACGGGGATCCCCGGACTGTCAGGTCCGTCAGGCGCACTTCCATTTCCAGCGAGCTGGCGGCGGAATCGCCATTTGCGACCGCCACCTCGATCCGGCCGCAGCAGCTCAATTCGATTCGCCGGTTCAGGTTCTGACGTGCTTCCATGACCAGGGGGCGAAAATCCGTCGAACGGAATGTGAGCTCCAGCGGACGGCCATGGGCCGTCAGCGAGTTGGGCGGAGGCCGAAAGTTCGGGGGTTTGAAAATCCAGTAGAAGCCGTAGAACGGAATGACAAACGGTTGTTGTTCGTCCTTTCCGAAGAGATTGGGCCGGACAGCCGGCATCGGCGGCACCAGTGCCGCGGCTTTCTTATCTTCTTTGGGCCAAAGGATGACGCCGTCATACTGCCCGCCAAAGCCGGTGCCGGCAGGGGGTAGCTTCGATTGATCGGGCTGCTGAATGTTTCGCGCCTGGGCAAAGTTGGGCCGCCCCGACGTGGGTTCGGCGTAGAACCGCATCGCGCGCAAAACCCCCTCCGGAAGCAGCAGTATCGACACCACCAACAGGTGAAGAGCGATCGAGCTGGAAAAGGCCCACGGGGAGGGCACTCTCACTTGGACAACGAGTGCGACCCCGGAGTTCCCTATTCGGATCGCAAAGCTTGTGCCGGATCGACGCGAACTGCCCGGATGGTGGGCGCAAGGGCGGCCAGAATGCCGGCGGCGATCAACGCCACGATCGGCATCGCAACAATTGCCGTATCGGTCGCCTTCACCTGGAAGAGCAGTTTTTCCAGGTAGCGTTCGGAGGCGATGCCCGCTCCCAGTCCGATCGCCGAACCGAGAAGGAGCATTCCGAAAACTTCCGTGGTGACTTTCCTGATAACGTTCACCGGCCGCGCTCCCAGGGCCATTCGGATTCCAATTTCGCGCGTGCGCTGGATGACGGAATAGTTCAGAACTCCGTAGAGACCGACACCGGCGAGGATCAGCGCAACGATGGCGAAGAAGAGGGAAAGCATCGCGAGCATGCGCTCGCGAATCGTGTGTTGTTGGACCAGCTCGGTTTGGGTACGAACGTTGGAGACCCGGAATTCGGTGCGAGTTCGCGAGACTTCCTGACGAAGCGGCGTGGCGAGAGACAGGAGCTCGGTTCCTGCCTTTGCTCGAACGATGAACGTTCCCCAATCGCTTTCGTCGCCGACGGGAACGTATGCCGTGGCACGGACGGCTTCCCGCATATTGCGGTAGCGGGCATCGCGGACGTAGCCGACGATTTGCGTCCGGACACGAACGTTGTTCTGGTGGAGACTCTCGTAAGTTTTGCCGACGGGATTCTCGCCGTTGAA
>CAZETQ010000068.1:0-32547 GCA_964515165.1 uncultured Solibacteraceae bacterium | reverse complement strand
CTGACGTCGAAATGATCCTCGATCGCGGACTTTCCGCGACCGGTAATGATGATCATCTGGCTTAAGCCGGAATCGACGCACTCTTCGACGGCATATTGGATCAGCGGCTTGTCCACCAGCGGCAGCATCTCCTTGGGCTGCGCTTTTGTCGCCGGGAGGAACCGTGTTCCCAGCCCGGCTGCTGGAAAGACCGCTTTGCGAACGGGTTGCGGCATACTGTTCTCAATTGTAGAAGCGCAGCCGCCGCCTCCCGCTACAGAGAATTCGGCTAAGGCTGTGTTAATCTGAGTTTTAAACCCCAGCGCGCTTCTGCGGCTGGAGCTACCTTTGTATGGCCTACGTAATAGCTGAACCTTGCATCGGAACGAAAGACACCGCTTGTGTCGATGCGTGCCCTGTCGATTGTATCCATCCCAAAAAGGACTCCGGGAAGTTTGAAGAAGCGGAGCTGCTTTACATCGACCCGGTAGAGTGTATCGATTGCGGAGCCTGCGTTCCGGTTTGTCCGGTCTCGGCCATTTTTGCTCTCGACGATCTGCCCGAAAAATGGGCGGATTTCGCAAAGAAAAACGCGGACTGGTTCGGCCGGTAACGTAGGAGCCCCTCCGGCCCCAACGGTCTGTTTTCCGGAGCGAAAGATGTCCATTCGATCCCAAGCGGAACTGAAACACCTGCAGACCATCGGCCGGATTGTCCGTGACGCGCTGGATGAAATGTCCGCGGCCGTCCGTCCCGGTGTCACCACGGCTCATCTGGATGAGATCTGCGGAACGGTTTTGCGGCGGCACGCGGCCGAGCCTTCGCCTTCCAAGACTTACGGATTTCCGGCAGCGTCGTGCATCAGCGTCAACGACGAAGCGATTCACGGCATTCCGAAAAACCGGGCATTATGCGAAGGCGACCTGGTGAAGTTGGATGTCACCGCGGAAAAGGACGGCTTCGTTGCCGACGCCGCCGTGACGGTCCGGGTGGGCCAGGTCTCCTCAACCGCCGACGCTCTGGCGCGATGCGCGGAAAGCGCCTTCCGCCAGGCTTTGAAAGCGGCGCGGATTGGCAATCGGGTCTTCGAAATCGGACGAGCCGTGGAGCGGGAAGTGCGCCGCTGCGGCTTCAGCGTGATCAAAGAGCTCTGCGGACACGGAGTGGGCCGCGCCATTCACGAGGAGCCGTGCATTCCGAATCACTTCGACCCGCGATATCGCACCAGGCTCACCGATGGCCTGGTCATCACGATTGAGCCGATCATCTCCGCCGGTAACGGCCGTGCCAAGCTCCAGCCCGACAACTGGACCATTGCTACGGATGATCGAAGCTGGGCTGCCCACTACGAACATACGCTGGTCATTACGAAGAGCGGCCCCGTCCTGCTGACCGTTTAATTCCTTCGCTACTCCAGCCGCATCGCAAGAAACTGCAGCTGCCCCATTCTCTCGATGTGAGCGACAACGGCTTGCCTGGCTTGCAGGGAGGCGGTGGCTGCTTTCAACGTGTTCAGACCGTCAATCTTTTTGCCGTTTAGTTCGTAGATGATGTCTCCGGGAAGAAAGCTCTCGCCTCGCGGCCGGGTTCCGGAGATTCCGGCCACGACGGCGCCGGACAATTTGCGGGGCGTCGCCGGTAGCGCCGGAGTGACTTTCTCGTCCAGGTCGACCGCGAAAATCCCCAGCGGCGCGATTCGGTTGGCATCGCCTTGGATCAGGGACGTCAATCGTTCGGGATCCTTCGGCCGCTCCATCACCGCGACCTGCTTGGTCACCTTCTGGCCGTTTCGTAAAAGCTCGAGAGTCACCGATTCGCCGCGATGCCGGTAAATGTTGACGCCGAACTGCCGAGCGTTCTCAATATGCTTGCCGTCGAGAGTCAGGACGATGTCATGGATCTCCAGGCCCGCCGCCTCGGCGGCGCCGTGCGGTGAAACGTCCGCGATGATGGCGCCCCAATCCTGGCTCAACTGCAGGGCCTCCGCAAAATCAGGAGTTATCGTCTGCGCGATCACTCCGATGTAGCCCCGCCGCACGCGTCCATACTTGCGAATCTGATCGTAAACGGCATGCGCGATGTTGCTCGGCACGGCAAATCCCACGCCTTCGCTGCCCCCGGATTGCGTGGCGATCATTGTATTGATCCCCACCACAGCTCCGTCCGCATCGATCAGCGGCCCGCCGCTGTTTCCGGGATTGATGGCCGCGTCGGTCTGCAGATAGATCATCGGGTCGTCAGGGCGCATCTGTCTCGCGACGGAGCTGATCACTCCCAGCGTCACCGAGTTCTCCAGGCCAAAGGGACTCCCCGCCGCCAGCACCAGGTCTCCCTGCTGGACGTTCTCGGAATCGGCAAACTGCAGGCTGGGAAGACCTTCCTGCGCGATCTTCAGCACCGCCAGGTCCGCCTCCCGGTCCACTCCCAACACTTCGGCGCTGATCGCCTTGCTGGGAGGGTTCAGGGCCGAGCGAAACGCCGCGAGATCGCGCTGAGATTTTTGAAGAAGCACTTCGACGCGCTTGGAATCGCCGACCACGTGAGCGTTCGTCAGAATATAGCCTGCCGGGTCGACGATAAAGCCGGAGCCGACTCCGCTGACGGTCTGTACTCCCGCCGAGGACCCCTCGTCCGGGCTCAAGCCCCGAGCACTGATCTGCACGATCGCCGGACGGATCTTCTGCGCTAACTGCTGGATGGCTTGCCCCATCCGGCGCAATTCCGGTCCCTGAATTGGTTGGGCGAATCCTGTATCCAGTGAGATAGAGGCGAGGAAGCAAGTTACACGGATGACGGCACGCATTGGGGTTTACGTTTCCAGTATGGGCGAAGTGATGGGAAGACTGAGAAAGCTGGATGCATAAACCAAAGGCGGGCGAGAACGACCTTAGCGGAAGGCCCCGCCCGCTCGCCTTTGGGGAGGAACGTGCGGATCCACTAATTCACTCCGAACGTCCCTAACCTTACGTTTTTCCTTTTGCACATAATTTACCAATCCCCCCGCGGTTACTTTGCCGGCTTGGGACGGGGCGTAGCATCACCCTGCGTGATCCCCATCGCCCACTTGATCGCTTCCAGATACATCTTCTGAATATCGGGACGATCCCAGGCATCTTCACGATGTCCAAAGGTCGAGTAGAACACCCGTCCTTTGCCGTAGTTCTTTGCCCAGGCCACGGCGAAGTCCTTATCCGTCCGCTTTACACCTTTGTGCTGAAGATCGATCTTTGTTTCATCCAGCCGCGCCAGCACGCGAACCTTATCGCGGGAATAGTCCTTCACCTGGTAAATCTCGTCCATCACCACAAATTCGCGCGGAAAGTGCCGCATAGCGGGGAAGTCGGGATCCTCGACAACCACCGGCGCCTGGAACTGATTCCACGGATGCAAATCGAAGTATCCGCCGACCATCTCGCCGAACTCCGGCCATTTGTAGAACGTGTCGATGGCCGAATGGACCCCGATAAAACCTTTGCCGTCTTCCTTGATGAACTTCATGAAGTCGCCCTTCTGGTCGTCATCCATGTCGAGCTCACCGGTGGTGTAGAAGAGCACAGCATCGAAATAGTCCAGATTCTTGGCGTTACCGGTTAGCGGCTTCTTGGTCAGCAGCTGAGTGTCGGTCCGGATGTAGGTGTCGTACACGCCGGATTCCTGCCCCAGCTTCCAGATTGTCGCCAAGCCGTGGGATGTTGCATCATGCTGAAATCCCTTCACCGCGCCAATACACAATAATTTCTTCTTTTTCGGTTGCTGACCGAATGCGGAGATCGAGAGAAACAGGCAGAGAAGGACAATAGCGCGATTCATGTCGCGCCTATTTTATCCCTTCTGCAAACGCCGCAAAGTATAGGCTTCCGCGGTAAGTGTGATATCCGCCAGGCGCTCCCAGTCATCCTCGACGTGAATCATCCGGCCGCTGATGTGGTTCGATTTCGGAGACGTCAGAAACATGGCAAGTCCTAGCTGCCGTTGGGGCGAAACCCCTCCGGTCATCTGAACCTGGCGGGCGCCTTCCAGATCCTTCCACCCCGCGCGCTCCCCGGCGCGGAGAATCTCGTCCGTCATCGCCGTGTAAGTACCTCCGGGAGAGAGGCAGTTAGCCTGGATGTTGTAGTCGCGAATCTCCTCCGCCAGCGATTCCATCATGCGCACTAAAGCAGCCTTCGATGCGGCATAGGCGGTAAAGAAAGGCCGCGGCCGGGCTGCGCCCCCGCCGGAGATCGCCACGATCTTCCCGAAACGGGTCTGCATCATTCCGGGCAACGCGGCCCGAATCGCATGAAATGTACCTTTCAGGTTGACATCCAGAACGTCCCACCATTTTTGAGGATCCACCTCCGTGATGGGACCGATAGGACCCTGGATTCCTGCCGCGCAGATCAAAAAACCCACAGGCCGGCCGAAGTGTGCGGTGGCACGATTTATGGCTTCCGAGACAAACTCCCGATCCCGCACATCGCCTTCGAAGCGGGCAGCCGAGCCGCCGGCATGTTCGATCTCCAGCTTCGTGAGATCCAGCTCGGCCTTGCTTCTTGCAATCAATGCGATATGAGCACCGGCGCCCGCAAATCCCAAGGCCAACCGTTTGCCGATTCCCCGCCCTCCGCCTGTAATTACAACCAGTTTGCTTCTTACGTGTGAATGAGCCGGCGCGGTGGATTCCACGCTGGACCGTGTGACTTGTGAATTCGGCATGACGGGCAGGTCCGATCACCGGACCCCGACAGAGTGTAGCGCAAGTTATACTCGTAAGCGCGGCAGCGCGGTTTGGCTGCCAATTTGCATCCTTTCCGGATGTTCACCCAGTTCACAGGAGGCAGATGAGCAAAGAAGATTCGATTGAAGTTACCGGAACAGTGATTGAGAAGTTTCCCAGCGGCCAGTTCAGCGTCCAGCTGGATCAAGATAGTGAGCGGTCGATTTTGGCCCATTTGGCCGGGCGTCTTCGGAGAAACCGGATTCGCGTGCTCGCAGGCGACCGCGTGACGATCGAAATGTCGCCCTACGATCTCACGAAGGGCCGGATCACCTACCGCCACAAATAAGCGGTCACGGCATTCCTTTAAAAATTTATCGGCCTTCCAATTTTCCGTAAGCGGTTCCAAACGAGCCACTTGACGGCTTCTGCCGCTGACCCAGCCAACCTTGCTCTTTGCAAACGGTCTGGACCGGACGGCTACACTCGCTGTCGCCTGGGGAGGCTGTTGCTTGAAGCCCACAATCATCGTTAGAAATAATGCGCCAAAGACGCGCGAGACAACCCCGCATCTGGCCGCTGCGCTGGAGCGGAAGCTGGTGGGACAAACGCCCGCCGTAAACGCCATCGTGCCGTACGTGGAGATGTTCCGAGCGGGACTCGCGCCGGAGGGCCGGCCCGCTGGAGTATTCCTTCTTTTGGGACCGACCGGTACCGGCAAGACCCGCACCGTCGAAGTCCTGGCCGAGGCGCTGCACGGCAGCGAGAAGAATCTCCTCAAAGTGGATTGCGGCGAGTTTCAGATGGAGCATGAGGTGGCCAAGCTGCTCGGCGCGCCTCCCGGCTATTTGGGGCATCGCGAAACGGCGCCCATGCTGACGCAGGCAAAGATCAACGGCTCGGCCAGCGAGAAGTGCGGCCTGTCGATCATTCTCTTCGACGAGATCGAAAAGGCCGCGCCCTCCATGACCCGTTTACTGCTGGGCATTCTGGACAAAGCGACCCTTCGCCTGGGCGACAACACCACGGTCAATTTCGAGCGCACCCTCATCTTCCTCACGTCCAATCTGGGCGCGAAGGCTATGTCGCGCGAGTTGAACCCCGGCTTTGGATTCGGAGCAGCCATCGAGACGGCCGTGTCTTCGACGCGTTTGGACTCCATTGCAAAGTCCGCCGTGCGCAACCGGTTTGCTCCGGAGTTTCTCAACCGGATCGACTCGGTGGTGACCTATCAGCCCCTGGATCGAAGATCGATGTCTGAAATTCTCGATCTGCAGTTGGCTCAACTCCAAGGCCTGCTCGACCGGCGATTGGGAGACCGTAGCTTCGTTCTCCGCATTCCGGCCCGCACTCGAGAAGCGTTGATCGATCGCGGCACCAGCGTCGAATTCGGCGCGCGGGAGCTGAAGCGTCTGTTGCACCGCAATGTACTGCAACCGGTGTCGGCGCGCTTTGCCGCGGGCGAGATTGAGCCGGACTCTGTCGTCACGCTGGGCTGGGACGGCGAGGATTTCCGCCTCCGGGTGCTGAACGCTAAGGCCGCTTAAGCTCGATCGACTCGCGGATGGTGGAGCCGGCAATCTGCTCCACCTCCAGGTTCAGGTGAATCGTTGAAACTGCGGCGTCGAGGATCACAGCCCGTCCTTGGCGCAATTGATCCAGATCCAGCCGGACCGTCTTCTCGCCAGCCTCGTTTTTCACGCTCAAAGTAGCTCGCGTTGCCGTCCGGATTGCGTCGGCTTGGGGGTTCCACTTCACATCCACATCGCTGCCTCGAGGTGCGGCCTGCAGCCGCAGCTGGTAAAACTCCGGTTGCGGAATGCGCGGAACGTTCCTTGCGGTGAAGAACCCCCCCGCCCAGCCCAACGCGACTGCCAAGGTCAGCGCGGCGGCCAGAAAGCCCTTGCTGTAGCCCGCCGCCGGCTCAGACGGATTTTCCGGGTTTGCCGCCGGAGAAACCGGTTCCACTTTCGGTAGCGGGATTTCCACCAGGGGCCTTGCCGGCTCCGCCTCTGGAGCCGCCGGCGATTCCCCCACTTTTGGCCTGCGCGAGCCGCCGCCCAAAAGCTTTCGCGAGAAGGGAAAGTCGTTCTGGACCGACGGTTCCAGCTTGCCGTCTATCCGGAAGAAGAACGCCCCGCGGCTGACCTTCGTGGCAAACGGCTGAATCAGCAGTAGGGGAGACCGCGGATCGCGAAACAGAGTGGCAAGCCGCTGCCGGTCCTCTTCGGTGGGTCCGAATCCCTCGCCGGTGTGACTGCGATAGTAGCCAACGGCCGCCGGAGTCACCGTGTCTTTAAACCGCACGCGGTCCGCATCGGTAAACTCGTAGCCCGGGCCTAGCTTGTAGTCGCAGGGCACAGCCACAAACGAATCGATCGCCACCGTCTTTTCGTCTTCGAAGCGGCCAAAAAGAATGCCGCCGACCTCGGCGCCGCGTTTCGGAATCGCGCTGAAACCTCGCAAAACGTCGGGCAGAATCTGATCCACCACCTCGTAGGCAAGCTTCACAGTGACGGCCGCCTCAGGCGGATTCCAATAGTAATAAGTCGATTCCAAAAGGCATTCCTTGCGGGACGCTATGCTGAGGGTTTGTCTGGAACCCTCTACGTCGTCGCCACGCCCATCGGCAATCTCGAGGATATCACCTACCGTGCCGTTCGCCTTCTCAAAGAGTGCGATCTGGTGGCTTGTGAAGATACTCGCCGGACGCAAAAACTGCTGCAGCACTACGGCCTGACAACGCCGATGATCAGCCTGCACGAGCACAACGAATCAGACCGCGCGGGCGAACTGCTGGAGAAACTACGCGGGGGTGCCAGCATTGCGCTGGTTTCCGATGCCGGCACGCCGCTGGTTTCCGACCCCGGCTATCGCCTGGTGCAGGAAGCGATCGAAAACAACTTGCCCGTGGTGCCCGTCCCGGGGGCTTCGTCCGTTCTCACCGCGCTCGCCGCCGCCGGTCTTCCCACCGACCGGTTCTCCTTTCGCGGGTTCCTTCCTCCGAAAACACATGCCCGCCGCGAGGAGCTCCGTCTGCACGCCGAGCAGGACGCGACGGTGATCTATTTTGAAGCGCCCCACCGGATTCTGGACGCGTTGGCCGATATCGCGGAGACCCTGCCCGACCGGCCCGTCGTGGCCGCGCGCGAATTGACGAAGCTTCATGAAGAGTTTCTCCGGGGATCTGCAGCGGAAGTAGCGAGGGTGCTTGCCGCGCGCCCCTCGATCCAGGGCGAGTTCACGCTGCTGATCGGCAAAGCCATCCGCACCGCAAAGCTCGAAGCAACTCCCCAGGAAATTCGCGAGCGCGTGGAGACTCTCGTGTCCGAAGGCGTGTCGAAGAAAGACGCCATCAAGACCGTCGCTAAGAAGCTGGGACTCGCCAAGAGCGCCGTTTACGACACTTGCCTCGGCGAGTAGGCCGTTCAAAAGCTGTATTTCAGGGCAAGCTGAATCTGCCGGTTGTCCGCTGCCGTCGACGTGACCCGGCCGAATGTCGGATTCCCCAGCGTCGTGCCCGGATTGCCAAACTGCGGAGTGTTGAAGGCGTTGAACATCTCCGCCCGGAACATCAGCCGGTGAGTTTCCCCGTAGATCGGAAACGATTTCGAGGCCGACAGGTCAAATTGGTGCAGCCCCGGACTGACAATTGGGTTTCTGGGAGCGGTGCCATACGTCGTGCTCCGGCTGAATGCCGCGGTGTTGAACCAGAGGTCCGGAGTCTGGTTGTCCAAACCCACCGATTGCCCGCCAACCATGTTCGGGCGGGGCCACAGAGCATCCGCATTCCACGTATCGCCGCTTTGCACGACGTTGACCGGAAATCCGCTGGCCAGGGTGATGATTCCGCCAACCGACCATCCTCCGGCGATGAACCCGGCTACTCCCTTCGCCTGCTTTGCAAACGGGACCTCCCATAGGTAGCTCGCTACAAATCGATGGCGCTGATCCAGAACGCTGGAGGCTCGCTCAGCCGAGCCGCGCGCTCGCGGATTTTGACAGCCGCAGCCCCCCGCATTGATCGTCTGCGCCGCATCGTCGATCAGGTGCGACCACGTGTAAGCGATCGAGGCGCTCAAGCCCTTTGCGAAGCGATGCTCATAGCGAGCTTGCAGCGAGTGGTAGTTGGTATTGATATCCGGAGCGATCATGCGGATTCGCGCATACGCCGGATACGGCCGCCGCGACTGAATATCCCCAGAGCCCGGCTCGGGTTGGTTGAAATTATTCAGGCTGGTGTCGACGTGCACCCCCCTGCTGGCCACCCATCCCGCTTCGATTACGTCTGTGCTGGTCAACTCGTGCGAGAGCTGCAGATTGAAGTTCTGCACGTAGGCGTTCCGGCGCCTTCGGTCTACCGGCGCCGATACGACGTTGAAGAACGGTACCGTCGGGTAGAGTTCCGCGGGCACTGGATTCTGGATCGTCGCCACCGGATTCAACGACGGATTGATCACCGTGACACTGCCGCCATTGGGAGGATTCAACTGCAGGATGTTCATGTTGTCGAACTGCGCAATGCTGTAAAAAATCCCGTAACCGCCGCGGATCACCGACCGCTTGGGTAGGCGATAAGCAAAGCCGAACCGGGGAGAAAAGTTCTTATATTCCCCGAGATAAATGTCCTCCACCTTCCCCGGCTCGGGCCAGAGGATCGGCCCGGAAGGGTCCAGGTCGAATCGCAGGGTTCGCGACACCCCGTTAATCTCTCGCGGCTGTCCCGGAATGTCCCACCGGAATCCGAGATTCAAGGTCAGGTTGCGCGTAGCTTTCCAGTCATCCTGGAAATACAGACCGTAGCGCCACTGCCGGATCGCCGAGATCGGCACGCCTTCCGGGCTGAGCGTGGTTCTCGGGAAGCCCAGCATATACGCCGCCGCCGAGTATCCCGAAATGTCATTGGTGAAGGAAATGTTGCTGAACGGCCAATTGTTCGTGGTCGCATCGTCCAGCAGCCGCCGGACATCGCCTCCGAATTTCAAAGCATGCGTCCCGCGAATCAGGCTGACGTTGTCCACAAACTGGTACGTGCGGCTGTTATCCAGATTCGACGATGCCTGGCTGTCTCCCATGCCCAGAAACCCGTCGATACCAAGCACCGGGAAGCCTTGCTCGTCGGCACGCAGCGGCCGCCCGTTGGGGCCGCCGACTTTCAGCCCCATGATTCCCAGAGACTCGATGGTGAAGTCCGTATTCGCGCGAGGACTCAGCTTCGACACATTGCTCAGCAGCCAGCCGAACCGGGCTTCGTTCAGGAACGTCGGGCTGAAGGTGCGCACATACTGCAGAGCCAGGCTGCTGTTCGGGAACGTGGAGTTGTAGGAGAAGTTCGGATTCAGATCTACATTCGGAAAATCGCGGCGCGAATAGATGTAGTGCCCGAACAGCAAGTCCTTGCTCGTCAGGTATTCGTCAATCCGCACAATTCCCTGATCCATGTCGAGCACGCCGGAGTTCACCCCGGAATAATTCACAGACCCCGCCGTATTGGGCAGCGGCATGTACGTATTGATCAGATTGACGGAAACGGGATTCAATCGCCCCTGCGGAACGATATTGCCGGCGAACGGCTGGTTGTTGTTGAGCGGATCGCGCACCACTCCCGTAAAGGCGGAAAAGTCGCCACGGCGCTGTTCCGGCGTCATGACGACGGCTGTTCCCGCGGACTCGCGAGATGACCGGACCGCCTCATAATCCATCATGAAAAACATTTTGTCCTTGATGATCGGGCCGCTCACGACGGCTCCAAACTGATTCCGCCGAAGCATGTCCTTCCGGAAGGGCGCTGGACGAAAGAAGTTACGCGCATCCATCGAGTCGTTCCGAAAATACTCGAACAGCGTTCCGTGGAACTGGTTCGTGCCGGATCGCAATTGCAGATTGACGTTCGCCCCGGCATTGCCTCCGTACTCGGCCGAATAGTTTCCGCTCTGCACCTTCATCTCGGAGAGAGCCTCGATCGAGGGATAGAGATTGATGTAGTTCGACCGGTTGTTGACCATCGTGATGCCGTCCAGGTTCACCTGCAGCCACGCATCACGCGCGCCGTTGGCCACGATTCTCGATCCCCCGGTAGAGGTCGTGTACATGTTCGCTTCGCTAACGCGAACTCCGGGGGTGAGCGCCGCCAGTTGTGTGAACGACCGGCCATTCAAAGGAAGGTTGACGATTTTTTCCTGTCCGATCACCTCTCCGAGTGTCGCGTTCTCCGTCTGCAGCAGGGGTGAGGCCGCGGTGACTTCCACCGACTCTGCGACATCGCCCACCTGCATCGCCACGTCGATACGGGCCTGCTGGTTGATTTGAACGGAGAAGGCGCTGGTGCGAGTCAGCCGGAAACCGCCCGCTCGCACTTCGACCGTGTACTCGCCGGGGACCAGGTAGCGAACTTCGTACGATCCCTCCGAGTTTGTCTGCGCCGTGCGCTTGATTCCGGTCGCGGTTTGGGTGATCGTGACGGCGGCTCCAGCAACGACGGCGCCGGAGGAATCGCTCACGATTCCGAGAATTGCCGTATCAATGGTCTGAGCGTAAAGCCCAGCGAAATTCAGGAACAAAACGCCGATTAAGATGCGCTTCATACGATGTGTCCTTTCTGAGAACTTCGTACTGGCAAACGGGGCGTGGGCGGATCGAAGGAAACGGGGCCGAGGGACGACGGACGGTTTGGAACCGCATATGCCGCTGGCGCGCTCTACGAGGCGCGTGAGAGGAAGTATAACCGAAATGCGCGCAAATTAGGCGGAAATTATCGCCACATTACGCCGGTAGATTCCAGGTTTCGCCGCGCTGAAAAACTTTGAATCGCTGCGCCGGGCGATGACCCAGCATGTGCTCCAGAAATCGGTCCGCCCCCCCCGGTGATTGCGGAGCGGGAATCAGCCACGTGGCGTCGATCGATTCCGCCAGGTCCGCGGCTTCCACTTCGTTGAAGGTTTCATCGCCGATCGTGACGATCGCCACATTGACGCTGTAAGGCCGCAGCCGGTCCGCCAGATCGACGTAGGGCACGCCCAAACCGGAATGCCAGATGGTCGTGCCGCCGAAGCGAGCCATGAAGCCGATTTGTGGAAATCCGCCGATGGGAGTCCAATCCAGCTGAGGACCTTCCGCATCGCGGCGGGCCGCAGGAACGCCATAGACGCGGCCATACTCGCCATTCTTGAAGTACTCCACCCGCAGCGCGGCATCCGTGGTCGTCATGCGGTGGTAGTCAATGCCGAGAGTGTTGGCCTTTTCGGCAACAGCCTTCGGCAGCACCACCTTCGCTTTGGGCGAGGCAGTCAGGATCGATCGGATCGCGGCAGCGTCCGGAGACGAAATCCCGCCGCTGGTCAGAAGGTCCGCATCCGCGGCCCCGGCTGCTTCCTTGCCGGGCTCCATGTAAAACTTGATGCCCCGGTAGCAGACCGCAAATGTGCGGCCGCCGCGATACTCCAGGGAAACGTCGCTCATGAATGCGCCGCTCTCTTCAGGCGGTCACGTACGCCGGCCCATTCCGGTGTGTCGGGAGGAAGCTCCACGGCAATCCAGTCGTAATTCATTTCATCCAATTCGTGAAGAGTAGCGTAAAGTTGCGCGGCTGCGTCGCGCGGGTCGGACGGCAGGCTCAACCGGAACCCGCGCCCGTTCGCCGGAGACGGCCCCAGCACAAGCGGGGTTCGCGGGCTGTAGTGCTTGGCGTGCATCCCCGGCGCCGGATGCGCGCCCTCCGCCGGCGTCGCAGCTACTAGCCCTTCAATATGGAGGACACCCGGTCGAAGCAGGACCGGGCGGCCATCTACCAATGAAACGACCGTGGATTCGATGCCCACCTGCGCGGGTCCGCCATCCAGCACATAGTCCGCGAGAGCCTCATCCACATGCCGGGCCTGCGTCGGCGAGAGTTTGGTGAACACATTCGCGCTGGGAGCCGCAATCGGCACCCCCGCCGCCTCAATCAACGCCAGGGCCAGCGGATGATTTGGAATCCGGATGCCCACGGTGGGAAGTCCCGCGGTGACGCCGTCCGGAACATGCGCCGCCTTGGGCAACACTAACGTCAGCGGTCCCGGCCAGTACTTCTCAGCCAGTTCCTGGGCCATCGCGGGCCACTCCGTCGTGAGCGACTTGGCCATGGCAACGCTATTCACGTGCACGATCAGGGGACTGGTCGCCGGCCGTTGCTTCGCCTGATAGATACGCTCCACGGCGGCTTCGTCCAGAGCGTTCGCGCCGAGGCCGTAGACGGTCTCCGTCGGAAATACCACCAACCGTCCTTCACGGATCAGGCGAGCCGCCGTTTCGACGTTATTCGTCGAGGTCATCCTTACCGTCGGCGGCGGCCGCCGTCTTCCCGGTCTTGCGGAATACCAGCCACGCGTGGATCAGCGCTTCGAGATCGCCGTCCAGCACCCGATCGACATCGCCGACGGAGAGCTTCGTCCGGTGATCTTTGATCAGCCGGTAAGGCGCCAGCACGTAGCTGCGAATCTGGCTGCCGAAGTTGATGTCCAGCTTGGAATCTTCCAGCTTCTTCTGCTGGGCCCGCTTCTTCTCCATCTCGTGCTCATACAAGCGCGCCTTCATCTGCTTCATCGCGCTGGCGCGATTCTTGTGCTGGCTGCGTTCGTTCTGGCACTGCACGACAATTCCGGTGGGGATGTGCGTCATGCGGACCGCGGACTCCGTCCTGTTGACGTGCTGGCCGCCCGCTCCCGAGGCTCGGAAGACGTCCACTCGCAGATCGTCCGGTTTGATCTCGATATTAATGTCGTCATCGATCATCGGGATCACGAAAGCGGATGCGAATGAGGTGTGGCGCCGCGCGTTGGCGTCGAAGGGCGAGATCCGCACCAGCCGGTGAACCCCGATCTCGGATTGGAGCAGTCCGTAGGCATATTCGCCGTTGACCTCGAAGGTCACAGACTTGATGCCGGCGCCATCGCCTTCCACACGGTCCGTAATGTCTGTGGAAAAGCCCATACGCTCCGCCCACCGCAGGTACATGCGCAGCAGCATTTCGGCCCAATCCTGGGATTCCGTACCGCCCGCGCCGGGGTGGATCGTGACGATCGCGCTGGAAGTGGCATGATCGCCCGAAAGCAGCATCCGGTCTTCCAACTTTTCGATGTGCTGGTGGAATTTCTGCAAATCGCGGGCGAGATCCGCGCCTACGTCTTCGCCTTCACGGCCCAGCTCAATCAGAGTGTCCAGGTCGTCGGTCATGCTCGCGATGGACTTGTCCTGGTTGATAAATTCTTCCAGGCGTTTGCGATCCTGCATGACCTTCTGGCTCTTCTCGGGACTGTTCCAGAAGTCGGGTTCCGCGATCAGTTTTTCAAGTTCCTGGAGTTGGGAAAATTTGCCGGGAGCGTCAAAGATAGCTCCGCACAGCTTCTGCTTGCTGCCGGAGCGCGGTGTATTGCCGCTCGAGTTCTTCAAGGGTCATACGAAGTTTCAGTATAACGGGTGAGAAGAATCTGTCATCTTCGGGCAGCGTTATCGCACACCCGCATGCGTTCTTTATCTAGACCGCCGGGCGAACGAGCGTAACAACCGCCTGCGCCTCCGCCGAGCGGCCCTCTCCCACCGGACCGACTTTTTCCGAGGTTTTGAACTTCACATTCACCCGCGAAACATCCAGATCGAGACACTTAGCCAGCGACTCGCGAATCGCGAGCCGGTACTCTTTCAGTTTCGGCCGCTCCAGGATGACCGTACAGTCCACATTGACGAGGGCGTATCTCTCTTTTGCCACCAGTTTGCGGGCATGTTCCAGAAACAATGAACTGGCCGCGCCTTTCCACTGCGGATCGGTGTCGGGAAAATGCATCCCGATGTCTCCGAGGGCGGCGGCACCTAGCAGAGCGTCGGTGACCGCATGCAGGAGAATGTCAGCGTCGGAGTGGCCCTCCAGCCCGAAGTCGGACTCAATGGCGACGCCGCCGATGATCATGGGACGCCCCGGAGTCGTCCGGTGATTATCCCAACCCAAACCCGTCCGAAACTCCATCAGGTGCGAGCCGTTTCCTGTGCCAGCAGCATGCGGGCCAGTTCCATATCCGCGGGCTTGGTGATCTTAATGTTCCGGTCGCTGCCCGGCACCACGGAAACTTCCAGCTCTTCCAGGCGCTCTACGAGGCTGGACTCGTCGGTTCCGGCAAACCCGTCCGCCTTGGCCCTCTGGTACGCCCGTCTCAGCAAATCCAGCCGAAATACCTGTGGAGTCTGTGCCAGGACCAGCCGCTCGCGGGAAATGGTTTGCCGGATCTTGTGAAGATGGACCTGCTTGACCGTATCGACGGGAACAATACCGACGATGGCGGCGCCGGTATTGGCCGCCTCGTCAATCACTCTGGCAATTACTTCAGCCTCGATAAACGGGCGCACGGCATCGTGCACAGCCACCAGATCGACGTCAGAGGCAAGCGCATCCAGAGCATTCTCGACAGACTGCTGGCGGGAGTCTCCTCCTTCGACCAGGCGGACGGGCTTCGGCGAGTGCTCCTTGGCTAGAAGTTCCTGAAACCATTCGATATCCTCCTGCCGAAGCGCCACAACGATTTCCGAGACGCGCGGGGAGGCGGCAAATTTGCGAAGCGTGTGAATCAGGATCGGCGAGCCGTCAAGCAGCATGAATTGCTTGCGGCTGGTGCCGGCGGGAGCGGCAGCATCCACCGATTTGTCCACTGCGCGGCCCATTCGCGTTCCGAGACCGGCTGCCGGGAGAATTACGGAGACTTTCATACAGCGGAACTTTAATTGTACCGAGCGGGGAAGCCCTGCCCGTCAGACTCCGGGAGGAGCCACCGGGGCGTGGCTTTCGCGAGCGCCAGCCGGACGGGCGGTCTCCTGCTTCTCATAAACGGCATGCTGCCGGTCGTCGTACCGGCCAAAAATCATCTTCCCGGCCGTCGTTTGTAGAACACTGGTTACGGAGATATCGATCGTCTTGGAGATCAGGCGGCGGGCGTTGTCCACCACGACCATCGTTCCGTCGTCGAGATACGCAACACCCTGGTTGTACTCTTTCCCCTCCTTCAGGATGAAGACCCGCATGATTTCGCCGGGCAGCACGACAGGACGCAGCGCGTTCGCCAATTCATTGATATTGAGAACGCTCACGCCCCGAAGCTGCGCCACCTTATTCAGGTTGAAGTCGTTTGTCACAATTTTGGCTTGGTACAGCTTAGCCAGCTCGATCAACTTCATGTCCACCTCGCGCACCGCGGGAAAATCGTCTTCGACGATTCGGACCTTCAACCGGGGATTCTTTTGCAACCGCTGGAGAATATCGAGCCCTCGTCGGCCACGATTGCGCTTCAGAGAGTCTGCCGAATCGGCGACCAATTGGAGTTCCCGAAGGACAAATTGGGGAATGATCAGCTCGAAGTCCAGAAAACCTGCCTCACAGATCTCGGCGATTCGTCCATCGATAATGACGCTGGTATCCAGAATCTTGGCAATCGTTGCGGAACCGGAAGGCAAACCCGGAGGGGACGGTTCGCCGGTTAGGTGAAACGAGGGGGCAATGCGGGCGCCGGTGGCAAGGCCGACATAACCGAGGACAACCTCCAGCAGAAGGAACAGTTCTACGCCCACCAGAAAGCGAAGAACCTGGGCCAAAATTAGGCCGGCTAGAAGGCCCAGCGCTCCGCCGAGGATCGTCGAGGAGGGGAGCCGTCGGAGCGCTGTCTCAACGGCGATTCCCAGCAGGCCGATAGCAACACCGGTGGCAATGCTGAGCAGGGGACGGGCAGGCTGGAAGGATACGCTGGCGGCAATAACAACAAACAGCGCGCGGAGGGTATTCGCGCGGGTCATGGGTGATCTCCTCCCCGTTGGGCAAAAAGCAGCCTGATCAGCCCTGGGGCGACGCGAATGGTCTACCAGCTCAGAGGCTGTTTTGGGGAGTATATCACCAGGAACCGGATTTTAAAGAGCTTTCGCCAGTTCTTCGGCGAAAGCGCTGGGCGGGCCGTCAGGGCGGCCTTTCCGATGTTTCTTTCCGCCGCGGCGCCGGAGATTCAATCCGGCGGCGGCCACGCCCGCAGGAGCGTTCGAAAGCGGAAGTCCGGTACGCGGGAGACCCTTGCCCTTCGGCGGTTGGGCCGGGTTTGCGCGAAGCAAACGGTCCTCAAGAGGAGCGCGATCAAACCGCTTAATGATCGACTGCATCTCTTCCGCATTCGGAGCGTCGATAAAGGCGAACCCCTTCGACTCCTGGGTTTCCGGGTTCCGGATGACTTTGATGTTGTCGGCTACGAGGTTTTCAGCGGTGAGCCACGATTGAATATCGTCAGTCGTCACCCACGTGGGAAGATTGCCAAGGAACACGGTAAAACTCATGCAGAAGGCTGTGCTTACTCCGTCTTAAAGGGATTTTGGTGGGAACAGGGGCGAGAGCCCTTCCAGCTTTTAGATGATAGCACAGAGTGTCAAGTTACAGGTCGGCCGCAACTTTTCTACCAAAAAAGAGCAATTCCCTTTTCATTGTACCCCCTGCAGCCGGAAAAGACCTCGCGGATATAATGGACCATGCTCAGGCGCGACGCCCTCAAATTCTTCGGTGCCGCAGCGGCACTCCCCACCGATTCGCTGTTTAAGAGCAATCCGGATTCATACTGGCGTAAACTTCGCGAAGATCAGTTCTACCTCCCGTCCTGGCGGAACTTCTTAAACAACGGAACCCTGGGCGTTGTTCCGAAACCGGTCCTGAAGACCGTCGAGGACTACATGGAGAAGTCCGCCGGGCTGCTGATGGACGAGTATCCGCGCTGGGGATACGAAACCCTGGACGAATGGCGCGGCGAAATGGCCTCCTACGCCGGCTGCAAAACCAGCGAGATCTGCTTCACCCACAATGCCACCGAAGCCCTTTCGACCGTCGCCGCCGGGGTCGACCTGAAGGAAGGCGACGAGGTCCTGCTGACCGACCAGGAGCATCCCAGCGGGCGCAGCGGCTGGTATCTGAGGGCCAAGCGATTCGGAATCACGGTGAGGGAAGTGAAGCTGCCGGTACCGCCGAAAAGTCCGGAGCAGCTGGCCGACACCATGATCTCGGCCATCGGTCCGAAGACGAAGATGATTGCCTTTTCGGGCATCCTTTCCGGGCTGGGATTCCTGATGCCGATCCGGCAGATCTGCGATGCCGCCCGCGCCAAGGGGATTATGACCCTCGTCGACGGCGCGCATATGAACGGCCAGGTGGCCCTCAACATCTCGGAAATGAACTGCGACTTCTATGCCGGAAGTCCCCATAAGTGGCTGTTCGCCCCGGCCGGGAGCGGTCTGCTCTATGTCCGGGAGGAAATGCAGGAGCGGTTCTACCCCACCATCGTCACCGGGCAGTGGGACAACCCGAAGATCGGCGCCGCCCGCTACATGCAGATGGGCACCAACAACCGGGCGATCTTCGAAGGAATGATGGCCGGGCTGCGTTTTCACAAAGAAATCGGCAGCGAGCGGATCTACACCCGCATCCACGAGCTGGCGAAGACTGTCTATGCAAAGGCAAAGGCGGTTCCGTATCTGGAAATGCTCTCGCCGGAAGACGACAGAATGTACGGCGCCCTGGTGACTTTCCGGTTTACGAAAGATCCCGCGCCGTTGTGGCCGGTCTTGAAGGAGAAGAAGATCTGGACGACCGTGGGAAAACAGCTGCGCGTTTCGACCCACATTCACACCCGGCCGGAAGACATCGATCAGTTCTTCTCGGTGATGCACAAAACGCTGGGATAGCCATCTTGGCGTTTCAACTCAGACGTCTCCGCAGGAGAATAGACCTCGTGAGCGACAATGAGACGTATGCCTTCCTACGCGGTGGAGACGCCGCAGCGGACCTATCAAGCCATCGTCGAGCGGGGCATTCTCAACCGCGCCAGTAGCTACATTCCGGAGTCAGCCGGAACGATTTTCGTAGTCACCACCCGGGATGTTTGGGAATTTTACGGAGATCAACTGCGGGAGTCGTTGGCCGGCCGAAACTTTGAGGTCCTGTTCTTTCCAGGCGGAGAAGAACGGAAGCGCATGGCGTCTGTTGAAGCGCTGGCCGAGCAGATGGTGGAACGCGGCGCGGACCGGTCCAGCATCGTCGTAGCTTTCGGCGGCGGCATCGTCAACGATCTCGGCGGTTTCCTGGCGGCAATCTTCATGCGCGGCGTCCCGGTCATTCAGATCCCCACCACCCTTCTGGCTCAGGTAGACGCGGCGGTCGGGGGCAAGACCGGCGCGAATCTTGTTGCCGGAAAAAACCTGGTCGGCACCTTTCACCAGCCGCTAGCGGTACTCATCGATCCGGAAGTACTCGGCTCTCTGCCGGAACGCGAGTACCATGCCGGGCTCTATGAAGTGGTGAAATGCGGGATCATCCGCAGTCCGCAACTGTTTCGGACCATGGCGGATCGCAGTGACGCCGTGTTGAATCACGATGCGGAGACTTTGGATTTCATTATCGGCGAGAGCGTCCGTATCAAAGCAGAAGTGGTCGGTGCGGATGAACGGGAAGGCGACCTGCGGAGAATCCTGAATTTCGGCCATACGATCGGCCATGCCCTAGAAGCGGAAACCGGCTATTCCCACTATTTGCATGGCGAGGCGGTCGCGTTCGGAATGCGAGCGGCGGTTCATCTATCGCGGTTTCTGGGACTGCTGCGCGCGCCGGAAGCCATGTCCATGCTGTCGACAATCGAATTGTATGGCCCCATCCCCGATACTCCGAAATCCGTCACAGTCGAGAAACTGATTGCGCGCACCTATCAAGACAAGAAAACCGTCAAGGGCAAAGTGCATTTTGTCCTGAGCAACGCAATTGGCAGCACCCGAATTGTGACGGGTATCGACCAGGATGTCGTAAAGGCTGCCATCGAGCAGGTGCTGCGCCCTTGAACGTGGCGATGAAAAGCCTGGGCACGACGCCGCAGGGGACAAGCTCCGAAGAGCAGGCCTCGCGATGGGTGCGCGGGATGTTCGGCCGCGTCGCTCCGCGTTACGATCTGCTGAATCACCTGCTGTCGATGAATATCGACAAGCTTTGGCGAGCGCGCACGGTGAAGGAGCTTTCTCCCGTCTTGCGGCGGCCCGATGCGGTTGTCCTGGATCTCTGCTGCGGAACCGGAGACCTGACGCTCGGGCTTTCGCGTGCCGGACAGGCGCGCGTTTTTGGCAGTGACTTTTGCCATCCGATGTTAACGGCAGCCAGTAAGAAGCAGGGGATGCGCCCGTTGTTCGAGGCCGACGCTTTGCGAATTCCCGCGAGAGACTCGTCTCTGGATGCGGTGAGCGTCGCGTTCGGATTCCGCAATTTGACGAATTACCCGGCCGGATTGCGGGAGATGCTGCGGGTCTTGAAGCCGGGCGGCGTGGCCGCGATCCTGGAATTCTCCACCCCCCCGAATGCTGCATTTCGGGGACTCTACAACTTCTATTCGAGAAATATTCTGCCGGCCATCGGCGGGATGATCTCCGGATCGCGCGATGCCTACACCTACCTGCCGGAATCGGTGCGGAAATTCCCCGGCGCCGAGGAGCTCGCGACCGAGATGACCGGCGCCGGGTATCGTAACGTCAGGTTCGTGCGGATGACGATGGGGATCGTCGCCCTGCATCTCGGCGTCAAGGCCTAACCTTACTGTTTCAGCGCCCGATCGATCGCCGCTTCCAAATCCTGTTGGGTCACGGGCGTCGAGATGAATAGCTCCTGACGCGCGCCGGCGCTGAGCGCGATAGCCTTCCAACCGTTCTGAGTGGGCACGGTGACGCGAATCTTTACGGCTCCCCGCGCATCGCGGACCGGACTGATGCGTCCCGGAACAATCCCGCGAATCGTCTCCGGATTCTGCGCCAGCAATCTTTCCAGAACCGCCCGCAGCCCGTCGATGATCGAATGCTCGATCTTCAACTTGTTTTGAGCGGTGCGCAATCTCATTTGAAACTCTTTTTAAAGAGAAAATCTACGCTGAGAACACCATTTTCGTCGCGGGTCGCAATCGCGGACCATTGCCGCGAGAGGTCCCATTGGATCCGAACCAGCTGGTACTGCGCGCGGTTGAGGCTGGTGACGTAAGTGACGCTGACGTCGCGCGAGATCTGCTGCTCAAAGGACAGGCGGGCTTGCGGAGTGTTGTCCAGACCGATCAACTGCGGATCGATCTTGACGCGAGTGATGCCGAAGAATCTCTGGAGAGCTCCACTGGACGGAGCGCTCATAGCGGAGCTGAGAATCGCGTTGCCGCCCGCCCCTCCGAATAGATCGCTGGTGCGCAACCCCGTCGTGCCCACCTGCGTGCCGGTAGTCGGAGTGCGTCCGAGCGCCAGCAACCCGATGATCTCCGAAGACTGAAGCGGCGGGTCGGACCGATAGCTCATGTTGAGCTTATCCATCGGCCCGGAGAAGTTGATGGAGACGACAATTCCGCGGACGCGTGTTTCCAGATCGAGGTCGATCTGCGGATCGACGCGGACCGGATTGAGAAAGCTGATTTCGCCGCGCGTGATATTGTAGTCCGTTCCGAAAAACTGAACTGCCCCTTGCGTTACGGAGATCCGCCCCAGCACAATCGGCCGCGCGGGCGTTCCACGAATCGTGAGGTTCGCGTCTGCCTGGACATCCTTGGTCAATTGCGTGGAAAATTCCGCCGATTGGGCGGTTTCGATCTTCACATCGAATTGCAAGCCGCGTAGAAAATCGTTGGATACTTCATCGGCATCCAAAGGACTGGCGGACGGATTGGTGAAGAGTGTCGCCGCCGTCGACGTTTCGCCGATGCTGGCGCGCAGGATTGTGATATTGCCGGAAAGCAGGCTGCGGCGGGAAGTTCCCGTCAACGTCAACTGCGCACTGGTTTGCGTCGAGATTCCTTCCGGATAGCGCAGGCGTACGCGTTCGCTTTGGGCTTGCAGCTGATAACTGAGACTTTCGCCGAAGCCGATGAATCCCGCCAGGCGAACGGTGCCGCCGCCCGTCTCGGCGGTGAGCGATTCAATCGATGCGCGTGTTGCATCGAAAATGACCGCGCCATTCACCTTATCCAAACCGGTCGGAACATCGCGAAGGTAGAAAGACGCTCCGGTGAGCTCCATGCGCCCGTCCAGTTGAGGATCGGACAAGGCGCCGCGAATACGGAGGCTTGTGGTGGCGACGCCAGCGGAGATCAAGTCCGGGCGGAAAGTGCTAAAGACGGCCAGGTTGAGGCGGCCCTTGAGCAATAAGTTCAGAACGTTAGCCCGGCGCAGAGAGATGTTGCCGGTACCCTGAATTTCCGTGTCCTTGGCAACAAACCGGGCCCGCTCCACCACGACGCCGCGAGTCCCGGCGGCGAAAACCACATTCCCATCGTTCCGGAGAGTCAGATCCGCCATAGAAAGGCCCGCTACGCCGGGATCTTTCTTTGGTGCGATCCGGGCCGTCGTAACCACCACTCGCGTGCTCAATTGGTCCAGCTGAGTCAAGCGGCCCTCGATATCGGCTGAGCCCTCAACCAGCGCATGAAAAGGAAGTTCTTCCGACGACTTTCCCCTCAACGATTGAATAGCCGGCGCTGTGACGTTCTTCAGCGTGATTTTTCCCGAACCCGGCATTCCCGGCGCGAATCGCCACTTGGTATCGAGTTGAGCCGTCGCGCCGTAAAGATTCACCATTCCCGTAATCGCAAGATTTCCTTCCGTGGAAGCCGCGCGAAAGTCGGCCCTGCCGGCTTTTTCGGAAATAGCGTGAATGTCTCCCTCGAGAGCCAGCACATCGAAACCGCCGGGACGAATGCGCGCGCGTCCGTTGACGTTGCCGGATACGGTCACGGGAAGGTTCATAGCAACGGCGGGATCCAACTGGATTTTGGCCGTCCGCGCATCAACTACCAGCTCACCCCGCTGCCAGTCCTTTCCTTCCGGTTTATAGGATCCGGCAAAGGACAGCCGCTCGCCGTTGCGCGCCAGTTGACCGCCGGTTAAGGAAAGAACTCCATTTCTCCAGGAGAAGTTGCCTTCGGCCCGGTCGAGGGCCCATTTATCCAGAACCGGTTTTTCAATTCGCGCGGAACCCTCGGCACTCGGATTCGACACGCTGCCCGTCAGCTTCGCGTTACCGCTGGCGATTCCGGAAACATTGCCTTGATAAGCAGCTTCCTTAGCTAGCTCGGCGAGTTGGACATTCTGAAAACTAGCATTAGCGGTGAGCGGAGCATTGTCGGGAAGCTGCCAGTCGCTCAATGCGACGTCGGCAGATCCGGAGACAACGGCCGCGCCATAGTTCAATCGGACTTGCGTCAGGTGCGCGCGATTCGAAGCCATCTCCCCCGCCGCCTGCACATCGGTGAAAAGCCGATTCTCATGGCGAGCCTTTTCTGCAGTCAGCGTGGCGTTGACGATCGGATTCTCGAGCGATCCCGTTGCCGTGCCACGGATGTGGAGCAATCCTCCATCCAGCTGCACCGGCAAGTTCTCCGGAAAATCGGCCTTGGCCAGGCGAATCGCGGGCACCAATTCCTGCAGGTCCCTGGTCTGGAGATCAAAGCTGACACTGCGAGAAAGGTCGCCGCTCACTTCGAGCTGTGAGTTGCGAATGGTGAGTGTGGAAGGTTTCAGCGTCAGTGTATTCCGCGGAGCATCATAGGTCAGCCCCACCTTGCCTCCCAGCGGAACCTCCCCGGTTCCGGGCCGGAGCGTCAGGTCAGCCTGCGTCACTTGAAGCTTCGCGCCGCTTCCGGAAACCCGAACCGGGCCGGTGGCGTAGGTGCTGACACTGCGCGGGGCGGCGATGTTTACAATCTGTCCGTCGACCAGATATCGCTGGTCGGAGTGCCATTCGGCACGGCCGGAAAACCTTCCGCCCCAAAGCGACACCTGCAGGTCATCCGCACGAGCCGTCGTGCCATCCCAGCTGACCTTCGTCGAACCACTGACATTGCTAAATCGCTCGCCGCCAACGGTTGCGGATAGGTTTTTGGCGGCTAGCTCGCCTTCCGCGCGCACGCCGGCATCGCTGGAGTAGGAAAGCCGGACTAGCCCTTCCAATGTGCCGCCCCGAAGCTCGGGAATTTTTGCCAAACGGGCTGCCTCCGCCAGCTCGACAAACAACTTCATGTCGAAGGTGCCGCGCGGCGCGCGCCAGTCGTCCAGGTAGCCACTACCCTCTGCCGTGGAACGCTCGGTCTTAACGGCGAGCGATTCCACGTCCAGCCGTCCCCGCTTCAACACCAACTTCGTCTCCATTGCCGCCGCGACTCCGGCCGCGGTGATCTGCCGGATCGCGATTTGTCCCTGATAGGACTCGGATGCGGCAATGTAGTCAACGACGGCCCGCAGGCCATCCGCCCGGATGTTCAACGGCGTCTTTCGATCGTTCACAACGACGAGTCCGTCGCGAACTTCAAAGTGTCCGACCGCCAGATCGATCAGGTGATCGGCAAAGTGCCGGTCTCCACCGCCCTGTCCCGGAATGTTCGTCGAGCCGTCCGGACTGATGATCAGATTCACCCGCAGTTCTTCAATCAGGACGGACTCCACGTCGACGTTACGCCGGAGGAACGAGACAATCTTTAAGCCAACATCCAGATTGCGGCATGCGAACAGGGGCGGAGCATCCGGAGGCTCCAAGCCATAAACCACTAGAGCGCCTGTTTGCGCGTGCATCCGCCACCAATCGATGGTGAGCTTGCCGATTGTGACGCGCGCTCCGGTAGCTTTTTGCACCTCCTGCTGAATTCTTTTCGCGATCTGATCGGCAAACCAGGGCGACTGCCCCACGGAGATCGCCAGTCCGATGAGAACCACCAGACCCAAAGCGCCAATCAGCAGCCAACGCTTCATGGCGCCCCTCCGTTTTTGAACGCTTCTTCGCGATAGACGATCGGCAGTTGGGAACGAGTGAGATTCAACCAGCGATCCATCGCCGTCGCAATCCGCTCTTCGGTGAGGGTTGCTTCAATCTGCTCCCGCACACGGGGTAGCGTCGGTACGGGCTGGTTGGAGCGCTGCTGCCAGTCCGGCGTGAACTTCTCGCGATAGTAGGTGCGCACTTCGTCGGTAGGAATTTGTACCGACGGGCGAAACCTCACCTCGACAAACCGGAGCAAAGTCATCTGCCACAAAAGCTGCGACTTCAGGGCGGCTTCGGTCACCCCATACTTCTGCAGCGCCGCGCGGTAGATCGCATCATTTCCATACCTTTGCTGCTTCAGATCCTCCAATGCTTTGCCGGCGGCTTCCGGCGGCGGAGCGGGGTAATCGGCAATGGCGATCTCCCGCCGCACCAGCGTCTGCTCGATCAGTCGATCTGCTCCCTCGCGAAGCGCCTCCTCATCCAGCTTCAGCGGCTTGTCTTCCAGCATGGCCGTGATTCGCAGCTGCAGGATGATTTCGCTCATTGTGATGACAGAGGTGTCGACAGTCACTGCAAGGCGATCGATAATTTCTCCACGCATCGAGTTCACCAGCAGCATACAGAGCAGAGCAGAGCGCATCAGAAGGTCTGCCCCAGCGAGAAATGAAACTGGAATTGATTGATCCGCAGCTCACGCTGATTCACGCAGCCGGTGAAGATGAGTTCGTCGCGGGTACCATCACAGCCAAAAAATCGCGGCGAGTTCGGACTGAAAGCAAGATCGATTCGAATGGGTCCAATGGGTGTGCGGTACCGGAAGCCCAGCCCGACCGTCTGCACCATGTAGTTGAAATCCTGCAGATCCTGCTGTTGATAGCGGAAACTCAGGGTGCCGGCGCGGGAATAGACGTTCCCCATGTCGTGAAACAACACTGCTCCCAGGTTGTCGCCGATTAAGGGATACCGCAACTCATGGCCGAAGATCATGATGGCCTTTCCACCAAGCGGGAAGCCCGTCTCCAGATCGCGGGGACCGGCCTGGTTTTCCGGAAATCCGCGGTGGCTCGATGCGCCGCCGGCAAAAAACCGCTCCGGAAGGGGAACATCCTTCAGCGGCCCGCCGGTGAGGCGTTCCTGGATACCGAACGTGATGCTGCGCGCGAAGACTGTCTCGCGGCCGAGCTTGTAGTAACTGGAATTACGGCCAATCAGGCGCACAAAGTTCGATTGGGAGCCGAGATAAGGGCTGGCCAGGCCAATGTCCACAGAATTGTAGAAGCCCTTTGTGGAGTTGAGTGGGTCGTCGCGCCGGTCCTGGATGAATGTGGAGGAGACGATGCCGATCCGAACAGGCTGCGAGAGGAGAGGAATCAGGAGCGGCTCGATCTTCAGGGTTTCCGGATCGACCTTTACGCGCCGGAGTGCATAGCGGCCCTGGATGGTGTTGGCGCGGCTTAAGCGCTTCGTCAGTTGAATTGCGGCTTCCAGCCGCACCGCGGCGAACGTGCGTACGTCAAAGGATTGATCGTAAAGACCGCTCACGGCGAGGCTAAGATCGTCCTGATCGCGGAAATGCGGCGCCAGATAGGTTGTTTGGACGCGCTGCTGAATATTCGATACGCGGCCCTGAAAGCCAAGCGTATGCCCCAATCCGAGAAGATTATTTCGACTGACGCCTAGATTCACCCGCGGACTGAAGCCGGTTGCGCCCGCCGGAGAATCCAGGCTCTGGAGATTGCCGCCGCCGATGCGGCCCACCTGAGCGCCCACACCGACGTTGAACGACCATTTTTTTGCCTCTTCCACCTCAAAGAGAACGTATTTCGACTCTTCGACACCTTGTGGGTTCTGGATTGCGGTTTCGACGCGCGCAAAAATTCCCAGGTCATAAAGGCGCTTCTGGCTTTCCAGCATCTGGCCCAACGAAAGAGGATCTCCGGGCAGCAGGCTGATCCGGTTGTAAACGAGTTTAGGGTCCGTTTTGTCGATACCACGAACCAGAACACGACGGACGAATTGCCGCGGCCCTTCCTTGATCTCGATCTTTACGTCGACTGTGTGCGGCTCGGCTCCTGGACGCGCGGTGTAATCGAACGTCGCTTGAGTAAAGCCCTGGTTGAAATAGGCATTCAGGACAGCTTCACGGTCGCCCTGAACGCTCTGTTCACTGTAAGGCTGCCCTTCGACCGATTGCATGTTGGAACGAATCTGGACGGCAGTTTGTTGGGGAACTCCGGCGATTTCCAGTTTGGAAATCAGATACTGTTGCCCTTCGGCGATCGCCAGCGTGACCGATTGCTTGCGTTCCTTGCCTGGCGCGCCGGCCTCCACCGACGGCTCCACTTTGGCGTCGAGGAACCCGTTGTCGCGGTAAAGGCCCAGGATGGTGTTCTGGTCGTTCATCAGCAGACGCTCGCTGAAACGTCCGTGGCGGTAGCGGACTTTTGTGGCCGGAACGATAGACAGGCGCTCCAGAATCGTCCGGTCTTCGAAATAATTGTTCCCGGCAATATCGACTTTTGAGAGCTGATAACGGGGACCGCGGTCCACCGTGTACTCGACCAGTTGCCGGCCGGTCTCTTCCGACAGTGTAAAGTCCGCCGAAGCGTCAAAGTAGCCTTGAGACTCGAAGTACGCTTCGAGATTCATCGATCCTTCGTTCAATAGCTCTCTGTCGACGGAGTGTTCCTGATAAATCGGAATGAGGGAACGGCGCTTCCCCCTCGAGAGGCGTACCCCTCGAATTTGCAAATCCACCCGCTGGCCGTCGTCGATTTCAATGGTGGGTACGGCGACCTGCCGGTCGGGCTTCCATTCCATGCCCATCAACGTCACGCGCGACATCAGTAGATCCTTCTTTTCGAGCGAACGCCGAATCCGCTGAATCCCGGTTTCCACCCGGCTTTCGGAAACCGTCTTGTAGCCGCCCAAACCCCACCATCGCGTCCAGCCGGTGGACCGGATGACGTCGCGGGGGGTCAACACCGTCTTCCCGCGAAGAATGGGGTCCGCGAAGCGGGCCCGCGTCCCGGCCTCGATGTCAAATAGGACTTCGGTCTGCTCTGTCTCGGGATCCCGCTCGATGTTCGTGTCGATCTTCGCCTGGTAGAACCCGTTGGCATACAGCAAAGTGCGCATATTTTCAACGGCTTGATGCAGTCGGCCCTCGGTGTACTCTTGCCCCAGGCTCAGTTTGGTGGAATTCAGAAGCTGCGTGATGCTGGGAGGGTCCTTGGCGCCTTCAATTCTCTGCCCGCCGATAAACCATCGATTCACCGTCTGGAAGGTGAGAATAATGCCGCCATCGCCTTCGGTAGCATCGACGGCCACGTCCTGGAATCGGCCCGTCGCGTAGAGCTTTTCGATGGATTTACGCACCGCGGCCATGGAAAGCTCCTCGCCCGCCTGAACGGCGACCAGCTCGCGAAGTTGCGCGATACCGTAGGGTTGGGTCGGAGGATCGAACCGGATCTGGGTGATGCGGCGTCCTTCCAAATCCGCTCCTGGTGATGGTGTCACCAGCAAACCGGCCAGAAGTGCGGCCGCGGATATTCCGATGCCGCGTCGGATCACGCGATGCCATCATAGCAATTGGAATGCCGAAGAATGAAGAAAGTCGGCCACTGGACAGTCGTTATTCACGGCAGATCCTATTTCCCGGCATCGGCTTCGCAGGCCAGGAACGAATTCGAAATGCGGCGGTGGCGATTGTCGGCGTAGGAGCGCTAGGCAGCTTCCAGGCTATGGCCATGGCTCGAGCCGGTATTGGCCGGCTGCGCCTGATCGATCGCGACTATGTGGACCTGTCCAATCTTCACCGGCAATGGCTGTATGAGGAAGAAGACGCCGAGAACGGGGTTCCGAAGGCCATCGCCGCGAAGAAGCGGCTGGAGCGGATCAATTCCGAAGTTGACTATACTGCCGAAATTTCCGACCTCACTCCTCGCAATGCGCAGGAATTGCTCGACGGCGTCGATCTGATCCTGGACGGTACCGACAATTTCGAGACCCGGTACCTGATCAATGATTTTGCGGTCTTGCGCCGCATTCCGTGGATTTATGGCGGCGCCGTGGCCAGCACAGGGATCGTCATGCCGGTGATTCCCTTGGAAACGGGCTGCCTGCGATGCGTTTATCCGACCCCGCCGGGAGGCATCCAAATGACTTGCGACACCGCCGGCATTCTTGCCACCGCGGCCAGCCTGGTGGCGTCGCTGCAAGTTTCGCTCGCCATTCGGGTTCTGGTCGGGGACCGGCCCGCGGGAGACATCATGACCGCCGATGTCTGGACCGGGAAAATTCGCACGGTGGCCGCTCCGGGACTCGATCCGGACTGCCCCTGCTGCGCGAAAGGCAACTATGAGTGGCTGGACGGCGCGCATCGCGCCCCGGTCAGCCTGTGTGGGCGCAATGCGGTCCAGATCCACGAAAAGCACCGGCCGCTCGATCTGGTGGCCCTGGGAAAACAGCTCGCTCCGTTGGGGCAGGTGCGGGCAAACGAATTTGCACTCCGCTTCTTTGTCGAGCCATACGAAATGACATTTTTTCCGGACGGCCGCGCCATCATCAAAGGCACCACCGACCCGGGTGTCGCCCGAAGTCTGTACGCCCGGTACGCCGGGGCCTAGGCTTCCGCCGTCGTAAACTGGAGATTGCGGGCGTTTAGCTCAGTTGGTTAGAGCACTTCCCTTACAAGGAAGGGGTCCGGGGTTCGAGTCCCTGAACGCCCACCATCCTGTTAACACTCCAGCCGGATTCCCGTCCTTTCCCACGAAAGGAGACTCGGGATGAGAAAATCACTCACGATTCTGATCGCCGCCGCGGCAGCCTATGCGGGCGGTTTCTACCTGGAATTGGGAAACCCGTCGGCAAACACGGAGGCCAAGTCCATGAACGCGGTTCTGGTGGCTCGTTTGACCGGCTGCCACGAACCGGAGAAAGCCACCATTGACGGTTCGGCCGAAGGGGTAGTTTCGGGAAAGCGGCAATCGATTCCCTTGAAACTGACGGCGCTCACAACTCCCGGGATGTATGCCGTCACACAACAGTGGCCGAATGAGGGCAACTGGATTGTCCGGTTGGTAGGCACGCAGGTCGATGGAAAAACGAAAACCAGCGTTGTCGTCCGCGTCAATGGGAGTTCTTTCGAAAGGGCAGGCGCGAAGTATATGACCCTGCGAGTACCGACTTCGGCCGACATCGACCAGATGCTGGGACTCTCAGAGTAAGTTACCTTGGCCGCAGTAGTGCTTACCGCTAGCGGAGTGTTGACGCTCGACGCCGAGGCCGTGCTGATCCGGGCCGCGCAGTCCGGAGACCGCGCGGCTTTCGGCCGTTTCTACGAGCGCTACGCCCGCGTTGTGCACGGTGTGCTATTGGCATACGTTTCGTACGCCGACGCGGAAGATCTGGTCCAGGATGTCTTCGTCACCGCGTTGCAGCGCATCGCGTCGCTGCGGGATCCGCAGGCGGCGGGCGGATGGTTGATGGCGATCGCGCGGCATGCGGCCATCGATTTTCACCGCAGCCGGCGCAAGTCGGAAGAAATCGACGACCGGATGGCCGGGCCTCGGGGACCATCGGTAGAAGCGGCATTAGCGTTGGGAGAAATCAGAAAGCTTCCGGAAGCGTACCGGGAAACTTTGATGCTGCGCCTGGTGGAAGGCCTGACGGGACCGGAAATCGCCGCCCGGACCGGACTGACTCCCGATTCAGTCAGGGTCAATCTTTGCCGCGGAATGAAGATCTTGCGGGAGAAGTTGGAGGGTACCGCCCATGAATGACGAATATCTTTGGAATCGCGAAGGAGAACCGGATCCGGAAGTCGCGCGCCTGGAGAAGCTGCTGGCGCCGGTGGCTTACGATCCAGCGGGCCACAAAGCCGGCTACCATCGCCCGTCCCGCCGAAGTTTTGCGGTTCCGGTGGCGATTGCCGCGGGGTTGGCCGTATTTGGTTTATTCCGAGCAGCCCAACCACCGGTGATGGCGGAGACGGGCTGGACGGTTTCCCTGGCGGGTTCCGAGGCTCGCGTCCTTCGTCAAGGAGAATGGTTGACGACGCCATCCAATGCAACTGCTTCGGTGGAGTCCAACTCCGTCGGGGAGCTGACCGTGGAGCCGAATTCCCGGCTCCGGCTGGTGGAGTCGCAAGACCGTCGCCAGCGCTTTGACTTGCAGCGAGGGGTGATTCATGCGCTGATCTGGGCGCCGCCGGCGCAGTTTGCCGTGGACACTCCTTCGGCCCGGACGGTCGACTTGGGGTGCCGCTACACGCTGGAGATGACCGAAAGCGGAGAGGGCCGGCTGAGCGTGCAGCTGGGCTGGGTGGCATTTCAGGCGGGGAATCGGGAATCGTTCATCCCGGCGGGCGCGACTTGCCGCACCCTGCCGAATACCGGTCCTGGCACTCCGTTCTTTGACGATGCGGACGCCCGGCTGATCCAGGGATTGGCGCAATTCGACCGCCGGGAAGACAGCCTGGAGACCATCCTCAGCGCCGCTCGAGCGCGCGATGCCCTCACCCTTTGGCATCTTCTGTCCCGCACTCGCGGCGAGGATCGCCAGCGTGTGTACACGCGCCTTGCTGGCCTGGTGAAACTTCCTGACGCTGCGAATGAATCCGCGGTCCTGAAAGGCGATCGGGCGGCGCTGGACGCTGCCTGGAATGCGCTGGAACTGGGGGATACGGCGTGGTGGAGAACATGGAAGCGCAACTGGTAGGCCACTTGCCCGGGAGATCTGTAGAAAAGCCGGTAGATGGCTACAATGGCTACAGATTCCTCGAAGGAAAGGTTCCTCCATGTCTGATCAAGTTTCGCGCCGCGCTTTCGTCACCTCTGCGGCAATTGGCGCTCCCGCGCTGCTGAATGCTCAGAACACCAGCAATCGCCTGAAGGCGGCCTGGATCGGTACCGGCAGCCGCGGCAACCACGTGATGAACATGGCCTACGGCGGAAGTGCGGAGCTGATGGAGGTAGTCGCAGTTTGCGATACCTACGCCGGAAACCTGGCGCGCGCCAAGGACAACGTCCAGTCGAAGGGAAAGAATACTCCGAAGACGTACGTGGACTTCAAGGAACTCCTGGCAGACCCGAACGTCGAAGTGGTCTTCATCTGCACGCCGGAGCACCTACATCACGAGATGGCGATGGCGGCGATCAAGGCGAAGAAACACATCTATCTCGAAAAGCCGATCGCTCATACTCTGGAAGAAGGCGCGGAAATCGTCAAAGCTTCCGAAGCCGCCGGTATCAAGCTCCAAGTCGGCACGCAGAACCGCTCCAATTCGCTGTATATCCAGGCGAAAAAGATGGTCGAGGACGGGATGATCGGCGACATCCATTACGTTCGAGCTTTCTGGTACCGAAATTCCCTGGAAGACAACCCGGCGTGGCGCTACAAGATTCCGGACGACGCCAGCCCCGAAAATACCGACTGGAAGCGGTTCTTGGGCACCGAGCCTTACGTCGACAAAAAGCGTCCCTTTGACAAGCAGCGATACTACCAATGGCGTCTGTACTGGGACTACTCGGGCGGGATTTCGACCGATTTGCTGGTTCACCAGACCGACATCACCAACTTCGTCTGCGGCAAGACGGAGCCGTTGTCATGCGCCGCGTCCGGAGGAATTTATCGCTGGATCAGTGACGATCGCGAAGTGCCGGACACATTGAGCGCTCTATATGAATACCCGAACCGGTTCCACATCAACTATTCGTGCTATTTCGGCAACGACTGGTTTGGCTATGGCGAACAGTTCATGGGGAATGAAGGCACCATCGAAGTCCTCAACCGTCAGATTCTCAACTTCAACCCCGAAAAGTTCGGCGGCAAACCGCCGGAAAAGGTAGCGGCGCGCAAGCCGATCAACATGCACCTACCTGGCAACGACGTTCCCGCCGTGCAGAACCACGTTCGTAACCTGTTTGAGTCCATTCTGGGAAAAGCTCAATTGATTGCGCCCGCCAAGGCCGGCCAGCAGGCAGCCGTCGGTGGCCATCTGGCCACGCTTTCCTACCGCAACGGGAAAAAGGTGCTTTGGGATGAAAAGACCCAGAAGCACAAGTTC
>CAZETQ010000067.1:29469-32684 GCA_964515165.1 uncultured Solibacteraceae bacterium | reverse complement strand
CCCCGCGGGCCAGCTGATCTTCCGCCGAGCCTTCTCCCAAAAGCCGGTACGTCCCCACATCCCACAGCATCATGCTGCCGCCGCCGTAGTTGCCCTTGGGGATGTTGCCTTCGAATGTGGAGTATTCGACGGGATGGTCCTCCACATGCACAGCCAGAGACTTCACAGCCGGGTCGAGAGAGGGGCCATTCGGCACAGCCCAGGATTTCAAGGTACCGCCAACCTCGATCCGCAAGTCGTAATGGAGCCTCCGGGCGTGATGCCGCTGCACGCAAAAACGCAGCTCCGCCTCGCGTGCGAGGTCGGGGCCGGGTTCCGGCGTTTTCTCGAACCGGCGCTTCCGGGAGTATTCGTCCAGACCGGGCATAAGCTTTTTCAGATGTTCCGTTTAGAGCATAACCGGTTGAATTTGTTGTATTTCCATGATATCGATAGGTAGACTATGGCTTCGACCATTTGGAAGGGGCACATCACCTTTGGGCTGGTTTCTTTGCCCGTTCGGCTGGTGGCCGCGGCCCGCGGCGAAACCGTCAGCTTCAATCAATTGCATAAGCCGGACAATTCCAGGGTGAAGCAGGTACTGTACTGCATTGCCGAGGATAAACCGGTCCCGCGCAGCGAGCTCGTCAAGGGCTACGAGTACGAAAAAGATCGCTATGTGGTCATCGACGAGGAGGACATCAAAAAGATCCAGCCGAAGACCGCCAAGGTGATGGAAATCCTGGAATTCGTCAAAACGGACGAGATCGATCCCATCGTCCTGGAAGACAGTTTCTATATCCAACCCGACGAAGCCGGTGAGAAGCCGTATACGTTGTTGTTCGAATCGATGAAGCGGTCCGGCTATGATGCCGTCGCCAAGCTCACCATGCACAATCGCGAGCACGTGGTGATTCTCCGCCCGGGCAAGCACGGCATGATCCTTCACACGATGTACTATCGCGACGAGGTTCGCGCGACCGAGGAGTTCCGCACCAATCCCGAGCTGGTGAAGGACAAAGAACTGCTGATGGCGCAGAATCTGATTGAAGCTTTAGCCGCGCCGTTCGAACACGAAAAATACCAAGACACGTATCGCGAGACGCTGCGGGGCATGATCGACGCGAAGATTGCCGGCCAGGAAGTGGTCGCCGCGCCGCAGGAACAGGAACTCGCCCCGGTGATCGACATCATGGAAGCTCTCAAGACGAGTCTGGCCTCGTTGAAGAAGCCTCCCGCCGTTGCCAGCGCGGAGCCGACCGAGATCACCGCAGGGAAGAGAAAGCCCCGGGCGCGCGCTGCGCGTTAAATGCGCCGGCTGATCGTAGCCGGATCGAATTCCGAACTGTGCAGCGCGCTTCTGCCGGTTTTCGACGGCAGCGAGATTCTCCTTCTTGCGGCGGCCAAGCGGGCCGCGGACGAACTAGTCTGGAATACCACTGCGGGAGTGCTTGGCGTTCATCGGCTGACTCTGATCCAGCTCGCCGCGCAACTGGCCGCCGCCCGGGTGACAGAACTCGGGCTGGTTCCCATGAGCCAGCTGGCCCAGGAGGCTCTGGTTGCCCGCGCGGCTCATGAACTACGCACCACCGGAGGATTCCGGTATTTCCAGGAAATTACCGATACGCCCGGTTTTGTTCGATCCGCCGCCCGAACGATCAATGAACTGCGGCTAAACTCCATCCAGGCGAAGGATCTCGAGGCCACGGGAGCGCCCGGAGCGGACCTGGCTCGGCTCCTGCAGCTTTATGACCGGCAGAGAAACGAGGCAAAGCTCGCAGACTTGGCCGTACTGTTTCAGTTTGCCTCGGAGGTGGTGTCGCATCCGCTCTTGGGCCTGCCGGTTGCCCTGCTGGACGTGCCGGTGCGAACCGTCGCGGCGGAATCGCTGCTCCAGATGCTGACCGCTCGTGCTCCTGCTTGCAGGGCGGCATCGCTGGAGGGTGATCGCGAATCGGTGGAGGCGCTTTCCCGTTTATTGGAAGTGATCCCCGATACTGCGGCCTCGGCCGAGCGAAAGACCGCCATCCAGCGTGTGAGATATTTTCTCTTCTCTGCCCAGTCGCCGCCGGAGGGAGCGTTGGATGACACCGTGGAATGCTTCTCCTCGCCGGGCGAGAGTTTCGAGTGTACGGAGATCGCCCGCCGCGCCATGGGCTATGTCCAGGAGGGCATCGGATTCGACCGGATGGCCATCGTCCTTCGCAATCCCGACCGCTATCAGCCCTTGGTAGAAGAAGCGCTGCGACGCTCGGGAAGTCCCGGCTGGTTTTCGCATGGGACTCTGCGGCCGGACCCCGCGGGGCGAGCTTTCCTGGCACTGCTGCAGTGTGCCGCCGAGGATTATTCCGCATCCCGCTTTGCCGAGTATCTGTCGCTGGCCCAGATTCCGAATCGCGCCGCGTCGGCGGCTGACGGTTTCGAACCTTCTCAAGACGAAGTGATTGCCGCCCTTCAGCGTTTGGAGCCGCCGGTGGAAGACACTGCCGATGATGCAGCCGCGCCGGTTGCGCCGTACGGTTGGGAACAGATTCTCGTCGACGCTGCAGTGATTGGCGGCTTGGAGCGTTGGAAGCGCCGCTTGGCTGGTCTGCGCGCCGAGATTCAGGCACAGATCCTCGAGTTTGCCGAATCCGAACCGCAGCGGCGCACCGCGCTGCAGTTCCGGCTGGCTCGGCTGGAGCAGCTTACTCAATTCGCGCTGCCTTTGATTGAGAAGCTGGATCGGCTTCCGCGTGAGGCGAAGTGGGGAGATTGGATTGCGGCGCTCCAGTATCTCGCGCAGGTTTCTCTGCGGCAACCGCAAGGCGTACAAGCCGTGCTCAGCGAGTTGTTCCCCATGGCCGATGTCGGTCCGGTGACGCTGGATGAGGTCTATGGCGTTCTACGCGAACGGCTCGGCGTGCTGCGTAGTGCTCCTGCCCCGCGGCGATTCGGAGGCATCTTCGTCGGAACGATGGAAGAGGTGCGCGGCAGCAATTTCGAGGTAGTCTTCCTCCCCGGCCTGGCCGAAGGACTGTTTCCCAAGCGCCTTCTGGAAGACCCGCTCCTGCTGGACGAGTTTCGGGAACGCCTGTATCTTCCGCAGAACAACATCCGGGCCGAGCGGGAACGTCTGCTGTTGAAGATCGCGCTGGCGGCGGGCAATCGATTGGTGGTTTCCTACCCTCGGATGGACACGGCGCAGTCCCGCTCGCGCGTGCCTTCGTTCTACGCGCTCGAGGTCATTCGCGCTG
>CAZETQ010000067.1:7446-29369 GCA_964515165.1 uncultured Solibacteraceae bacterium | reverse complement strand
GCGCAGTCCCGCTCGCGCGTGCCTTCGTTCTACGCGCTCGAGGTCATTCGCGCTGCGGAGGGCCGCTTACCGGATCTGCGGAATCTGGCGGAGCGAACGCGGCAGGCCGCTTCCGGGCGCCTGGGATGGCCCGCGCCCGACGATCCGAAGTATGCGATTGATGACGCTGAGTATGACTTGGCTGTTCTGGGACGAATTCTGAAATCGCCGGACCAGCCGCATCGCGGCGAAGCCCGATATTTAGTGACCCAAAGCGAAACGCTTGCCCGGTCGATGCGGTCGCGATGGATGCGCTGGGACCGCAAGTGGCGGCCTTCCGACGGATTGGTGAATGCTCACCCTGCGCTGGAGGCTCACCGGCTGGGAACGCGCCCCTATTCACCGACATCCCTGCAGCGGTACGCGGCCTGCCCGTATCAGTTCTTTCTGCATTCGATCTACGGTCTGGACGAGCGAGAGGAACCGCGGGCGATCGAACAGATGGACGCGCTGACGCGGGGAACGTTGTTTCACGAAGTGCAACATCAAATTCTGGAGGAGCTTCAACCGTGGAGCCAGCGGCCTCTTGCGGAGTTGCTGGATGTGACGGACCGCGTCCTGGATCAGGTTGCGGCGAAATTTGAAGAAGAGTGGGCACCCGCCATTCCGCGAGTGTGGCGCAGTGAGATCGAAGACATGCGAACTGACCTGCGAGGCTGGATTCGGGAAATGTCTCGCAGTCCCGAGTGGGTTCCTGTAGCCGCGGAGTTCGAGTTTCGAGATGCGCGCCTGAACCCGTTCCTCCTGCGCGGAAAAATTGATCTGATCGAAAAGAACACCGCCACCGGAGCTCTGCGAGTTACGGATCACAAGACAGGAAGGGCCCCGGACCACCGGCCGGCATTCGTCGGTGGCGGCACGATTCTGCAGCCGCTGCTGTATGCGATGGCGCTGGCAGCGAAGTCGGGCGAGCCGGTAGCCACGGGACGGCTCTTCTACTGCACCCAGCGGGGCGGCTATACGGAAACCGAAATTCGCGTGACGCCGACCGCGCAAAGCCACGCCGAACGAGTCCTGGATGCGATCGACACCGCAGTCGCCAGCGGGTTTCTGGTATCCGCTCCCGCGCCGCGTGCCTGCGAGCGGTGCGACTACCGGCTGGTTTGCGGACCGTATGAAGAGCAGCGAGCCTCCCGCAAATCGAAACTGATGCCGCTGCTGCAGATCCGGGAGATGCCGTAGATGCCGGCGAAGGTAGTCAGCATTCACGACGACACGGAGGCCCGGCGGCGAATTCGCGAATCGCTGCACGAAAGCCTGATTGTCGAAGCCGCGGCGGGAACCGGCAAGACGTCGGAACTGGTGGGGCGCATCGTTTACATGCTGGAATCCGGCCTGGCGAAGGTGGACCGGATTGTGGCGGTGACCTTTACCAACAAGGCCGCCGGAGAGCTCAAACTGCGGCTTCGCGCAGGGCTCGACCGGCGCTTGCAGGAAACTTCCGGCGAAAGCGCGGCCAATTTGCGGGATGCTCTGGCCCACCTGGAAGAAGCCTCCATCGGGACGATTCACGCATTTTGCGCGCAGGTTTTACGGGAGCGGCCTGTCGAGGCTTGCGTGGATCCGGCGTTCGAGGAGCTGAACGAGCTCCAATCCGGACAATTGCGCAACAAAGCCTTCCAGGGCTGGTTTCAACAGCGGCTGAATGAGGATTCTCCGGCGCTTCGCCGGGCGTTGATGCGGCTGGCGGGCGGAGCCACTCCCGCCAGCGAGCAGTTGAAGTATGCCGCGAAAGACTTGATCGAATGGCGCGACTACCCGGCCGATTGGACTCGCCGGGATTGGGACCGGGAAGCGGAGCTGGATTCGCTGGTGGAACGCATTCTCGATGCCGCGCCGAAGGTTTCCTCCGCCTTCCAGCCGATCAAGGCAACCGCGCAGTGGATTACCCGCTACGAAGCCGTTCGAGAGAGAGACTACGACGCTCTGGAGGCGCTGCTGGTGAAGCTGCGCGCGGACCTTCGCCGCGAAAAGCGGAAGGGCGTCGAAGATCTGCAATATGCGCTGGAGCAGTTCCGCCGGAATGCCGATGCCGATCTGGCGGTGACACTACGCGCCGAAATGCTGGAGATTGTCGATCGCTATCAACAGCTGAAATGGAAACAGGGCAAGCTGGATTTTCTGGACCTGCTGATACTCGCCCGCGATCTGATTCGTGACGATACAAATGTCCGGCGATATCTGCAAAACCGTTTCACCCATGTTTTCGTCGACGAGTTCCAGGATACGGACCCGGTGCAGGCGGAGTTCCTGCTGCTGCTGTCTTCCGATGATCCCGATACAGCGGACTGGGAAAAGGTCTCGCCGGTTGCGGGAAAGTTGTTTGTCGTCGGAGATCCCAAGCAGTCGATCTACAAGTTCCGCCGGGCCGACGTGGTGCTTTACGAGAAGATCAAGCGGCGGCTGCGCGACTGCGGCGTCGGCGTCGTCAATCTGACCCGCAGCTTTCGCTCCGTCGATCCGATTCAACGATTCGTCAACGATGCATTTGAAAAAGTGATGCAGCCCGATGAACAGCGAGGGCAGGCGGGCTATATTCCTCTGCGCGGAGGGCCGGAGACGATCGAGGCTCAGCCGGGGCTGGTGGCGCTGCCGGTGCCGAACCCGTACGGATCGCGCAGAATCTCACGGCAGGCGATCGAGCAGTCGCTCCCAGCCGCTGTTGTCGCCAAAATCGATTGGCTGTTGAGCGAAAGCGGATGGACCATTCGCGATCCCAGCGACCCCTCCCAGCGAATCCCGGTAGCGGCACGCCATATCTGCGTTCTATTTCGCCGCTTCACCAACTTCCGACAGGATCTGACGCGCGAGTATGCCAGAGGACTGGAAGCTCGCGGAATTCCTCATCTTCTCGTTGGATCGAAGTCCTTCCACCATCGGGAAGAAGTCGAAACGCTGCGCGCGGCCCTGACCGCGATTGAATGGCCGGAAGACGAACTGTGCGCTTTCGCGACCCTGAAGGGCTCCCTATTTGCGATCGGCGATGCCGCGCTTCTCCGGTGGCGAGCGGAGCTGGGCCGGTTGCATCCCTTTGGCGCTCGTCCGAAGCAACCCGATGCGGAACTGCAGCCCATTGCGGACGCGCTGGACTTTCTCGCCGAGCTTCACCGGCTTCGCAACCGGCGCCCCGCCGCGGAGACCGTGAACCTGCTGCTGGAGGCGGCTCGCGCGCATGCGGCCTTTGCGATGCGGCCCGCGGGATACCAAGTTTTGGCAAACGTGTACCGTGTGGCCGAGCTGGCGCGAGTGTATGAGGCCAGCGGCGGCATCTCTTTTCGCGGTTTCGTCGAGCATCTGGAAGAACAGACCCAAAAGTCCGAGACGTCCGAGGCTCCGATTCTGGAGGAAGGTGCCGAAGGTGTCCGCCTGATGACCGTCCACGCGGCCAAGGGGCTGGAGTTCCCGGTAGTGATTCTCGCAGATATCACCGCGCGATTGAGCAATGAAGATCCGGAGCGTTACGTCGACAGCCAGCGGCGCATCTGCGCCAGCCGCCTTCTCTGGTGCTCGCCCACGGAGCTGCTGGAGCATCAGGATGACGAACGGATTCGAGAAAGGGCGGAAGGCGTCCGTGTCGCCTACGTAGCAGCCACGCGCGCTCGAGATTTGCTGGTGGTTCCCGCTGTCGGCGACGGCCCGCTGGGCGATAGCTGGCTGGAACCTCTGGACAGTGCTTTATATCCGGTCCGCGGAGCCTGGCGAAAACAGGAACCGGCACCGGGCTGCCCGAAGTTTGGCAACGAATCCATTCTGGATCGGCCTAAGGATTTGGAACCGCCGGAGTCCGTCCGTCCCGGCGTCCATCTCAACAGCGAAGGCACAGCGGTCGTGTGGTGGGATCCGGCGGTTTTACGGCTGGAAGTCGATTCGCAGTTCGGCATTCGCCATGAGGACATCCTGCGGGAAGACGGCACCGCGCAGCAAAGCCTGGCCGACTATGAAGACTGGAAGCTCAAGCACCTGGCGGCGCAGGCAAGCGGAGCTCGTCCCGCGATCGATTTGACTCTCGCCAGCCAGGTTCGCCAGCCTCCGGCGGATGCGCCACCGGTCGAGGTTCTGACGCTGTCCCGGATGCCGGGCCGTCCCTCCGGACGCCGTTTCGGCGTAATGGTTCACGGCGCCTTGCGAGACGCCACCCCCGAAACCGTAAAGGCAACAGTCCGCCTGCAGTCGCGTCTGGCGGGAGCGTCTCCGGAAGAGACCGACGCTGCGGAGGCGGTCGTTTCCGCGGTGCTCGCCCATCCGCTGCTGGCGCGCGCCCGAGCCTCCCAGCGAGTTCTTCGGGAGACTCCAGTGACATTGCAACTGGAAGACGGCGGCGTCCTGGACGGCGTTATCGATCTGGCGTTCGTGGAAGACGGCGCCTGGACCGTCGTGGATTTCAAGACGGATGCCGATGCGGAGGCGCTGCTCAAGGAGCATTCCGCTCAATTGCAGTGGTACGCCTTAGCTCTTCAGAAATTAACCGGCTTGCCCGCGCGCGGCGTTCTTCTGGCTGTCTAGCAATTCCTGCGCATAAAGCGCTCCGGCGGGCGTTTCTTCATGCTTGAAGAAAACGTAGACGTTCTTGCCCTGCGACAACAAATCCGAAACGGTGCGCGCAATTTCGGCCCGGTCTTCCGGTAAATATTCGGTCTTGCGCAGGCGGAAATACACGAAATCCGCGGTTGTGCGCTTTGGAACCACCAGCTTGTCCGATTCGGCAAGACAGAGCGCAATGTTGCGCGATGCCAGCAGATCGTAGACCGGTTCGTCAAACCAGGAAGGATGGCGAAACTCGAATGCACAATGAGCATCGCTGGGCACGTCTCTCAGAAAATCCTCCAGCTTGGCAACGTCGCACTGTAGGTTGGGAGGAAGCTGAAACAACACCGGCCCCATTTTCTGATGGACCCGCAGAGGATCGACAGATCGGAAGAAGGCTTCCGTAAACTCACTTCGGGCCAAACGTTGGATGTGCGTCAACCGCTGGTGCGCCTTCAGCGCAAAGACAAACCCCGGCGGCGTATCCGCCAGCCAGCCCTCCAGAGTCGCCGGACTGGGAAGGCGGTGGTAGGTGTAGTTGATTTCCACCGCATTCAGCTTGGTTGCGTAATGCGACAGGAACTTCTTCGCGGGAAGCTTTTCGGGATAAAAGTCCGGCTTCCATGTCGGATAAGAAAACCCGGACGTTCCACAGAACAGTTGAGCCATAGCGAATTTCTAAACTGCCCCGAGTCCCGGGCCGCGCAGAACGGACGTATCCATCGTGCCGTCCCGAATCACAAAAATTCCCGGAAACCGGTCCGCCCAGGGAGCATTTGCCGCCGGCACGTACTGCCGGGAGTTGGCTTCCAGAGTGCGAATGCCCGGAACATGGCTGGCAATGCTAGCCGAATGAATGAGCGATGCTCCCGGACACGTCAGATCCTGAACGCACAGAAACATGCGGAATTTGCGCCCGGCGGCGGCCATCAGCATCGCCTGGCTTTGCCCCTTGCAGGCCTTCAGCGCAATTCCGGTATAGCCCATCTCGCGAGCCAGAAGCAGAGACTCCAGATCCACCAGCGACTCGTCGATGACCACGGGCCGGAGTTTCGCCGCCTCGAACATCACATTCGCCCGGTCGCTTTTCAGGTCTCGCTTCGTCGGCTGTTCCACATACTGAACTCGTTCAAAAGCGGCGGGAGCCTTTGCCTGGATCTGTTTCAGAAAATCCAAAAAATATGCGACGTTCGGACAGTTCTCGTTGAAGTCCAGGCAGTAGATGATCTTGGGATTCGTTTCCGTCACCGCCCGCTCGATCTGCAGCACCCGATTCACATCCCACGCCAGATCGCCGCCGTTCAGCTTGATCTTCAGATGAGTCAGGCCGTTGTAGCGAATCCATTCCGGCAGCGTGTTGGGCAGTCCGTCGTTCAACCGCTGCTCAACGTCGTCTGCAAAGATCGGGTCCGCTCCACCGACGGAGTGGTAGACGGCAATGCGAGGTGTCGGTTGGCGCTGCACGTAGCGGCTGAGATACTCACCCTTGAATTGCCGGCCCAGATAGGCTGAGAGATCCCGCCGCATGCAATCCGGGCCATAGCAATGGTAGATGCTGCGCTTTAGCAGCTTGCCGTAAGCGTCGTGCAGTGCGGCGTCGAACGGAGATGCGGTTACCAGGACAGCCAGCTTCGGGATCTCCGGCGCGGCGCGGAGATACTCCGGCTCCAGGGCGTGGTTGATATCGATGGGATGCCCAAACTCGCGATAGCCGTTGGTGATCTTTTCGATCCGGGTCGCCAGCTCCTTCATTTCGGTCAACGTCTGGTCATAGGGCTTGCCGGGATAGGCCCACACGTTGCCCATCGACATCGATCCGAATCCTCGCGCCGTCTTGCCGTCGCGCGAGCGAACGGTCGCCTCGACATTCAGCAGCGTCACTCGGTCGACGGACTTCCCTCCAAACTTGTAGGGAGCCCGATAAAAGAAGTCCTGGTATGAGGCTCGAACGGCCTCCACGGTAATCGTTGGTTGCGAAGCGGACGCTTGCACAAACGGGGCGGCGAGCAGCGTTCTCCTGGTCATGAATCCGCCAGCTTACCGCGATCGTTGAACCGCGCGAGGAGATAGAGGCAGATGAACAACGCCGCGGCGAAAGCGACGATAGGCCAGGCATTGGCTTTCAGCCACCCCCCCGCGTTGTCGCCGAACTGACGGCCCAGCCAAGCCAAGCCGAAATATCGCGGAATTCTCGCCCCGGCAACCACGCCGAGAAATACTCGCTTCCGCACTCCGAATACTGCTGTGCAAACGACCGGAATCTTCATCGGCATCGGAATCGGAAGCAGCGCGGGGACAAACACAGTGACCAGGCCGTATCTCCGGAACCACTCCTGCAATAGACGGCCGCGGCGATGCAGGGCATGCTTTTCCAGATAGGCCTGGCCGCCTTTTCGCGCCAGCGTGTACAGCAGCCACGTTCCCATGATGGAGCCGATGACTGCTGCGGCAGCCGCCAGCCAAGCCAGGTCGGGACGGCGGGCCGCTACCACCAGAAGAAGGGCATCGACGCCACCCGGTAACGGTATTCCGGCGGAGTCCATGGCCGACAACAACAGCACACCAACGGGACCCCAACCGATCAGCGTAGCAATGAGATTACGCATTCAACAGCGCCAGGAGTTCGTCCTTTCCGATCACCTTCACGCCCAACTGCCGGGCTTTGTCGAGCTTGGTGCCTGCTTCTTCCCCGGCCACGACATAGTCGGTTTTCTTGCTCACTGAGCCTGCCACCTTCCCGCCTTTCGCAGCAATCTGTTCCGAAGCCTCCTCGCGAGTCAATCCCTCCAGCGTTCCCGTGAGCACGAAAGTTTTGCCGCTCAACGCTCCTTCGGGAACAACTTGAACCTCCTCGGCCGGAAAATCCAGGCGTGCCAGCAGCTCCTGATTGTGAGGCTCCTCAAAAAATTTCCGAATGGCTTGCGACACCTTGGGACCGACTTCCTCGGCCCTCTGCAGGGTTTGCTCATCCGCATTGCGAATCGCATCGATCGATCCGAAGGTCCTCGCCAGAATCTGCGCGGTTCGCTCTCCGACAAACGGAATTCCCAGACCGGTGATCCATCGCCACAAAGGCTGCTTTTTGGATTTCTCGATATTAGCGACGATTTTCCTGGCCGATTTTTCGCCCATGCGGTCCAGGCTGACCAGTTGTTCGAAGGTCAAAGTGAAAATGTCGGCCACGCTCTTCACAAATCCCTTCTCGACCAACTGCTCCACCAGCACGTCGCCCACGCCGTCGATGTTCATCACGCCGCGGGAGGCGAAATGCCGGACGGATTCCTTCAGCCGCGCGGGACAGTTGGTATTCACGCACCGCCGCGCCACTTCGCCTTCGACGCGAACCACCTCGCTGCCGCATACGGGACAGTGCGACGGCATGACAAAGTGACGCCGATTCTTTCCATGCTCTTTGACGCGGATCACCTTCGGGATGACATCGCCGGAGCGCTCGATGACGATCGAATCCCCAATGGCCAGATCCAGCCGGGCGATTTCGTCTTCGTTATGCAGCGTCGCATTGGCGACGATGACTCCACTGACGGCGACGGGCTCCAGCTCCGCAACCGGGGTGAGAACACCGGTTCGGCCTACTTGCACGCGAATGTTTTTCAGAACGGTTTCGGCTTGCCGCGCCGGATACTTGAACGCGATCGCCCATCGCGGCGCCTTGGCCGTCCAACCCAGTTTGCGCTGCTGATCGACGGAGTCCACTTTCGCCACGACACCATCGATTTCGTAGGGCAGGGAATCGCGCCTGGTCTCCCACGCGCGAATAAATTCCAGCAGCTCGTCGATGGTGTCGCACTCCTGATAATCCGGGTTGACTCGAAATCCTAAATGCTTGAGTTTCTTCAGAGCCTCAGAGTGAGCCGGCGCGGCGTAGTTGCCATTCTCCAGGTAAAAGTAGGCGTAGTAGTCCAGCTTGCGGCTTGCGGTAATGGACGGTTCCAGCATGCGGAGTGAGCCGGCCGCGGAGTTTCGAGGGTTCGCATACAGCGGCAAGCCCTTTTCCTGGCGCTCGCGATTCAACTTCTCGAACGCCGTTGAGGGCATAACGACTTCTCCTCTCACTTCGAATGCCGCAGCAGCTTCTCCCTGAATCTTCAGCGGAATCGATCGAATGGTACGGGCGTTCTCCGTGACCTCCTCTCCCACCTCGCCATCGCCCCGCGTAATGGCCCGAGAAAGAATCCCGTTGCGATAGTGAACCGCCATCGACAACCCGTCTAATTTCAATTCCGCGACGTAGCGATACTTGTCGCTCTTCAGCCCATCGCGCACCCGGCGGTCGAATTCCCGCAGCTCCGCTTCGTTGAGCGCGTTATCCAGCGACAGCATCGGCGTGGAGTGCGCCACCTTGACGAAACCCTCTCGTGCTTTGCCGCCCACGCGTTGTGTCGGAGAATCCGGAGTGAGTAGATCGGGATGGTTGGTCTCGATCTTCTGCAGCTCCCGAATCAGCGCGTCGTAGTCGGCATCGCTGATTTCAGGTTGGTCGAGAACATAGTAGAGATGTTCGTGACGGCGGATCTCCTCGCGGAGAGATTCCGCCCGTTTACGGGGATCGGCCGCCATGCGGGGTATAAAAGTCTATTGTACCGGCGAGCCCTTATCTACAATCCTGTCGCCGGGCGTCTTCGCCGGAATCCGCAGCTACTCTCCCGGATCCTCGGATCGCTCGGCAACAACGTCAGCCCTGTTCCCACGTCCGGGCCGAACTCGGCTACGGCCCTCGCGCGGGAGGCCGTGCACCGTGGAGTCGACCAAGTCATTGGATTCGGCGGCGACGGAACCTTGAATGAAATCGCGAACGGTCTTGTCGGTACCTCGGTTCCGCTCGCCGTCCTGCCGGGTGGAACTGCGAATGTGCTTGCGGTGGAATTGGGTTTGGGCACGAATCCTCTGACGGTGGCAAAGAACCTCGATACATTGGAGCCACGCAGGATCGCAGCCAGCCGCCTGGTGAGCCACCGGGAATCGCGGTATTTTCTCTTGATGGCCGGGGCAGGTCTGGATGCGCATATCGTCCACACGCTGAAGCCGTCGTTGAAGAACCTGCTCGGGAAAGCAGCGTACTGGCTGGGCGGATTCGGCTCCGTCGCCCGGCGGCTGCCGGAGTTCGACTTGAAGATTGACGGACGAAGTTTGCGAAGTTCGTTTGCCCTGATCAGCCGGGTACGCAATTATGGCGGCAATCTGGAGATTGCCCGCGGAGTGCGTCTGACCGTTCCCGAGTTCGAGGTAATTTCTTTTGAGGGTAAATGGGCGCCGGTCTATCTGAAGTACTTTAGCGGTGTACTGTTGAACCGTCTGAAGGGAATGGAGGGTGTTACGGTGCAGCGAGCGCGGCACATCGAACTGGGCCCCGGGGCTCCTCTCCAGGTGGACGGCGAGGCTGTCGGGCATTCCCCCGCGAAGATCGACATCATTCCGGATGCGTTGACTCTGCTGATGCCGGCCCGGTACGGGAACGACGCATGGATGTAGCCACTCATGCGCTGACCGGTTGGACGCTCGCTCGTTGCGGGCTGGACCGTCTCACGCCGCGTGCTGCCTGGATCGCGGTGCTGGCCGCAACGGCGCCCGATGCGGATCTGACGTTGCGAGTCGTCCGGCCATTGGATTATCTGCTGTGGCATCGAGGACCGTCTCACTCCTGGGTTCTGCTGCCGTTGATCGCGGCAATTTGCGTTGGATTGGTGGCTCTGGTTTTTCGAACCCGGCTGCCTTGGGTGAAAGCATGGCTGGTTGCCCTTGCCGCCGGAGCCAGCCATCTGCTGATCGACGCGATCAATCCCGCCGGGGCGCAATGGTTTTGGCCTTTCAACGAGGAGTGGGTCCACATCGACCTGACGCGCCGGGGAGATCCCTGGATTGCAGCGATTCTCTGCATCTTCGCGGCGGCGCCGGCGCTATCGCGCTTGGTGAGCTCCGAAATTGGCGCTCGATCTACGAGAGGCCGCGGCGCGGCCATTTTCGCCCTTGTTCTCGTATGTTTGTATGCCGGAGTTCGATACCAGTTTCACCTTCGCGCCTTGGCGATGCTGGATTCGCGCCTTTACGATCGCGTGGCGCCAAAACGCATCGCCGTCGTACCGGAGCCTTTGCATCCATTCCGATGGGATGGCCTGGTGGACACGAGTGGATTTGTGCGGGAATTGCCTGTTGACACGCTGGGCCAGTTCAATCCCGACGCCGGAACGACGTCCTACCCGCCCGAAAATCAAGCCGCTGTGGAAGCCGTGACGGCCGGACCGTTGTACCAGCGAATGCGCTCGCGAATGTCCTGGACGGTGGCGGAGGCGATTCCTGAAGAGGAAACGATTCACGTCAAGATTCGCGAACTCCGTCTGTTTTGGATCTACGAGGCCGTCACTGACAAGCAGGGCCGGCTGCTCAGCGAGAAATTTACGCTCGACCGGTCGAAGTAGCGGGTGGCGAACTGCCGGACTACCATGGAACGACAGGGGAAATCCGGGACGGAGACCGCTCCAGGCAGGAGGAAATCTTGAGCGCAAGAATGAAGGACATTGCCCGGGATTTGGGTGTGTCGTTGATGACTGTTTCCAAGGCGCTGAGAAGTCACAACGATATCAGCGAAGCAACGCGCCGGCGGGTCCAGCAGCGGGCGCGCGAATTGGACTACCAACCCAATTGGGTGGCGCAAAGCCTCGTCACTCGCCGGACGTACCTGATCGGCCTCGTCATTCCGGACCTGATGCATTCCTTCTTTGCCGAAGTGGCCCAAGGTGTCGCGCGCAAGTTTGAGCCCCTGGGCTACCAGGTGGTGATTTCGAATTCGGAAGAAAACCCGGCGGCGGAAGCACGGCAACTGGAACTGCTGCTGAACCGGAAAGTGGACGGCCTGATCGTGGCGTCCGCGCAGACCTGCAACGACGTGGAATCGTTCGAACGGATCCGGCGCCGTGGAATCCCCCTGGTGTTGATCGATCGCCTGCCTCCTTCTTTCCAGGGGCATTTCGTAGGCGGCCGGGACGAGGAAGTCGGACGGCTTGCCACGGCGCATTTGATCGAACAGGGGTGCCGCAGGATCGCTCACATTCGTGGTCCCGCCGTCGGAACAGGCATGGGACGTCTCAGCGGTTATTCCAAGGCTCTTTCCGACGCGGGGCTGAGGATGCCGGAAAACTATGTAGTCACCGGCCTCCATGACGATATCCGTGGATATGAAGCGATGCGGCAACTTCTGCAGATCCACCCCCGGCCTGACGGAGTGTTCTGTTACAACGATCCGGTGGCGGCCGGCGCCATCCGGGCGATTCTACAGGCGGGACTTTCCATGCCCCGGGATATTGCGATCGTCGGTGCCGGAAATGTCCATTACTCGGATTTGCTGAAGGTTCCCCTCTCGACCGTCGACCAGAGCAGCACCGAAATCGGCGATTCTGCCGCCAGCCTGTTAATGGAGTGCATCGAGGCGAAGGCGGAGGTCCCGGCGCGTTCCATCCAAATCACGCCGCGGCTCATAGTGCGGGAATCCAGCCTCCGTAACGGACAATAGTCCGAAACTGCGCGTTCGGACAGTCTCTTTGCGGCGCAACTGAGAGTAAATTGAGCGATGGTCGTGCCCGCTGGCCCGGCCCAGGAGGATCTCAATGCCCGCCAAAACCAAGACTGCTGCCGCCAAAGCGGCCGAGCGCAAGAAGCAAAAGGAAGCATCGCCGGTGGACCTGCGGGCGCAAGGAAAGGCTCTCCGCGAGAAGCATTCGCGACAGGCGCATGCCGGGTGGACCGTGCCCAGACACAGGTTCGATCCCCTGAAAATTCTGGAGCAATCCAACAAGGGGCGTGTCAAGGAACTGATTCCGATTCGGTACGGCCGGATGCTCCAGAGCCCGTTCACCTTCTATCGAGGCGCCGCGGCCATTATGGCGGCGGATTTGGCCAAGATGCCCAACACCGGTGTTTTTGTGCAGGCATGCGGCGATTGCCACGTGATGAATTTCGGCGCCTTCGCCACGCCAGAGCGGCGTCTGATCTTCGACATCAACGATTTCGACGAGACCACTCCGGCCCCCTGGGAGTGGGACATCAAGCGCCTGGCGGCCAGTTTTGCTCTGGCAAGCCGCAGCAACGGGCATCGGGCTTCGGATGCGCGCGATGCGGTTTTGGCCTGTGTAAGGTCCTACCGCGAGGCGATGGACGAGTTTGCGGAAATGAAGGCGCTCGAGGTCTGGTACTCCAGCCTGGATCTGGAGACGATCTTGAAGCGCGCTACGAAGGAGATGCAGGCGATCGTGAATCGCCGCATCGAGAAGGCACGGACGCGTGACGTGGTCGAGGAAGACTTCCCGAAGTTGGTCGACAGCACGGCGGGAAAACCTCTCATTCGAGATAATCCTCCCCTGATCTATCACGCACAGCCGCAAAATACCGTCGAATTTCAACAAAGCCTGGAAGAGGCCTTCCAGCGATACCGGAAGTCGCTGCCAGAAGACCGGCGCGTTCTGCTGGATCGCTTCCACCTGGAGGATGTCGCGTTGAAGGTTGTCGGTGTGGGCAGTGTTGGAACCCGGTGCGGAATCATGCTGCTGATGAACGGTCCGGAGGATGTGCTCTTTCTGCAGGTCAAAGAAGCGCGCACGTCAGTACTTGAGCCGTACGCTGGAAAGAGCAAATATGCCAACCGAGGGCAGCGCGTCGTTGTCGGGCAGCGGTTGATGCAGTCGGCGAGCGATTTATTTCTGGGGTGGACGGAAGGCTACCAGGGCCGCCACTACTACATTCGCCAGTTGCGCGACATGAAGCTCAAGCTGCAGGTGGAGCTCTATTCGCCCGCGGCGATCGAGAAGGTCGCAATTCATTGCGGCTGGGTCTTGGCCCGCGCCCATGCCCGCTCCGGGCAACCGGCGGTTCTGGCGGGTTATCTGGGAAAGAGCGACCGTTTCGATAAAGCGATTGCCGGCTTTGCGGTGGCCTATTCCGATCAGACCGAACGGGATCACGAGCGTTTGCGGCAGGCCGCCCGGCGCGGGTTGATTGACGTGCACCTGGAAAGCTAGCATTTCGATCAATGGAGACGGTGCAGGAGAAAGATGTCGATCCCCGGATCGACCTGGCGATTGAAAGGACGGAACTCGCGCTGGAGCGCACTCAACTGGCCTGGGTGCGCACTTCGCTCGCCCTGTTGGGTTCGGGAGTGGCGATTGACCAACTGTCGGAGGTCGTTCACAGGTTGCCGATGGCTTCGGCGCGAGCTTTGCTCGATCGCGATCATTGGGTCGGACTTATTCTGGCGGCGACGGGAATGCTGCTGACCATTGTGTCCTCGGTGCAGTATTGGCGAAGATCGTGGGAACTTAAGCGCATGCGCGGTATCCAGCCCGCGCGGTTCGATACGGCGATGTTTGCTTCGCTGATGACTCTTGTTCTCGGGATGGGATTGTTTGCGGCCCTATGGCTGGGCAATTCCTAATCCTGCGTACTCGAACAGTTCTATCGATTGCATTCCCGCGGTATCAAGGGAATCGTGGTGACCGCCTCCCATCCCAGCCTGTCTGCCGGCGAGTTTTCCTTTTCTGTCGTCCAAGGCGGTCCGTTCTATTCTTTGCGGAAGAAGCTGGGCCTGATTCCGGAAAAGGGACTGGGACTCGCTCCGCGGATTCTCGCCATCATCTTGCTCACCTGGGCTCCCGTGGTGATCGGCGCGGTGCTGGAAGGAGTGGCTTTCGTCGGGCCCAGCCAGGATCCGCTGCTCCGCCATTTCGGCATCCACACTCGCCTTCTGATTGCCGTACCGCTTCTCCTGCTGGCCGAGTTTCCGATGGAGCGCAATGTCCGGATGGTGATCCACCATTTCGTGCAGTCCGGCATCGTTCGGCCGGACCAACACGGCGACTTGAAAGCCATTCTGAGAAACTGCGAGCGATTACGAGACTCACCGTGGGGCCGTCTCTTCGTCCTGGCGACGATGGCGGCGGTGATCCTGTTGGGTTTGAGCGGTTCCGAGGTGGTACACAACCATGAACTGAAATGGGCTACCACCGGAAGTTCCGCCGATGCTCACACTACGTTCGCCGGCCAGTGGTTCATGTACGTCTGCCGGCCGGTGTATGTATCGCTACTGGCTGTCTGGCTCTGGCGTCTCATCGTCGTTTGGTCGCTGATGGCGAAAGTCTCGAAATTGGACCTTCGCCTCGTGCCCGGGCATCCCGATCGGGCGGGCGGGTTGGCTTTTCTGGAGCTGATTGTCCGGGCTTGCAATCCGTTGATGGTTGCGAATTCGGTGGTGCTGGCGGGCCGGTGGGCTCACGATGTGAAGTATCACGAGCTGGATGTGGCAACTCTCCAGCCGCTGCTGGCAGTGTATATCGCTGCCGTTCTTCTCCTCTTTCCCGGTCCCTTTCTGATGTTCGCCAAGACCCTGTTGCACTTTAAGCACAGCGCCACGCTGCAGTATGCGGTGCTTACCGGCGAAGAAGGCCGGCTGGTCGATGAGAAATGGATTTTGCGGAAGGAAGTCGGGGAGAACCCATTGCTGGGCCCGCCCGAAATCGGTCCGATGGCCGATGCGATTACGCTTTATCAAACCGTCGCCAAAATCAGGCCATTTCCCTTGGGAAAGGAAGCGTTAATCGGTTTGGTGATCGCAACGATCCTGCCCATCATCCCCGTCTTCGCCCTGCAAGTTCCGTTGAAGGAACTGCTTTTCAAACTTGGTGCGGGGCTGCTTTAGATACCCGGAGAACCTGTCCACAGAGGTAGATGGATCTTCGGGTTTTCCCCACTAGTATGGGTCTAGCTGTTCCGCCCCGGGTGTCCCATGTCCGAATCGTCGGAGAAAATTCGGGTGTTGCTGGCCGATGACAATCGGGGAATGCTGAGTGCCATCCGGCGGCTTCTGGAGTGCGAGTTCCGGATTGTCGGCGAAGTCTCCGATGGACTGGATTTGCTGCGGGCCGCTCGAAAACTGATGCCTCAGGTGATGGTCGTCGATATTTCGATGCCATCCATGACCGGCCTGGAGGCCGTCCGGCAGCTTAGGCGAGAACATCTTCCCTCTCGAGCCGTCTTCCTGACCATGCACGACGATCCCGTCATGATTGAAGAAGCGCTGGCCTGCGGGGCGTTGGGATTTGTCAGCAAGGCCGCTGCCGACCGGCACCTGTTGGAGGCCGTTCGGGCCGCGGCCGCCGGCGAGCGCTTCGTCTCCACCGGGGCTTAGGCCGTGGGCTCCGAATGGCCCAGATTCTTCTCCGGCGCCACTCGATCCCGCACAAGCTGCTTCAGTTCCTTGATGTCCGGAAAGCGTCCGCGCTCACGCCGCGACCAGAGGCTTTCGCCATCGGCTCGAATCTCGAAGATGCCTCTCTCGCCCGGACGCAGCGCCACCTCGCCCAGTTCCGATTCGAATGTCGTCAGAAGCTCCTGCGCCATCCAGGCTGCGCGCAGCAGCCACCGGCATTGGGTGCAGTACTCAATCTCGATCCGGGGTTTCACACCGCAATCATGCCGTGTCTAACGGCATAACGGGTTAATTCCGCTGTGGTGCGCAATCCCAGCTTCTCCATCATGTTGGACTTATGGAAGACCACGGTGCGAACTGCGACGCCAAGCTCGGAGGCGATCTCCTTCAGCGCCTTTCCTTCCGAGGCCAGCCGAAGTACCTCCCGTTCGCGAACTGTCAGACGATCGCGCTGTACGTCGGGCTCGCGGAAGGCGGCTTCGAAGGCAAACAGTTCTCCGCGGGAGATCGCCGGCGCAACGTAGATCTTTCCATTGACCACATCCTGAATCGCCGTCAGCAGATCCTCTCCAGCGGACGACTTCAGTACATAGCCGCGAGCACCCGCCCGCAGCGCTTCGGTTGCAAACTCACGGTCGGCATGCATGGAAAGGACAATTACTTTGACGCGGGAGCCCCGGCGCCGCAGCAGGCGCACGGCCTCGATTCCTCCGAGAACGGGCATGGAGATGTCGGTGACGATGACCTGAGGGTGCAGGCGCGCCTCGGCATCCAACAGAGCCTGACCGTTGTGAACCGTTCCCAGCAAGGAGCAGTGCTGACCCAGGATCTGCTGCAATCCTTCCAAAAACATCTTGTGATCGTCCGCTAGAAGGACCGTCGTTCTTGGCATGGAATAGTTACGAGCTAGGAGTTTCTCATTTCGACACGAACCGTTGTGCCGGCTCCCGGCCGGGAGCGGATCTGCAGTTCACCGCCCGCCAGGGCTGCGCGCTCCCGCATGCTGGCTATCCCGATTCCCCCGCTGCGGCCGGCGGCGGCAGCCGCAAAACCGACGCCGTCGTCGCAAACTTCGAGTGTCAGCTTTCGCGGGAGGAGTTCCAGGTTCATCCGGGCTTGGCAGGCGCGGGAGTGTTTCGCTACGTTCCGCAGCGCTTCCTGTGCAATCCGGAACAGGCACAGAGCGATCTCCGGACGAACCGTTGCCGGGTTGGCGTTATGGTGAAAAGCCAGTTGGATTTGTTCTCGCTGCGCGAACTGTTGGCAGAAGCTCTTCAAGGCGGGAATCAGTCCCAGGTGCTGCAGCGTCGCGGGGTGAAGCTGGTGAGACACGCCCCGCACATCCCGGGTCAGTTCCTCGGTTTGCTCGCGAAGCCGCAGCAGATCTTCGCGAACCGGTCCCGGAATCGCCGCATTCTTCGACAGCGTTCCCAGTTCGATTACCAGCAGAGCCAGCTTCTGATTGATCACGTCATGAAGTTCCCGGGCAATCCTTCCGCGCTCGCCTTCTTGTACCTGCAGAAGCTTAGCTGCCAGCCATCGATCGCCCGAAGCCCGTTCTGGATCGTCTTGCCGGATGCCTGCACTGATCCCCGCATCCGGGAAACCGGAAGAGGTTTTCCGAATGTGTACTTTACGGCGTATGAGCAGGGCACCCCGATTGCCGATTTTCGAACGTTGCACAAACAGTAGGAGTAAGGGGGGGTTGAGAAAGACTCAAAAATCTTGCTCAGATACGCAGCCTGTCTTAAAATGCAGTTCTTCCTCGGCCGGCGAGGGGCTATAGTTAAACCGCAGGTTGCGCGTCCGCGACCTGTTAATTGGAGGTAATGCGATGAATCTGAAGATTTTAGCGCCAATTTCCCTGGGACTGATTGTCCTGGCCGGATGCGGCTCGAAGGAGGCGCAGCAGGCAGCGGGGCCCGCACAGCCCGGAACAGCACCCGCGGCGGCGGGACAACCGGCGCCAATGCAGCCTCCCAGCGGCCAGCCGGCTCCTGGAACGGTGCCGGAGGGCGCGGCCACGCCTCCGAATACCGCCACCGCTCCCTCGCCCGCTCCGCCGCCGGTTCCGAAGAAGTACGTGGTGGCTGCCGGGACTCCGATCTCCGTCCGGACGCTTTCTGACGTCAATACCAAGAACGTAAAGAGCGGAAACGAATTCGAAGCGACATTGCAAGGTCCGCTTCAGGTGGACGGCCATACGCTGGCGCCCAGCGGCGCTTCGGTGATCGGCGTTGTCAGCAATGCCGACCAGGGCGGACGCGTGAAGGGGAAAGCCTCGCTGACGCTCAAGCTGGCCCGTCTCCATCTGGCCAACGGGCAGACCGTCCAGATCCATACCAATACCGTCACCCAGCAGGCGAAGAGCGGGACCAAGAAGAACCTCATGCGTACCGGTGTCGCCAGCGGCGCCGGAGCGGCGATCGGAGCCATCGCGGGCGGGGGCCGCGGCGCGGCCATCGGCGCGGGTATCGGCGCCGGCGCCGGCGTTGCAACGAACATGGCGACCCGGGGACCGGCGGCGGAGATTCCGCCCGAGACCGTCCTGAATTTCCAGCTCACCAACGACTTGGTCGTGACGGGAAAATAGTCTGTCGTACTATCGGTTTGAATGAGTAAATCTCTTTGCGCCCTGCTGGTTGTTGCACTGGCCTTGCCAGTTGGAGCAGCCAGCTACAAAACGAACATCGATCCCAAAGCCGATCTCAAGCAGTACAAGACTTTTTCCTGGTTTCCGGTCCGGGTTCTCGGAAGGCACGGCGTGATCGAAAGCGACGATCACTGGATTCCCATGCTCCGCGGAATCGTGAGGGAGCAGCTCTTGGCCAAGGGACTGACCGAGGTAAAGGAAGGCGGCGACATGATGGTCGCCGTCTACGGTCTTCGGGACGCCAACGCTCAGCTGGAGGCGATTCTTTATCCCGGTGGTGTGAATTGGGGTATCGGCTGGCCCACGGCGACGCTATCCCGCTACAACTACAGCGGAACCTTGGCAATCGCCCTCACCGACACCAAAACCAAGAAAGCTCTGTGGCTGGGAATTGCGAATGACAGTTTGAAAAGCGACCTTTCCGACGCGGAAAAGAAAGCGAAGAAGGCCGCGGAGAAGCTCTTTCAGAAGTATCCCAAGCCGAATTAGTTCGCTCGGAAGGACGATATGTCTGCGAAAGCTCAGCCTGCCTATGACTTAAGGACGGAACCGGCGCTTTGGTTTCTCGGCGCTCTCACCTTGGTGAAAGGCCCACAGGGCCAGCAAGCCGGCGAGTTTGGCGTGCTGGAACAGACCAGCCCGCCCGGCTTCGAATGTCCATACCATGTCCACGAGCTGGAAGATCAGGCTTTCTACGTCATACAGGGGGAAATGACCTTTGTTGCCGGCGGAAAATGGCGAAGGCTGGGACCCGGCGGCTATATCTTCCTGCCGCGGAACCTGCCTCACGGGTTTCGTGTAGACGGCAGCCATGCCGCGCGATACCTGATCGTTTGCTCGCCGGCGGGATTCGAGCGATTTTTCTTCGAGGCCAGCGTTCCTGCCGGGCGGACGAAGCTCTCCGAGGAGGGCGATTTGGATCTCCCGAAGTTGTTGGAGCTCGCCAGACGTCACAAGGTGACGATGATTGGCCCACTTCCGCAGCCCCCGCCGGATCTTGCCGGGGCGGCGGTCAGCGATCAGGCTTTCATCGAGGCGATTCGAACCACTTATGTCCAGGCGTTCAACGGCAGAGATCTGAAGGCTCTCCGCACGGTTTTCACTCATAACGCAATCCATATGCCGCCGAATCATCGGACGAACTTCGGTATCGCGGCTATCGATGAATGGGCCCGGCAACTCTTCCGGATGCCTCGACTGCATCTCGCAATTTCCGCCGGGACCGTCGAGATCTCCGGAGACCGCGCTGTCGAAACGGGGGATTTCACGGTGGAAATGATCCCGGAAGGATCGAAAAAAGACTTCCGGAATCATGGAAAGTATCTTCGCGTCTATGAACGGCTCGGCGCCGGCGGCTGGGGCATCTCCCACGACATTTGGAACAACGACCTTGCTGCCTAGACTGACTGCTCAACTCCAGCGAAACTCCAGCGTCCGGCGAAACGGCGTATAACCGGTCACATAAATACTCTGGCCCGGCAGTTTCGGCAGCGCGCCCCGAATCTCGACGTACTTATGCTCGGCGCCGCCACCCGTGATGCGGATCGAATTCTTGGCATACGACACCCGAGCCTCCGCGCCGGTGATGAGGTTTCCTTCGACTCCCTCCAGCTTCGCCCCCTCGCGCAGGTTGATCTCCACCGCCAGCGGAACATTGTCCGTCCCGTTCGCTTCGATCGTCACAGCGGCGCCGCCGTCAATCTCTCGAAACGATGCGCTCTGCGTGAGTTTGCAGATTTGGGTCCGGGGACGTTGTTTCTGCGTTTCGTCCCACTCATCGGCGCTGATTTTTCTGGTTGGCGTAAATGGTTGATAGTAGGGGCCTTCCAGATCCTGCCACATCCGCGCCTCCGTCCCGTTGACTTCGCCCTCCCGGGGAACAAACTGCGCCTTGCCGAAAAATGCCGAGGCGAACCGCACTGCCTGGATCACCGCGTCTCCATAGCGAACCGAGAAAAACCGGTCGCGCCCCTGTGCGGAAACGGTGACCGACGCTAAGCCCCGCCGGACGCGCAGCACGTGGTTATGCGGGTAGTTTTTGACATAGTTGTCCGGGAGCGGATCGGTCGGGTAATCGAACTTGTTCAGCTCCGGATACTCCATCAGCGTCGCCAGCGAAGCGTGGGTGGCGGAAATATCTTTGGCCAGCCTGGCAAACCGCCGGTCGCCCAGTTTCACGGCGAAATATTGCAGCGGAAACCAGTATCCTGTCATCGTTCCGCGAGTATTGAGATCCTGCCGCCGGGAAAATCCCGTTTCGATCTCGCCGTCGGCATGCAGCAGATACAGCATCGACTCCAGATTGCGCCGCACCGGGTCCAAGAGTTCCGGCCGCTTCAGCTTGTGCGCCATCACAGTGAAGGCATTGCAGCAGATGGCGTTATAGCCCGCCGTCGACCGCTCGCTCCACTGCCCGTCCGGATCCAGATCGATTCCTTCGGCCAGCCACTGGTCGATCCGCCGCAGGTAGCGATCTTCCGGCCACAGCTCGTGCGCCTGCGAGAGCGCCGCGCACACCACCCACCGATGGTTGGGAGTATGAATTCCGCCCACCGTGATGGCATCCGCCAATCGCTTGGTCCGAGGCTCGACAATCGCCAGCAGTTCCTTGGCTTGGTACTTGCGGGCCAACCACGTCGCGTTCGACGCGCTACGGCAGGCAAACGCCGAATCCGGCGGCGAATTGAAATTTGTGATCGGAAGGTAGATATTTCCTTCGGGCGAAGTCGAGCGGTCCACAAAATCCGCTGCCAGTTTCGTTCGCTCAATCAGCAGATTGTTCTTATGAAACCGGGACTGCGGATTCACAAACCCCGCAATCAGAACGTCCCAGATTCCCACGCCCGTCCCCGGAGCGTGCAATCCATAAGCGTCCGGCAGGCCGCCCCGCCACCTGCTTTTGGGGTCCGTCACCTGATTTTTCAGGTAGTAATCAATGGCATCGTCATGCCGTTTAACCAGGTCTGTTCCGAATTCCGCTCCTGAAGCCGCGGCGGCCGCACCAAGCACTCCCAAGCTCTCCCGACGAGTCACGGTTTGACTATATCGCAGCAGGAGAATTCCGGGAGCATAATGACCTCGCGCTGCCCGGATCCGGCGCGCTCATGCCTTCGGCCGAGGCTGTACAAACTGCCATCCGAAGCGTCCCTTGATACAGAGATTGCCTCGCGTGATTTCGTTGTCGAACGGCGAAGTCGCCTTGATGATGGCTCCGTCCTGCACGTGGAGGCGCAGGGTACAGCCGACGCCGCAGTATGGACAGATGGTGTCCCCCGTCGTCTGCCGGGCTTCGTCCCACTCGCCGCGAACGCGCAACTCGTGCTCGCGGCTCGCCATCAGCGCGCCGGTCGGGCACACCGCGATGCAGTTGCCGCAATACACGCACGCGGAGTCGGGCAAGGCCACTGCAAATTCCGTCGAGATCCGGGCGTCAAAGCCGCGTCCTGCCACCGCAATCGCAAAGGTATTCTGATAGTCCGTCCCGCAGGCCTCGACGCA
>CAZETQ010000067.1:0-7346 GCA_964515165.1 uncultured Solibacteraceae bacterium | reverse complement strand
AGCCTGCGAGAGTGAATCACGCGTTTCGATCGAGTGTGCACGATCATGCCGGCTTCGACGGTTCGCGAACAGCCGGGAACCAGCACGCGAGCGCCTTCCACTTCCACGACGCACAACCGGCACACGTTCACAGGGTACAGCGTTTCGAGATAGCAGAGCGTGGGGATTGCGATGCCGAGCACTGCCGCGGCGCCGAGAATCGTCGTGCCCTGCGGCACCGATACCGGCTGGCCGTCGATCGTGAGCGTGACAGCTGGCAGTTCCGCCCGCGCAGGCCGGCCGATATGGATGAGGGTCGAAGGTGCTGCCGTCATGACGCCCCACCTTGAGGTTCGTAGAGCCGCAGGCGCTTGATGGCCGACTCCACGGCCGCATAGGCAGTCTGGCCGAGGCCGCAGATGGATGCGTCGCGCATGGCGACGCCCACGTCTTCCAGCAATGCGACTTCCGTCGCGAGTCCGCCGCGAGTCCGCTCCTTGGCGATGCGGTGCAGCGCCTCTTCCTGGCGGACTGTCCCGACACGGCAGGGGACGCACTGTCCGCACGACTCGTCGCGAAAGAATGCGGCGATGCGCAGGATGAGGTCGCGGACGTCGATGGTGTCGTCCACCACCAGCACCACGCCGGAGCCCAGCGTCGTGCCTGCCGCCCGTGTGTCTTCATGAGTCAGCTTCAGGTCCAACTCGTCCGGCCGTACAAACGTCCCCGCGGCCCCGCCGAGCAGCACAGCTTCGAGATGTCTGCCGGCACGAAGGCCGCCGGCCATCTCAATCACCGTACGCAGCGTCGTCCCGAAGGGGGCTTCGTAGAGACCGGGCCGCTGTACGTGGCCGCAGACGCAGAAGAGACGAGTGCCCGTCGACTGGGGTGTGCCAACGGTTGCGAACGCCGCACCGCCCTCCAGGATGATATGCGGAATGTTAAACAGAGTCTCGACGTTGTTGACGACGGTCGGCTTGCCGAACAGCCCAGCTTGCACAGGAAACGGCGGCTTATTTCGCGGCTCGCCGCGTTTCCCCTCGATCGACTCGAAGAGCGCGGTTTCCTCGCCACAAATGTACGCTCCGGCCCCACGCCGGATCTCGATATCGAAGGAGACGTCCCGGCCGAGGATGTTCCGGCCAAGCAGGTGATGGCGTCTGGCCTCTTCGATCGCGTGCTGCATGCGCTCGAATGCCAAGGGGTATTCGCCGCGGATGTAAAGATAGCCCCGCTCGCATCCGGTCGCGAATCCGGCGATCGTCATCGCCTCGACCAGCCCGAACGGATTGCCCTCCATCAGGACGCGATCCTTAAAGGTTCCCGGTTCCGACTCGTCGGCATTGCAGACCAGATAATGAGGGCGCGCCGGCTGCGTGCGCACGGCCTCCCACTTGCGGCCGGTAGGAAAAGCGGCTCCGCCCCGGCCCAGCAGCTTTGACGCCGTGACCTCGGCAATCACCGCTTCAGGCCCCAAGTCCATAGCTCGCTCGAGTGCGCGGTAGCCTCCGTCGGATCGGTACTCCTCAAGACTTGTGGGATCGATTCTGCCGATCAGTTGCAGCAGGTGACGCTGGCCGGTCGGCTGGTAAATGGTCCAGCGCGCCGGCGCAGGTTCAGTGTCGGCTCCGGAAAGCAGGCTCGCCAGGCGGTCGGCGGTCACGTGTCCCAGCAAGCGTTCTCTTGGGTGCTCGCCGGCATCTGTGATCAGCGCGGCGGGTGCCTGGTCGCACATGCCCAGGCAGGGCGAGCGCATCCACACCGCACCGTCACCGATCGTCACTTGCGAGCCGTGCGGCGCGTGGTGAAGATCCGGGCCGGCGGCGGACTCGAGCGTAGCGATCACACTATCCGCGCCACGGCATTTGCAGACAATGTCATCGCAGACATGCACTACACGTCGTGGACGCGGTGAGGTCGCAAGCAAAGCATAGAAGGTGGCGACTGCCCAGGCATCCGCCGGGGGAACGTTCAGACGGTCGCAGACGTAGCCCAGACCACCTTCGCTGATCCACCCGACACGCGCCTGCAGCGCCTGCAAAGCAGGCAACAGCCGGTGGCGCAGCGCCCGTGAGTTCTGACCGCCGACGTGCGAGACATGCGCGTCCCGCTGACTGCCGCGTACCCCGCCGTCCCACGCCGATGTGGGTGCCTCCAGCAGGGCATCCACGGCCGCCCGTTCCTCTTCCGTTGGATCCACTTGGATCGGACGAATGTCCATCAGTACGCGCCATTCTCTGACACGCTCACAGGTGCGGTCAACGCTAGCGGCGATTCGGGAGCCACACGCGTCACCCGAACTGCACAGGCCTTGAACTCGGCGGTGCCCGACAGTGGATCGGACACGTCCGTGGTCAGCAGGTTGGTCGGCACCTCGTCCGGGAAGTGCGGCGTCATGAATACCATCCCCACCCGCAGCGCCTCGTCGATTCTGGCCGGGGCTTCCACCTTGCCGCGCCGCGATTCAATCCGCACCAGGGCGCCGTCTTCGATGCCGAGGCGCGCGGCGTCCTCGGGCGAGATGTCCAGGGTTTCTCCGTTGTGCAGCGGCGAGTTATAGCCAACTGTCTGCACGCCCGTGTTGTACGACTCCAGCCGGCGGCCCGTGGTCAACACGAACGGATAATCGTCGTCGGGCCGTTCCACCGGGGGATCGTGATGGACCACGGAGAACGGCGCCGGTCTACCGCGGCGCGGGACTTCCCACAAGCGCCCGTGGAGAAACGTCTCGCCGGGATGCGACTCGTCGGGGCACGGCCATTGAATGCCGCCCAGCGCTTCCAGACGCGCATAGCTCATGCCTCCCGCGAAATGCGGGGCAACGACACGGAACTCGTTCCAGACCTCTTCCGCCGTAGGTACTCCCCAGTTGTGGCCCAGCCTGCGCGCGAGCTGCGACATGATCCAGAGTTCATCCATTGCGCCATCGGGCGGCTCGACAACCTTCTTGCAGCGCTGCACACGGCGCTCGCTGTTGGTGACCGTGCCTTCGCCCTCGCACCAGGTCGCCGCGGCAGGCAGTATCACGTGGGCGTACTCGGCAGTCTTCGTCATCACAATTTCCTGGACGACCAGATGATCTAAACCAGCAAGCGCATCCTGTACGTGGTGTAGGTTCGCGTCTGACTGTGCCGGGTTCTCGCCGATCACATAGAGAGAAGTCAGCTCACGGCGGGACATCGCATCCAGCATCTGCGTCAGGTTATAGCCGTACTTCGGTTGAATCGTCACGCCCCAGAGACGGCCGATTCGTTCGCAAGCTTCGGCATCCTGCTCGATATCCTGGAACCCGGGCAGCTTGTTGGGAATCGCACCCATGTCGCCGCCGCCTTGCACGTTGTTCTGACCGCGCAAGGGATTGCAGCCGCAGCCCCATCGGCCGACGTGTCCCGTCAGCAGCGCGAGGTTGATGAGCGAGAGGACATTGTCGACTGCGTTGTGGTGCTCGGTGATGCCCAGCGTCCAGCACACCATCGCTTTATCGGCTCGCGCGTAGGTGAGGGCGGCCTCGCGGATGACATCGGCAGGAATGCCGGTCGCGCGCTCGCCGAATTCCAGTGTGTACGGTTCTACCGCTGCCCGATACGCGTTGTACCCTGCAGTGGCATTTGCAATGAAGCTTTCGTCGGCCAGACCGGCATGGATAATCTCGCGAGCCATCGTGTTGGCCAGCGCAATATCGCTACCGACATGCAGGCCCATCCAGACGTCAGCCCACTGGGCAGACTCCGTCCTTCGAGGATCCACCACATAGAGCCGCGCGCCGTTCCGGATCCCCTTCAGCAGGTGGTGGAACCAGATTGGGTGCGCCGCACGGGCGTTCGATCCCCACAAGAGGACGACATCCGTCTCCTCAACTTCCCGGTACGAGCTGGTACCCCCGCCCGCACCGAACGCTGTCGCCAGACCGACGACACTAGGGGCGTGTCAAGTCCGGTTGCAGCTATCGATGTTGTTGGTGCCGAACGCCACCCGGGCGATCTTCTGCGCCATGAAGTTCACTTCGTTTGTGGACTTCGAGCACGAGAAGATTCCCAGCGCATTCGGACCATGGGCATCGATGTTGCGCCGGAACCCAGCCGCCGCCCGGTCAAGCGCCTCGTCCCAACTGGCGGCACGAAGGGCACCTTGCTCCCGTACCAGCGGCTGCGTCAGCCGATCGTACGGGCGGGTCTGTCTTCGAGTCTTATTCATGACTCCAATTATTCATGATTCCGTGGTGGGCCGGTCAACCGAATGGATGTGGCACGCGGGGTCGCGCAAATCCTTCCGTCTGTGCGGGTACAATGCGGAAGTCCCGGAGGAGATTCGAAATGCATTTGCCAATCTTATTAACGCTTCTATTCAGTAGCATTGCCGCGCTGGCCGCGCCGCCCGCAACCGTTGGAAAGGCGGGCATGGATGCCGAACGCATTGCGCGGATCGCTCCCCGGATGCAGCAGTTCGTCGACAAAGGAACGCTATCCGGCGCGGTGACGCTCATCATGCGCCACGGCGAAATTGCCGAATTCGACGCCGTCGGCTATCAGGACATCGAAACGAAAAAGCCGATGGCCAAAGACACGATCTTCTCGATCATGTCGATGACCAAGCCGTTTGTCGGCACCTGCATCATGATCCTCGCCGAAGAAGGAAAGCTTGCGATCAACGATCCCGTCGAAAGATACCTTCCGGAATTCAAGGGCCAGAAGGGCGGCTCTCGTCCCATTACCCTGCGCGACTTAATGACCCACACGTCCGGTCTCGCCACCCAGCCACCGGATCAGATCAAAGATCTCTATTCCAAGCAGGACATGACCCTCGCGGAGGCAGTGAAGATCTACGCCACGACGCCGCTGCAGTTTGAACCCGGTACCAAATGGCAGTACTCCAACATGGGTCTCGATACCCTGGGGCGAATCGTCGAGGTGCAAAGCGGAGTGCCATTCGAGAAATTCCTCGAAGAGCGATTGCTCAAGCCGCTCGGCATGAAGGACAGCTTCCTCTTTCCGCCTGCCGACCGTTACCCGCGCATCGCGTTGGTGCATGAAGTGAAAGACGGCAAGCTGCAGCGGTCAAAGAATCTGTTCTATCTGGGCGACTCGGGGAATTTCCGCAAAGGGGCCAAATTCTCAGCGCCTTCGTACGGGATGTATTCCACGGCAACGGATCTCGCTGCGTTTTACCAGATGATGCTGAATGGGGGCACCTACAAGGGCAAAAAGATCCTCTCGCCCGCGTCAGTGCATACCGCGACGATGGTCCACACCGGCGACATTAAATCCGGTCACCTGGCGGGTACAGGTTTCGGACTGACGTGGGAGGTCACCAAGGACGCGTTCGGTACTCTCACGTTGATGTCAATCGGCAGCTTCGGTCACGGCGGCGCGTGGGGATCGCACGGATGGATCGACCCCAAGAAAGATCTGGTGGGCGTCTACCTGATCCAAAGCTCGGGCGGACCCGATACCGCATTTTCGAAGAGCGTATTCCTGACGATGGCCGGCGCGGCGGTCACCGAGTAGGCGGATCGCCGGATCGTCGTTCCGGAGTAATCGGCGCGCCGTCATGTAGCGTTTGGTCTGAGGGCAGTGCCACCTCTTCGCCGCCCTTCAAGCCATCCATGATTTGAACAGTGGTGATGTTGGCGATGCCCAACTTCACCGGTCTCCATTTCACCTTGCCGGACTCGACAACCCAAACTCCGGTTTGTCCGCCTTCGCGAACGACGCCTTCTTTGGGAATTCGAACTGCATTCGCAACCGATTCGCTTTGAATCGTCGCGTTGACGTTGGTCCCGGGTAGAAGCGTGCCGTCGGTATTGTCGATCAGAGACGCCACCTCGCCCACCTGCCTTGTCCCCAGCGCGACGATTTGCGTGGGCACTCTCTCCACTTCGCCCTTCCATTGGCGATTCGGCAGGGCATCCCAGGTGATCGTCACGGGCATGCCCTTCTGCACCCGCCCCAGTTCCGGCTCATCGACGTAGACGATGACGCGCACGCGATCGATTTTTCCGATGCTGGCGGCGACGGCGCCGGCTTCCAGGTACGCTCCGGGACGAACTTCGAGCTGATAGACGATTCCATCCAGCGGCGAGCGAACGACGGAGACCGCGATGGTCTGCCGGGCGAGAGCGGCCGCCGCTTGCGCTTCCCGCAATCGAGCTTCGGCGGATGCCACGTCCCCGCCGCTGACCATCGCCTTGCGCTTCGCTGTGAACGCCTGGATTTGGGCCTGCGCGCGAGCCAGCCGGTCGGACGCTTCTTGGACTTCCGTTTTGGTGGCGGCGTTTTTCGCCTGCAGGCGTGTCAACGATTCGAGATCCCGCTGCGCGACGTCCCGGTCCAGCTGCGCGCGCTGAATGCCACTCTCAATCTCCGCGATTTCTCCGCTTTTCCCGCCCGCCTGCAGTGTCTGCAGGTCTGCCTCGGCCTGGGCAATCCGGGCTTCGGCGGTCGCCAGATCCGCCTTCGCCCGCCGGGCCTCGATCACGGCGATCGTCTGCCCTTTGGATACTTTTTGACCGCGCGTGACCGCAACGCTGGTCACGATTCCGCCAAGATCCGTGCGGGCGGCAGACCACTCCACCGGCTCCGTCTTGCCGTTTGTGGTGACACTGCTTTCGAGCGGTCCCTGACTGGCGCGAGCCACCGGAACGACCGGTGGTTTGGCGCCTCGCACATACAGCCAGCCCGCTAGCGCGACCACTGCCGCCACCAACAGGATTCCCAACAGTTTCAGCACGATAACAGGGTAACAGGCAGTCCGGTTTACAGCCCTCGCCGGACGCAATACTCAAACAGAAGCCACCATTCGGCCATCTGGATTTCCTGCGCCAGCAGGTACTCTTCGCTGCCGGGAGATTTCCGGGCCCGCTCGCAGAATTCGATGAACTCTCCCGGTCGCCACTCTTCACCCACCGTGAAGCCGGCTTCCGGGCGCTGTGCGCAAAGGCGGGTTGCCGAATTTCGCAATGCCGGGAAAATCTTGTGCTTTCCGGTTTGCCGAAACCAATAATTCGAGTTCCAGGAGTCAGGTTCCAGCCGGTGCACAATCGCGTGCCAGTAGCTTCCCTCCGCCGTGTGGAGGTCTTGCGCCAAAGAATGAGCTTCGTTCCAGCACTGATAGCGGAGCCAGATGCCACACATGGCTCCCTCCGGCGAATAGGAGCCGGTGAAGAGCGAGTGTGGTGTCTCCTTGCGGAATTGGCTGATGAACTCATGCTGGACGGGGTGCCCGGCCGAAAGTGGCAGAAGAATCTCATCTGCCGCGATATGGTCCATCACCTGGCGATACGTCACTGATCGTCTATGCTAACTCCGAGATGGCCCTAACCGCCCTGGTCCTATCCGGCGGAGGAATGTTCGGTGCGTACCAGGCTGGCG
>CAZETQ010000066.1:30107-32699 GCA_964515165.1 uncultured Solibacteraceae bacterium | reverse complement strand
GCTTCCTTGACGCCAACGATGTTGGGGATGGCGGCCAGGCGCTTCAGCGTGGCGGGTTCGACATTCACGCCGGTTCGTCCCTGGACGCTATAAACGACGATCGGCAGCGTGACTCCCTCGGCAATGGCCTTGTAGTGCTGGTACAAGCCCTCCTGCGTGGGCTTGTTGTAGTAGGGCGTGACGGAGAGCAGCCCGTCGGCGCCGAGGGCCGCCAACTCCTGCCCCAGCTCCGTCACTTCCGTCGTGTTGTAGCCGCCGCATCCTGCCAGAACGGGAACGATGCCGCTGGCCTCTTCGAGAGTGATCTCGACGACGCGCAGATGCTCGCGACGTGTGAGCGTGGGCGATTCGCCCGTGGTGCCGCAGGGCACCAGAAAGTTGATTCCCGCCTCGATCTGCCGCCGGACCAGCGCCCGCAGAGCGTTTTCATCCAAGGCCTGCGTGCGTGTAAACGGAGTTACCAGTGCTGTGCCGCATCCTGTGAACTTCATTTCAAAATCTCCTTGAACTCGAAGCAGCCTTTCCGGCCCACTACCCATTGTGCGGCCCGCAACGCGCCGCGCGCGAATCCCTCGCGGCTGCGAGCCGTGTGCCTCAGCGTGATCGTATCAGCAGCGGAGTCGAAGCCGATCTCGTGCGTTCCGGGTACTTTGCCGGCGCGCGACGAGCTTTCGTCAATGGCGCGATCGTAGCCCGCTTCCCGCATGTCCCGCACGAGCTTCAGCAGCGTTCCGGAAGGCGCGTCTTTCTTGGCCGAGTGGTGCATTTCCCAGGCCCACGCTTCGTAGTCGCCTTCATTCTGAAACAACCGGGCGGCTTCTTCCACCAGCCGGGAAAACAGCGCGACGCCTACAGAGAAATTGGCGCCGTAGACGAGGCCGGTGCCGGCCGATTCCACCAGTGCCCGCGCTTCCGGCAGCTTCGAATACCAGCCGGTTGTTCCGATGACGGCGTTCACCTTCAGCTCCGCGAACCGGCGGATGTTTTCGACGGCCGTCTCCGGAGTGGAGAACTCAATCACCGCGTCGCACGGGGGTAGTGACTTCGGAGTCTCATCGACAGTGGCGACCACTTCAAAGCCAAACTCCGGCGCAAGCGAATGGACCATGCGGCCCATTTTTCCGTAGCCGACAACGGCGAGATTCCGGGGCATCTATTCTCCTGTGGCGAAAACTGTCGGATCGAGATCGGAGAAAAATTCCGCGTGCAGCGACTCCACGGCCGGCCGCAGATCCGATTCGGCGACGACGACGCTCATGTTCAGCTTGGACGCTCCCTGCGAAATCATGCGGACGTTCACCTTGGCCAAGGCTCGGAACAATCGATTGGCCACCCCGGGAGTTTGCCGGATGTTGTCCCCGACCAGGCATACGATCGCCTGGCTGTTTTCCGATTGCACTTCCGCGAATTGCCGCAATTCTTCGAGAATGGCTGAAAGACGTGTGGGATTGTCGATCGTCAGCGAAACGCTGACTTCGCTGGTGGCAACCATATCGACAGGTGTCTGGTGCTTGTCGAACGCCTCAAAAATGCGCCGCAGAAATCCATGAGCCATCAGCATCCGGGTGGACTGAATGTTCACTACGGTGATGCCGGTCTTGCAGGCGATGGACTTGGCGACGTTCTTACACGGGACACTCTCCGCTACGATGCGCGTGCCTTCGACATCCGGCCGGCGCGAATTGAGAATCAGCACCGGGATATTTTTTTCGATGGCCGGCACAACGGTGGATGGGTGCAGAACCTTCGCGCCGAAATAGGCCAGCTCCGCCGCTTCGGCGAAAGAAATAGTTTTGACCCGCTTGCCGCCGGAGAGGATTCGAGGATCGGACGTCAACATTCCATCCACATCCGTCCAGATCTGGATTTCTTCCGCTCCGATGCCGGCACCGATAATGGCGGCGGAAAAGTCGCTGCCTCCGCGTCCCAGGGTGGAGGTGATGCCGTCTTTTGTCGAGCCGATGAAGCCGCCCATCACCACGATCTGCCCGCGCGGAAGCTTTTTCAGCCGCTCGAACGTCGGGCCGTAGAGCGGAGCGGCCTGCGCGTGGCGATCATCGGTGACGATGTAGTCGCGAGAATCGGCATGCACCGCGCCCAGCGCATTCGCCACCAGGATGCTGGAGAGCCGTTCGCCATAGCTCGAGATGGCGTCGATGGAGCGCGGCGTCATTTCCCCCAGCACCGAAAGACCCTTCAGGAGTTCCGCCAGCTCGGCGAAATGCGGCTCAATGGCGGGATGGGGACCGGCTTCCTTCTCGTGATAGGCCTTCAGCTCCGCGCACAGCTCCAACGCGCGGTCGCGGCTGCCTTTCACCGCTTCGTCGGCCATCGCCAGCAGTTTGTTGGTGGTCTTTCCCATCGCCGAGACGACAACGACGGGATGGCGATCGCGCCGCGATTCGACAATCGAACGCAGGCGCGCAATCGCTTCGCGGGACTCGACGGAGGTCCCGCCAAACTTCATGACAATCATGGCTAGTCCAAATACCCCTCGACCTTCATCAGCTCGGCATTGAGAACCGCGGCTCCGGCTGCGCCGCGAATCGTATTATGTCCCAGGGCGATGAACTTCCAATCCAGCACCGGGCA
>CAZETQ010000066.1:0-30007 GCA_964515165.1 uncultured Solibacteraceae bacterium | reverse complement strand
TCCGGCACCAGCAGCGGGACATCCGCCTCCATGCGATGGTTGCGGGAATTGGACACCACGGTTGCGCCCGCATTGGCGAATGCCTGTTCGATCTCGGTGGCCACGCTGGCGTCCGTCGCCGAAAAAACCAGCTTCGGCGTGTTCTTCCCCGGCTTGCATTCCTCCACAGTCAGCCCGGCCGTCTTGGTGGGCATCAGGCCATCGAGTCTCCAGGAGGTGGCGTCTTTGTACAGCTTGCCGGCGGAGCGGTCGCTCGCGCCCACCCAGGTCAATTCGAACCACGGGTGATTCTCCAGAAACTTCACAAAATGCTGGCCGACCATACCGGTCGCGCCGAGGACTCCAACAGGGATTTTTTGACTCATGACGTGGAAATTAATTGCCTTGCAAAAGTTGTTTGACGATCGATTCGTAGACGGACACGGCCGCAACAAGCTGTGCCTTGGGCACATGCTCCCGCTCGGTGTGAGCCACGTGGATCGTCCCGGGGCCGATCAGGTAGGGTTCGCCCCAGGCTCCGCCGAATGCGGGAATGTCGGTGGTGTACTTCGCCACCATGGTTTCGAATCCCGGCAGCGTGCCCATATGGACGGCGGGAATACAGAGCACTTCTTTGACTTCGACGCTGGTGACCGCCTCCTGAACACGGGTCCGAGTAGACGCTCCGTCGTCGACCAACCGGATGAACAGTTCCGCCTTGGCATAGTCGGCAATGACGTTCGGAGCGCGGCCGCCGGTGAGAGTTCCGATGTTAACGGTCGAAGCTCCTAGCCGGGGGTCGTTCTCAAGCTTGATTTTGCGCACGGCATCCAGAGCCGTCAGAAGCTTGTCGATCGCCGAGTCGCCCAATTCGGGATAAGCGGAATGCGCCATCCGGCCGCTGGCGATGAACTCATAGCGCAGCGCGCCTTTGCTGCCAACCGCCAGCTTGTTTTCCGTTGGCTCGCCATTGATCAGGAACCGGGAGCCGCGCGGGTGCTTTGCGGCGAAATACGCTCCGGCGGAGTTTCGCTCCTCTCCCACCACAAACAGGAGAGCGAACCGGCGCTCGCTGGCCGCCAGCAGCCGTTCGGCGGCAAACACCATCGACGCGATGATTCCTTTGACGTCGCAGGCGCCGCGCCCCCAGATGTTGTCCTCGTCTTCGCGGGACGGAATAAACGGCGGAACGGTATCCAGATGAGTCGACAGCGTCACCACGGGCGCATCGAATGTCACCAGCAGATTGAAGCGATCCGGTTCGACATCCATTCGCTCCACCTGGCCGTTGCAGCGGCGAGCCAAGTCCTGGAGCCGGGTTTCGAGAAACTCTGTGACGGCTTTTTCGTTGGGGGTGATCGACTCGATGTCGATCAGTTGGCGAGTGAGTGTAAAGAGGTCGTTCATCTTCGATAGCCCTTCACCGGGATCACCAGTGACAGTGGCAGGGATTTAGCCCGGCTCACCAACCCACAGGCGCTTCACGCTTCGCCTGGAGCTTCGGCATCGGTCCCTTTCTGCTGGCTTCCGAAGCGTTTTCGGTATAGCAAGCCCGCAGTCGTGGCCAACGCGCCTCTATCAGGAATTTTCAGGGTAGCGAATCGCAGCGACTTTCGTCAATATCGCCTAAAGCGACGCTACCCTGTGAGTTTGGAGGCGAGAACGGTTTGATTCAGATAGAGAAACTCCAGGGAATCTACTTCCGCGATATTCTCGATCAGCCCCAGGCGCTCCGGGACACGGTGGAAATTCTCACGCCCATCCCGGAACTTCAGGCAATTCGTGAGAATCTCCAAGCCGGGCGTTTGCAGCGCGTGATTCTGACGGGAATGGGCGGCTCCTACCAGATTCTCCATCCGCTGCATCTCTCTCTGACCAGATCCGGCTTCGATTCAATCATGGTCGAGACTTCGGAGCTGTTGTACTCTTCGCCGCAACTCCTGGATGAGCGCAACGTGATCGTCACGGTCTCCCAGTCCGGAGCGAGCGCGGAGATTGTCCGGCTGATGGAACGGCAGGGACCTCTCTATATCGGGGTCAGCAACACTCCGTCCTCGGTGCTCGCAACACAATCTCAAGTGACACTGCTGACGAAAGCCGGAGAAGAAGGCGGCGTCGCCTGCAAGACCGCAGTCGCGCTGCTGACCGCGTTGTACTGGCTGGGGGAGCAGTTGACGGGTGGCGACCTTGCCGCGGCCCGGCAGGTACTGGCGAGCGTTCCCGCTGCCGCGGAGATATATCTCAAGCGGTGGCGTGAGCATGTCGAAGAGCTGGTGCAAGCACTGGCGGAAATCCGGCACGTGTTTCTTGCCGGAAGAGGGGCGTCGCTGGCAGTCGCCGGCTTGGGCGCAATGGTGCAAAAAGAGGCCGCGCACTTCCATGCGGAAGGGATGAGCAGCGCGGCGCTGCGGCACGGACCGTTTGAGATGTTGGGTCCGGACTGCCTGGTGGTGGTCTTTGAGGGCGCAGAAAATGTCCGGGAATTGAATCGCCGGCTGGTGAGCGACGTTCAGGAAACCGGCGCGAAAGCCTATCTTTGCGGCCCCGGCGTTTCCCAGGGTCCGTTCGCGCTGCACGCAATCGACGAGGCGGCGCGGCCCATTTTAGAACTATTGCCGTGTCAGATGATGTCGCTCAGCCTGGCATATTTGCAGGGCCGCGAGCCGGGCAAATTCGAAAGAATTACGAAGGTGACAACGGTCGAGTAACTCCGAGGGAATAACCGAGGCTTACAGGACGTCCGCGAAACTCTTTCGAAGCTTGGCAAACCACCGCCAGCCGGCGAAGAAGAGCACAATCGCCACGACCCAGAGCTTCCAAAGCGCTTGCCACTCCGGAGCGTGGCCTTCGATCAGGATCGCCCGGTATCCCCGCACCAGGGCATAGACGGGATTCTTGCCAAGAACCGGCAGCGCCCATGCGGGGATCTGTGTATCCGGATAGCAAATCGGCGTAATGAAAAAGATCAGCGTCAAAACGAACCCGATGATCTGCGACAGATCGCGAAGAAACGCCCCGGTTGCCGCAAGCAGGTAAGAAACGCCGAGGGTCAGCAAGACTTGCGGGATCAGCAGCACCGGCAGCCAAAGCGCCGAGAGCGGAATCGCTCCGCGCGTGATGAGTAGCAGAGCCAGAAACAACAGCAACGCCACGCCTTCGGAGATGAGCGCTGCCAGTGTCCGTACAGCCGGAAGAATCTGCACCGGAAAGACGAGTTTCTTGATGAAGTTGTAATGCTCCAGAATCAGGCCGGGTGAGCGGCTCCAGGCTTCGGACATCGCCAGCCAGGGCAGCATTCCGGCCAGGAAGTAGAGCACAAAGCCTTCGCGAGAAGGATCACCGGGAAAGCGCGCGCGCAGAATGACGCCGAAGACGAAGTAATACGTCAACATCAGCAGCAGAGGATTCAGGAAGGTCCACAATCCTCCCCCAAAGCTGCCCCGGTAGCGGGCCTGGATGTCCCGTTTCGTCAGCGAAATCGCCAGTGAGCGATTCTCCCAGAGCGATGTCATGCGCTGTACAACCAGTCGGGCCAGCGCTCGCGGATGGGGCCGGCTTTCTTTCCCACAATGTAAGTGCCCTCACCGCGATACTCGGTGTCGAGGTTTTGTTTCCGCAGCAAATCCTTCACCCAGTCCAGCTCGGGCTCGGGCTTTTCCAGAAACGGTCCGGTCTCCAGCCGTTCAATATCAAAGCCCGCGTAATGCAGCAACAGATAGACTTCCCGAGCGGTGTATTCCCGGTTGTGCCGCGAATCTCCCTCGGCCAGCTTCTCCGGTTTCAGATACGTTGCAAAAAATCCTGGATGGCGGCCGTTCAGAATCGCCGCGACGGCCCGCAGGCTGGCGATGTTGGGCGTCGTCAGCACAAGATGACCTCCGGGACGCAGAATTCTGTTGATCTCGGATAAAGTGTGCATCGGATCGCTGGGCAGATGTTCGATCAGCTCGCAGCAAAGCACGGTGGCAAACGACTCGTCGGTGTAGGGAAACGGATCTTTCTCGGCGTCGAACAGGTCGACCTCGCAATGAAATTTGCGCCCGTCGGCGGCACAGACAGTCTTGGAGTCGGTCTGTCCCGCGGGACCGTAATAACATCCGCGGACGGTGCCATAACCCAACTCGTAGTGGAGCGCCGGAGTGATGTGCATATAGGCGCCCATTTCCAGAATTGCCTCGCCGCCAGAACCCGGGGGCGTGATGGCCAGCGTGTGAGCCAGGCGGGTCATGTGCGCTTCGACATACTCATTCGGGCCGGTCCACGCGAGGATCGCATCTTTACTGGAAGCATCCGTCGGCTTCGAAACATTGGCCAGCGCATCGCCGGCCTTCGGCCCGCTCAGAAAATGGACATATCGCCGGGCGACTGTGTCCCAGGAACACTCGCTTTCAATCCACCGGCGCGCACGATCGCCCATCGCCTGTGCCAGATCGGGCCGCGACGTCAGAACCCGGAGATACTCGAAAATCAGGTCCTCTTCGAGCGCATCCACGGGAACCTTCAAGCAGATCTCTTCCGGATACTCCGCGAAAGCGCCCACGTCGCTGACCATGACGGCCCGCCCCAATCCAAGCGCGCGCTGCAGGGTACCCGATGTCTCGCCAACGGTGGGATAGCGGAGATTCAAAACGATGTCGCAGGCGGCAATGTAGCCCACGAAGTCTTCGAGCGGCGCGAAGTCGATATGGCGAACTTCTCCGTTCAGGCCGAGGGTCGAAAATAGCTGGGGCAACGGAAGTTCGGGATGACTTTCGCCGCACAACAACAGCCGCGCTTTCGGCATGACCTTCAGCAACCGCCGGAATGCGCGCAACGACTCTGCGATCCGCTTGTAGGGCTTGAGAAACCCGAAGATTCCGATCAACGGTTGGGTTTCGTCCGGTAGTCCCAGGCGGTTTCTCCAACTGGCGCGATCGACGGCGGGAATTGCGGCCCCATGCGGAATCACTCCCACCGGGCCGGTGAATCCGGCGGCGGCCACCTGGCCTGCGACGAACCGGCTATGGACGATCACCGCTTTCGATGCATTCAGAACGCGCTTCAGCATCGGTAGTCCCTCATAGTCCGGCCCCACTTCGAGCGCGCGAACCCGTTGAGCGAAGGCCAATGCGGGTGCTCCGCCATCGAACTCCACTTCGCGCATGTAAGCGTCCCAATCGCTGCGGCGGATGGTAATGTCGGCGATCAGGTGGTGAAGGTTGGCTTCATGCAGGACGATCGTGCCCGGATAGCGAAGGGCCATTTCATACACATAGCTGTGGAAGGGATTGTTCCCCAGATGATAGAGAATCGCGTCGTATCCGGCCGGATCGAAAGAAGCTGGAGCTTCCGGGAAAGCATCGACGTCCGCCAGCAGCCGCAGCGCGTCCAGAAGAGTGGCGGAGTAGTCGGCGATTCCGCTTTGCGCCGGAGGCAGCGGCGAGAAGAAGGCAATCTTCACAGGACGGCTATTCGACCAGCTCCATGGAAAAACTGCCGATCGCCAGGGGGACTCGCACCATCAGCAGTCTTTTCGCGGCGTCGTCGGAGAAGAACATCTCGAAGGAAGTCTCGGACGCAGGACCTTTGAGCTTAGCGACCAATCGATCCGCAGGGATCTTGTGATCGCTGACAATAATATCCTGCTTGCCGCTGAACTGTACGGAGATCTCGTAAGGAGCGCCGAAGAAAATCTTCTGGTTCCCCGCGGGAAGCCGGCCTTGGGCCAGTTCCGATCGCAGCCAGAACAGAAAAGCCAGACCGTCTTTGGCGCAGCCGGCGATCTGGAAATCCGTCTTGCCGCCGTCTTTTGTTTCGCGAGTGGCGATGCCTTCGGCGGGTTTAAATGTCGTCGTCTCGCTGGTCTTGCGCTGGCCGTGCTGGATGCTTTTCTCAAATTCGATCGAGCATTGTCCGGATGTGGCCAGCGAGCGATACCGATCGGCTACGGCGAAACCTGGAATGGATGCATCGAGAACAAATGAATGTTCCCGGTTTGAGGGAGCATCCTTTCCTTGGGCGGCCGGGTGAGACTGCAGCGCCGCTTCCCCGAGACTGAGCCCGCTGGGCCAGTTGATCGAGTAGCGAAGCGTTTCCTGGGCGTTGCCAGGGACGGATGCGGCCAGAAAAAGAGAGGTCAGAATTCCTTGGACGATCATGAGCGGCGGCCGGCAGACTCGAGCACGGCCCCCTTGTTATCTTCTACCACGCGCTCATAAACGGCCATCGTTTCCGCAGCCGCCCGCTGCCAGCTGAACTTCGAAGCCCATTGATGGCCCATGCGCTCGTAACGTAGCCGCAGATCGTTAGACAGAAGGAAATCGATCATCGCCTTGGCAATCTGTTGATCGTCCGCCGGGTCGAAAAGCAATGCCGCGGAATCGGACACTTCCGGAAGCGCCGTCGTCTGGGAACAGGCTACCGCCCGGCCGCAAGCCATCGCTTCCAGCACCGGAAGACCGAATCCCTCGTAAAATGACGGAAAGACAAAAAGATCGCAACCGGCGTAGAAGTCCACCAGATCGGCGTCTGGCACGAATCCCGGGAAATGAACCCGGTCCATGACTCCCAGGCTCTGCGCTTGCTCGCGAACTTCGCGGCCGTGCCAGCCTTCTTTGCCCACCAGGACCAAGTGGTGGGGCAATCGCTTGTCCGTCTTCACGATATTCGAGAACGCCCGGATCAGGCCGGTTTGGTTCTTTCGAGGATGAAGGTCCCCCACCGAAAGGATGTAGGGAGCTTCGATTCCATGATTCATCCGGATTCTGGCAGCCGCGGTTTCGCGCGGAATGACTCGAAATTGCGGATCAACCCCGTTGTGGATCACCGAAATCAGGTTGTCGTCGATGTTGTACGCCTTGCTGATCCGGCGGCGCGAAAACTCACTGGGAGCGATAATCCGGGCCGCGCGGCGGACCGTCCGGCCAACGGTAATTCGCAATTGGGCGGCGCGGGCGAAAGAGAAGAACTGGCGAACCTCAAGATAACTGACGTCGTGGATCGTGGCAACGATGGGAACCGGACAGGCAAGGGGAGCCGTGTACTGGACATGCAGCAGATCCAAACGGTCCAGGCGGCTGCGTTGAGAGAGGTCTAAGCCTAAGCGAACGAAAGGGTTAGCTGAGACAAACCGCGAATCCAATCCCAAGTCGAGCAGTCCCGAAACCGCCGGCGCAAGGTTCGGCGCCGCCGATAGATAACAAACAAGATCCTGGCAGCGGCCGGCGCGTACATATTCCCGGAGCAGATTCCGGATATATGTTTCATTTCCAGTGAGTTTGCGCCCAACCGCATGCGCATCCACCCCGATTCGCATGCGCGCCAGTCCATTATAGAACACGGCTGTCATCCAGTCGTTTTGCGGTTTGAGACCAAACGAAGTCCCGGCACAATTGGGTTCTACCCTCGCCGCGCAGGCGATCCCGAAGGAGGGAGTCGCGCAGAACCTGAGAAACCGCATCGGCAAAGGTCGATGGGGTATCGGCCACCATTAGCGTTTTTCCGGTTTCAGCGTTCAAGCCTTCGCATCCCTTGGATGTACTTATGACAGGTGTACCGGCCGCCCAAGCCTCAAGAATTTTCAGACGGGTGCCGGAACCATATTGGATAGGTACGATGGCTGCGCGGCAGCGGGCAATTTCGCCGATCGCATCCGGAATCGGCCCCGTGGTGACGATTTGGGAGTCGCCGGAAGTCCAGCGGGATACGGCTTGGGGATTTTTGCCGATCAACCTCCACTGCAACCCGGGAAATGCGTCCCTCACCGTGGGCCACACGCGGCGCGCAAACCAGCGGACTCCCAGCAAGTTCGGAAAGAACTCAAAGTTTGCCGACATGCCGATCGCCAGCTGTTCTTGCCGCGCCGGCATCGGACCGTCGGGGATGCAGTTTGGATAAATCACCGATTGAACTGGAATTTTAGCCGCGTCCTGGGCAGAAGTCACAAGTATCGTGTCGAACAATGGGAGCAGTTTTGCTTCCATTCTGCGAGCCGCCGCTCGAAATGGCAGGCCCATCAGTTCTGATTCGACGTTGTGGAGATCTAGTACTAACCTTTGGGCGTACTGGCGAATGAGACCCACATAGGGAGCCACCCAGAAATGCTCGAAGACGGCAACGTCGTAGGTTTTCCCGCGCAGCCACTCATTCATTGCGGCTTCGAAACCTGAGAAACGATCGACCAGCGGAGGTCTTTGACGTACCAGCCTTCCCGCATTTCTCCAGATTCGCGCGCCCATCTGGCGCGAATGGAACGGCAGGCGGATCTGCAGAACGTTGCCGAACGTCTCCGGAGGGATGGGCACAAGGTAATCGTTCCGAAAGACGATCAGATCGACGGTATATCGCTTCCGGAGGTACTCGATAAGCGAGACGGTACGCAACGGACCGCCGCCGTACATCGGATAGGGAGCCTCCGGTGAAATCAGCAGGGCGCGGGGCTTAGAACTCCGTAAATTGCCGCTGGGCGGCAAGATATACCTCGTAAGTCTCCTTGGCTGTCCGAGTCCAGTTGAACCGGGCGGCCTGGCGGAGGGAGAGTTCCTGACGTGTCGCCACAAAGGTTTCGTTGGTCAGAGCGGCACGCATAGCGTCAATCCATCCTCTTACGTCTTTCGCCGCGACGGCAACCGCCGCGTCTCCTCCGGTTTCCACCAATGCCGGATCGGTGGAAATGATCACCATGACCCCGCATTGCATAGCTTCCAGGACAGGGAGGCCAAACCCTTCATAAAGCGAGGGATACACCACAGCCGTGGCGCCCGAGTACAGCCGTGGCAACTCGCGGTCGGCAACCGGTCCCAGCAGCCGCAGGCCCGGTTCGACCTGAATCGGCGACTGTTCCGCCGCAAGCCTGGCGGCCAGCACCAAATCGACTTTTCGTTCCGCCCGGATGGCGCGCCAGGCGGTGATCACGGTTTCGATATTCTTGCGCGGACCGATGGTCCCGACGTACAGGAAGTAGGGATTGCCGCTTCGCGTGGTTTCGACCCGCGTCATCCAGGAGGGCGCGGCCAACGGGACGGCGGTAACACGGGCGGGCGAGAGCCGAAACTCGGTAATCGCTTCCTTTCGAATCGCCCGGCTGGGAGTAATGACGGCCGTTGCGATTCCGAACCCGAGAAGATACGGCGTTCGCTGCCGCACTCTCGGTGAGTCCTGGAATCGCCAAGGCGACAAGTCATGCAGGGTCAGCACGCTCGGGCGGAGAGGTACATACGGAACGGAGAAGTCTGTTCCGTGGAACAAATCGATCTCGCGCCGCCGCATTTCGCGGTTGGCTCCCAGCATCCACCAATATTTGGAAATCCCGCGGGGAGGATTCGGCTGGTCGGAAATCAGCTGGAAGGAATCGTGTGGAAACTGAACGGTGAGGGCACGCACCAGCTCTTCCACATAGCGCCGGATTCCGCCGGTTGGGACGATCAGCGGCGTGGCGTCCAGCGCGATCTTCATGGCGCGGTAACGAGCATCTCCTGAATTTTTTCCAGAGTTTTGGGAAGCGACAGTCCAGTCCCATTGGTCATCAGGACGATGGCCAGCTTTCGATCCGGTAGAAAAATGGCCATGCTTCCGTAGCCCTTGCGCGCTCCGGAATGTCGCCATCGGGTGGTCCCCCGGTATTTGTCTAACGCGAGACCGTAACCGTACTGTTCATTTTGGGTCTTAGGGATGGCCACGCGGGGAGTGGTCATCAACTGAACCACTTTCGGATCGAAGCTTCCATCCATGAACCCCGCTGCAAATTTCGACATCTCCAGAACGCTGGTGTACATGGAGCCCGCGGGCCAGAACCCCGTGTGGTCGGCGATGGGCCGGACCACGGCTCCGTTGTCGTGACCCTGCGCCAGCGGCCAGGTCATGGCGACCAGCGGGCGGAACGTCGTGCGTTGCATTCCCGCTGGCCGGAACACCAGTTCTTCCACGGCATCGGCAAAGGATTTTCCGCTGAGCACTTCAACGAGATAGCCGGCGAGAGCGTATCCGTGGTTGGAGTACAAGTAACCCGTTCCCGGTGCTTGGGCGAATCGCTTGGCATCCCAGCTCATGATGTTCTTTGCCAAGCCATCGTCGTCGTGCGATCCGTCATAACCCGTGCCGGGAATCAGTCCGCTGGTGTGCGACAACAGTTGGCTCGCGGTCAGCGGCCGCAACGGCTCCGGGAGTTTCGGAACACGATTGCCGATCGGTTCGTCGAGCGCGATCTTTCCTGCAAGCGACAGCTTCACCAGCGCGGCGGCGGTCATCATCTTCGTCGTCGAGCCTGCGCGAAACAGCATCTCGGCGCGAACCGGTTCTCCCGTGTCGGCGCTCGCGATTCCAAAGCCCGCGGAGTATACAACGCGACCCTCGTGAACGATGGCCAGCGCCGCGCCCGGCACTTTCCGCTCGGTCATTTCCTGCTGCACCAGATTCGGAAGCAGCAACAGCAACGGGATGAGGTTCAACGGGCAGCCTCCAGCTTTCCTTGATTCACGTTCACTCTCAGCAGCACGAGAAAACCGAGAATAAAAAATGTAATGAGCGACAGGATGGCAAGGCGATAGCTTTTTGTGAACTGGAGCGCGAGGCCGAAAAACAACGGCGCCAGCCAACTGGTGCCTTTGTCGCTGACTTCGTAGAGTCCGAAATATTCCGCTTCCCGGGAACGCGGGATCATCTGCGAGAAGAGAGAACGGCTCAGCGCCTGGCTGCCGCCCATCACCAGCGCGACAAATGCGGCGGCAATGAAAAATCCTTTTGCCGTATGGACGGAGTAAATATACCCAAGCACCCCGGTCCATACAACGAGTGTCGTCAGGATCGTCCGCTTCGCTCCGATCCTCGCCGCGACGGATCCGAAGCTCATGGCTCCAAGGAAGGCCACGAATTGAACCATGAGAATCACCGAGGTCAGACTGGACATCGGCATCCCCAATTCATCGCTGCCGAACTGGCTGGAGAGCGCGATGACCGCCTGAATCGCATCGTTATAGAGCAGGTAGGCGATGAGAAAAATCATCGCCTGGGGATACCGCCGAATGTCGCGCAGCGTGCGAAACAGTTGCCCGAAACTGGCCGAAAAAATTCCATGCTGGGAAGGCTCGCGATTTTGCGCGGGGCGATTCTTCAGTCCGAAGAGCGGAATCAGCGTGAAGACGGCCCACCACACTCCGGTCGCCAGCAGGCTGATTCGCACGGCTTGTCCCTCGGTGATGCCGAATGATTCCGCCTTGAGATAGAGCAACAGATTCAGCGCCAGCGCCAAACCGCCGCCGAGATACCCGATTCCCCATCCACGGCTGGACACATGGTCCCGCTCTTCCGGCGCCGCAATATCCGGGAGAAACGAGTTATAGATCACGTTACCCGCGCCGAACGCCACGTTTGCCACGACAAACAATCCCACGCCGAGCTGCCAATTGGATCCCTGGAGAAAATACAGAAGCATGGTGGCGGAAGCTCCCAGATAGGCCGCAGCACCAAGCAATTGTTTCTTCCGAGCACCGTGATCGGCCCAAGCGCCCAGTGGAGGAAGAATCAAGACCTGCAGGATAACCGAGAGAGCTACCGTATAGCCCCAAACGGAACGCGCGTCCAGCGGAATGCCCCCGAAATAGACAAAGCCGTCAGGTCCGGCCGCGCGTTTTGCAATGGCGGTCAGGTATGGACCCAGGAACGTCGTGACGACCGCCGTCGGAAAAGCAGAGTTGGCCCAATCGTAAAAATACCAGGAGCGCTGTTCGGCTTGATTGCGGGCGGGGGCGTCGATGCGCACGAAACTTATAATAGGGAGTTGGATCTCGAAAAGACACTTCTACGGAAAGTCGGCGAGGCCGTCACGCGTTTCCAGATGATTCGCGATGGCGACCGCGTAGCGGTCGGACTTTCCGGCGGGAAAGACTCTGTCACTTTGCTGGAAGCGCTGTGGAGTCTATCTAGGCGCGCTCCCATCGATTTTTCTGTTTGCGCATTCACGATTGAGCAAGGAAAGTTTTTATCGCCAATTCAACCCTTTGGGGAATACTTAAAGTCACGTGGCATCGAGTGGACTTATTTCACGGATAGCCCCTCGCTGCGCCTGATCGACGAGCAGCCGGATCATGGTTGCGACATGTGCAGCCGATTTCGAAGGCGGGCGGTCTACGAGGTCGGCAAGAAGCTCGGCGTGAATGTCATCGCTCTCGGTCACACGGCGGACGACTTTTGCGAATCGTTCCTGCGCAACGCAATGTTTACAGGACGGTTAAGCGCGCTGCCGCCGGTCACCTATTCGCGGGAGCGAGACTTCCGGCTGATCCGTCCGCTGGTATACGTAACGGAGGACTTGACCACTCAGTACGCAGCCTCGTTGGGCGCTCCGGTGATCCCTTGTGGCTGCTCTCAAAAGACAGGGACCGTCCGGCGTTCAATTCGCGATATATTTGCGGACTTGGAACGGGAACATCCAAGGCTAAAGGACTCGATGCTGGCGGCGATGGGAAACATTCATCCGCAGCGTCTATTGGATCCGCGTTATCTTGATCCGGATTTGGGGGATGAGCCGGCGAGCCCGGCGGAGTTGCCTGTTGTCATTGAATCGTAACCAAAGGGCGGTTGACCGCCATTCTTGCGCAATGAGAAGATGAGGTTCCGAATCGATATGCCTACAGGCCGCGACCGCCTTTCGCCCCTCTGTTTCGTATGAGATTTCTTCCTCGCGAAGAAAAATTCTTCCACTATTTCACGCAGCAAGCCGGCATTATTCTGGATGCCGCGGTTTTGTTATTGAACGCCTGCGAGACGGGAAAGCCGGACTTTCGGGATGCGGCTCAAAAGATTACGGAGCTGGAGCATAAGGGCGACAAAGTTCTTCATGAAATCTTTCAGCGGCTGGGGGAGACGTTCATCACCCCGCTCGATCCGGAAGATATTCATGCCTTGGCGTCATTGCTCGATAACATTCTCGATTACATCGAAGATGGCGCACACCGGATGGACGCTTATGATCTGGACGCCATTACGCCGCCACTGCGGAACCTGCTGCGTCTGATCGTGGAATGCGCAAAGCACATCAAGACCGCCTTTGAGGCACTGGAAAAGGGCGAGGCCATCCTGGCGCATTGCATCGAAATCAACCGGTTGGAGGAAGAGGCCGACGGGGTCGAGCGCGGCGGCGTGGCCGAGCTGTTCCACACGGAAAAGGACCCGATCCGGCTGCTTAAGTACAAGGAGATCTACGAAATTCTCGAGCTCGCGACCGACGCTTGCGAGGATGTCGCAGACCATCTCCAGAACGTCGTCGTGAAGAACAGTTAGCCCGACATGTCGACGACGCTGATTCTAGTGATCGTCATCGTTCTGGTGGCGCTGATCTTCGACTACATCAACGGTTTTCATGATGCCGCCAATTCCGTGGCGACCATTGTCGCCACGCGCGTCCTTACTCCCTTTCAGGCCGTTCTCTGGGCTGCTTTTTGGAACTTTGTCGCCGCTGGTCCGGCGCTGCTGACTGAGACCGGGCTCGGTGTCGCCAAGACTATCGGCACTGGAATGGTCACCGAGCGCTATGTCACCGAGTACGTTATTCTCGCCGCTCTGTTGGGGGCGATTTTTTGGGATCTGTTCACCTGGTATTTCGGCCTGCCCACCTCCAGCTCGCACGCGCTTCTGGGCGGCTATGCCGGCGCCGCGATGGCAAAGGCCGTGATGATCGAAGGGCCATCCTTCATGCTGAACGCCATCATTCCCGAAGGCTGGATCAAGACTTTGATTTTCATCATTGTGGCGCCGATGCTGGGAATGCTCCTTGGCGCGATCCTGATGATGATCGTCTACTGGCTGTTCCGAAAGTCTACTCCGACATACATGGACTACTGGTTCCGCAAGCTGCAGCTTGTCTCGGCCGCGCTGTTCAGCTTTTCCCACGGTTCCAATGACGCGCAGAAGACCATCGGAATTATTACCGGCGTTCTGGTTGCCGCCGGATATCTTCCTCAATTCCACGTTCCGGGCTGGGTCATCTTCGCCGCTTTCTCGGCAATCGCTCTGGGCACGATGACGGGCGGCTGGCGCATTGTTCACACCATGGGCTCCAAACTTACCCGTTTAAAGCCCCGGGGAGGATTTTGTGCCGAGACCGCGGGCGCGATAGCGATTCTTTTCCCCACCTACCTGCACGTGCCCGTTTCCACCACCCACGTCATCACCGGCGCGATTGCCGGCGTCGGCGCGATCCAGAGAGTCAAAGCCGTACGCTGGAAATTGGCGCAAAACATTCTTTGGGCCTGGATCATGACGCTGCCCGCCTCCGCGGCGGTGGCCGCCGTGTGTTACCTCGTCGTGCACGCGATCTCCGGCGGCAGTTAAGCTAGAAGTTCGCTCCACGCAGCGCGTCCCCATTAATGAAACTTGGTATTGACTTTGGAACTACCCGGATTGTTGTTGTCCGGGCCGATCGCGGCAACTATCCCATCCAGAATTTCGAATCGGCGGAAAGCGAAGCCCGGGAATGGTGGCCGGCGCTGATCGCCGCGCGCGGGCGGGAATTGCGGTTTGGCTGGGATGCCTGGAGTATGGCCTCCGAATCCGGTTGGACCGTCGTTCGCAGCATCAAGCGGCTGCTGGAATCGGCAGGACCCGCGACGGAAGTGGAAATTGCCGGCGAGACGTTCAGGCTTCTCGACCTGTTGACCGGCATGGCGAGTGCTCTGAAGAATGCGATTGGCGCGGCCGAGCCCTTGGAAGCCATGCTGGGCGTTCCGGCCAACGCCAATTCCAATCAGCGCTACCTGACGGCGGAAGCTTTTCGGCGCGCCGGCTTTCACGTTTTGGGACTGCTGAACGAGCCGTCGGCCGCCGGCGTGGAGTATGGGCATGCAAAGCGCGACCGCGACGCCACCGGGGAATTGCTGCTGGTTTACGACCTGGGCGGCGGTACTTTCGACGCGTCGCTGGTGCGGCTGGAGGGCGGCGAACACGAGGTTCTGGCGACAGAAAGTATTTCCACGCTGGGCGGAGACGACTTTGATATGGCCATGGCAGAGCTGGCCGTCCCGGAGGAGCAGTTTCATGCGCTCGATCAGGCCGCGGTTTTTACGCTGCTGGAACAGTGCCGCAGCGCCAAAGAGTCGCTGAATCCGAATAGCCGCCGGATCAGCCTGGATCTGGATCTGGTCCATCCGGAATGGCCGGCGAAGCAGATCGCGGTTTCGGATTATTACGAGCGATGCCGCCCGTTGCTGGAGGAAACGCTTCGGGCTGTGGACGACCTGCTGTCGGCAGAGGCTCCGGATGGCATTGATTGCCTTTACGTCACAGGCGGAGCGAGCGAGCTTCCGCTGGTGCCGCGAATGTTGCGCGAGCGATTCGGCCGGCGCGTGAAACGGTCCGCCTATACCAGAGCTGCCACCGCGATCGGTCTTGCGATTCATGCCGACGGCCAGGGTGGATTCCGCCTGCGCGAAAAATTCTCGCGCTATTTCGGAGTGTGGCGCGAAGGCGACGGCGGTTCGCTGATATTGTTCGACCCCGTTTTCTCCAAGGGAGACGCGCTTCCCCGGCCGAAGGAAGCGCCACTGCGATACCAGCGGAAATATTCGCCGGCGCATAATATCGGACACTTTCGATTTCTGGAGGCATCATCCATCGATTCCGGCGGACGGCCCGGAGGTGATATCGTTCTCTGGGACGAGATTCTTTTCCCCTTCGAGCCCGAGTTGGCAGAGAATCCGGAACTGGGAACCGTTCCCGTCGTTCACAGCCAAGTTTCGCCGTTACAGGAAATTTCCGAGACCTGGACCTGTGATGCCAACGGTGGCGTGGAAGTCGAGATCGCTAATCGGACGGCAGGTTATTCCAGGAAGTATCAGTTGGCCCGGTGGCAGTCGGCGGCGGCAGTCGCCCCGGCCCGGCCCTCAAGGAGAAAGGCACGAGCATGAGTGAGTTCGCGGGCAAAACCGCACTAATTACGGGTGCGTCCCGAGGCATCGGAAAAGCAACCGCCATCGCCTTGGCGAAGGCGGGCGCGGCGCGGCTGATTGTGCATTACAGCACTCACAAAGCAGGCATTGACGAAACAGCGGAAGCCGTTCGCGCGGCGGGCGCCACCGCCGAAACGATGCAAGGCGATTTGTCGGCAAATGCCGGCATCGACAAATTCTGTCTCACGTTGGCCCGAATGGACGCTCCGATCGACATTCTGGTGAATAACGCCGGCTCGCTGGTGAAACGGGCCAAGCTGCTGGAATCCACATCGGAGCTGTTCGACGAAATTTACACGTTGAACGTGAAGAGTGCCTGGTTTGTCGCTCGCGCAGTCGCGGGCGGAATGATCGCCCGGAAAAGCGGCGTGATCGTGAATCTCTCGTCCATCGCCGCGCGCCACGGGGGCGGTCCCGGCGCGGCGCTCTATTCGTCAGCCAAAGCGGCGGTCTCCTGCTTCACCAAGGGGATGGCTAAGGAATTGGCTCCTCATGGCGTAAGGGTAAATGCTGTTAGTCCTGGTACAGTCGATAATCATTTCCACGAAGTTTTCTCGACTCCGGAGATGCTCGACTCAGTGAAAGCCTCTACTCCCGCGGGAACCTTAGGGACGAATGAGGAAATCGCCGATACCATTATTTTTCTTTGCTCTCATGCGGGTAGGTTTATCCACGGGCAGACGATTGAGGTAAACGGCGGATTGTACATGGTGTAATCCATGGTTCCAGAACTAAAAGCCTAAGCAGACTTCCCCCGCCCACCTAAGGCAAACCACCGTCTGGCTTGTGTAGTCCGGGGCTCGATAAGAGCCACAGGACCCACAAGCACATGCATATTTCCTATGCCGCCGGTTTGTTGCTCTTAGTCGTCGCCTCAGACGCCTTAGCGCAGCCTGAAATCCACTGGAAGACGCGCCTGTACGGGCGTGGCGTGATCATTGACCGTCAGCCCTCTGCGAATGCAACCACGGATCGGCGGCATTGGGTGGTGCAGTTTGCGGCGGCGCCCACGGCTGCCGATCTCGATAGTTTGCGGCTGCGCGGCGCTCGCGTGGTCAGTCCGGCTCCCGAGTGGGGATTCGTGATCAGCGGTGATGAATCCACGGACCTCTCGGGTTTGAATCTGGCGCATGTTGAGCCGATCGCCGCCGCCGAAAAACTCAGTCCGGAACTCAATCCAAAACTGACTGGTCCACGGCGCCGCGCGGCGGCGAAGTCCGGACGGTATGTCGTCGAGTTTCACTCCGATGTCGAGCCCGCCAGCGCCCGTGAAGTGTTGCTGTCGGCGCAAGTTCGCGTGGTCGACCATCCGCAACTGCTGAATCAGCATTACGTGGTGGAAGCAACTTCCGAAGGGCTGCATCGCCTCCAGGCATGGGATGAGATCGCCTATGTCTTTCCGGCATCGGACGAACTTCTCAACGGCGTGCCCGTAACGGCGTGTTACGGCGCCGTGACCGGGAATGGAACGGTCGGTCAATCGATCGCACTGGTTGGGCCGGGATGGGCCGCCGCTACCGGAGGTGCCACCCGCCTGAATTATGCCTTGGGAGCGCTCTCCGGCAAGATCGATCCGTTGATTCTTCGGGCGGAGGTCCGGCGCGCGCTCGACGAGTGGTCCAAACATCTGCAGGTGGACTTCACCGAGATCAATCAGTTGAATGCGATCCGCACGCTGGCGTTTCGTTGGGGACGCGGTATCTCCGGCGGCCCGATTCCCTTCGACGGACCGGGAAAGATGCTTGCGTATACGTATTATCCGGCTCCTCCCAATCCCGAGCCGACGGCCGGGGATCTCTATTTCGATGACGATGAGAACTGGCAGGTGGGCAACGATGTGGATCTCTATTCCGTCGTTCTGCATGAGATCGGACACGCGCTGGGCTTAGGCCATTCCGACCTCCCCGGTTCCGTGATGTATCCCTATTACCGGAAAGCTTCCAGCTTGACGGAAGAGGATATTGCGGCCGCCCGGAATCTCTACGCGGCGCGGATAGTGGTTTCGGAAACGCCGGCGCGGTTGACTCCCACGCAGCCTCAGAATCCCGCAACCGCCGCACCGGCGCCGGACGACACTGCCTCTCCCACCACGCCTGCGCCGGCGAACGATCGTACGCCGCCGCTTCTGGCGATCACCTCTCCGATGGCGGTGACGATCCTTACCACTCAGGCTTCGATTCGCGTCACCGGAACCGCGCTGGATGATTCCGGCGTCACCCAGGTGACCTGGTCCACCCCATCCGCCAGCGGCACAGCCGAAGGCACTCCACAGTGGTCTGCGGACATTCCGTTGATGCGGGGGATCAACACCATCAACATCCAGGCCTCCGACCGGGCGGGCAATTCCCGCTGGAGGTCGCTGGTGGTCACGCGGCGGTGACGTTACCTGGAACTTCCCGGCCCGAACTCAATTTCCAACCACAAGGAACAGATCAGCTCATGAATAAACTTTTGTCTCTCGCTCTGCTCGGCTGGACCGCCATTTCCATCAACGCCGCCGGAATCAGCTTTACGGTGGAAGCTCCCGGTCAAATGACCACTACCGCTTTTCTGCCCGGGCAAACGATCGTCGAAACGTTCGACTCCGAAACGCCGGGATCGCCTTTCGGATCCGCCTCGCGGCCGATCGGCGGCTATACTGCCGGCGCGATCGTGTCTCCGGCGAACGATTGGGGATTTTCGACCTATCTCGCGTTGGGCGCGCAGTCGGGATCGACATCTTACGAACTGAACTTTGGCAGCGATCAGGATTATTTCGGCCTCTATTGGGCCGCTCTGGATGGGCGGAATGAACTTCAATTCTGGAACGATGGAAGCCTGGTGGCCTCCTTTGCCCGCGGCGACCTGATGGCTAGCCCGGACCTTACGCCCGCACATTATGGCAAACCGGGAACCGGCATCAACATGGGCGAAGCGTACGCTTTTGTGAACTTCTTTGCCGACGACGCCGCTTCCAGGTTCGACATGGTGCGGTTTGTTAACGGCGCAACGGATACCGGCTTTGAGACCGACAATCACACGATTCGCTCGATGAGCGGTGAGCAGGTTCCGGAGCCGTCGACATACGTCATGGCCGGCACCGCCTTGGCCGCCGCCCTAGCCTGGAAGCGCCGCAAGTAGCGAAACGGGACTACCCCAGCAGACTCGCCAGCTTCGAAGCGGGCCGGAGAATGGTTTCGTTCCGCTCCGGCCCCGTGGAGATGCAGCCGATTTCGACGCCGGTCTTCTCTTCGATGAAGCTGAGGTAGTCGCGAGCTTGCACCGGAAGTTTTGTGCCATCGGTGAGGCTGCGGGTGATACCTTTCCAGCCGGGCAGAGTCTCATATACCGGCTCAATCGCATCCATATCGATGCTGGTCGCGGGCATATCCTCGACAATCTCGCCGCGAACTTTATAAGCGGTGCAGACCTTCACTTCGTCGAGCTCATCCAGAACGTCCAGCTTGGTGATGATGATGCTGTCGAAGCCGTTGATGGCGGCGGTGTACTTCAGCAGCGGAACGTCAAACCATCCGCACCGCCGGGGCCGTCCGGTGACGGAGCCGAACTCATTTCCACGCTGGCGGATTCTCTCCCCAAACTCGTCGTGCAACTCGGTCGGAAACGGTCCCGCGCCTACGCGAGTGATGTAGGCCTTGGAGACGCCGATCACGCCGTTGATCCGTGTCGGGGCAACGCCCGTGCCGACGCAGGCGCCTCCCGCGGTCGCGCTGGACGAGGTCACAAACGGATACGTGCCGTGATCGACATCGAGCATCGTTCCCTGGGCACCTTCGAAAAGAACCTTCTTGCCCACCTTGATGGCCGTATTCAGCAAATAAGCCGTGTCGCAGACCATCGGCGCCAGCTTGGCCGCGTATTCCTTGTATTGTGCGAGAATCGCGTCGAAGTCGATCACCTCGGCGACATGAAATGCCGAGGCGAGCGTCATCTTGTCCGCGCTGAGATTCCGGTAGATCGCTTCAAATTCGCCTTCTACCAGGTCCGCGATCCGGATGCCCCGGCGTCCGGTCTTGTCTTCGTAGCACGGTCCGATCCCGCGCGAGGTCGTACCGATCGCCACCCGGTCTGTCCGGCCTTCGGAGACCTTCTCAACCATCCGGTGGAACGGAAAAATCACGTGGGCGCGGTTCGAAATCGCGAGCTGCGATTTCACGTCGATTCCGGACGCTTCCAGCGTCTTGATCTCCTCCAGTAACGCCCCGGGATCGATCACAACGCCGTTGCCGATCACTGCCTTTATACCCGGACGGAGGATGCCGCTGGGGATCAGTTTCAGGACATGCTTCTTCTCGCCAATGTAGACGGTGTGCCCCGCATTGTGACCGCCCTGATACCGGGCCACAATATCGAACCGGTCGCTGAACAGGTCGACGATCTTGCCTTTGCCTTCGTCGCCCCACTGCGCGCCCAGCACAATCAAATTACTCATGAATCGTTTGAACCCCCGCTATTTTAGCGCACCGGGCGTTTCAAACCAGTGTGTTACGCTCGATTTTGATGCAGTTGTCGCAGGTATATCTGGGCTTGGGCGAGCCGGCCCTCGGGGAGCTCCTGAAGGGGATTTCTCTAGGAAAACTAAAGACTTTTCAGCTTTTCGAGCGGCTGAAGCTGCGCCTTCACTTAAACAAGCTGAATTCCGAGACGCTTCGCCGGTCGGCCATCCGGCTGTGGCCCCGTCTTCAGGAAGGGGACGAAGATCTGGCGAACGAGCTGGGTCAGGCGATCCTGATTTCGCACATGGACATGATCATGGCGGTATTGGATTTCCTGAAAATTCCCCACGAAGAAGGCTTCTTTGCCAAGGACCTAGACTCGACACAATACCTCACCGAAGGCTGGCAGCAGCGGGTATTTGACGAGTTCAAAGGCAAATTTCCACCCCAGGCGCTCCTGTTCTATGTGAATCACCTCGGCTGGGAAGTGGCGAAGTCTACCGAAGTTTTCGCTCCAGCTGCATAGTCAGTTCAACCTCCGGATGATCGACGAAACTCAACTCGCGCAGTGGCGTACCCGCATCGACAGCGCCGAATCCGCGGATGTTCTGGAAGCGGCCCGCATTGAAATTTTAGGCCGCAAGGGATTGCTGGCGGAAGCCGGCAAGTCGATGGGAAAGCTACCGGCCGATCAGCGAGCGGCGGCGGGAAAAGCGCTCAACGCCGCCAAGCAAACACTGGAAGCCGCATTCGACGCCAAAAAAGAGTCATTTGCGACTGCCGCTCTGGCTGCGCGGCTGGATCGGGAATGGATCGATCTCACCACTCCTCCGGCGGGCACCCGCCCGGGAAAGCTGCATCCGATCACCCAGATCCAGACCGAAATCGAAGACCTTTTCGTCTCGATGGGTTTTGCTGTGCTGGACGGACCGGAGGTGGAGACGGAATTCAATAACTTCGACGCCCTGAATATTCCGCCAACGCATCCCGCACGCGACATGCAGGACACCTTCTGGCTGGAAGGAGGCAATCTACTGCGCACGCATACGTCGCCGGTGCAGATTCGCGGCATGAAGACCTTGCCGCTGCCGTTGCGCATGATCGCTCCCGGACGGGTTTTCCGCAACGAAGAAGTCGATGCCAGCCATGAGCACACCTTCTATCAACTGGAAGGCATGATGATCGATCGCGATGTCTCCATCGCGAATCTCACGTACTTCATGAAGACGCTGCTGGCCAAGATCTTCAAGCGCGACGACGTCACGGTGCGATTGCGGCCCGGCTATTTCCCTTTTGTCGAGCCTGGATTCGAGCTGGACATCCAATGCATGGTCTGCGGCGGTCCGGGCTGTCCCGTCTGCAAACACTCCGGGTGGGTGGAGCTTCTGCCTTGCGGCTTGGTGCACCCCAACGTGCTACGCGCAGGAGGTATCAATCCCGAGGAATGGAGTGGTTTCGCCTTCGGCCTCGGTCTGACGCGGCTGGTCATGATGCGCTATGCGATCGACGATATTCGCTGGATCAACTCCGGCGATTTGCGGTTCTTGAATCAGTTCTAAGTCATGAAGTTCTCCTACAACTGGATCGCTGAGCTGGTTCCCGGCCTCACCGCCGACGCCAAGGAGCTCTCGCGCCAGATCACCATGAAAACCGCCGAAAGCGAGGGCGTCGAGCCGTACGCTCCGCAACTGGCCGAGGTGTGCGTTGCCCAGGTCTTATCGGTTGCGCCGATTCCCAACAGTCCGAACGTCAAAGCCGTTGTCGAAACCGGCCGCTACGGCACGAAGACCCTGGTGTGCGGCGCTCCGAATTGCCGGCCGGGAATGCTCACAGCCTATTGGCCGCTGGGCGTGAAGAAAATCGCCGGCGTGGAAAGCGATGGAATGCTCTGTGCTGGTGACGAGCTGGGAATCAATCGCGATCACAACAACATCGTCGAATTGGACAACGTGCAGCCGGGCGACTCAATTCCGGATCTGCGGCCCGATTCGATCATCGAGATCGACAACAAGTCCCTGACGCATCGTCCGGACCTGTGGGGACATTTCGGAATGGCGCGGGAGGTGGCGGCGAACTTCGCGACACCGCTCCAGGACTCCGTGGATCTTAGCGTGCTGCCCAAAGGAGTTCCCAGCGTCGTCGTGCTGGTCGAGGATTTCGACCTTTGCCCGCGGTTCAGCGCGGTGCGGTTCGACAACGTCAAAGTCGGCCCGTCGCCTTTGTGGCTGCAATACCGGCTGGAGGCGATCGGATTGAATCCGATCAACAACATCGTCGACATCACGAACTACGTCATGGCGGAGCTGCCTCAGCCCATGCACGCTTTCGATGCCGACAAGGTGGCGTCCCATACCCTGGTCGCGCGAGCCGCAAAGCCCGGTGAACAATGCGCCGCTTTGAACGGAGAGACCTACGATCTGGAGCCATCCATGATCGTCGTTGCCGGCACCGAAGGGCCGTTGGCCATCGCCGGAGTGATGGGCGGAGCCTCGTCGATGATCGGCGATTCCACCACCAGCATCATCTTCGAAGCCGCCAATTGGCATCCAATATCCGTTCGGAGAACCGCGGCGACGCTGAAGCTGCGTACCGATGCTTCGATGAGATTCGAGAAGGCTCTCGATCCCGAAAACACCGTCCGCGGGCTGGCGCGCGCGATTCAACTGATGAAGCTCTGCTGCCCGGAGGCTCAGCTGGTCGGCGGGCTGGCGGATCAGTATCGTCCGCTGGTGTCTCCGGCGCCGATTGTCCTGAACATGGACTGGCTGCGGCGGAAGCTGGGACGCTCCATCGAGCAGGCGGAGGTGACGCGCATTCTCGAAGCTCTGGGCTTTGGGGTGGAGCAGCAGCCGGAGGTGCTGACGGTGACTGTGCCCTCCTGGCGCGCGACCAAAGACATCTCGATCACCGACGACCTGGTGGAAGAAGTCGGACGAATCATCGGCTATGGCAGCATCACGCCCACAGCTCCGAAAATGGCCGTGGCGCCGCCGCCGATCAATGCCCTGCGCGCCTTCCATAATCGCTGCCGTCGAGCACTTGCCTACTACGGATTCACCGAGGTTCACAACTATTCTTTTGTCAGCGACGGGGAGGCTCAGCGATTCGGTTTCGATCCCGCTTCCCATGTTCGGGTCCTGAATCCGATCGCCGAGGATCAGGCGTTACTGCGGGTTTCGCTGATCCCCAAGATCCACGCCAACATCGAACAGAACCGGAAGCATTTTGAGGCGTTCCGGCTTTTCGAGATCGGAAACGAAATTCACAAGACCGGCGATGACCTGCCGGAAGAGATTCCGCATCTGGCGATCGCGATTTATTCCAAGGAAAATGGCATCGCCGGGCTGAACGAGTTGAAGCGAGTCGCCGCCATGCTTCCCGGTGTTGAGTTTCGTCCCGCCTCGGATATTCGCATCTTCGAGCATCCTGCGCGCACAGCGGACGTCTTCTGGCAGAGCGAGAAGCTGGGACGCCTATTCGAGTTTCACCCGTCCTTTGTCGAGCAGGGCCGAGCGGCTGCCCTGGACTTCGACCTGCGCCGCATGCAGGAACTGGACGCGCGGCAGGTGAAGAAATATACGCCCATCCAGCGATTCCCGTCCAGCTCCTTCGATCTCGCCGTGATTGTTCCGGGTCGAACGCTGATTGCGGACGTGAGCAAGCACGTACCCGCCGCGGAATTCGTCGAAGACTATCCAATGCCCGACGGCCGGCGTAGCCTGCTGTTCCGGATGACGCTATCGGCTCCCGATCGCACCCTCACCAGCGAAGAAGTCACGGCGGAGCGCCAGCGTTTCATCGACACTCTGCGCGGGGCTGGGTATGAATTGCGTGCATAGCTGACTTGTGGGGCAGCCAATCCTGGCTGCGGACCCGCTTTCTTGCGGGTCCAGCCGGCTTGAAAGCCGGCTGCGGCCAAGATTGGCCGGCCCCACCGGAATGCTACTATGTAGCGCACGAGGAGCGCATCTGTGCGCGAGCTTCCTATTCATAACTCGGAACTGATGCGCGAAGCCGCCGATGGCGCGGTGGTCGTCGCTTCGCCCAATTTCGAAATAGAAGGCAGAGTTCGTCTTCCGGATCTGAGCGACTTGTGGTCTCGCTTTCCGGCGGTCCCGGGGGATAGCGGGCGATTTCTCGAAGAAGGCCGATAAGCAGTGCCTCCCTGCAATGCGAGTCTTTGCACACATGAAACGCATAAATCTTTTGCTGGATGAGCACCTCTTGGAAGAGGCCACACGTGTTTTGTCAGCGAAAAGTCCTTCGGCCGCGGTCAATACTGCGCTCGAAGAAGTAATCCGGATCCGAAGGATTCAGCAATTGCCTCGCTTTTTTGGATCCGGGATATGGGAAGGAAGCTTGCAAGAGATGCGGCAGAATTGTCCGAAACGACGCGGGCGCGGCTGATTCTAGCGGTCCGCGATTTCGTCGGATGTTTTCGTGCAAACTCCCCTCTTTTCCGGCATAGACTGAGCGCATGGCCCAATCATTCCCCGGACGCCGGAGCTTCGTTGGCTCTCTGCTAGCCGGTTCCGCGGCACTGCCGTCCCTGGCGCAGCAGCAACTATCGCCGCAAGCCTCTCCCCAAGGCTACGTACCGAAGCAAAGCGATCGTCCGGAAGCTCTGACAGAAGACGAGCCCGGCTTTCAATCGATGTTTGACGGCAAGACGCTGAAAGGGTGGGAAGGCGATCCCACGTACTGGCGTGTGGAAGACGGAACGATCGTGGGAGAAATCAAGCCGGAGACGATCGTCAAGAGCAATACGTTTCTCATCTGGCGCGGCGGCGCTCCCGCGGACTTCGACCTGAAGGTCGAGTGCCGGATCACCACCGGAGGCAACAGCGGAATCAACTATCGAAGCACAGTAGTGCCGGATAAGGTCACGCCGGCGAACTGGTTCGCGATGCGCGGGTATCAGTGCGATATCGACGGCCAGAACCGCTACACCGGCAACAACTACGAGGAGAAGGGACGATTGTTCCTTGCCGTTCGCGGCCAAGTCACTCGAATCACGGGTACGCGCAAGCCGGTGGTCCTGGCGACTCTCCAGGAAGAGAAAGACCTGGCTTCCGTCGTCACCGACGGCTGGAATACGTTTCACATCGTCACGCGTGGAAACGTCGTGATGCATAGCATCAATGGAAAGCTGATGTGCGTCGTAGTGGACGACGATCCGAATGGCCGCGCAAAGGAAGGCCTGATTGGCGTGCAGGTTCACGTCGGAGGGCCGATGAAGGTGGAATACCGCAACTGGCGGATCAAACTGGCATGACCGGTTTGCGAGAGCGGCTACGGAACGGCGAATTCGTCCTGGGAACTTTCGCCGAGCTTCCGTCACCGGCGTTGGTAGAAATTCTGGGCTATGCCGGATTTGATTTCGTCATCATCGATCGCGAGCATGGGAGCATCGATCTGGAAACGGCGGAGCACATGATCCGGGCCGCGCAGGCGAGCGGGATCAGTCCCATCGTCCGGGTGGCCGAGAACCATCCCGTGCTGGTGCGCCAGCCGCTCGATATGGGGGCCGCCGGCGTGCAGGTCCCCCAGATCGGATCTTTGGAAGCGGCGCAGCAGGTGGTGCATTCGGCCATGTTCGCCCCGCAGGGAGAGCGCGGGTTGCAGCCGTTTGTGAGAGCGGCGGCCTACGGCCTTACCCCTACTGCCGATTTGCTTCACCAGGCGAACGAAAGTTCGGTTCTGGCGATCCATATTGAAGGGGAAGAAGGCGCCCGGAATCTCGAACAGATTCTCCAGGTGGACCGCATCGACGTGATCTTCATCGGTCCCTATGATCTGTCGCAGTCCCTCGGCATTCCCGGCCAGACCGGCCATCCTCGGGTGGAAGAACGAATCCGGGAGATCGCCGCTCTGTCCCGCGCCGCGGAAAAGTGCGTAGGAATTTACTGCGACAGCCCGGCCAGCGTGGCAAAATGGCGGGAAATCGGAATCACCTATGCCGCGCTTAGCATGGATGCGAAAATCTTCGGAGTTGCGGCGGGCGAGCTCGTTCGACAGGTAAAGAACCGCTAAGAATAGTACGCTTTGAATGTGAGGATTTCTTTTCGCTGGGCCGTGTTGCCCGTGGCTGTGGGAGCGGCCGCCTATGGCGCCGCCGCAGATGCGGATTTCAAATCGACCATTCGCCCGATCCTCCAGGCGAACTGCTCTACCTGCCATAACCCTGCAAATCCTCGAAATCGAATCAATTTCCTAAAATCCGAAGAACCCACCGACGTCGAAACGCGCCGTGGGCTTTGGCGGGATGTCGCGACGCAGCTCCGCAACCGGACGATGCCTCCCGGCGAGGCGAAGATTTCCGAGGCCGATCGCCTGTTGGCCGCCGGCTGGATCGAGGAGCGCCTGCGGACGTCCGGCTGCACCGGCGAGCCCTACGCGGGCTACGTGGCTCCCCGCCGCCTGAACCGGCGTGAGTATCGCAACACGATTCGCGACCTGTTCGGCGTCGATTTGGCGATTGCCGATCTGTTCCCGGCCGACGAGGCTGGTGGTGCCGGCTTCGATACCAATGGAGAAACGCTCTATATCCCGCCGATGATGCTGGAGCGGTATCTGGAAGCCGCGCAGAAGATCGCCAGCCGCGTATTGGTTGCCCCGCCGATGAACGAGGTCATCCTGTCGCACAACATGCATCCGCCGGCACCGGCGCCGCCGCCTTCGCAGAAGCCGTCGCGCCGGCTTGCTCCCAGCGAGGAGGTCTCCACAACCGTCACGATCCTGAACGAAGGCTCCTATGGGCTGCGAGTTTCGGTGGAACGCCCGAAGGTGACGCCCTTCGACGTAGCGGTGAAAGTGGACGGCGTGGTAACCGGCAAACTCAATTACGGCCGCGACGCCAATGGCGGCGCGACGGCGCGTGTTCAGAACGTCACTCTCTCCCGGGGAGCTCACACGGTTTCTGTCGTGAATGGCGCGGAGAATATCGAATTCTACTCGCTGACGGTTTTGGAGAATCAGGCTCCGATCACGTCGGATCAACGGGCGATCCACTACCGCCTTCTGGGCCTGGAGCCGGGGCAGACTCCGGTCGATCCCGCCACCAGCGCCCGCCGTGTTTTCACTACTCTTCTTCCCAAGGCATACCGGCGGCCCGCCGGTCCGGCAGAAATCGATCGTGTGATGGCACTCTATGAGCGGGCTGCCAAGCGCGGCGATTCCTTCATTGACGCGATGCGATACGCGCTGAAGGGAGTGCTGGTCGCGCCCAGTTTTCTCTTCCGCGTGGAGACGCAACCCACGGGGCCAACTCCGAGTCCGCTGTCGGACTATGACATCGCCTCGCGGCTTTCTTATTTCCTGTGGTCCACCATGCCGGATGACGAGCTGTTTCGGCTAGCCGATCAGCGCAAGTTGCAGGACCCGGGTGTGCTCTCGCAGCAGGTGGACCGGATGCTCGACGACCCGCGCTCGCGAGCCTTCGCCGATGCCTTCGTCGGTCAGTGGCTGGGCACTCAGGAAATCGGCGGCCGGGCTGTTCCGCTCTTAACGGAACTCCAGCACTTCTACACGCCGGAGGTCGCGGCCGATCTGCGGGAGCAGCCGCAACTGTTCCTGCAGTACATCGTGACGGCCAACCGTCCCGTTCTGGATTTATTGAACGCTCCGTACACGTTCCTCAACGAGCGGTTGGCGAAGTATTACGAAATCGAGGACAAAGTCACACTGCACGGCACTGGCTTCCAGAAGGTCGATTGGCCGGATTCCCGCCGCGCCGGCGTGTTGGGACTGGCGAGCGTTCTCGCCATGACGTCGCACTACAAGCAGGCCAGCCCGGTGCTTCGGGGCGCCTGGGTGCTGGAGGCGCTGCTCGGCACTCCTGTGCCGCCGCCTCCGCCCGATATTCCGCCGCTGGAAGCATCGGCAGCGAAGGAGAAGCCAATGACGGTCCGGCAGATGGTCGCCGTGCACCGCGCGAACGCGGCCTGCGCGGGCTGTCACAACCTGATGGACCCGATCGGGCTGGGCCTGGAGAATTTCGACTGGATGGGGCGATGGCGTGACAAGGAAGCGAATGGCGAGCCGGTGGATGCTTCCGGCCGGCTGCCTTCGGGCGAAACATTCAACGGGCCGGTGGAGCTGCGCTCTGTATTGATGGAGCGGAAGGAAGAGTTTCTTCGCCAGTTGACGACGAAGTTGCTCGGTTACGCTCTCGGCCGCGGACAGCAAGATGGCGACCACTGCACGGTGCAGGGCCTCGTCGCGAAGGTGGAGAGGGATGGCTACGGCGCGCGGACATTGATTCGGGAGATCGTGCTCAGCAAGCCGTTCCGTTACACCCAGTCGCCCGATATGGTCTCGCAGATTAGTGAAGGTCCGGCCAAGCGTCCCCCCCGGCGCCTCCTCGGAACGAAATAGAATGAAGGCGAAGAGATTCGGAGATTTGACGATGAAGCAAAGCGTTTCCCGGCGGAAAATTTTGAAGGGAGCCGGTGTTGCGCTCTCGCTCCCCTGGCTGGAATCGGTCTCCCAGGCCGGACCCTCGGGCGTGGAGCGGCTGACTTCTCCTCCGCTGCGGCTGGCGTGCATGTTCATGCCGAACGGTGTTCGTCCGGACTATTGGACACCCGCCGGCGACGGCGAAGATTTTGAGATCACGCCGCACCTGAAGCCGCTTGAAAATCTGAAGAGCGAAATTCTGCTGATCGAGAATCTGTGGAATAAGAACACGGTCGGCCGCAACGGGCACTGGCCCAAAGTTCCGGCGTGGCTTTCCGGCGGATTTGTGGAGCGCACGACCGGCGGCGATCTCGATGCCGGCGGAATCTCGATGGACCAGATCCTGGCCCAGAAGATGAACGCCTCGACGCCGCTGCCGTCTTTCGAAATCGGGATCGATTCGCCCCGAACGGGCGTTGATACGGCAGGTGGCGGATTTCCGCGAGCGCTCGGCTCGTTTCTTTCCTGGGCCGATCCGAAGACTCCGGTTCCGAAGGAAATCGTTCCGCAGCTGGCATTCGACCGGCTGTTCCGTAATCATCGTGCGCCGGTCGTTTCGACAAATCCCAGGAACCAGGCCGTCGTCGAATCTCTGCAACGCGACGAGATCAGCTTGTTAGATCTGGTCCGGGACCAGGCGAAATCATTACGCTCCAACGCTTCCCGGGCGGACAAGGCTCGGTTGGACGAATACTTCGATTCCGTCCGGGCGGTCGAGATTCGTCTCGAATCGAGCCTTCGCCCGCAGAAACGCTGGATCAACGAAGGCAAATTGCCGATGGATCGCCCCAACCCCGGCGTCCCGGCGACACATGCGGAGCATGTCCGCCTGATGCTCGACATCCTGATTCTGGCGCTGTGGACGGACTCGACGCGGGTGGCTACGTTCATGCTCGGCGATGCGCAGTCGGCGGTGGACTATTCCTTCCTGCCGGGCGTAAAGGGTAGCTTCCACGGACTTTCGCATCATCGCGATATTCCGGAAACTCGCGCGCAGTACGAAAAGATCGTCACCTGGAACGTCGAACAGCTCGCGTGGTTCCTGGAAAAGATGCAATCGCTCAAAGAGGGCGACGGCACTTTGCTGGACCACTCGATGATCCTGTTCGGCGGGTCGTTGAAGGACGGCAACAAGCATACGGAAGAGAATCTTCCGCTGCTGATTGCCGGGCGCGGCAACGGAGCGATCCGTCCCGGCCGCCGTCTGCGGGCCGAGCC
>CAZETQ010000065.1:0-33754 GCA_964515165.1 uncultured Solibacteraceae bacterium | reverse complement strand
TGCTGGAGGAAGTGCAGTCCATTCCGGGCGTGCGCAGCGCCGGTTCGACAACGAACATTCCCTTACTCGGAGGAAGCTGGACGCATGGCGTGAAAGTGGGTGCGGCGCAGGGCAGTTCGAAGTTCACGTGGGTGAGTGCCCAATACTTCGAAACGATGGGTATCCCGCTGCTGGCGGGACAGATGTTTGGCCCGGGCGATACGGCATCCTCGACGCGAGTTGCGATCGTCAACCAAACATTTGTGAAGACGTTCTGCGGGGGTACCGAGCCACTGGGTCAGACGCTCCGGACTGGTGCGGAGCCGAATTATCCCTCGACAGTCTACGAGATTGTGGGAGTGATCCCCGATACCAAGTACGACGGCCTTCGCGGAAACATCCCGCCGATGGCATTCGCGCCGAACGCTCAGTTTCCGGGGCTGGGACCTTGGGCATCCCTGATGATTCATTCCGATATTCCGCCCTCGGCGGTGGCGGCCAATCTCAAACGCAGGCTCGGGCAGAAGTTCCCCGGGATGGTGGTGGATGTGCTCGATTTCCAGGCCCGGATTCAGGATGGTTTGGTGCGGGAACGGATGATGGCGATCCTGTCGGGTTTCTTTGGAGGGCTGGCGGCGATTCTGGCGATGGTGGGGCTGTATGGCGTGGTGTCCTACATCGTGGCCCGTCGCAGAAACGAAATCGGGATTCGCATGGCGTTGGGCGCCCGCAAGGATCAGGTGGTGGGCATGGTCATGCGCGACGCCGGGCGATTGCTGCTGCTTGGGATCGCCATTGGCGGGGCTTTGTCGCTGGCGGCCACCCGCAGCGCCGGCACGCTCTTGTTCGGATTGAAGCCTTACGATCCTCTGACGCTGGCGGCTGCGGCGGTATTGCTGGCGGTGATCGCCGTCGGAGCCAGCTATGTTCCGGCCCGGCGGGCCGCGAACCTCGATCCGATGGCTGCTTTGCGGCACGACTGAAATTTTTCGAATCGCCGGAATCCTTTCGATGAGCTGCTCATCATTTAGATGGTTGTCGAATTGTTAAACGGAGGAAGACAATGAGCAGACTACAGGGTAAGATTGCCGTCGTAACCGGCGCCTCGAAGGGTATCGGCGCCTCTATCGCGGAGCATTTTGGAGCGGAAGGCGCCTCGGTTGTTGTGAACTATGCCAGCAGCAAATCCGGCGCGGACGCTGTGGTGAAGAAAATTCAGGACAAAGGCGGCAAGGCAGTGGCGATCCAGGCGGATCTTTCCAAACCGGAAGACGTATCGAAACTCTTCCACGAAACCAAGAAGGCCTACGGCAAAGTGGACATTCTTGTCAATAATGCCGGAGTTTATGAGTTTCAACCGATCGAAAGCGTGACGACCGACCATTTCCACAAGCAGTTCAATCTGAATGTGCTGGGCCTGCTGCTGGCGACTCAGGAAGCCGTGAAGCTGATCGGCCCGGAGGGCGGATCGATCATCAATATCAGCTCCGTAGCGGGGAAAATGCCAGTCGCGACGGCTTCTGTATATAGCGGAACCAAGGCGGCCGTGGATGCGATCTCTGTCGCGCTGTCCAAGGAACTCGGTCCTCGCAAGATTCGCGTGAATTCGTTGAATCCCGGAATGGTGGAAACGGAAGGCGTGCATGCGGCCGGAATTGCAGACAGCGACTTCCGAAGGCAGATTGAGGCGCAGACGCCGCTGGGGCGCATCGGCCAGCCGGACGATATTGCGCAGGCCGCGGTCTTCATGGCGTCCGACGAATCGCGATGGGTTTCCGGCGAGACTCTGCTGCTGGCCGGCGGCTATAGCCACTAAGAAAGTTTGGAGCGCACCTTCTCGCTGAGAGCTTTACCGTCCACGGTTTTGCCCGCGAGTTTGGCTTGTGCCGCTTTCATCACCACTCCCATCTGTTTGATGGAAGTGACACCGGTTTCGGAGATCGCGGCGGCGATGGCTGCTTCGATCTCCTCGTCCGTCGGAGCCTGCGGCAGATAGCCCTGGATGATGGCAAGCTCCGCCTCTTCTTTCACCGCGAGTTCTTCCCGCCCGCCCTTCCGGAACATCTCAATCGAGTCATTGCGCTGTTTCGCCAGCGATTTAAGAATCTGGATCTCGGCCGCTTCGTCGGCTTCCTTCATAGAATCCGCTTTGTATTTCAACAGCGCGGTCTTGATCATGCGTACGGCGCTGAGGCGAAGCTCGTCCTTTGCCTTCATGGCGGCAACGAGATCCTTCTGAATTCGGTCAAGAAGAGGCATCCGTTTGATATTCTATTAGAGACTCTGCGGTTTCTCCTTCTTACACCATGTTCATCAAAAAACAGCGTCTTTTGACTCCCGGTCCGACTCCGCTTCTGCCAAAGGCATTGCACGCCATGATGGGTTCGGATATCCATCACCGGACCGAAGATTTCCGTAAATTGTACAAGCAAGTACTCGCGGACTTGAAGGAAGTGATGGGCACTCAGAACGATGTGCTCGTTCTGGTGGCATCCGGCTCGGGTGGCTTGGAGGCCGCCGCGTCGAATTTCCTCTCTCCCGGCGATCACGTCGTGGTTTGTACTGCCGGCAAGTTTGGCGAACGCTTCGTGGAAATCGCCAAGGCCTGGGGTTTGAAGTCGACCGTGCTGAAGGCCGAGTATGGCGATGTGGTCAGCCCCGTGGATCTCGCAAAGACCCTGGAAGCCAATCCCGACGTGAAGGCCGTCATGGTTCAGGCATCGGAGACTTCCACCGGCGCAATGCACGACATCAAGACAATGGCTGCGGCGGTGAAGAAGACCAATGCTTTGATGATTGTTGACGCGATCACCGGCTTGGGCACGATGCCTCTCGATATCGACGGCTGGGGCTTGGACATTGTCGTGGGCGGATCGCAGAAAGCCTTCATGATTCCCCCGGGTATCGCCTTCATGACGATCAGCCAGAAAGCCTGGAAAGCTGCGGAGACTGCCAAGCTGCCGCGATTCTACTTCGACCTGAAAAAAGAACAGAAGAACGCGGTGAACGGTGAAAGCGCCTGGACGCCCTCGATCGCCCTGCTGCTGGCGCTGGGCGAAGCGCTGAAGTACGTCAAAGAGCTGGGAATGGACAAGCTGATCGCGAATGCGGAGTTTCTGGCTCGCGCTACTCGTGAGGCCGCCAAGGCGCTGGGACTGGAGATGTTCTCTTCCGCGCCCGGTAATTCCGTCACCTCGATCCGTGCGCCGAAAGGCATGGACTCCAGCATCATCGTCAAGGAGTTCCGCAGCCGTTTCGGTTCGATCATCGCGAACGGCCAGGGTTCGATGAAGGGCCAGATCTTCCGCATTGCACACCTGGGCTACTTCGACATTTCCGACGTGTTCACCATGATTGCCCAGTTGGAGCTCATCCTGGCCGCCAACGGCCATCCGGTGGAGTTCGGTAAGGGCGTGGCGGCCGTTCAGAACGTCTACGCGGAAGTCGCGCTGCCGAAGCCCGTCACTGTTTAACCACCCTCGGAGTAAAGAGTCACGACCATGAAAGTTCTCGTCGCCGAGCCCATGTCGCCGGCAGCCCTGGAAAAACTGCAAGCCCAAAAAGGATGGAATATCGTCGTCTCCGATCCCAAAGGCTATGCGGAGCACCTCTCCGATTGCGATGCCTTGATGGTCCGCAGCGCGGTGAAGGTGAATAAGTCCGTTTTAGATAAAGCCCCCAAGCTTCGCGTGATTGGCCGCGCGGGTGTTGGCGTGGATAACGTCGATTTGCCGGCCGCCACCAGCGCCGGAGTGTTGGTAATGAATACCCCGGGCGGCAATGCGGTTTCTGTTGCCGAGCACACGCTGGCAATGATGCTGTCGCTGGCCCGTATGATTCCACAAGCCACGGCATCCACCGCCGCCGGCAAGTGGGAAAAGAAGAAATTCCTCGGAAACGAGCTACGCGGAAAAACGCTGGGTGTCCTGGGGCTGGGTTCGATCGGGCGCGAAGTCGTGTTGCGCGCCAAGGCGTTCGACATGAACGTGATCGCTCATGACCCTTACGTCAACCCGCTGGCCGGCGCCGACCTGGGCGTTTCGCTGGTGAGCATCGATGATCTGTACGCGCAGAGCGACTACATTTCTTTGCACGTCGCGCTGACTCCGGATACGGAAAAGATGATCAACACAGCCGCCATCGCCAAGATGAAGAAGGGCGTTCGGATCATCAACTGCGCTCGCGGCGAACTGGTGGATCAGGATGCGCTCGTCGCCGGGATGGCCTCTGGTCAGGTGGGCGGCGCGGGCCTGGACGTATTCGATCCGGAGCCGCTGACGGCCGACCATCCGCTTTTGAAAGCTCCGAACCTGGTGGCCACTCCGCATATCGGCGGATCGACCGAAGAAGCACAGGAAATTGTCGGGGTCCGTATCGTGGAGCAGGTGATTCAGTATCTGACGCAGGGTGTCGCCATTAATGCGGTCAACATGCCGGCGCTGTCGCCGGAACAGTATCGCGCGCTCGGTCCGTACATTTCGCTGGCGGAAAAGCTGGGCACGTTTGCCATCGCGATCAGTACCGGCAATCCGAAGTCGGCGAAGATGACCTATTTCGGACGCATTGCCGAGCTAAACACGACTCTGCTCCGCAATGCCGCTCTGGCGGGACTGCTCAACAAGTCCGTCTCTCACAAGGCAAACCTGGTGAATGCGATGCAGTTGGCGGGCGACCGCGGCTTGAAGATCGAAGAAGTTCATGAGAATCGCCCCGGATCTTACGCCGATTCGGTTCGAGTGGAGCTGGAGACCAGCGAAGGCACCGTTTCGGTCGAAGGCGCTGTTGTTCTCGGCCGCGCTCGTCTGCTGCGTGTCAACGGCATCTATTGCGAAGCGAAGCTGGAAGGCCACCTGACATTCCTGGTGAACAACGACATTCCGGGTGTGATCGGCTCCATCGGCGGAGTGCTCGGCAAGAACAACGTGAATATCGCCAACTTTTCGTTGGGGCGCGAAGATCATGCGAAGGACGGTCAGCCGTTGACCGCTGTGAGCGTGATCGAAACCGACTCGGCCCTCTCTGAAGGCGTATTGAAGGAACTTCAGGAGAACAAGGCCGTGAAGACTGCACGCACGGTTGAGCTTAGCGAGTAGAATCGTTCCTTAGGAATGACGCGGCGGCAACTCCTTCTGGTGTTTGCCGCCGTTCTCATTTTCCGGCTGTTCCACTCGCGAGTTCTGTGGGTGGAAGAAGCCTATCCCACCGCGGCCGCCATCAACATCCTCGCCGGCCGAACCCTCTATACCGATTTCTGGTTCGATAAGCCTCCCCTGTTTCCGTATCTCTACACGCTGTGGGGTGCGGAAACCGGAATGCTTCTGCGCGTCGCCGGAGCGCTGTATGTGACCATCTGCGCGTCGCTGATGGCCCGGATCGCGGGCACCTGGGTTTCCGGAGCCCTGCTCGCCTTCTTTCTGACCTTTGACACCGCTTCCGCGGTGATGGTGCTGGGGCCGGATCTCTTGACTCTCGCTCCGGTGCTGGGCGCCGTATTGCTGCGGGAGCGTCCCCTCTGGGCTGGAGCAGTGCTCGGGATTGGATTCCATTTCAACGTGAAAGCGCTGCTGTTTCTGGTGCTGATTCCGAACCCTTTGGCGCTTCTGGGATTCGCGGCCGTGGCTGCTCCGGTATTTGCGTGGCCCGGCTATCTTGAGCAGGTTTGGTTGTGGGGTTCGCAGTACGCTTCCACAACGTTTCTGCCGCACCCTTTGCAAGCCGGCGCAATGAAGTCTCTCGGCTGGCTGGGGTTTCATGCGGCGTTGGTGATTGCCGCAATTCGCGGTAAGTGGGATCGACGGATAATCTTGTGGCTGGTGGCGGCATCCCTTTGCGTGATTGCCGGATTTCGATTCTTCCCCCGATACTACTTTCATCTGCTTCCCCCGCTCTGTCTGTTGGCTTCGCAGGGACTCCCGAAATTCGGGCGATGGCGATGGGCCGTTGCGGCTCTGCTGGTGATTCCGCTGATCCGGTTCGCGCCGGGATACTGGCGCGTGGAGCGGTCGAAGGATCTGGCGATGTACCGGGACGCCCGTCATGCGGCGCAGATCATCGACGAGAACCGGAAGCCCGGCGATTCGCTGTTCACGTGGGGCTATCGTCCGGAAATTGACGCTCTCGCTCGAATGCCGGGAGGCACTCCGTTTCTGGAATCGCAGCCGCTGACGGGAGTGTTCGCGGACCGTCATTTGACGGAATCCGGTCCGGTTCGCCAGCTTTCCTGGCAGGAGCATCCGCGCACGACGCTGACAAAGACAAGTCCGACGTTCGTGGTCGACGGATTGGGGCGATATAACCCGGCTCTTGCGATCACAAACTACCCCGAACTGAAAGAATGGCTGAATCAGTACGAAACCATCGCCATCACCAACGGCTGCATTGTGTACCGGCGGAAGCGCTGATTTCATGACATCATGACAGGCATGGGAACGTTACTCGCCATGTCGCTTCTTGCCGCGTCGGTTTACGACTATTCCATGAAAACGATTGACGGTCAGCCCGCGCCTCTTGCCGACTATAAGGGCAAAGTTGTGATGTTCGTCAACGTGGCCAGCTATTGCGGCTACACCAAGCAATACACCGGTCTGGAAGCCTTGTACCGCAAGTACAAGGATCAGGGCTTCGTCATCGTGGGAGTCCCGGCGAACAACTTTGGCGCTCAGGAGCCGGACTCGGACGAACAGATCAAGACGTTTTGCTCGCGGAAATACGATGTGACGTTTCCCTTGCTGTCCAAAGTATCGGTGAAGGGAAGCGACATGACGCCTCTTTACGGCTATCTGACGAAGACCGGCGGCGACGTGAAGTGGAATTTCACCAAGTTTCTCGTCGGCAAGGATGGGCAGGTCATCCAGCGATTTGAATCCGCGGTCACTCCTGAGTCGCCGGAGCTGGTCAAAGCCGTCGAAGCGGCCCTGAAATAAGGCTTGGCACACATCCTGGTTACCGGCGGAGCCGGATACATCGGCTCCCATACAGTCCGTTTTCTCTTAAAGGCCGGCCACAGTGTTGCCGTCGTGGACGATCTGTCGAAAGGGTACGCGCACAACGTTCCCGAAGGTTTGCTTCATCGCATGGACCTGAAGGATACCGACGGGTTGACCCGGCTGATGGAGCAGACCCACTTCGACGCTGTTATTCATTTTGCCGCTTCAATTGCGGTCGGCGAGTCGACCCAAATCCCCGAACTCTATTTCGCCAACAATGTCGGCTCGACGATTTCCCTGCTGACGGCGATGGTACGCACCGGCACGAAAAAGATCGTCTTTTCCTCGACCGCCGCGGTATACGGCAATCCGGCAGACACGCCGATTCCGGAACTTGCCACCATCGCGCCGGTCAACCCGTACGGAGAATCGAAAGCCATGGTCGAGAAAATACTCGACTGGATGGATGTGCACCGCGGCATTCGCAGCGTCCGGCTGCGCTACTTCAACGCATGCGGCTGTGAGCCGGAGTTTGGCATTGGCGAAGAGCATGAACCGGAGACTCACCTGATTCCGCTGATCCTGCGCGCGATTCAAACGGGCAATCCGGTGACCATTTTTGGCGAGGACTATCCAACTCCCGACGGGACCTGCATTCGCGACTACATCCACGTTTCGGATCTTGCTACGGCGCATATTGCCGCGCTGGATTACCTGGACAATGGCGGAGTCACCCGGGCATTCAATTGCGGTTTGGGCCGCGGCTATTCGGTGAGAGAAGTGATCCAGGCTGCGGAAGAGGCTACAAGTCGCAAAGTCCCATACCGTGTGGGACCACGCCGCGAGGGCGACCCGACGATCCTTGTCGCCGACTCCGCAAAGCTTCGGGAGACTCTGGGCTGGATTCCTCGCTATAACAGCCTGGCGGGGATCGTGCAGACGGCCTGGGCGTTCGAGCAGCGGCGGGCTGGCAAGCGCTGATTTCGAAGCTTCTGGCGCGATACCAGCCGTTACCGCGAGGCTGGTGCGAGCGTCAACATCTCCTTTGCCTCCACTTTGTCAAATTGCATAGGGAAACTCGTGCCGGCCAGATACGACTTCCACTGATCCTTAAAGTGAGACGAGAACGGATGTCCCGATTGGCCGACCGTGATGTTGTTCCACGAGTCATCCCATTTGGCGAGGTCGGCGATGAATCTCATCGAGGGTCCCAGCCGGCGGGTGGTCTGCTTGACGGTGGTGGAATGACCCTGCATTTCGGTGGGACCCAGGCGGAACCACGGTCCGGCCCAAGGGATCTGGCTGAAGATGGGGTGGGGAAGAGTTAGCTGCAAATAAGCTCCCCAGCGCCACTTGCCGGGATCTCTTCCTTGCATCCGCGCGGCCTCCTCCACTCCTTCGGAGAACGCTTCGAGTAGCTTCGCGTCCCAATCGGGAAACCAATCCCGGGGGCGCCGCTCCAGCATGGCCTCCACAACCGCGGGCGCCATTTCATCTGCGTACGTCGCGCCCTTGGCGGGCGATACGCGCTCGCCCAGGATGCGGCGCATGTGCTGGAACGTCAGCACGGTGACCAAAGCGGCGGAAGACGAACTCTCTACCTGTCCATTCCACTGCTTCAACTGCTGGACTGCCCCCGTCTGCATGGAGTTCTTACGGGCCCCGCTTTCGTATGCGCGAGAGACCCGGCTACCCAGACGGTGCAGGAATGCTGAATAGACATCGGTTTGGATGGCAAGCATCTCCTGCGGCGTCCACTTTTGTTTGGTGAGCAAACGTGCCTGAATTTGAGACGAGCGATACGGCGGCGCGAATTGTCCGCCCACGCGCAAGCTGGTATTCGACGGCCACGGATTTTGATTCGCGGTGACGATCAAGCCGGATTTCGGGTTGTAGATGCTGGGAAGATCGTCGAACGGAATGTATCCCTCCCATTCAAACGCGCCGGTGGACCCGTCGACAGGCAAATCGCCATCAAAGGTTTTTCTCAGCGGTAAATAACCCGTTGCCTGATAGCCAATATTTCCGTCGACATCGGCATACACGAGATTCTGTCCGGGGCCTGGATAACGCCGAAGGGCTGCGCGGAATTGCTGCCAGTTCTGGGCAAGATTCAGCTCGACGATCGGAAACTCGAATTTTCCGGTTTCGGTGGCCGTCCAGCGCATCGACATGATTTGGGAGCCTTGGCGAACTTTGACGGCCCCATGGCGAGTGAGCAGATTCGTCAGTCGGACCGGCGATGCCCCCTGGACGGAAATGATTTCGGTTTCCGCGCGGGACGGCTCCGCCGCGCCCTGATAGGCATATCGGGCGCCCGTAGTGTCGAATTTCTCGAGGTACAAATCCTGAACGTCGTATCCGAGATTCGTCATGCCCCAGGCGATGCGCTGGTTGTGTCCGATGATCACGCCGGGCATGCCCGGCAAGCTTACGCCGGTGACGTTCAGCGCTCCACCCTGCAGATGCACCTGATACCAGGTCGCCGGAAACGCAAATTCCAGGTGAGGATCGTTCGCCAGAATCGGTTTGCCGGAACTGGTGCGAGAACCGGCAAGCACCCAGGCATTGGAGCCTGCCATTGTCTCGCGCCCCGTGCGGATCGGGAACAGCGCGGCGACTTTGGAGGCATCGCCCGTCCTGGCGAGTTCATACCGGTATAAGTCATCGTTCCAGGTGGTTGTTAAGGTGCGATGCATATACATCGCGATCGCGATGGAGTCGGCAATCGACCATGGCCGGGGCTTGTACTTCAACAGCCGGAACTCCAGCGGAAGCTTGTTCCGGCTCTGGTCGATCAATTCATTCACCCCTCGCGCGTAGGCGGCCAGGTGAGCTTTATCCGCGGCGCTCAAGGTGGCGGCATGCTGTTCGGACGCCCGTCGAATCCGAAGGCTGCGCGATTCCCGGTCGCTGTCGACGGCGCCGGCGCCCAACACTTCGGCCAATTCTCCGGATGCCGCGCGCCGGATCGCATCCATCTGCCACAATCGATCTTGTGCGGTCACGTACCCTTGCGCGAACAGTGCGTCTTCGATCGAAGATGCCCGGATGTGCGGAACTCCCAGTGCATCCCGGCCTACCATCACTTCTCTGGAGACATCGGCAGTAACAGTGCCGCTGGTTTGAGGCATTGGCCGCCACGCATACCAATACAACGCTGCCAGCGCCGCAATCAAGGCAATTCCGATGACGGCGTTAACATAGCGTAAAGCACGATTCACGCTCCCATCCTCCCATGGACAATGCTTATCTCGGCTATCGCATCCTGGCTTTGGCCCTGATGACTGTGATCAATGCGTTCTTCTCGGCCGCCGAAGTCGCACTGCTTTCGGTCCGGCCGTCGAAGATGAAAGCCCTCGCGGCTCAGGGGAACCTGGGCGCCCAGGCGGCTCTCAGCCTGATCAACAACATGGAGCGAATGCTCTCGCTGTGCCAGGTTGGGATCACGCTCGCCAACTTGGGAATGGGATGGGCCGGCGAAGAGGCAATCTACCACTCGCTCATCGGAGCAGTGAGGCCCTATCTCACTCCGCAGACGGAGATGCTGTTTCGCGGGATTTCCTTCGCTTCATCTTTTCTCATCCTCACGCTGGTCATTGTCGTGATTGGTGAGGTAGTGCCCAAGAATCTCGCCGTCGAACGCTCGGAGCGCATGGCGTTGCTGACCGCTCCTCCGCTTCTCGTCATATACCGGATTCTCGAGCCGTTCGTTTACGTAATCGAGAGATGTTCCCAGTGGGTCTCCAAGCCACTAGGGCTAAAGAGCGTGCAGCATGGCGGCGGGCACAGCGTCGAGGAGATCAAGCACATCGTACTCGCCAGCGGCGAACTGGGCTCGCTTTCCGGATTCGAGGGGAATGCCATCCAGCAGATTCTGGATCTGCGGAATCTGATCGCCCGCGAGGTGATGGTCCCCCGGAATGCTGTGACTTCCATCTCGCTGAATGCGGATCTGGACCAGGTGATCAGCACGGTCGCGGAGAACAATTACTCGCGAGTGCCCGTTTACAAAGACCGTCCCGAAGACATAGTTGGAGTCATCCACTATCGCGATTTGCTCCGAGTTTGGAGGGATCGCCGGTTGGCAAGCGACCGCAAGCGCACCCCGCGGGCGTTTCAACTCAGCGAATGGATGCGGAAACCGCTGGTGGTGCCGGAGACAAAAACTCTGACCGAGCTCTTCGATGAGTTTCGAGCTAGCCACTCTCACCTGGCTGTCGTTGTCGACGAATTTGGCACTATCACCGGATTGATCACGCTGGAGGATGTGCTGGAGCAGATCTTTGGCGAGATTGAAGACGAGCACGATGCCCGCCGTTTGCCGCAACGCATGGGCGCCCGCATCGTGGAAGTCGAAGGCACGATTCCGATCCGCGACCTCGAAACACAGTACGGGATCGAGCTGCCTTTGGAAGCCGGCTTTGAAACGCTGGCGGGATTTCTGCTCTCGCGATTGGGCGAAATTCCCCGTGGCGGGGAACAACTGGCCGAGGCCGGCCGCCGCTTCACAATCCTGCGAATGGAGCGCAACCGGATCGCTCGCGTGCGGATTGAGAAGCTGGAACCGCCAGCCCCGGCGGTTCCCCCGGGCGACGCGGCTCCAGCCCGTGCGCGTTGACCGGCCGCTAGACCTTACGAGCTGGTGGGCCAAAGGTGAAAAGACCGGCGATCGATTTCACACAAGCCGGTCTAGATTTCCTTCAGCAGCCACTGGACTGCCCGCCGCTGCAGCTTCAGATACTCCGGCTGCCACAGCGCGTGAATCGTGTGTCCCACGGCCGTGAACACCACCCGCCCTTTGCCGTAGTCGTAAGCCCATCCGGCCGGTGAAGTCTTGCCGTGCTTTCCGTAGTTGAGTCCGTCGATATTCTCCGACTGCAGGATCAGGTATTTCGGATCCTTGTCGTACTCGACGTAGTGCTGTTCGTCGTTCACGACGAAATCCTGAATGCCCTGGGTGATGGGATGTCCCGGATTGACCACCTTCACCTTGAACGGCCGCAGCGCCGGATGGCCGACATACGCTCCGCCTTGCACGTCGCGATAGGTCTTGGACGACAGCGAAACGTGACTGTTGTTGTGCAGCGAGTAAAACCCGTTGCCAGCGTTCACAAACTCTTTGAGAGCAACGGCCTGCTCTTCCTTTAGCCACGGCCTGGCGATCGGAGCGGGGAAGTCTTCCTTGTCCTCCAGCCCCGCGGAGTAGTGCGTGTACGCATCGGGACCCAGGTATCCGCCCGGCCACACCATGCCATCGCGCAGACAGACAAAAAGCTGGCAGTCTTTCAACCGGTCTTTGGAAAGGGCATGAAGCTGGTTGGTATATTCGACGGAAACATTCAACCCGTCGAACATCTTCTCCAGCGCCACCTGGATATAGTCCGGGTTGTGATACCGGTCGCCGATCAGGGCCAGCGCCTTTCGCCGGCCTTGGGCAAACGCCGTGGCCGCGAATGCGCCTACGGCGCTCTTCAGAGCAAGTCGTCTCGAAACGTTACGCGAGTTCATTGGGCTCTCCTTACCACTCGAACCGTCCAACCAGAATGTGGTGCATCCGGGCGGTGCCGATATCGGAGAAACTGCCGCGACCGATACCGTTGAAGCGTCCGAACGGCGCCATGTTGGTCACATTATATGAGCCACCTGGATCGGCAAGCTGAGGCTGCTTCGTCGGGTTGTTGCAGTCCCAGCGAATGCTGAACCGCATCCGCTCGCCAATCGGGAAAACCTTGGAAAGCGAAAGCTGCGTCCACTGCATCCCCGGCGATTCCAGAACATTCCGGCCCATCGTTCCTGCGGTGAACGCCGCCGGATATGCAAAGCCGTTCACATTGAAGTACGAGTTTTGCGCCGCCAGCGGAAACCGGTTCGCGCCCACCGAATAGTCGTCCACCACCATCTGGCCGTACGGCAGCGCTGCATCCGGCCGCACCATGCCCGGCAGATAGCGAACCGGGCTGCCCGCCGCCGTCACAAGCATCGGCGGTCCGCTTTGGAACGTCTGTGTCCACGCAAAGTCCCAATTCCCGAAAACGTAATCCTTGAATCCGCCGCCGCTCATCCACTTTCGTCCTTTGCCGAATGGCAGCTCGTACGTCAGCACTCCGACAAACCGGTGCCGGATGTCGTAGCTGGCGCGGCCCTTTTCCAACTGCCGGTTGTAGAATGTGACGCCGCTGCGAGCGCCGTCATCGTCCCCGTCGTTCAGCGTCTTGCCCAACTGGTAAAACGCGTTCAGCGTCATTCCGCTGGCATACCGGCGCTCAAACCGTAGGGTCCCCGAATGATGCGAGTTGTGGCCGTAATTCGAAAAATGGTTGATCGCCCCGAATTGCGTGTATGGCTTGTAGTTCTGCACCGCATTGGCAATCTGGTTCAGCGTTGTCAGGTCCGTGGAAACATTCAGCGGTACCACGTTCATGTCCCAGTTGTTCAACAAACCCACGCCGGACGAGCCCTGATACAGCACTTCCATCACCCACTTTTCCGTCATCCGGTACTGCACGTTGGCCGACCACATCGACACATACGGCAGGCGCATTTTTGGATCGAACCAGGAAATGTTCCGGCCGCCGTAATTCTGGCCCTGGAACGGAACGCTGCCATCTCCGGCGCGCGGAAAGCTGATCGGCCCCGGACCCTGCGAAAGCAGGAACGCATGGCGAGGGTCGCCCGGCGCCTGCTGGACGTTCGCCGTAGCCACATACTCTTCGAAATTCGGCCAAAGCCCGTTCTGCTGGCCGTTCGTCAGCAGGTCCACCGTGTACATGCCGAAGCTGGTGCGGAAGACCACCCGAGGATGCAGGTTCCACGCCACGCCGATTCGCGGCTGGAAATTATTCATGTCGCGCTTGGCCATCGGCCCGAAGGAGTGCACCACCGCGCCCATTCGTCCCGTCAGCGGATCGGCCAGGTTCGGATCGAACTGCGCCTGCTGCCCGTACTTCGTCGAAAACGGCGATTCGTAGCTCCAACGCACGCCCAGCTCCAGCGTCACGTTCCGGATCGGCCGCCAAGTGGTCTGCGCATAGAACGCCTGCTGCCACCAGCGGGGAAGATAGGTCGCCATATTCTGCTGGAAAACCCCCTGTCCGACGGTCCCGAGCAGGAAGCTCGCGAACGAATTCCCGGTGTTCGGAACGAACGGCAGCTCCGTGCCGGTCATGCGGTACTGCCCCGAATCGAGCGTCGGAGTGATCGAGTTGTACCTCGTACGAATTGCCTCATAGCCGAACTTGAAGGTGTGCTTGCCGGCGATCTTTGTAAAGTTCTCCTGAAAGGTGAAATCCTCGGCCACATCGCGCGAAAATCCGCCCGGTCCCAGGCCATAGAAGCGACCTCCTCCGGAGTTCTGAAAATCCGGGAACGTCGCCGCCGACACTCCGGGAATGCCCAGCTTCGCGGCCCAGTCCTGTTCATAGCTCTCCGGCCTCGCCGTATTCGCGCGCCGGTTGTAGCCCAGCCGCATTTCATTGATCGCGGTCGGTGAAAACGTAAAAGTGTCGGAGATGACAACGTTCCGCTGATCCAGCGGCTTGACGTACACATTCCCGTAAACCAGCTCCGTCAGCTGGCGAACCGGGCGTTCCGCACTGCGGTGCCGCACTTGCGAATAGCGCCCGAAAATCCGGTGATTGATGCTGAACTGGTGGTCGACCTTCGCGTCGTACCGCTGAAAGTCGTAAGCTCCCGGAGCGTTGTAGGTCAGATTGTTCACCGGTCCGGTCGCATTGATCGTTCCAGGATCCGACTGCTCCCGCCACGGTTTCAGCGCAATCAGATTCTTCGCCACGGGATCGAATAGGTTTGTCGGAATCTGATTGTTCGGAAACGGATCGCGGACCCAGGTGCCGTTTTCCTGGCGAGTGGTGAAAGGGTTGTATATCGGCAACCCCCGCCCGCCGAAGCTGAAGTTGCCCGCGTACATCTCCGGACTCGGCACCGTCACGATCACCGTCTCGCTGACTTTCTCATAGTGCTGCTGGAATCCGCCGAAGAAGAACGTCTTGTCCTTCACGATCGGACCCGATGCCGTTCCGCCCCACTCGTGATAGTCGAAGGCGCCCGTGCGGGGCAGCTGTTCCAGGTACGCCCGGTGAATCAGTTTCCCGTTCGTATAGCGGTCTTCCACCGCGCCGTGGAACTGATTCGTCCCCCCGCGAAAGACAATGCTCAGCTGACCGCCCGCCGAATGCCCAAACTCCGCTGGAGCTCCCGTTGTCCACATCTTGAATTCCTGAATGGAATCGAGCGAGGCGATCATCGTCCGTTGGTAATCGCCCACCTGGCCTACCGCCGGCTCCTTGCCGCTCACTCCATCCATCGAATAGCCGATCGCCCGCTGGCGCTGCCCCACCGCATGCTGGCCGTTGATATTCGTCATGCCCGGCATGTACAGCAGCACCCGGTGGACGAACTTCTGCATCACCGGCAGCTTCTCCACCACGTCGCCGTCCAACACCTGGCCGCTGCCCGCCGTCTCCGTCTCCAGCATCGGCGTCGTGGCATCCACCCGCACCGAGTCGGTCACCTGGCCCACTTCCAGCCGCACGTCGATGCGCGGCGATTCATTGATGCGCAGCACCAGCCCGTTTTGAACGTGCCGCTTGAACCCCTGCGCTTCCACGACAAATTCATACGTGCCGGAGGCAAGATTCGGAATGTAATAGGCGCCGTCGGTATTCGTCTGGCCTTCGGAAACGAATTGCGTTCCCAAGTTGCGAGCGGTCACCTTCGCCCCGGGCACGATCGCCCCGGAGGAATCCATAACGGTGCCGACAAGCGTAGCAGTGCCCGTCGACTGTGCGACCGCCAGGGTCGCTAAAAATGCAAAACAAAGCACAATTCGAGACATGATCAACCTCCCCGGCATCGCGCCGATGGCACACGCTGCCGATTGACTGCTAACAGCCTGAGGAAATCCCGGAAATCTGTCAACAATTCATTCAAAATATTTGAACAAACCCGAGAATTCCGCGAACTGCCGGCCCTTGAGGAGCGGACGATCGTTTTTGCCGCCTGCTTCGCGCGGCGGCACCGTCCTTTCGGTACTTGCCCCTAGCGGGAAGAAAACGTCAGATCCGGCTCGCCGATCCGCTGGCTGGAAACGATGCCGGAGATCTGTGCCGCCGCTGCGATCACCGGTGCGATGATGCCGCTGTCCGGCTCTGCGTGGAATCGCCGTGACGGCATGGAAATGCTGATCGCTCCCGCCGTGCCGCCATCGCCACTGCGAACCGGCGCTCCGACGCAGCATGCTCCGTGGGCGCTCTCCTCGATATCCAACCCGTATCCGCGAAGCGCCGTCCGCTCCAGGTCGGCGCGCAGTTCGGAAACATCGGTAATGGTATGGGCGGTCACCCGCCGCAATCCGTTCTTGGGAAGAAACAGAAGCGCCGTGGCCCACGGCAGAGTCGCGATCACGGCCTTTCCCAGCGCCGTGCAATGGGCCTCCGCCCGGGCCCCGAAGCGAGCCTGCACAGGCACCTCTCCGCCAAAGTCCACCCGCTCCGCAAGAAAGATATCCGGCTCCTGCGGGTCCAGAATCGCCAGATGCGCCGCCGCTTCCAGCTCCTGCGATAACCGTTGCAGCACGGGCCGAGCCGCCTCCCGCAGCTCATGCCGCTGTAGCGCCGACAGTCCCAGCTTCATCAATCCCACGCCCAGCCGGTAGGTCCGGTTCTCCGGGTTCTGCTCGACAAAACCATACGGGCGCAGCGAGTTGAGGATACGGTGCACATCGCTGGGCAGCAGGCCCGTTCTGCGCGCCAGATCGGTGACACCCATATTAGGGTGGTGCCGGAACTCCGCCAGCACGCAACATACCTTGCTGATTGTCGTCGAACGTTTCATCGCCCGGATCCTCCCGCGGTGTGAATGGAGTCTATCCTTGGGCTTCGGGCTCGTCAAGCGAGCTCGTCGAACGGCAACCGCAGCCCGGTCAGATTTCCAGCACCACCGGCATGATCAGCGGGCGCCGGGAGGTCTGCTTGTTCAGGAACCGCTTCAGGTCCGCCCGGACCTTCTCCTGCATCACGCCCCAATCGGTTCGTTCTTCGGCAGAGGATGATTCCAGGGTCTTGATGATCACTTGCCGGGCCTCCACCATCAGCCTCGCGGCCTCTTCCGCCGAGACGAACCCGCGTGAAACCACTTCCGGAGCGCCTTCCAGCTTTCCGGTTGTCTTGTTGATGGCCAGGATCGGCAGGACAAACCCATCTTCGGAAAGTGCCCGGCGGTCGCGGATGACGATATCTTCCACCACGTCGTCCAGCGAGCCGGAATCGATGCACACACGGCCCACCGCGATCCGCTCGCCGCGGCGGGCGCCCTTGTCATCAATGACCACCGTATCGCCAGTGTCCATCACGAACGTCTCTTTCAGCGTGTGGCTGTGCAGATGTTCAGCCAGCTTGGCGTGCTTGGCCAGTTGACGATACTCGCCATGCACCGGGATGAAGTATTTCGGCTTGACAAGATTCAGAATCAGCTTCAGCTCTTCGCTGTAGGCGTGACCCGAGACGTGAATCGGAGGATTACTGGATCCGTAAATGACATCCGCTCCCCGGCGCGCGAAGTGATTCAGCATCCGGAAAATCGGCTTCTCGTTTCCGGGAATAATGCGGGACGAAAGCACCACGGTGTCGCCCTTCCGGACGCTCAGGTGCTTGTGATTGTCCACCGCCACGCGCGACAGCGCCGACATCGGCTCCCCCTGAGTGCCCGACACCAGGCAGACCGTTTTCTTCGGGTCGTAATCCTGGATGTCCTGCGGCCGCAGCAGCAGCCCGTTGGGAATCTCGATATGACCCAGCGAATGCGCAATCTCGGTGGCCGACAGCATCGACCGTCCGATCAATCCCACCTTGCGCCCGTATTCGCTCGCCAGGTCGATAATCTGCTGCAGCCGGTGAATCGACGAGGAAAAGCAGGAGATGATCAGCCGCCGCTCCGCCCGCATGAATAGCTCTTCCAGCTTGGGGCGGACAGCACGCTCCGATTGCGAATAACCGGGGACCTCCACATTGGTCGAATCCGACAGCAGCAGCAGTACTCCGCGCTTGCCGTACTCGGCGAGCGTGTGCAGATCGAACAGCAGATTGTCGGTCGGCGTCGGGTCCACCTTGAAGTCGCCGGTATGAATGACAACGCCCAGGGGAGTGGTGATCGCCAGAGCGACGGCCGATACGATCGAGTGCGTAACGTTGATGAACTCAATCGCAAACGGGCCGACCTCCAGCCGGTCCCCTGCTTTTACTTCGTTCAACCGCGCCTTGTCAGTCAGCGAATGCTCTTCCAGCCGCCGCTCCACCAGCGCCAGCGTGAAAGCGGTCCCGTAAACGGGAATGTCCAGCTCCGAGATCAAAAAGGGAACGGCGCCGATGTGATCTTCATGCCCGTGAGTCAGTACCAGCGCGCGGACACGCTCCCGGTTCTCCAGCAGGTAGCTGAAGTCCGGAACGACAACGTCCACGCCCAGCAGTTCCGCCTCGGGGAACATCATCCCCGCATCGATCACAAGAATGTCGTCCCCGTACTCCAGCGCCAGCGAGTTCATCCCGAACTCGCCCAAGCCGCCTAACGGTAGGACTCGAAGTTGATTTTCCGGCAACCCTCAAGATTACCAGTCTCCGGTGTGGAACAGTCCCCGGGGCCTCGTAATGCAGCCGTCCCGCCTCTCAAACCCTCACTCCCCGGGTCACCTCCGCCAGAGTCTCCTGCAACCGGTCCGGCCGGAAAGGCTTCTCCAGATAGGCATCCATCCCCGCCCGCAGGCAGGAGTCTCTGTCCCCCTCCATCGCCCCCGCCGTCATCGCAACGATCGGAGTCCGCGCCCCGCCGTGCTCGTTCTCGTTCTCCCGGATCCGCCGGGTCGCTTCCAACCCGTCCAGCTCCGGCATCTCGACGTCCATCAGAATCGCGTCGAACCTCTCGGATGTCGAGGCTTCGATCGCCGCCAGTCCGTTCCCCGCCACGCGAACCCTGTGGCCGGCGCGTTCCAGCACCTTCTGCACCACCCGCTGGTTTACCGGATTGTCTTCCACCACCAGGATCGAAAGCGCCACCGCGGCCTTCGCAATCACCGGCCGCGGTTCCGGCACCACGGCCTTCTCCGGAGCCTCAGCCTCTTCCGCCGTCACGCAGAAAAAGAACGTGCTGCCGCGGCCCGGCTCGCTTTCGAGCCACACATCGCCGCCCATCAGACCGATCAGCTTCTTGCAGATCGCCAGCCCCAACCCTGTTCCCCCATACCGCCGCGAAGTCGAACTGTCCGCCTGCTGAAACGCCTCGAAAATGTGCGCTTGCTTATCGGCCGCCACGCCGATTCCCGTGTCCTTCACCGCCATCTGCAGCATCAGCGATCCGTCCTTGCGGCTCATCACCCGGACGCTCAGCTCCACGCCGCCGGACTCGGTAAACTTCACCGCATTGCCCAGCAGGTTCAACAGCACCTGCCGCAGCCGTCCCTCGTCGGCACGGATCCACGCTGGAGTTGCCGGGTCGATATACCAGCGAAGCTTCAGCTTCTTTTCTTTGGCCCGGCCTTCGAAGGTGCGGCACGCGGCCGAAATCAGATGCTCCAGGAAAAACACCGTGGGGCTCACCTGCATATGCCCGGCCTCGATTTTGGAAAAGTCCAGCACGTCGTTCAGCAGGCTCAGCAGGTTCTCGCCCGATTCCTTCAAAGTGGACACGTATTCCAGCTGCTCGGCGTTCAGCGACGTTGCCAGCGCCAGGTTCGCCATGCCCAGAATTCCGTTCATCGGCGTCCGGATTTCGTGGCTCATCGTCGCCAGAAAGTGGCTCTTCAGGCGGCTGGCTTCCTCCGCCTTTTCTTTTGCCGCCGCCAGCTCGCGAGTCCGTACTGCGACGGCATGCTCCAGCGCCCGCCTCACGGAACGCATGCTCTCTTCGCGCCGTTTCCACCAGACTCCCACCGTCAGGACCACTCCGGTCAGCATCAGCATCACAAACCACGGCTTCTTCCACCAGGGAGAAAGAATGTCGATATGAAGTTGAAGCGGCGGACCGTTCCATTCCCCCGGAGCGTTGGTGGCCTGCACCTCCAAAACCTGCGAGCCCTTCATCAGTTCCGGAACATAGATGTTCGGCTCCGGAGTCTCCTGCCACTCATCGCGGCCCACAAAGCGGTACCGGTAGCGAAGGTCGGACTCCCGCGCGTAGCTGAGCGCGGAAAAGCGCGCCCGCAGCGAATTGCTCCCCGGATGCGCCTCCAGCCGGCCTTTCGGATCGACGGTCCTGCCCCCCAATTCCACGCGTGTCCAGACCATTTCGGGCGGCATCAATCGGCCCGGCGCCGCGGATGGCCGGTAATGCGCCAGTCCTCCGGACGTGCCGATCCACATTTCGCCGTCCGGCTCCGCCAGGTAGGCATCGCCGTTGCAATCCTCCCAGATCAGACCCTCGCGGCGTCCGACGTGACTCCAGCGGCCGCGGTCCCGGATGTCGATGCCATGATCCGTCCCGCTCCACAGCCTTCCGGCGGAATCGAAGGCCAGTAGATACGACAGGTCCGACGCGAGGCCGTTATCCCGGCCGAAGTGTTCGATCTTCGGCGCCTCAGCCGAAAGGCGCAGCCGCGAGATTCCATAAGCGCCGTGGTAGGAAATCCACAATTCGTCCCGGGAGCGAAATGCCAGCGTCGCCACCAGGTTCTGCCGCAGTCCATCGGTCTGCCGGTACCAGCGCCCCTCGTCGCCGCTCAGGCGCAACAGGCCTTCCGAGCACGCCAGCCAGATTTCTCCCCCCGGGCGCTCCGCGATTCCGGAACACGAAACTTTCCGCCCTCCCGGTGCATGCACTTGCGAAAAGGTTTTGCTTCCCGGTGCCCTGCGGTGAATCCCATCCGGTGAGGTCAGCCACTGCCGGCCCTGGGAGTCAAAGAAGATCCTGGTAATCGGACGGGCGGGAATCCCGCGGGCGGCATCCCAGCGGCTCACCCGGCCGGTAGCCGTATTCATTCGCAGCAAACCCGACGGAGCCGCGCCGATCCACAGCGATCCTTCGTTGTCCAGCGCCAGCCCGCGAATCGCGTTCCGGCCCGCGGCGGGATGCGGCCGCCAGTGCCATTTCTCGTCCTTTCGTTCCCCAACGTAAAGTCCGCCCTGCGTGCCCACCCACAGTCGCTGAGCATTCTCCCGCACAATCCGCCACACAATCCGGCTGCCGATGCCTTCCGACGGGGTGAAGCTCTCCCATTCCCCGCGTCCGACCCACCGGGCAATCCCCTGTCCCAGCGTCGAAACCCAAATCGAGCCCTCCCGGTCCTCGATCGCTGCGCTCACATCGGTGGGCAGCCCGTTGGCATGCGCCATCACCGAGCAGCGGCCTTCGCTGCAAACTCCCAATCCGTCCTGCGACGGAACCAGCACCCTGCCGGAGCGTTCCACCGAAAGCCGCGGCCACCGCAGCGTTCTCAGCGGAAGCGAGCCCTCCGCCGGCTCAAACTGCGAACTCGACTTCGCGCGCCACAGCAACCGGGTTTCGCTGCGAGCCCAGGTCCCGCCCGCGCCGTCTTCGGCAAGCGATTCGTAGCGATCCGGAACGACCCCATGCTCCGGTCCGAACACTCTCAGGCGGCCGTCCTTCCAAAAGCCCAATCTCGACCCGAACCCGAACCAGATTCCCCCGTCCCGTGTCCGCAGGACCCCCCATGCCGGCTCGCCCGAGCCGGGTCCTTCCGGAAACAATAGGTTGAAATGCCCGCCCTTCGCCGCCCGCGCCAGCCCCCGGTTTGTCGCTACGTATGTCGAGCCGTCTATGCCAAAGGCGATTGGCTGCGGCCCTGGAAAACTCGTCGTCCCCGCAACGTCGACCTCCGCGAAGCGCCCGTCCGACTTTCGGCAGATCTTCGCTGCCGTCGAGATCCAGATCGTTCCGTCGTCCGCTTCGGCGATCGAGCTCACATAATCTCCCGGAACCCCGTCCCGCACGAAGTACCCCGTAAACGTCCGCCCGTCGAAGTAATACAGCCCGTTTTGCGTGCCTACCCACAGAAATCCCCGCGAGTCTTGCAGCATCGTCTGCACGCCAAGGTTGCGCAGCCCTTCCTGCTCCCCGTAAAACCGGAAAGTGAATCGCTGCGCATACAATCCGGCCGCCGTCAGGCACAATACGGCAAGCCGTGCGGATTTCGGCATCATCTACATCTCGGAAGGAATCCTCCGGAACTTGAGTTGCCCCACCTGCCGGTGGTTAGCCGGAACAGCCCGCCGCGATCTGAAAGTTCATAATCGCAATCCAATTTTCGATATTTCCTTGTCTCGAAAGTGAGTGCTAGAAACCGCTTTTCTCGCAAAACTCCAGCAATTCCTGCGTGAATTATCAGTACTTTTGGTTGGCATTGAACGTGCTACAGTGAGGCGGGCTGGTGTCTCTAGGTGAGGGATCTGAAGGGGCAGATTATTGGTGCGCTTTTCGTCATTCTGACGGTAGCTGCCGTTCTGTGCGCCGTAGTCAACTTCGACCAGCAGGCTAAGTTCAAACTCCCCGATGACGGCATCGTTTGGAGCGAGCGCGAAGAAAACGGCCATAGTTCCGTCGAAGCCATCTATGTTTCCCTCAATGGACCTGGCTACAAGGCCGGGATCCGCAAAGGCGACAAGCTCATCCGCATTGCCGACGTCCGGATAACAAAAGCAATACAAGTTCCCCAAGTCCTGGTTGCCGTTGGCGCCTGGAGCCGCCCGGACTACGCCCTTCGCCGCAATTCCGTCGATTTCCAGGCCAAAGTCCTCATCGCGGAGCGCGCGCCCAGTACTGCCATCTATTTCCAGTACCTCGTCGGAGGTACTTACCTGATCGTGGGGCTGTTCGTCTGGTTCCGCCGCTCCAGCGCCCCCAAGGCTTCCCACTTCTTTCTGTTGTGCCTGGCATCGTTTGTCCTTTCGACGTTTCACTACACCGGAAAGCTCAACCCCTTCGACAAGATCATCTATTGGGGCAACGTCACCGCCGGACTGCTGGTGCCGGCCATGTTCCTGGATTTCTGCCTCACGTTCCCCGACCGTGTGCGGAAAGGTTGGCAGCGCGGCCTCATTTATGCCATCCCGGCCGTCTTCCTGTTCACCGTTGCCGGATTCGCCATGGGCTTCATCCGCACCACTCTGCCTCTACCGGAAGTTCGCTGGCTGCTGGACCGCCTGTGGCTGCCTCTGCTCGCCGCCGGCTATCTGGGGGGCGCCGGAGTCCTCGCCTTCCGGTATCGCCGCGCCGACGACTCCATGCTCCGGCAGCAGTTGAAATGGCTGCGCAATGGAGCGATCCTCGGCGTCCTCCCCTTCACGCTGCTATACGTCATTCCGTACACTTTGGATGTTGTCCCCGCCGACTTGGCCTACCTCGCCGTCCTGAGCCTGGCTTTCATCCCTCTCACCTGGGCCTATGCGGTCTTCCGCTACCGCCTGATGGACGTCGATGTCATTTTCCAGCAGGGCTACGTCTATACCGTAGCCGCGCTCTGCGTGCTGGGAGTCATCTATGGCCTGATCTTCGCCTCCGGAAAGACCGACGATCTTAGCCCCTCCGCGATCGTCGTCCTGTTCCTGATCGCCACCTTCGTCTTCCACCCCATCCGGAACTACCTCCAGGAGGTCCTGGACCGCCACGTCTTCTATAAGGACCGTTACGACTACCGGCTCACCCTGATCGAGTTTGCCCGGGAGCTGAGCTCGGAGACCGACCTCGACAAGATGATCGACGCCGTCGGCGACCGTCTTACCCAGACCCTCTCGCTAGCCCACACCGGGTTTTTCCTTGCCGACGAGCAGACTGGCGAATTCCGGTTCTACAGCAACAAGGGCATCCGGAAGAGCAACATCTCCGGCCAGCTCGACCTGCGGTTTCTCGAGGAAACCCCCACCCGCAACTACTTGTTCTTCGAGTCGCCCCGCCGTGAGAACCTCACCCTCGCCGCGCTTGACTACACCTACTACCTGCCGTGCCAGGTTCGCGGCCGCACGATCGCCTGGATCGGCGTCTCCCGCACCGATAAAGACGAATTCCTCACCAGCGACGACCTGGAGTTGCTGGTTGCCCTCTCCGGATACGTCGGGATCGCCATTGAAAACGCCCGGCTCTATCGCTCGCTGGAGCGCAAGGTATCCGAATACGAGCGGCTGAAGGAGTTCAGCGAGAACATCGTCGAATCCATCAATGTGGGGATTCTCGCCGCCGATTTGAACGACCGCGTCGAAAGCTGGAATACCCGAATGGAAGATCTCACAGGCGTCTCCCGCGAGGATGCGGTCGGACGGCCCCTCCGTTCGCTGCTCCCGCCGGAGCTGACGGCCAAGCTCGAATCCGTTCGCGGCGAAACGGGTATCCATCACCTCGACAAAGTCCGCCTTGCCACCTGGACCTTGGTACCTGCGGGCAACAACTCGCGCGAAGCCACCCTCAACATCGCCGTGGCGCCGCTTGTCTCCAGGGACTCGCAGCAGATCGGGCGGCTGATCATCTTCGACGACATCACCGACCGGTCGGAGCTGGAGCGCCGGCTCGTACAGGCGGATAAGCTCAGCTCCATCGGACTGCTTGCAGCCGGAGTGGCGCACGAGGTAAACACCCCGCTGGCCGTGATTTCCTCTTACGCCCAAATGCTGGCAAAGCAGGTGAATGGCGACACGCAGAAGTCCGTCATGCTGGAGAAGATCGCCAAGCAGACCTTCCGCGCCTCCGAGATCGTCAACTCGCTGCTGAACTTCTCCCGCACCGCGCCCACCGATATCGGAGATGTCGATCTTGGACGCGTCATCACCGAGGTCCTATCTCTCGTCGAGCACCAGCTCCAGAAGAGCGGAATTGCCGTCGCGCTCGACAGCGACACCCATGTTCCGCCCATCCGGGGAAACTCCGGCAAGCTCCAGCAGGTGTTTCTCAACCTGATCCTCAACGCTCGCGACGCCATGGAAGGCGAAGGCCGGCTCAACATCCGCATCGCCGCCGATTCCGGATCGGCGAACATCATCATTGCCGACACCGGAAAAGGAATCGCGCCGGAGCATCTTCGCCGCATCTTCGATCCCTTCTTCACCACCAAAGGTGCGCGCAAGGGAACCGGCCTGGGACTTTCGATCACCTACGGCATTGTGGAAGAGCACGGCGGTACCATTGAGGTGGATAGCCGGTTGGGGAAGGGGACTACGTTTACCCTCACCTTCCCGCTAGCGCGCAAGCCGCGCCCCGAGCTGACCACCGTTGTCAATGCCTGAACACGCTGAAACGCCTGCGGGGCCCGCCGCCGCTCGAATCCTCGTCATCGACGACGAAGAAGACATTCGCGAAAGCCTGGAAACTCTGCTCCGCATGGAAGGCTTCCAGGTGGATCTCGCCTCCCGCGCCGCCGAAGGCCTTCGCAAGCTGGAGTCGGCAAACTACGACCTGGTTCTGCTGGACCTGATGATGCCTGACCGTTCCGGCATCGAAGTCCTGCAGGAGGTCCGCCAGCGCGACGCCGACATTCCTATCTTCCTGATCACCGCCTACGGCTCCGTCGAAGTGGCCGTGCAAGCCATCAAGGCCGGAGCCAGCGACTATTTCTCCAAGCCCTGGGACAACGAAAAGCTCATTATCGAAATCCGCCGGATGATCGAAGCGTCCCGGCTGGCGCACGAGAACCTCCAGCTGAAGCGGGCGCTGAAGCAGCGCTACAACTTCGAAAACATTGTCGGCAAAAGCGACCGCATGGTTCGTGTCCTGGATTTAGTGGCCCAGGTCGCTCCCAGCCGCTCGACCATTCTCATCACGGGCGAAACCGGCACCGGTAAGGAAGTGGTCGCCAAGGCCATCCACGCCAACTCCCCGCGCGCCAACGAAATGTTTGTCGCGGTGAACTCCAGTTCGCTTCCGCAGGACCTGCTGGAATCCACCCTCTTCGGGCACGTCAAAGGAGCGTTCACCGGCGCCGTCGCAGCCCGTAAAGGCTACTTCGAAACCGCCAACCGCGGCACCATCTTCTTCGACGAAATCGGAACCCTCTCCACCGAAACCCAGGCGAAACTCCTCCGGGTCATCCAGGAAAAGGAGTTCATGCCTCTGGGCTCGACCGACGTCATCAAGGTCGATGTCCGAATCCTGGCCGCGACAAACGCAGACCTGCGCAAGATGGTCGAGGAAGGAAAGTTCCGCGAGGATCTCTACTACCGCCTAAACGTCATCAACATCGCGCTTCCGGCGCTGCGGGAGCGCAAGGAAGACATTCCGCCGCTGGTGGACCATTTCTTCCATCTTTACTGCCGCGAGAACAGCAAATTCCTCAGCCCGTCCGGAAGCAGCCAGCTTCAATTCGATCCCGAAGCTCTTTCGGTGCTGATGGAATACAACTGGCCCGGAAATGTTCGCGAGCTGGAAAATGTCATCGAGCGCGCGGTCGTGCTCGCGTCCCAGCCGACCGTAGCGGCGGACGTGCTTCCGGATCATGTCCTGCACTCCAGCGGCCTGAAGATCCGCCGCGACGCCGGCGGGAATCTCGCGCCGGACGCCAGCCTGTTCGAGCTCGTCGCTGACTACGAGCGCCGGAAAATCGTCGAATACCTGGACCAGTGCAACTGGAGCCAGACCGACGCCGCCGAGGCTCTGCGAATTCCGCTATCCACCTTGAATCAGAAAATTAAGCGCCTCCAGATCGACGTAAAGAAGCGATCGAGCTGACGCCTGATAGTTTTCCGGCAATCGCGCACCAATGAATAGGGAGGGTCAGAGCCTGAAGGTTGCATTCCTGGTCGGCGGGGATACTTCGTCCACGCGCCGCAGTATCGAGGCGGTATGCCGGCTTCCCGGCATTCAACCGGTCGCGATTCTGCGCGACACCGCGACCGTTCCCTTCAAGCGCCGCTGGAAGAACCTGCTTCGCAACTACCGCATCAACGGCTGGAAGTATCCGTTTGTCCGATTGCTGAATGCCATCCGGACCGTTACCGGTAACGCCGTCGAAAGTGCGATCGTTTCGCGGATGGAAGTGCTGTCCGTCCTGCGCAAGGCCTTCCCGGACCGCTGTTACTCCCTCGCCGACCTGGAAAAGAAATACGGCATGAAAGTCCATGCCGTGGGCAATCTAAACAGCGCCCACGCCGCAAAAGTCCTTGTCGGTTGCGAAGCAGATCTGGGCATCGTCCTCGGAACCCGCATCCTCAAGCCCGGCACCTTCAGCGTGCCCCGGCTGGGCTCGATCAACCTGCACAAAGGCAAAGTTCCCGAGTATCGCGGAATGCCTCCCGGCTTCTGGGAGCTCTACGACGGAGCACCCTCCGCCGGAGTGACCGTCCACTTCGTCGATGCCGGTCTGGACACTGGCGACATCGTCGCCACCGGAACAGTCGCCATCGTTCCCATGGAAACGCCCGACAGCCTGTCGGAGAAGCTCAACCAGGAAGGGGAGCGCGTTCTCGCCGATGCCGTGGCGTCCATCCGCGACGGAGTGGTCACAGCGCAGTCCCAATCCGAGGGTTCTTTCAAAACACGGACTAAGCCCACCCTTGCGGAGATGGCCGTGATGCGCCGGAAAGTCCCACACTGGAAGCAGCCCGGCGCTCTTTCGCAAATCTTCCGCAACGTCTACCTGCTGTTTCTCTACTACTCCGGAATCTATTTCCTGGTCCGCAAATATCACCAACTCCGCGGCAGTTCCCGGGCGGCGATCTACCTGCACCACCGCGTCAACGATTACTCGAAAGACGTTCTTACCGTCGACACGGAGACTTTCGCCGCGCAGCTGCTGGCGATTTCCAAATACTATCCGTTCTCATCCACCGAACAGATCGTCGACGCTGTTCGCAACAGGAGGCCGCTCGCCCCCACGACCGTCGCCATCCATTTCGACGACTGCTATCGCGACATCCTCACCAACGGAGCTCCCATCCTGAAAGCCCTGGGAGTGCCGGCCTGCGCCTTCATCAACAGCGGCTTTATCGACACATCCCGGATGTTCGCGCACGACCAGGCGAAGTATCCGTTCACGTACGAAATGCTCCGCTCGCCGGAAGTCCAGGAATGGAGCCGCCTGGGATTCGAAATCGGAGCGCATACCGTCAACCACGTCGATCTCGGTCAGTACGCCGGTGACGAAGCCAGAACCGAAATCGCCGTCTGCGGCGAAGCGCTGCAATCGCTGGCCGGCAAGCCGATCGAATTATTTTCGTTCCCGTTCGGAGGCGTGAAAAACATCACCGCCCCCAACCGCCAGATCGTCGCCGAATCCGGCTACCAGGCGCTGTTCTCCGCCCACGGCGGATTCGTTGGCCCGGATACCGATCGTTACGACATCCCCCGTCTGGGCTGTTCGTATGAATCCACTGCGCTCTACTGTCTGCTGGAGATCGAAGGCCTGGCACTCTACCAGTTGATGGCGAAACTCCGTCCCAACCGCCTCCGCCAAGTCCGCTAGTCTGCGCGGTTCCTGCAGACTCGTGCGAGATGGTCCGAGCCGTCAGCGCGAACGCCTGCTATACTACCCAGAGGTAGTAACGCGCCTGGGTTTACCCGCCGTCCGTTACCTTCCAAGGACACACAATGCCCAAACTGAAGACGCACAAAGGTGCGGCCAAACGCTTTAAGAAGACCGGGACCGGCAAGATTACGCGCCGCAAGGCGTTCGCTCGCCACATCCTGACTTCGAAGTCGCCGGCTCGCAAGCGGCGCCTGGGCCAGTCGGTTGTGGCGGATGCCACCAACCAGCCGGCGCTTCGGGAAATGTTGCCGTATTAGTTTTTGAGATTCATCCGGCGTGGACGGGCTCTTTGCACGTGCCCCATCCGCCCGGGCTGCTAAGTAAAGGAGAACAAACGTGCCAAGAGTCAAACGTAGTACCCACAGGCGTGCGAGCCGCAAAAAAACGCTCGCTCTCGCCAAAGGATTTTTCCTCACCAAAAGCAAGCTGTACCGCGCCGCGCAGGAAGCCGTCGAGCGTTCCTTACGGCACGGCTACGTCGGCCGCCGCCTGAAGAAGCGTGAGTTCCGTTCGCTCTGGATTCAGCGCATCAACGCCGGCGCCCGCAAATCCGGCCTCAGCTATTCCAAGCTCATCGGCGGCTTGAAGAAGGCCGGCATTGATCTCAATCGAAAGGTCCTGGCCGACATCGCCGCGCACGACGAAACCGGCTTCGCCTCCCTGACGGACAAAGCAAAGGCGGCCCTGGGTAAATGAGCGCTTCCGCCGTAGAAATAGATCAGCTGGCGGCGCTCGAAGCCCGCGTCTCCAAAGCCGTCGAAACCATCAATAAGCTGCGCCAGGAGCGCGACGCCGCGCGCCGCGATGTGGAAGCCGCGCGTAAAGAAACTGCCGATACCAGGGCGGCTCTCGCCAAGCTGGAAGACGAGCGGAAGAACGTCCGCGGCCGTATCGAAAAACTCCTGGGGCAGATCGATCTGGTATCCTCCGAATCGTAGGGAGGCCCGCCGCGGCGGAAAAAGCACCAGTCCGGGTTACCATCTACGGCCAGACGTTCAGCGTTCTGACCGAGGCCGATGCTCGTGAAGTTCATGAACTCGCCCGCGAAATCGACGAGCTCATGTCATCGATTGCCTCCCGCTCCGGTATCGCCGATACGTCCCGCCTGGCTCTGCTGGTCTGCCTTCACCTGGCCGATCAACTGAAAATGGAGCGTCAGGAAAAAGCCGGCATCCGCGCCGAACTCGACAGCCGCATCCGCAAAGTTGCGACACTGCTCGATCAGGTTGCCGATGCTTGAGTACGTCCCAAGTCCCTAATTCAACTGCACCAGGTCCACGACGCCCGATTTCACCGGAGCTTCGGGCCGCGCCGCCAGCTCAAGGTCTGGCATCGGTTTCCCCTGAAACAGCCGTAGCGTCGGCTTGGCCAGCATCCGTGCCCAGAAATTAGCACGGTTACGCCGGGCGCTATCCGTTGAGAGTCCCGTATTCGCGTACATCTGCCGGTAGAGCTTCGAGACGAAGATGAAGGCCATGCGCGCCCGCAGAGTCGGCGTGGAGCGTGAGCGCTGCCAGATCGCGGGCAGGGAATAGAAATTGTCCCAGACCTTCTGCGTCCGCCGTATCAGCTCCTCGTGACCCATCGTGGGATGCGGCATCAGCAGCTTTGGACGTTGGTCCTGTGGAATCAGCCAGTGCCGGGTCACTGGCGCCCCGGCGATCATCCGGGGCTCCGGTCCCTGCTCTTTTTCCCATTTCTCAAAATCCACGGTGCCGGGAAACGGAGTGAGAGTTACAAATTGGGCGAACGTCAGCCGCGCCTGTTTTGCCAGTTCCTCTGTTGCTTCAAATGTATCCGGCCGGTCGGTCGGCAATCCGAAAATGAACGAGCCCAGAATGTGGATGCCGGCGTCGCGAAACTTTCCGAGTTGTCTGGCGAGATTTTCGCCCGAAGCATTGAAGTCCTTAAAGACGGCCTTCAGCCCTTCCTTGGTCACGGCCTCAACCCCGACCAGCGCGCCCATGATGCGTGCCTTCTTCATCGCAGCCAGGAATTCCGGATCTTCGGCGGCCTCCATCGTGATCTGCGTGAAGAAGATCATGTCCTTGGGGAGGTCGCTCATCCGCTCCATGAACTCGAAACGCTCTCGGCGAATCTTCTGGAGATTCTCGACGCGAGCCGTGTTGTTCTGGCGTTCCGCCAGCCGGATATCGGTGAGAGTGACCGGATAGAAGTTGTCGTCGGCCAGGGCGATGAAGCGAAAACCTTTCCGGCGCAGCTCAACCAGTTCGTCAATGATGATGTCGGTGCCGCGCTGGCGCGGTTTCTGACCATCGGTCCGCCACACCGAACAGAACGAGCAATGCTTGGCGCATCCGCGAACGGTCTGCACGGAGGCCCACATGTATTTGTCCTTGGGAAGCAGATCCCAACGGGCGGGGAGGAAGTTCTCGCCGTCGATCCTGCCGCCGTCGTACAGTTTTCGAGGCTCGCCCTTCTCACAGTCGGCGAGAACTGTCTGCCAGATCAGGTCCCCATCGCCTTTCACGGCGGCGTGGCCGCCTCCGCGCTCCAGGCCTTCCTCGGGGTACAGCGATGCGTGAATGCCGCCATAGATGACCCAGGCGCCGCGTTCACGAGCCATTTTGCCGACGGTGTAGGCTCGCAGCGCGTTTCCGCTATGAATGCCGATGCCTACGACGTCGCCGGCCTGGATCTTCGTGATATCCAAAGACTCCAGGGTTTCGTCCCACAATAACGGGTCGCCATATTTCGACGGGGTGGCCGAGGCGATGACGAACATCCACCGCGGAGTGATAACTGCGGTTCCGAAGGCGGAGTCGCTTGGGTTGACGATATGTACATTCATTAAACGAGCACGCTCAGAGAGAGCGCGACGAACGATCCATCGGAGCGGTACTCACTTCGAACGAAGTCGTCAGTGGCGAATCCCCGGCCAAGTCTAACACTATTCGTCAACTCCGGCAGTCCTGGGTACAACCGGGACGGCAGTACCCTGCTATCCTTCCTTACCATGAACACGCGACGCAGTTTCGTTGTGACAGCTCTGACAGCGCCGGCGATCTTACGCGGTGGGACGAAGCCGTGGAGCGAGGTACAGAAGCTTCTGGCCAAGGGCGATGTCAAAGGCAAGCTCAGCAAAGAGGATCTTCCGACGCCGGCGTTGTTGCTGGACCTGGACCTCTTTGAAAGCAACGTGACGAAGATGGCCGGCCACGCCAAGTCGCACAACCGGGCATTGCGGCCCCATGCCAAGACTCACAAATGCGCGGAAATTGCGAAATACCTGATCCGCAATGGAGCCGTCGGGGCCTGCACCGCGAAAATCAGCGAGGCCGAGGCGCTGGCCAGCGAAGGCGTCACCGGAATCCTGATCACCGGAGCGATGGTCGGCTCACCGCGCGTCGAGCGTGCAATTGCCCTCGCTCAACGCCGTCCGGAGACGATCTTCGTCGTCGACAACGCGCAGAATGCCAGGGATCTGAATGACGCCGCCGGCGCGGCCAAGCTGAAGCTGAATGTCGCGATCGATCTGTTGGTGGGAAAGCGCACCGGGATTCAGCCCGGTCAGCCCGCGCTCGGACTGGCGCAATCTATCGCCCAGTTGCAGAATCTGAAGCTCGCCGGAATCCAGGCCTACAGCGGCAATTCCTCGCATGTGAAGGGCTTCGAGGCGCGCAAAAAAGCCTCGCAGGAATGGATGGGGCAGGCCGTCGAAACGCGGAGGCTGCTCGAATCGAGCGGCATTCCATGCTCCTGGCTTTCCGGAGGATCGACCGGCACATACAACATCGATAGCGACATCGACGGCATTACCGAACTGCAGCCCGGCAGCTTCGTCTTCATGGACCAGGGCTACAACTCCATCGGGGGAGCCGATGGCAACGAGCGCTACTCCGACTTCGCCAACTCTCTCACGGTGCTTTCCACCGTCTACGACAAACCCGCCGACGATCTGGCGGTTGTCGATGCCGGGCTCAAGTCCTTCGCCACCGATTCCGGCGGCCCCCCGCAGCCTGTGAATATCAAGGGCGTCACCTATGCCTGGGGTGGAGACGAGCACGGCAAGCTCGACCTGAAAACCGCCGATCGTGGACTGAACCTCGGGGACCGCGTCGAATTCCTGGTGACGCACTGCGACCCTACGGTGAACCTCTACGACAAGATCTACTGCCACCGGAAGGGCCTGATCGAATCCGTCTGGCGAGTCACAGCCCGCGGCATGAGCCAGTAATCGAAGGAGCATGTTCACCCGCCGCGCCTGTCTTTCGGCCCTCGCTGCAGTCTCCCTCAAGGCTCAACCGTCCGTCCTGGGGCAGGGAGACTACCGCTATCGTGTTGTGCCCGGCTGGGGAGTCCTGGACGAGAAAACCCCGGTCAACAACTGCCACGGCATGGTGCGCGACGCCGAAGGCCACCTCATCCTGCTGACCGACCACGTCGCCAACAACGTGATCGTCTACGACAAGCGGGGCAAGCTCGTCTCCAAGTGGGGGATTACCTTTCCCGGCGCGCACGGGCTTTCGATTGTCCCGGAAAACGGCCGGGAGGTCCTCTACATCACGGATCTGCAAACGCACAAAGTTGCGAAGACCACGCTCGATGGCAAACTGCTGGCGGAATGGGGCTGGCCGCGGGAAACAGGGAAGTATCCGGCCGAAGCCGACTACAAACCCTCCTGGACGCTTCACCAGGAAGACGGAAGCTTCTTCGTCCTTGACGGCTACGGGCGGGACTATATTTTGGAGTACGACTCGCGCGGCAAGCTCATTCGGGTGTTGGGTGGTCCGGAAGGCGGCATTGTTCATTGGGGGCCTCACGGCGGAATGCTCGACCGGCAGGCGGGAAAGCCGACCCTGTTGATTGCCATGAGCGACCAGCAGTATCTGCTGCGTCTGGACACCGAAGGCCGCAAGCTGCAGAAGGTTGATTTACCCGGCGGCAATCCCCGCCAAATTCGATTGCACAAAGGCCGCTACTTTGTCGCGCACCTCGCCGACAACTGGCCCAAGGATCGAAATAGCCGCGGGTTTGTTTCGGTGCTCGATCCAAACTTGCGAGTGATTTCCAATATCGCCGGATCCGCTCCGGAATACGGCGATGACGGAACGCTCCGGCCCATGCGCCACACCGAGGATGTCTTCCTGCACCCGCATGACCTCATCCTCGACGACGAGGACAGCCTCTATGTCGCCCAGTTCGCCTCCGGGGCCACCTATCCCATCAAGCTCGAGCGAGTTTAGTAACCTTCCCCCACCGCCGGCTACTGCTTCCGCGGAGCCTTCATATCGCGCCCGCCCTGGTGCAAAGTAACCGCCACCGCCCGGCCATCCGCCGCCCGCTCGAATTCCAGTTCGGCGTCCACAACTTTCAGGAAGAATTTATTCTCAGATGCCGGGAATGCCTGAACCGGACC
>CAZETQ010000064.1:0-33812 GCA_964515165.1 uncultured Solibacteraceae bacterium | reverse complement strand
TTCGCGAAGGCGGACGCACCGTCGGCGCCGGCACCGTCGCCGAGATCGTCAGCTAGTAAGGGATAGACGCCGTGGCAATGAACAAAGAGCGTATCCGCATCCGTCTGAAGGCTTACGACCACAGGGTGCTGGATCAGTCGACGACCGAGATTGTCGACACCGCCAAGCGGACAGGTGCTGTGATTGCGGGTCCGATACCGCTGCCGACAATCCGGCAGCGGTACACGGTCAACCGTTCGCCGCACGTGGACAAGAAGTCGCGCGAGCAGTTTGAGATCCGGACGCACAAGCGGCTGCTGGACATTCTGGAGCCGACGCAGGATACGGTGGACGCTCTGATGAAGCTGGACCTGCCGGCTGGCGTGGACGTTGAGATCAAGGCGTTTGGGAAGAAGTAAATACCGCGGCGAGGCGTGAGCCGAGCGCGGGCGGGTAAGAAAAAGGGAAACAAATGTCCCCAGGAATTCTTGGCAAAAAGATCGGAATGACGCAGATCTTCCGGCCCGATGGGCAGGTGGTACCGGTGACGCTGGTAAAGGCGGGGCCGTGTGTCGTCACCCAGCGCAAAACTCCGACGACGGACGGTTATGATGCCGTGCAGTTGGGATTGGTGGAATTCGCCAAGGCGAAGAACATCAATAAGCCCAAGGCCGGCCATCTGAAGAAGTCGGGCGCCGAGGGCGTGAAGTTCGAGCGGGAGTTCCGGCTCGGCGATGGCGACTCGGACTTGAAGCCGGGCGACCGCGTTCTGGTTGACCAGTTCAAGCCGGCGGAGAAGGTCGATGTCATCGGTGTCAGCAAGGGCCGTGGTTTTGCGGGTTTTGTGAAGCGGCATCATTTCCGGGGCGGCGACAACACGCACGGATCGATGTTTCACCGCGCTCCCGGTTCGATCGGCGCATCGAGCTTTCCCTCTCGCGTATTTCCGGGCATGAAGGCTGCGGGGCATATGGGGCACGCGCGAGTGACGGTTCGCAACCTGGAAGTGGTCGAGGTGGATGCCGAGGATAATCTGCTGATGGTCAAGGGAGCGATTCCCGGTCCGAACGGCAGCTACGTGATGGTGCGCCGCGCCAAGGGGCGGCAGTAGGGAGGTTCTGAGGAAATGCCAACAGTAGACGTAATCAATCTTCAGAATCAGAAGGTCGGCTCGCTGGATCTGGCCGACGATGTGTTTGCCGCAGAGATCAACGAAGCGTTGCTGTATGAGTCGGTCCGGCATTATACGGCGGGCACCCGGTCCGGCACGGCGAAGACGAAGACGCGCCATGAAGTTGCAGGATCCGGAAAGAAGCTTTGGAAGCAGAAGGGCACGGGGCGGGCGCGTGTGGGCTCGATCCGGTCGCCGCTGTGGCGTCATGGCGGAACGACTCATGGTCCGGTGCCGCGCGACTACAGCTACCGGCTGAACAGGAAGATGGTCCTGGGCGCATTGAAGTCGGCGCTGTCGGCGAAGCTGCGCGACGGCGAGTTGCGGGTGATTGACGCTTTTGGTTTCAATGAGCCGAAGAGCAAGCAGGTTCGCCTGGCGCTGAATGCGCTGGAGGCGACGACGGTGCTTTTGGTGGAAGCCGGCGAGAACAAGAACCTGGCTTTGGGGTCCCGGAATCTGCAGGGAGTGAAGCTGGTCGCTACCAAAGACGTGACGGCTTACGATCTGCTGGCGCACAAGCATGTGCTGCTGTCCAAGGCCGCGGCTGAAAAGTTGTCGGCGGCGCTGGCGGCGAAGGAGGAGTCCGAATGAACCTCTATGACGTAATTGTTCGTCCGCTGGTCACCGAAAAGAAGGTCACCAAAAAGGATGAAGAGGGAACGCTGGCGTTTGAAGTGGCGCCGGCGGCAACGAAAACCGAGATCAAGCATGCGGTCGAGAAGCTGTTCAAGGTGAAAGTGGCCGACGTCCGGACGGCGAATTTTGAGGGCAAGCTGCGGCGTCGCGGACGCTTTGCCGGCTACCGCTCCGACTGGAAGAAGGCTTACGTGAAGTTGAAGGCGGGCGAGAAAGTGCCCGAGTACGCGGAGATCTAAGCGATGCCGGTGAAGAGTTTCAAACCAGTCACGCCGACCCGGCGCTTTCAGACGGTCGTCACCCGGGAAGGCATTACCAAGGACAAGCCCGAGAAGTCTCTGACGAAAGGAAAGGTCCGGTCGGGCGGCCGCAACAGCGCGGGCCAGATTTCGAGCCGGTTCCGCGGCGGAGGGCATAAGAAGACCTACCGCATCGTCGATTTCAAGCGAAATAAGCCCGGCGTGGTGGCCAAGGTTGCGGCGATCGAGTACGATCCGAACCGGTCGGCGCGATTGGCGCTGCTGCACTATGCTGACGGCGAGAAGCGCTACATCCTGGCGCCGGTCGGTCTGGAAGTAGGCCGTACGGTGGTGTCGGGTCCGGAAGCCGACATTCTGGTGGGCAATGCGCTGCCGATTAAGAACATTCCGGCCGGAACTACCGTGCACTGCATTGAATTGAAGCCTGGCAAGGGCGCGCAGATGGCGCGATCTGCCGGGGCGCAGGCGCAGCTGGTTTCCAAGGAAGCCGAATATGCGCTGTTGAAGGTTCCGTCGGGCGAAGTGCGCAAAATCCCGGTGGATTGCATGGCGACCATCGGCCAGGTGGGCAACCTGGAGCATGAGAACGTGTCGCTGGGTAAGGCCGGCCGGAAACGCTGGCTGGGACGCAAGCCGCACAACCGCGGCGTGTCCATGAACCCGGTCGATCACCCGCACGGCGGCGGCGAGGGCCGCACCAGCGGCGGACGCAACCCGGTAACGCCGTGGGGACAGCCGACTCGCGGATTCAAGACCCGGAACAACAAGCGGACCGACAAGTTTATCGTCAGCCGCAAAGCGAAGAAGCGGTAAGGGACTAGAGAGACATGAGCCGTTCACTCAAAAAGGGACCGTTCACCGATGATCACCTCGTCAAGAAGGTGGTTGATCTGAACACGAAAAACGAGAAGAAGGTGGTCAAGACCTGGTCTCGGCGCTCGACGATCCTGCCGGACTTCATCGGCCATACGCTGGCGGTGCATAACGGCAGGAAGTTCATTCCGGTTTATGTGACCGAGAACATGGTGGGCCACAAGCTGGGCGAGTTTTCGCCCACCCGGACGTTCAAGGGGCACGCGGCGAAATCGTCGGAGAAGTCGGCGAAGTAGGAGCTTTTGAGAATGGAAGCAAGAGCGGAAGCGCGTTATATCCGGACCTCGGCGCAGAAGGCGCGCCTGGTCATCGATCTGATCCGGGGCCGAAGCGCCGGCGAAGCGATTCGCGTGCTGCGCCAGACCAACAAGCGGATGGCGCCGGTGGTGGAGAAGGTGTTGAAGTCGGCGATCGCCAACGCCGAAAACAAGTCGAACGACGTCGATGTGGACAAGCTCTTCGTGAGCGAGGCCTACGTCAACGAAGGTCCGCGGATGAAGCGAATCCGTCCCGCTCCCATGGGCCGGGCGTACCGCTATCAGCGGCGCATGTCGCACATCGTGGTGAAAGTGGCGGAGAAAGCATAAATGGGCCAGAAAGTTCATCCCTACGGCTTCCGGCTGGGCGTGACCAAGACGTGGCGGTCGCGCTGGTTCGCGAAGCAGGATTACGCGAAGCTGCTGCACGAGGACATCGAGCTGAAGGAATCGTTGCGCGGCCGGCTGAAGTCGGCGGGCGTCAGCTCGATTGAAGTCGATCGTCCCGGTAACAAGCTGCGGATCACGATTCGCACTTCGCGGCCGGGTATCATTATCGGCCGCAAGGGCGCCGAGATCGAGAAGCTGAAGCAGGATCTGGCGAAAAAGACGAAGCGAGAAGTCTTTATCGACATTCAGGAAGTGCATAAGCCGGAGCTGGATGCCCAGCTTGTGGCCGAGTCGATCGCGATGCAGCTGGAGAAGCGCGTTGCGTTTCGCCGCGCGATGCGAAAGGCCGTCGATTCGGCGCTGCGATTCGGCTGCAAGGGAATCAAAGTTCGCGTATCAGGCCGCTTGAACGGCGCCGAAATCGCGCGCAGCGAGTGGTATTTGCAGGGACAGCTTCCGCTGCATACTTTGCGAGCGGATATCGATTACGGTTTCGCCCAGGCTTATACGACCTACGGCGTCATCGGAATCAAGTGCTGGGTTTACAAAGGCGAGATCATGGACTACCCGGGACGGCGCGGGCTTCGCAATGAGCCTGAGCCCAACCGGCGCCGCCGGGATCGCGACCGTGATCGGGACCGCGGCGATCGCCGTGGGGGCGAGCGTCAGCCGTACAACGCGCCGTCCGCAGCCGAGCCGACCGGTGTGGTGCAAACCGCGCCTCCGGCAGCCGCGGCCGGTTCGCCGATCATGCCGCCGGTGGCTGCGCCGACGGCGCCCAGCTGGAAGCAGGAAGCGAAGGAGTCCGCTCCCGAAGGCGCGGGCGAGAGTAAGGAGTAAGCCGTCATGTTGATGCCGAAGAAGGTGAAGTACCGCCGGCAGATGCGCGGCACGATGAAAGGCAATGCTACTCGTGGCGCAACGATCGCCTTTGGTGAGTACGGCCTGAAGTCGCTCGATCTGGCGTGGGTGACCAATAAGCAGATCGAAGCGGCTCGTATTGCCATGACGCGCTATATCAAGCGCGGCGGCAAGGTCTGGATCCGGATTTTTCCGGATAAGCCGTACACCAAGAAGCCGGCCGAAGTTCGAATGGGTTCGGGCAAGGGTCCGTTGGAGGGTTGGGTGGCGGTGATCCGGCCGGGCAAAGTGCTCTTCGAAATGGAAGGCGTTCCGGTGGAGACTGCGAAGGAAGCGTTCCGGCTGGCGGCCGCGAAGCTGCCGATCCGGACGAAGTTCGTTCAGCGTGAGGGAGTCTAAGTCATGAAGATCGACAAGGTTCGCGAGCTTGACGAAAAAGAAATCCAGTCCCAGCTGGGCGAAGCCGGTGAGCAGATGTTCCGGTTGAGGTTTCAGATGAACATGGGGCAGACCGATGGAGTGAAGAAGTATCGCGGTTTGCGCAAGGATCGGGCCCGCATGCTGACGGTGTTGAACGAGCGGAAGAAAGAAGGGGCGAAGAAGTAGTCATGGCCGAACAGATCGTCCACAAGAAGAACGAAAAGGTTGGTCATGTGGTGTCGACGAAGATGACGAAGACCATTGTGGTCGAAGTCACGCGCCGTGTGCCGCACCCTATCTACAAGCGCACCATTACCAAGCGGAAGAAGTTTTACGCCCACGATGAGCAGTCCACTGCTCGCCAGGGCGACATGGTCCGTATTATCGAATCCCGCCCGCTGTCGAAGCTGAAGCGTTGGACGCTGGGCGAAGTGATTCGCCGGGCGCCGCAGGTGGGCGAGGGCGTGGCGGAAGTTTCCGCCTAACGGACGCGCAGGAAAAGGTTTTTTAGGAGATAGCGTCATGATCGGGATGAGAACGATCCTCGAGGTGGCAGACAATTCGGGCGCAAAGCGTCTGATGTGTATCCTGCCTCGCGGCGGCGACAAAGGGGTCCGCGCCGGGCTCGGTGACATCGTCACCGCCAGCGTGAAGGAAGCCGCGCCGGATTCGCAGATCAAAAAGGGCAAGGTTGTCCGCTGCGTGATCGTCCGGATGCGGAAGGAAGCACGCCGCAAGGACGGTACCTACATTCGGTTCGATTCGAACGCCGCCGTTCTCGTGAACGAGCTGGGCGAGCCGGTCGGTACGCGCGTGTTCGGGCCGATCGCTCGTGAGTTGCGCGACAAGCGTTTCATGAAGATCGTGTCATTGGCGCCGGAGGTTATCTAGATGCCGAAGCTTCAGTTTTTCGGAACGCGAGCGGCAGGAGCGCCCTCGCGCATCCGGCTCAAGAAGAACGATGTTGTAAAGGTGATCGCGGGTAAGGATAAGGGTAAAACCGGCCGCGTGCTGGAGCTGGACCTGGCCAAGGGCCGGGTGCTGGTGGAAGGCGTGCAGATGGTGAAACGTCACACGCGTCCGAATCCTTCCAAGCAGATCAAGGGCGGCATTGCCGACCGCGAGTCGATGATTCACGTTTCCAACGTCATGCTGATGACGTCGGGCGGCGTGCCGACGCGGGTTGGATTCAAAGTGGAAACTACCGGTAATAAGACGCGGCGCGTGCGCGTTGCTCGAAAGACCGGCGAAGTCCTCGACAAGAAGTAAGGAACTGTCATGGCGGCAAGACTACGCGAGCACTACACGAAGAACGTGGTTCCGGCTCTTAAGAAGGAGTTCGGATACGAGAACATGATGGCCGTTCCGAAGATCGAGAAGGTCTCGATCAATATCGGCTTGGGAGAGGCGACGCAGAACTCCAAGTTGATGGATGGAGCGGTCAGCGAACTCGGGACGATCACCGGCCAGAAGCCGATCATCACCCGGGCCAAGAAGTCCATCGCCGCCTTTAAGCTTCGCGAGAACATGCCCATCGGTTGCATGGTGACTCTGCGCGGGGACCGGATGTTTGAATTTTTGGACCGGTTGATGAACGTGGCCCTGCCGCGCGTCCGCGACTTCCGCGGAATCAGCCCGAAAGCGTTCGATGGCCGCGGCAATTACACGCTCGGCCTGAAGGACCAATTGATTTTCCCGGAGATCGACTACAACAAGGTCGAGAAAACCAAGGGAATGAATATCAGCATCACCACGACGGCAAAGTCCGACGCCGAGGGTCTGGCGCTGTTGAAACAGATGGGAATGCCGTTCCGGCAGTAAAGCGAGCCGAAGGAATTATATAGACAATGGCAACAACCGCAAAACGAGCCAAGGACAGGAAGCTGGCTACGAAGATCGAAGCGGCTCGGGGAACAGAAAAGCCCGTCAAGTTCGCGACCCGGCTGCGCAACCGCTGCCAGCGGTGTGGACGCCCGCGGGGCTATCTCGGAAAGTTCGCTCTTTGCCGTATCTGCTTCCGGCAGTTGGCGCTGGCGGGTGAAATTCCCGGTGTCGTGAAGTCGAGCTGGTAGGAGGTTGGAATGACGACATCAGATCCGATCGCAGACATGTTGACTCGTGTGCGCAACGCCGTCGGCGCGCGCCATTCGAAGGTAGATGTTCCGGCCTCGAAGCTGAAGGCCGAGATCGCCCGCATTCTGAAGGAAGAGGGCTACATCCTCAACTACAAGCTGGCTGAGGAAGGCTCGCGGAAGACGATCAAGATTTATCTGAAGTATACGCCGGGCAACGCGCCGGTGATTTCCCGGCTGGAGCGGATCTCGAAGCCCGGGTGCCGCGTTTATGTCGGCAAGGATGACATTCCGCGTGTGCTGGGTGGATTGGGAATTAACATTTTGACGACGCCGAGAGGCGTCATGACCGGAGCCTCGGCGCGCAAGGAAGGCGTCGGCGGCGAAGTGCTCTGTCAGGTCTGGTAAGGAATCACAATGTCGAGAGTTGGAAAAAAGCCGATTCCGCTGCCTTCGGGAGTCAAAATCAAGATCGAGGACCAGTTGCTGGTCGAGGGTCCGAAGGGCAAGCTGTCTGTGCCGCTGCCGGCCGGCGTTCGTGCCGAGCAGAACGGACAGATCCTGGAAATCAAGCGCGAGAGCGACACTTTCCGTGCGCTGCATGGGTTGACTCGAGCGCTGGCCGCCAATGCCGTGACCGGTGTCTCCTCCGGCTTCACGCAGGAGATGGACATTGTGGGTGTGGGCTATCGTGCCGATGTCAAAGGCAATCTGGCGAGCTTCACGCTTGGCTATTCGCATCCGATTGAGTTTCTGTTGCCGAACGGCGTGGAGATGGCGATCGACAAGCAGACTCACATCGTGTTGAAGAGCCATGACCGGCAATTGCTGGGTCAGGTTGCCGCCAATATGAGAGCTCTGCGTCCGCCGGATCCATACAAGAACAAAGGCGTGCGCTATACCGGCGAGGCTCTGCGCAAGAAGCAAGGCAAGACCGGCGCGGGAGGTAAGTAAGTCATGGTCGGAAAAGTCAAAAGGAGCGAGCGCCGCCTGCGCATTCACAAGCGGGTTCGTGCCAAGGTGAAAGGCACGACGGAGCGTCCCCGGCTGGCGGTGTTCCGCAGTGTGAAGCATATTTACGCGCAGGTGATCGACGACCGCGAGGGCAAAACCCTGGCGGCGGCGTCGTCGGCCGAAAAGAACACTTCTGTAAAGGCCGGCGGCAATGTTGCCGGCGCGAAAGACCTGGGCAAACTGATTGCGGAGCGCGCGAAGGAAAAGGGCGTTACGAGAGTGACGTTCGATCGCGGCGGGTACCTTTACCATGGCCGCGTAAAAGCTCTGGCCGAAGCGGCCCGTGAAGCAGGACTGGAGTTCTAATGCCAACCGTTACCAAGCGCGTCGATACCTCGGCGCTGAACTTGAAAGAGCAGGTTGTTTCCATCAACCGCGTCACGAAGGTGGTCAAGGGCGGCAAGAACCTGAGCTTCTCGGCTCTCGTTGTCGTCGGCGATCCCGCGGCGAAGGTTGTCGGTTTCGGCACCGGCAAGGCCAAGGAAGTCCCGGCGGCCATCAAGAAGGGAATCGAGGCGGCCAAGAAGAACCTTCGGAAGATTCACACTGTGCAGACCACCATCGGACACCCGGTGCTGGGGAAGTTCGGCGCTGGCCTGGTGCTGCTGAAGCCGGCTCCGGAAGGAACCGGTGTGATCGCCGGCGGGCCCGTCCGCGCGGTCATTCAGAGCGTAGGAATTCCCAACGTTCTCACCAAGTCCATCGGTTCGCATAACCCTCACAATGTGGTGAAGGCTACTATTGACGCTTTGACGCAGCTTCGCGACCGCAATGAAGTCGCCGACATTCGCGGACTGGCATTGGAGAAGGTCCATGGCTAAAAAAGCGGCGGCAGCCACCCCATCGACTTTGAAAATCCAGCTTTTCGCCAGCCCGATCGGCTGTCCGGAAAAGCATAAAGTGATTGTCCGGTCTCTTGGCCTGAAGACACTCAACCGCATTGTCGAGCGTCCCGATACGCCCGGATTCCGCGGCATGGTCGCCAAGATTCCGCACCTGATTCGCCTAGTGGAGTAACCGATGAACCTCAGTCAGATCAAACCCCCTGCGGGGCAAAAACAGAAGAAGCAGCGCGTCGGTCAGGGTATGGGTACCGGCCGCGGTAAGTTCTCCGGCCGTGGCGCCAAGGGCGCGAAGTCGATTTCCGGTTACTCGAAAATGCGCGGATTTGAGGGCGGCCAGATGCCGCTGCATCGCCGTCTTCCGAAGCGAGGGTTCACCAATCCCTTTCGGGAAGAATACGCCGTTGTGAACCTCGCCCGGCTCGAAGAACTAGAGGGCGATACGTTTACCCCGGAGTCCCTTATGGAAGCCGGTGTAGTGAAGAAAATCGGCCGAGGCGTGAAGATCCTGGCCAATGGCGAACTGAAGCGTAAGATCAAGGTCACCGCCCACGCCATTTCGGAAGCCGCTGCTGAGAAGATCAAGGCCGCGGGCGGCACCGTCGAACTGATTGGAGCATAGAAGCGGCGCGGGCCAATTCCGTTTTCTGCCGCGTAGGACAATAAACGCATGAAGTTCTTCGAAGCCGTTGCCAACGTGTTCCGGATTCCCGACCTCCGGAGGCGCGTGCTGTTTACGCTCGCGCTTCTCGCGGTGTACCGGCTGGGCGGGCACATTCCGACGCCGGGAATCGACGCCAACCGGCTGGAAGCGTTCTTCCAGCAAAATTCCGGCACACTGTTCGGCTTCTTCGACCTCTTCACCGGCGGCATGTTCCGCCGGTTGACCATTTTCGCATTGGGCATTATGCCCTACATCACCAGCTCGATCATCCTTCAGCTGATGACGGTTGTCGTGCCAACCCTGGAAAAGCTCCAGAAGGAAGGCGAACTGGGGCGGCGGAAGATCACCCAGTGGACGCGCTATCTGACCGTAATCCTGGCGCTGGTGCAGTCTTTCGGTATCGCGCTGACTCTGCAAAGTCAGACCGACCCCCGCGTGGGCGGTGGATTTGTTGTGAACCCCGGCGTCGGATTCATTTTGATGACGATGATCACCCTCACTACCGGCACGGCATTCATTATGTGGCTGGGTGAGCAGATCACCGAACGCGGCATCGGCAACGGAATGTCGTTGATCATCTTTGCCGGTATCGTGATTGGACTCCCGCAAGCGATGCAGGAGATTTACAACAACGTTTTTGTCACCGGTCAGTGGAACGTCATTCAAGTCCTCATCATTCTGCTGATGATGATTGGCGTGGTCTCGCTGATCGTTTTCGTCGAGCGTGGCGAGCGGCGAATTCCAGTGCAATACGCCAAGCGAGTGGTCGGCCGCAAGATGATGGGCGGACAGTCCACTCACCTTCCGCTGAAGGTGAATGCCGGCGGAGTTATTCCCGTAATTTTCGCTCAAAGCTTGCTGACGATTCCGCAAAGCTTCCTCACGGTCGATTTCGTGAGGAAGAACGCCTGGCTGGCCGGAACGCTCCAGGCGATTTCTTACGGCGAAGTTCTTTATTACCTGCTCTACACCGCGCTGATTGTCTTCTTCAGCTTCTTCTACGTGTCGATCATCTTCAACCCGAACGAAGCCGCGGACAACATGCGCAAGTACGGTGGATTCATTCCGGGTATTCGCCCGGGCCGGAATACCGCCGACTACATGAACAAGATCCTCACCAAAATTACTGTGGTGGGTGGTCTCTACCTAGCTTTGCTCAGCCTGCTTCCCGCCATCATGATCTCGGGTATTAAGCTACAGCGGCTACCGCTGGCCGGCAACTGGATCGATGCGCATTTTCCCCGTTTCCTGCTGGACGGTTTGGGTGTGACATTCTATTTTGGTGGCACTTCGCTGCTGATCGTCGTTGGGGTGGCGATGGATACGGTGAATCAGGTCGAAGCTCAGTTGATCATGCGTCACTACGAAGGCTTTACGCCACGAGCAGGGAGAATCCGGGGACGCCGGTCAGGAACATAAGTCTCCAAAATAGGACAAGAGCTCTATGGCCTTGGGCGGGAGCGCGGAGGAGCGCTCCAAAGCGCTGGTATTGTTTGGTCCCCCAGGTTCGGGGAAGGGAACGCAGGCAAAGCTGCTTACGCAGTCCTTGCACGTCCCCCACATCTCGACGGGAGATATGCTTCGCGAGCATGTGAAATCGGGCACACCGATCGGAAGCATCGTGCGCAATATTCTGAAAGCGGGTCAACTTGTTTCCGACGACCTGGTGAACGAAATGGTCGAGGAGCGGACCAGCCGTCCGGACTGCGCGCACGGATTTATCCTGGACGGTTATCCGCGCACCTTAAGCCAAGCGAAGATTCTGGCCGATTTGCTGAATTCGCGCGGCGTTTGCCACCTGGTTATTCATCTGCAGGTGGACCCGGAGAAGCTGGTTTCCCGTCTTACCAATCGACGCCAATGCCCGCAGTGCGGCACTCTTTACAACGTGCTGCTGAAGCCTCCGATCGTACCGGGCCGCTGCGACGTGGAAGGCGCCCGCCTAATCATCCGCGAGGACGATAAGGAACACGTCATCCGCGAACGTTTCGACGCTTATGAAAAGCTGACGCGTCCGGTGCTGGAATACTACAGCGGCAACGGAAAGTTCTTCGAAGTGGAATCGAGCGATGCCACTCCGGATGAGATTTTCCGCCAGATCTGCAGCTTCATTTCGCGCAACGGCGCGGGACCGGCGGCGTCATGATCATTCGCAAAAGCCCTTCGGAGTTGGAGAAAATGCGCCGAAGCGGGATGCTGGTCCACAGTATTCTGCAGAAGCTCCGGAGCATGGTTGCCGATGGAGTTTCCACCTGGGATCTCGAGGTGGCTTGCGCCCAAATGATCAAGGACGCGGGCGCAAAGTCGGCGTTTAAAGGTTATTATTCGCCCGCCGCTGGAACCAAATTTCCGTGTACTCTGTGCCTGTCTCTGAATGACGAAATCGTCCACGGGATGCCTGCGCCGAAGAAAATCCTGAAGGCGGGCGATATCGTTTCGCTCGATACCGGAGTTCAACTGGACGGCTACTTTGGCGACTCTGCCACGACCGTCGCAATTCCGCCGGTGAAACCGGAGGATGAGAAACTGCTGAAAGTCACCCAGGAATCGCTGGAACTGGCAATCGATCAGTCGCGCGCTGGCAACAGGCTTTTCGATATCTGCGGCACGGTGGAAAAGCACGTCGTCTCCAATGGATTTTCGGTGGTGCGCGAATTTGTCGGCCATGGCATCGGCACTTCGCTTCACGAAGAACCCCAAATTCCCAACTACATCGACCGCCGCAACGACAACCCGCGCCTGAAAGAGGGGATGGTTCTGGCGATCGAACCGATGGTGCTTGCGGGCAAACCTGCTTCCAAAGTGCTCGCCGACAAATGGACCGCCGTGACCAAGGACGGCCGGAAGGCCGCTCATTTCGAGCACATGGTGGCGATTACCAGCAACGGTCCCTGGGTCCTGACGCGTCCATAATAAAGGTTCCGCCGCCGAAGAACCTCAACTGCCAAAGGAGCGGTTCGATGAAACTCACTATTGCTGTTCTGGCTTTCATCTGCCTATCGGGATGGGCGCAAACCGCCAAGGAGTCTCCCAAGATGCACGCCACCGGAACTTTCGACGTCAAGCTAGCGGCGGAGCAATTGAAGGACACCAGCGATCTGAATCTCGCCCGTCTGACTCTGGAGAAGCGGTACCATGGCGACCTGGAAGCGACCGGGCGCGGGGAGATGCTCACCGCCGCGACTCCCATACAGAACTCCGCCGGGTACGTGGCGATCGAAAAGCTTACCGGGAAGCTTCACGGCAGGACGGGCACGTTCGTGCTTCAGCACAGCGCAACGATGAATCGCGGAACGCCGGAGATGAACATCATCGTTGTTCCCGACTCCGGTACAGGCGAGCTTACAGGCCTCAGTGGACGGATGAAGATCGTCATCAGCGGCAAGAAGCACAGCTACGAATTCGAGTATCAGCTTCCGGTGTCGAATCCTTAGAGTAGGAGTAGCTACTCAATCACCATCAATAGATCCTTCGGTTCCACCGTGTCCCCCGGTTGCACTAGCCGCTTCATCACCCGCCCCGCCACCGGAGCATAGACCGTGGTCTGCATCTTCATTGCTTCCAGCACCAGCAGCTTGTCTGCCTTGGCCACTGTCTGATTCAACTCGGCGGCGACGCTGGTCACCGCTCCCGGAATTGGAGCTGCCACTTGGCCTGGAACCGAGGGATCGGCCTTGTCGCGAACCGCTGCCTCCGCTTTCAGGGCCTTGTCGCGCACGCGAGCTTCGCGCGGCTGGCCGTTCAGCTCAAAAAACACTGTGCGAGTGCCGTCGGGATGAGCGTTGCTGGTTGTCGAATACTTCACAATCAGAGTCTTGCCGGGCTCCAGTTCGACGCTGATCTCCTCGTCCTTCTTCATCCCGTAGAAGAACTGCGGAGTCGGCAGCACTTCGACGTCTCCATAGGACTGCCGGGCCTTCGCAAATTTCGCAAAGACATCCGGGTACATCAGGTAGCTCATCAAGTCGGTTCGAGATAACTTCTGGCCGACCCTCTTTTCGGCTGCCACCGCGGCCTCGCTCAGATCCACAGGCTCCAGCGATGCGCTCGGACGGCCCTTGATCGGTTTTGCTCCCTTCAACACCAACTGAGCTATCTTCTTCGGCCAGCCGCCATCCGGAATCCCCAGGGTCCCCTGAAACATCTCGACCACCGAGTTCGGCAGCGTCAACGAGTGGTCGGCCGGCATCCGGAGGAATTCCGCGACGCTCATGCCGTGTCCCACCAGGAAGATCGCCATATCGCCGACGACTTTACTGGAAGGAGTGACTTTGACGATGTCGCCGAATGCTTGGTTCACTTCCGCGTACGTTCGGGCGATTTCGCTCCAGCGCGCTCCCAATCCCATCGATTCCGCCTGTTCGCGGAGATTCGTGTATTGGCCGCCCGGCATCTCGTGCAAATACAAATCGGCGAGGCCTGATTTTGGTCCGGTATCGAACGGAGCGTACTGCGTGCGAACTGCTTCCCAATAGGCGGAGTACTCCAGCAGCGCTTCCTGATTCAATCCTGGATCGCGCCTGGTATTCGCCAGGGCCGCCACAATCGCATTCAAGTTCGGTTGACTGGTGGTGCCGCTCATCGCCGCGACGGCCGCATCGGCAACGTCGATTCCTGCGTCGGAGGCTTTGAAGATGCTGGCCGCATTGATGCCGCTCGAATCGTGCGTATGGAAATGCACCGGGATCCCTACGGCTTCTCGCAAAGCCTTCACCAGCCGTTCCGCGGCGTATGGCTTCAGGAGCCCGGCCATGTCCTTAATTCCCAGGATGTGCGCTCCCATCCGCTCCAATTCCCGCGCCATCTTCACGTAGTAATTGAGCGTGTATTTGTCGCGCTTCGGATCCAGGATGTCGCCCGTGTAGCAAACGGCGGCTTCGCAAAGGCGGCCCGTCTTCCGGACGGCCTCCATCGGAACCTTCATGTTCGGCAGCCAGTTCAGCGAATCGAAGACCCGGAAGATGTCGATGCCTTGAACGGCGGATTCAGCGATGAATTCACGAACGACGTTATCCGGATAGGCGGTGTATCCGACCGCGTTCGAGGCTCGCAGCAACATCTGAAAGCAGATGTTGGGAATCGCTTCGCGGAGCCTGCGGAGCCGCTGCCATGGGTCTTCCAGCAGGAAGCGCATCGAGACATCGAATGTCGCCCCACCCCACATTTCTAACGAATACAAATTCGACAGCCTGTGCGCGACAAAATTGGCGATCGCCACCAGGTCATGAGTCCGCACACGAGTCGCCATCAAGGACTGATGGGCATCGCGAAAGGTCGTGTCGGTCAGCAGCAGGCGCTTCTGATCGCGCGTCCATTCGGCGAACTTTTCGGCTCCCAGCTTGTCCAGCAATTGCCTGGTCCCGGCGGGAGGAGCAGACGGGTCATGCTCTGGAATGCGCGGCGCTCGCAGATTCTGCGGAACCGGTTTTTCCTTCACTTCCGGATTGCCGTTGACGATCACTTCGGCCAGGTAACCCAAGATCTTCGTCGCTCGATCCTTACGGTGAGAGAACCGGAACAGCGCCGGAGTATCGCCGATAAACGACGTCGTGACTTCGCCTTCCTGGAACCTCTGGTGGTTGACGACATTTTCGAGGAACGGGATGTTCGTCTTCACTCCACGGATACGAAACTCCCGCAGTGCGCGATCCATGCGGTGGCAAGCGTCCGGGAATTGCCGGCCCCAGGCGCTGATCTTCACCAGCAGTGAATCGTAGTAAGGCGTGATGACGGCGCCGCCGTATGCCGATGCTCCGTCCAATCGAATGCCGAAGCCCGCTGGTGAGCGATAGGTCTGAATGCGACCGTAGTCCGGAGTGAAGTTCTGCGCCGGATCCTCCGTGGTGACGCGGCACTGCAGCGCGAAGCCGTTCAACGGCACGTCTGCCTGCTTCGGCAGATTCATTACCGGCCCGTGCAACTCGTGGCCTTGGGCGATCAGAATCTGCGATTGCACAATGTCGACGCCTGTGACCATTTCGGTCACCGTATGTTCCACCTGAACGCGCGGATTCACTTCGATAAAGAACCACTCGCCGGAATCGACGTCGACCAGAAACTCGACAGTGCCGGCAGAGTAGTAACCCGCGGCTTTCGCGAGGGCCACTGCCGCATCGGCGATTTCGCGGCGGATCGGATCGTCCAGATTGACCGCCGGAGCCACCTCGACAACCTTCTGATGCCGGCGCTGTACGGAGCAGTCCCGTTCGTACAGGTGAAGAATGTTCCCTTTGTGATCGCCGAGAATTTGAACTTCGATATGCTTGGCGCGCTTAATATAGCGTTCCAAAAACACGGCATCGTTTCCAAAGGCCGCACCGGCCTCGCGCCGGGCTTCCTCTAGCCTTCCCAGAAAATCCGCCTGTTGCTCCACGACGCGCATGCCCCGTCCACCGCCGCCGAAGGCTGCCTTGATAATCAGTGGGAACCCGATTCGTGCCGCGATCTTCGCCGCATCGCCGGACTTCGTAACAGGTTTCTCGGTGCCGGGGACTGTGGGAATGCCCGCCTTTTCGGCCAATTTTCTGGCGGCGGTCTTGTCGCCGAGCGCGTCCAATAGATCGGCGCTCGGGCCGACAAACGTCACGCCGGCCTTTGCGCAAGCGCGGGCTAATCCCGGATTCTCCGAAAGAAATCCGTATCCCGGGTGAATGGCATCCACACCCTTTTCGGCCGCTAGCGCAACGATCCCGTCATGATCCAGATACGCCTCTACCGGACCTTTCCCCTCACCGATCTGGTACGCCTCATCCGCTTTGAAGCGATGGAGGCTCAGCCGGTCTTCCTTCGAATAGATCGCCACCGTGCGAAGCCCCAATTCATTCGCGGCCCGGAAAATACGGATAGCAATCTCGCCCCGATTGAGGGCTAGCAATTTTTTCATGGGGAATCTCTAGTGTAGTGGGTCCGTTGGCATTTCTGCCCTAACGGGACTGGTGGTCCAGAGAATATCGAGTCTTAAAATTGGCTAATCTAAGAACACCGCGTCCGGATCGAGCATTTCCGTCTGCAATTGCTCTTGATCAGGAGTTTCATTGGCAAATCCGTCCCTCGTTGACCCAATACCCCTACGCCCCTCCGCAGGTCTGGATCAGCAGGGCAGCCCCAGTTTGGGATCGCATCTCCGCGCTCTCGGGTTGTTCGCGTGTCTGGCGCTGGTCTTCTATTGGAGAACTCTTTGGACCAATGAGTTCTCGTTCCTGACGGAATCCGAGGCCGTTCGGCAGGCGTATAGCTGGTGGCACTTCATCTCCGCCTCGCTGAAGGCGGGACATTGGCCGCTGTGGGACCCGCTCACCTTGGCCGGACACAGCTTTATCGGTGAGATGCAAACCGGCGCTTTTTACCCGTTAAATTTCCTAATGGCGCTGATTCCATTCAATAAGAACGGCCAGTTTTCGCCAAAGTTTTACCACGTACTGATCGTGATTTCCCACATTCTCTGCGCCTATCTGATGTGGGTGTTTCTCCGCTATCTCAAGGCTGATTCCCTTGGAGCCATAGTAGGGAGTCTCTGCTTTTCTTTCGGAGGCGTGCTGGCCAGAATGGAAGGCTGGCCCCACCTTCTCAATAGCGGAATCTGGCTTCCCCTGATTTTGCTGCTTGTACTCCGCAGCTTGGACCAGCAGCGTGCCATGGCGCAAGTCGCCTATGCGGCATGGGCCGGCATCGTTCTGGGCATCGCAGCATTGGCCGGTGGTCTGCACGTCGTCATCATGGAAGGCATCGTTGTCACCATCCTGGTTTCCTTTCAGGCCATGACCCGTCCATTGACCGGCCGCTTCGATGGCAGGTTCAAGAACCTGCAAGCCGCGGCGGTCTCCTTGGGTGTCCTGACTTTGTTTGCTGTCGGGACCGCGGCGATTCAGTTGTTACCGTCGGCCGAATATGGCCAAATCGCCTTACGGTGGGTGGGGAATGATCCGGTTCCGGCGACGAAGAAGATTCCCTACAGCGACCTGAGTTCCGGCCTTCAGCCATACGCGTTTCTGGCGCTGCTGTTCGGATATCCTTCCTCTAATCCGGCGCAAGGTGAGTACGTCAACCCGTACATGAGCGTCCTCGGCTTCGCCTTCGCTTTGATCGGCATCTGGCGATTCTGGACCATTCCGCTGGTGCGCTGCCTTACCGTACTCTCCCTCGCCGCTTACCTGTACTCCTTAGGAGCATCTTCGTTACTGCACGGAGTTCTTTATGTCGCGGTGCCCGGCCTCTGGATGGCCCGGGAAGCCAACCGCTTCATGTACATCGCCGATTTCTGTCTCGCCATCCTGGCGGCATACGGCGCGACCGCCTTATTCCGGCTGCCTGCCGAACCCCGGCGCTTCCTGCAGCGAATCCTGAAGTGGATCATCGTGGCCGCCGGAGTCTTGTTGGTGCTTCCTGTTCTGTTCCAAGCGGTTGCAATGCATCCCTGGGTTTCGTTTTCGCTGCTCTTGATGCTGATGTCCAGCGGGCTTCTGTTCTATCTCCTCAAGGGCGGTTCCAAGCGTTGGCGGGCGGCATCGATTGTCATCCTGATTCTCGTCGACCTGTATGCGTTTGACTGGAGTGCGCGAAATCGACGGGAAGAAGCGGCCAAGAACGCCGATGCCATGGAAACCTTGCTGAGCACGCAAGGCGCGGTCTCCTTTCTCCGTTCGCAGGATGGCCTGTTCCGGGTTAGCATCCCGCAGCAAGCGCCGCCGAATATTGGCGCTGTCTTTGGAATTCAAACGACTAGCGGTGCCGGTGTCACGATGACGAAGGATTACTCGCAGATCTTTCGCCAGGATGACCTGCTGAACGTGCGCTACGTGATGCTGCCGGCGGCCGCCGGCGAGCCCAATCCCGTCTATGAGGATCAAAGCTGGAAGCTGTACGAGAACCGCAGCTATCTGCCGCGCGCGTGGCTGGTACACTCCACCGAACACTACAGTTCTCCGAAAGAATTGGCTCTTCGGCTGGAGAGTCCGGAGTTTCGGCCACGCGAAACCGCCCTGCTGGAACCGGGCCGCGAGCCGCAGCTCGATTCCCGAACCTCCGGCCAGGAGTCTGTCCTGGTGCGCCGCTACCAACACGATGCAATCGAGTTGACGGTGAAGGCCGCCAGTCGCGCTTTGCTGGTCGTCAGCGAGACCTATTACCCGGGTTGGCAGGCGAGGGTGAACCATGTTCCCTCCGAAATCTGGAAGGTGGATGGAGGTTTGCGGGGAATCGTCGTGCCGCCCGGTGACAATTCGGTGACTTTAACGTACGCTCCTTCTTCGGTTCGGCTGGGCGCCATTCTTACGGCAATTGCGGTTATAGCAGGGATTGCGGTTGCGGCTGTCACCTTTTCGACTCGCCGGACATTAACAAATGAGCACCTATGAGATATGTCGCGTTGGCTACCGGCTATGACGGAACCTTGGCGCATGACGGAATCGTTTCGCCGGAGACGCTGGAAGCCTTGGGAAAGCTGCGGCAGTCCGGCCGCAAACTGATCATGGTGACAGGCCAAAGTCCCATTGATGGCCGTCGAGTATAGGCTTTAATTCATCAGTACTCGATAAAAGAAATAGGATCATCGGAATAAAATCGTAAGTGCTAGATGGATAAATCTGACGGTAGTTTCCCGCCATCTCTATTCGCAGCGACCCGCGCGAGCTTTCCTTGGATGGTTCCTGCGCTGCTCCTTCTTTCCTGCATCGTAGCAGCGTTTACCCAGCCGTATTTCTGGGCGGATACCCTTTGTTACGCCGATGACATTCTCAAGCACGAGGGCGGGCAGTTCAGCTTGGGTGCGGACCCGCTTTGGGAGTTCGGCCATCTATTCTGGCGGCCTCTCGGATATCTCCTGCATCAATTTGAGGGAGAGCATGTGGCCGGCCGCTTCACCGATGTTCCGCACCTTCGCGTCTCTGTATTGTTGGTTGCCGCCAGTACTTTGTCCTATGTCGCTGGAACGGTCCTGGCATATCTTCTATCCTTGCGAGTATCGGCAAGCCGATGGGGCGCCTTTTGGGCGGCCCTGAGTTTTCTCTTTGCTCATGGAATTCTGAATTATGCCCAGACAGGAACAGCATACGTTTCCGGACTAACCATTCAGTTATTGGGTCTATACATCCTGACGAGATCCAGAGTAAGTAGCCGCGATTATTTCATAATTATTGCAACTTGCTTGTGCTGGGCCGTATCGGTGTGTATTTGGTTCCCTTATATCGTCAGCATCCCGGCGCTCCTGTTCTTCGCCTTCTGGTGGATTGACAAAGCGGGCAATGGGCTTCATGGCTTATCGAAGAAGTCATTGAAGCCGGTCATTATTATGTGCCTGGTTTCCTTCAGCGTGGCTACATCGAGTTATGGAATCGCGCTAAGATCCAGAGGCATCGATAGCTTCAATAAACTCGAATCATGGGTATTGTCGTCGGGACACGGCGTAAACTCCCCGCGCAAGCATCTGCACTTAGTCACTGGCATACCAAAGGCTTTTTTCTATTTTGAGCCGCAATCCGGTCTACTGAAGCGATTTATGCTTAACGATACTTATGAATGTCCAAATCTTAGGGCGGTTATAGAGTTTCTCGTCTTTCGTTCATCCATGGTATGGAAGATTGCTGGAACGCTGATTTTTGTCCTCGCGATTTGCTTCATCCTATGGAAGGACGCATCAGCCCGGCCATTGCTTTTCGCCTTGGCGCTCGCTTTCTTGGGGAATCTGTGTTTTGCCCTTTTCTTTGAGCCATCGCAGCCGGAGCGGTGGCTGCCATGCTATTCCTTGCTTCTTCCATCGATTGCCGTGGCGTTCCGGAACGCATCTTTGCCGGGGCGGGTGATTGTAATCGTGTTCATAGCCGCCGTGGGTGGGGTGAACCTCCAGGCGATGTCGCAGACCAACGTCCGGAGACTCTACGCCGCAGGTATCGAGCGTGCCCAAACCATTGACAAGAACATTCAGCTCCCCAGTCAGGTGATTGTGCTCAATCTTTGGGACGACGTGGCTCGGGCCGTATGGGATATGCCATTTCATGAAGTCAGCCAGAAATTTGGTCATCGGGTTTATCCTCCCTGTGTTACCGCGGCGCCGTTCATCATTGCGGTTGATCCTAACCGATTGGAGGCGCCACTCTGGGGAAACGAACTTGACCAAAGGCTCACGGTGGCTTGGGAACAGAATGAGGACGTTTGGCTTTCCCGCCGCCTGCTCGCTTCGCGACCAAAACCGGAATGGCGATGGGTAGAGGGAGACGATCCGCGGATCTCGTGGGCCGATTTCCCGCGATTTTTCGCAACGCTTGAGTTGGGACAGTCCTTCGGCGGCGAGGACGGTTTTGTTCTAATTCTTCCTAATGAAGCGAACAAAAGGCGGCTCAAAGACTTGGCGGCCGGCCAGTTGCAGCTGAACAAATGAGAGATTGCCTTCGCTCTGGGTTTTCGTGGCATCTCTTTGAAGGATTCGAAGTCTTGTGCCTTGCGTTGAACAACGAGCTTCCCGCCATATTTTATGGAACCTTCATCCGGAGCGTCCGTAATCCTTCCAGAAGGAGAATCCGATGCACCGAAGATTCTGGATCTGTGCCCTGATTTCCACCTCGGCCGCCCTGGCCTGGGATGGCGATCGTTATAAAGAAGACTTCCGCCATAGTTTCCCTCTGAATGCCAATGGCCGAGTCTCCCTGGAGGGCTTCAACGGGTCCATTGAGCTCACCGGCTGGGACCGGAACGAGATCGAGATCACCGGCACCAAGTACGCCTCCAGCGAGGAGTTCCTCAAGGCGATTAAGATCAATATTTCCAACACGCCGGACTCCATCACGGTCCGGACCGATCGTCCCAACCGGGAGGGCGGAAGCTGGTTTCGGAACGAAGGTGGCGGTGTCCGGTTTACCGTTCGAGTGCCGAGAAAGGCTCAATTGGACCGGGTTTCGAGCTCAAACGGCAGCATCCGTCTGGAAAACGTCGACGGGAATGCCCGGCTCAACTCCTCCAATGGCACCATCCGTGCCAACCGCGTGAACGGGAATCTGGAAGTCTCCACTTCAAATGGCGGAATTGAACTCCTCGACATCAATGGCGGCATGAATCTTCGTACCTCCAACGGAACCATCCGGGTAGACAATGCCAAGGGTGCTTTCGAGGCACAGACTTCCAACGGTGCCATCCGCGCCCGGCTGGATCAGATTCCGCCGTCCTCGATGATTCGGGCCATCTCTTCCAATGGAACGATCGATTTGACTCTACCCAGTTTCAGTAATAATGAAGTTCGGGCGACTACTTCGAATAGCAGCATCACCGTTCATCTGCCATCGGCTGTGAATGCTCAGCTTCGGGCAGCCACGTCCAACGCTCACATCACGACAGACTTTGACGTCACCATTCGCGGAGCGATGTCCAAGAATCGCCTGGACGGCAAACTGGGGAGCGGTGGCGGGCTGATCGATCTGACGAGTTCCAACGGCTCGATCAAGATCTTGAAAATGTAGAGCTCAGGGAGTTGCAGGCGGCAGGGAGCATTGCGGGAGCGGCGAAATGCCGTCTCCCGCAAAGTCGTTTATTGGGGCTGGGGAACGCAGTGCTGATCGAAAGCAGCCATCAAATTCTTAGCGATCGTCAGGGGATCGCTGGATTCGATCTGGTAGCGGTGCATCACCCACACAGGCTTTCCGTCTCGAAACAGTGCCACGGATGGCGACGACGGCGGAATTGCCGGAAGGTAGCTATTTCGAAGATGTTCCACGGCCGCGACGTCGCCTCCGGCAAACACTGTGACCGCTTTATCCGGTTTATTCTGCGAGTTTTGCAGAGCAACCACGACACCAGGCCGTGCTTTGCCCGCCGCGCATCCGCAAACTGAATTCGTCACAACAAGAACGTTGCCGCTGCCGGGCTGAAGAAACTCATCCAGTTTCTCCGGCGTGCGAGCTTCGAGGATTCCGTGACGAGTGAGATCCTCGCGCATCGGCGTAATCAATACTTCCGAGTAGGCCATACACTTCCAGGGTACGACACCCGGATCAGTTGCTTCGCAGGGCGACCATTGGATCGATTCGCGAGGCACGGCGGGCAGGAAGATATCCCGCCAGCAGAGCGACTGCCAGCAGCAGAACCGCAATTGCGGTGAAGGTCGCCGGATCCGTTGGCGTAGTTCCAAACAGCAACGAGCTGATCCAATGCGACGTGGCAAGCGCCCCCGCCGCACCGAGCGCAATCCCCAGCAGGGCCAGCCGCATCGCCCCGCCGATCACGTAGAACCGCACCTGCGGAGCGCTCGCCCCCAAGGCCATCCGCACGCCGATTTCCTTGGTTCGCTGCGTCACCGAATACGAGATCACGCCGTAGATCCCCAAACACGACAGAATCAACCCGAGAATCGCAAAACCGCTCACCAGCCACAGAAAGAACCGCCGCGGGGATACCGCGCGGTCGACGATGTGCTGCAGCGGCCGCAGTTCCGTTGCCGGCTGTGCCGGATTCAGCTCCCGCAGCGTTCGCAGTACCGTCGGAGCCAGCGTTTCCGCTGGTAGCCGGGAGCGCAGCACCAGCTCCGCGCCTTCCGGCGATGCCTGCGTCACCGGAAGGTACATCTCCGGCCCCGCTGTCGATTCCAGGCTACTGTGGCGAACGTCGGCAAGAATTGCAATCACCCGGACGTCGCGTCCATTCACGATCGCCATGCGCCCCAGCGGGTCCTGCCCCTTCCAAAAATTCTTGGCCGCGGCCTCGTTGATGATCACGACAGCCTCGCTTGTCGAAGTATCTTGCCATGTGAAATCCCGCCCGCTTCGCCTCTGCATTCCCATGGCGTCCAGGTATCCAGGAGTGACCATCCGGACCAGCGCGGCAGTGAATTCATCTTTGGCATACACCTGGTCCTTTGCCCTCAGATCCCAGCTGCGGTTGCGTCCCAACGGCAGCGTATCGGAAATACCGGCAGACTCTACACCCGGAATCTCATGGATCCGGCGGAGCATTTCCCGCAGAATTGTTCCTCGGCGGGTTCTGTCCTCGCCGTAGTCCACTTTCACCACCATCGCGCCGCTGGGACGGAATCCGAGATCGACATCCAGAACTTTCAGAAAACTGCGCATCAGCAGACCCGCGCCGACCAGAAGAACACACGCTAAAGCCACCTCTGAAACGACGAGAATATTGCGCAGTTTCTGGTGCTTCCTTCCGCTGCTCATGCCTTGGCTGCTGTCTTTCAGCGCCTCCTGGATGTTCGCCGCGGAGGCACGAATTCCCGGAGCAAAACCGAACAGAATCGCCGCGCCTGCTGCCACAAGCACCGTCCAAAGCAGTACGTCGCGATCAATGGCGATACTGCTCAGCAGGGGGAGCGCAATCGATCCCTGGCGAGCGAGATAGCTGGTGAGGCCATACGCCAGCACTAAACCGAGCACCGCTCCCGCAGCCGACAATACGGCACTTTCCGTCAGCATCTGGCGGAACAGCCGGCCTCGTCCCGCTCCCAGAGCCGTCCGCAGGGCGAACTCCCTGCCGCGCGCCGCCGATCGAGCCAGCAGCAGGTTCGAAAGGTTGACGCAAACGATCAGCAGGATCAGGCCCACGGCTCCCCAAAGAACCAGCAACGCCCGGCGAAGTTTGCCGCTGACGAACTCCTTCAATCCCGTCATTGTCGTCGAGTAATCGCCCCACTTCTGCCCGATCGCCGCCTGCGCCCGCGGAATCAGGGAGTCCGCTTCGCTTTGCGCCTGCGCAAGCGAGAGGCCCGGCTTCAGACGACCGACTACCGCCAGCGTATTTCCCCAATTGCGCATGTCTTCGAGAATCGCGGGAACAAACAAATCGAACTTCTGCCCCGGCGCAAAAACGGACCCGAAATCAAACGATTCCGGCAGAACTCCGACGATGGTCACCTGCTGCTTTCCCAGCGTGACGGATTGCCCGATCACCGAGCGCTCTCCGCCAAACTGCCGTTGCCAAAACGCATAGCTCATCAGCATGGCCGAGGGCCCGCCCTTGTGGCATTCTTCCGAAGTGAAGAGACGGCCAAAGAGCGGCTGAACTCCGAGCGTCGGGAAGAAATTTCCCGCAACCATTACACCGTCCACGGCCTGCGGCTGAAAACGGCCGGTCATTGTGTATTCGCTATTTCCGAAGAACGGATTGTAACTGGTGAGCTGCTGGAACGACTGATTGCGGCGTTGATATTCCTCAAACATTCCCACCGTGTAGGTGACGAGCGAAAGCCCGCTCAGCTCCGGACGTGCGGCCAGAGTTTGACGGCCGCCGGTCAGCCATACCAGCCGCTCGGAATCCGGAAACGGCAGCGGCCGGAGCAGAACGGTATTGACGACGCTGAACACCGCCGTATTTGCCGCGATACCCAACGCCAGGATCAGCACGGTGACGATCGCGAACCCGCGATCTTTTCCAAGAGTGCGCAGGATGTACCGGAAATCCAGCGCGAAAGCGCTCCAATAATTCCTGTATTCCCGAGTCCGTTCCATTTCCATCTGGAGCCGTTCTCCTTTTCGCCTGACTTCTCGAATATTGCCGAACTGCCGCCGTGCTTCCACCCGCGCGTCATCCGCCGCCCAGCCCTGGGCAATCAGTGCTTCCGTCTTCGATTCCAGGTGAAACTGCAATTCGTCATCGACATCGCCTTTCACGTCGAAGCCGAACATCCGCGCATACCGCCGCCAGACCGGAACGGCCATTACTCTTCCTCGGTTAATGGTGGCCGCGTGGCGTTGAGGAGTTTACCAACGGCCTCCGCATAGGCCGACCATACCTTAGTCTCTTCGCGCAGTCGCCGGCGTCCATCCGGTGTCAGCCGGTAGAATTTCGCCTTTCGCTTGTTATCCGAGAGACCCCATTCCGATTCGACAAGACCCTTCCCTTCCAATCGCCAGAGCGCCGGATAGAGCGTGCCTTCTTCCACCAGCAGGGACTTGTCGGTCTGCCGGTGAATCAGATTGGTAATCGCATAACCATGCAATGGTCCCCAGACCAATGCTTTCAGGATCAGGACATCCAGGGTCCCGCGAACAAGGTCGAGTTGCGTTTTTTCCGTCACCCCTGTGGTTCCTAGGGGAAGTATGCCAAGACTCCCCTGGGAATGCAAGGGGTAGCGAAAAGCTGATGGCTCAGATTTTCACCACATCTGGTAGTGGCCGTCGATCTCCGTCACTTCCACTGGAGTGTCAAACAACTCGCTCAGCACTTCATTCTGAAGGATCTGGGGCTTTTCTCCGTCGCGAAACACGCGGCCGTTCTTCAGGCAGATCACGCGATCGATCTCAGCGATGATGTCCGGCAAATGATGCGTCACTAGGACTATCGTCAGTCCGGAATTGGCCAAACGACTCATGGTATCCCGAAGCTCCCGAAACGCCTGAATGTCCAGAGAATTCGTCGGCTCATCCAGCAGAAGGGCCTGGGGATCGTGCGCCAGCGCGCGAGCAATCACGGCCCGCCGGGCTTCGCCGGATGACATCTCCGTCATCAAGCGGTCCTTCATATCCGTGAGTCCGACGAAATCCAGCAACTCGTCGGCTCGCCTCTCCATCGCCGGAGTCACCTCGTGCCACGGCCAGATTCCGATGGCGGAAAAGAACCCCGAGAGCACAATTTCCTTGGCAGGGTACGACTGCGTGCACGTCTGCACCAGATCGTTGGTGACGATACCCAACATGCTGCGAAGTTCGTCGACATGCCAAGTGTCGCGGCCCAGAATACGCAGCTCAGACGCTGGCGCGGGGTATCGGGGATAGCACTCGCGGGTAATCGTCTTGATCAGCGTCGATTTCCCGGAACCGTTCGGGCCGAGGATCGCGACATGCTCGCCCTGCTGAATTTGCAGAGTCAGGCGGTCTAACGCCGTTCGCTCCCCGCGCCAGACCGTTACGTTGGATAGCTCCAGCAGCGGAGCGTCCGCCGCCACTTACGCCACCCCCGGCAGGCGCAGATAGTCGCGAGCATTCGCATAGCAGATATTGCGGATCATGCCGCCAACCAGCTCAAATGAATCCGGCAGCTCGCCGTTTTCCATGTCCCGTCCCACCAGGTTGCAAAGCGTGCGCCGAAAATACTCGTGCCTGGGAAAAGACATGAAGGATCGCGAATCGGTCAGCATCCCTACAAAACGCGGCAGCAGCCCGCAATTGGAGAGCGCGTTCAACTGCATCTCCATGCCTTCCTTCTGATCCAGAAACCACCAACCGCTGCCGAACTGGACTTTCCCGGGAATCGTGCCGTCCTGAAAATTGCCGACCGCCGTGGCGAACGAGTAGTTGTCGACAGGGTTGTTGTTGTACACGATCGTGCGGGGCAGAGAATTCTCCCGGTCGAGCTTGTCGAGATAAGTGCACAGCGCATCGATTTGCCGGAAATCTCCCATCGAATCGAATCCCGTATCCGGCCCCAGCGTTTGGAACATGCGCGTGTTGTTGTTGCGGCGCGCCCCCAAATGAATCTGCTTGGTCCAACCTTTTTGCGAGTCCCAACGCCCGAACTCGAGCATCAGTTCCAGAGCAACGCCTTCGGTCGGGCAGGTATTCAACCCGTGATCGGAAAGCCGCCCACCCATGGCGTGAAAGTCGTCATGGCGCTTTTTCAGCAAAGGCAATGTCGAAAGTGGGTCGTCTGCTCGTAGCGCGCGGTCCGGCCGGAACGTCGGAAAGACTTTTGTAGCAAGCCCTGACGCGGCGATCTTCTGATGCCAGTCCAATTCTTCAAACGGATCGTCCGTCGTGCATAGCGCGCGCACCTGAAACTTCCGCAGGATCTCCTGAGTCCGAAGCTGCGGCAGCTGCTCATTGGCTTGCGCCCAGATCCGCGGAGCACTGGACTCGTCTAACAGCTCATCAATGCCGAAATAGCGCTTCAGCTCCAGGTGCGTCCAGTGATAGAGCGGATTGCGCAGGGTTTGCGGAACCGTACGGGCAAACGCCAGGAATTTCTCATAAGGGGAAGCACCGCCCGTGCAGTAGCGTTCCTCGACTCCGGCTGCGCGCATGGCGCGCCATTTGTAGTGATCCCCTTCCAGCCAGATCTCGAAGAGATTCGCGAACTGCCGGTTCTCGGCAATATCTTTTGGCGGTAAGTGATTGTGATAGTCGAGAATCGGCTCCGGCGCCGCATAGTCGTGATACAGGCGCCGTGCTGCCCGGGACGGCAGCAGAAAATCGTCGTGGATAAATGGCATCGGGAACTGATTATTCTATCGAGTCCCCTTTGATTTCTCTAATGCCGGTGCGTATGCGCCATGCCAGCCTGATGCGCCAACCGGTGATTGTGCCAGTGCGCGGCGGCAATCATCAATCCCCCGATGGTCATGAACACCGCTTCGGCGTAGAGAAATTCCAGTGTTTCGGATTTGGCCAGAAGAATCGACGAAGCGCCAATCAGAAACAGCAGCACGGAATCGAACCGGCGATGTTGTTTCAGGTAGCTGTAGCTCAAACGGAGAGAAGCCACCACAAACGAGAAAGCGATGATGCTCCATTCCAGCAGCTCGCTTTCCAGCCAGCCCAATCCAGAGACCGTCAGCAACAACGGCAGCGCGGCGCAATGGAGAGCGCAGGTGGTTGAAACCCACATCCCGATACGATCCAGAGTGCATCGCGAAAAAAAAGAACGCTGCTGGCCGCGAACCGGGGCGTTCAGAATCGAAGTTTCTACGAGGACGTCGATTAGACGGCTTTCCACGGATTTAATGATAGATGAATATCAATTATCGTGCAACCTTTTTAACAATCGCGCTCGGTATGTTGATGGCTCGCATCGAAGTAGGCCGGATTGCTAAAATCCCGCCATGCTCTTCCGGTTTGTCGCGCTTGCGGTTCTTGCCGCTTCGACGGTCTTTCCGCAGCGGCTGCTGACCGCGGTCGATCTGATCAGCCTGCCCCAGTTGTCTGATCCTCGAATCTCTCCCGATGGCAAGGCAGTCTTGTTCCTGCGTTCCGACGCCGACTGGAAAGGCAACAAACGGGTCACCCATATCTGGCGAGTCGCCAGCGACGGTTCCGGCTTGCAGCAACTCACCTTCGGAGCGGACGGAGAGAACTCGCCGCGCTGGTCACCGGATGGCAAGATGATTGCATTTCTCGCCAAGCGTCCCGGTGCGGAGGTGGTGCAGGTGCAGATTCTCAACCTGAGCGGCGGGGAAGCGATGCCACTCACCTCGCATGAAACGGCGCCCGGTTCGATTACCTGGACGCCGGATTCCGCTGCGATCTATTTCATTGCGGGAGACCCCAAAACAGCCGATGAAAAAGCGAAAGAAAAAGCCAAGGACGACGTCTTTCCGTTCGACGAGAACTACAAACAACGGCACCTGTGGAAGGTGACGCTCGCCGATAAAAAAGAGAGCCGTCTCACGCAAGGCGACTATTCCATCCTTTCCTTTGAGTTATCCGAGAACGGCAAGTCCCTGATCTTCCACCGCGGTCCCAATCCTCTTGTAGGAGACGGCGAAAAGTCCGAAGTTTGGATCGCGGGATCCGATGGGGCCAAAGGGAAGCAGCTAACCAGCAACGGCGTACAGGAATCCCGGGCGCAGTTGTCTCCGGACGGTTCCACCGTGATGTTTACCGCCGACGCCAATGAAAAGTTCGAGTCTTACTACAACAGCCGGATTTTTCTGGTTCCCGCCGTGGGCGGCGCAACGAAAGTTGTGCCCTTCCCGCACGATGTGCAAAATGCCGAATGGCTGCCCGATGGCAAGATTCTGGTGGTGGCCGCCATCGGTGTGCGATCCGCGGTGTTTTCGGTTGATCCCAAGGGTGGCGCTCCCCGCCAGTTAACTAAAGGGGACCAGTCCATCCTAAGCTTCGATTTCTCGGCGGGCGGGAAGGCGGCTGCTCTTACCGTCGGAGAACCGGGAAATCCATCGGAGATCTGGCTTGGTACCTCCTCGGGACTCAAGAAGCTCACCAACATCTACGCAAACCTGGCGAAAGACTTCAAGATCGGGCGCCAGGAAGTAATTCAATGGAAGGGCGCGGACGGCGTGACTGTTGAGGGGTTGCTCTACTATCCTCCCGACTACCAGCAGGGCAAACGCTATCCCCTCTGTGTTCAGACCCACGGTGGTCCGGCGGCGGCTGACAAGATCGGATTCGGCGGCGGCTCCTCCGTTCCGCAGCTTTATGCGGCCAAGGGCTACGTCGTGCTGCAGCCGAACTATCGAGGCTCCACCGGTTACGGCGATTCATTCCTTCGCGACATGGTGGGTCATTACTTTCACCAGGCGCATCTGGACGTCATGGCCGGCGTGGACCACCTGATTCAAGCCGGAATTGCCGATCCCGATCGCATGATCAAGATGGGCTGGAGCGGCGGCGGTCACATGACCAACAAGATCATCACCTTCACCGATCGCTTCAAAGCGGCGTCCTCCGGCGCGGGAGCCGCGAATTGGGTTTCGATGTACGCGCAGAGTGACACTCGCACCTACCGCACTCCCTGGTTCGGGGGAACTCCCTGGCAATCCAATGCGCCGATCGAAGTTTACTGGAACAATTCGCCTCTGAAAGATGCCGCGAAGGTGAAGACTCCGACGCTGTTCCTGGTGGGCCAGCAGGACCCGCGAGTGCCGGCCCCACAGTCGGTAGAAATGTATCGTGCGCTGAAATCCAATGGAGTGCCGGCTAAGTTGTACATGGCTCCGCGGGAGGGGCACGGGTGGCAGGAGCTCCGGCACCAGCTTTTCAAGATCAATGTGGAATTGGACTGGTTCTCGAAGTATGTATTCAACCAGCCGTATACCTGGGAAAAGGCTCCTGGCGAGGGCGCGGGCAAATCCGAGACGCCGTCGGAACAATAAGATCTACCCAAAGCGGCTGCTTCACCAGTTGGGATTGCCCAGCACATGGAATGATGTGAACGCGCCAGTGGGATTGAAGAGCAATCCCATTGCACTTGCGCCCCATCCCGTCGAGGTGAACTCAATCACGCCCCGTTTGTTGGCTGTTGCCGGCCAACGCGTTGGCAGAGAGAAGGCCTCGTGCTTAAAAGGTCCCAACACGATTTGCCTTCTGTCGAGGACATTGGAATCCTCATCACGAATCGTCGCGTCAACCTGGATAGTGTCGAGCGACGGATTGGCGATTGCCATTGAGGTGACATAGCCTCGTGTGTTCTCGTAAAACATGACGAAGCGAGTATCGAATTCACTAACTAATGGCACGATCGCTTCGAAATCGGAGCGGCCTGGATTGCGCGCCCGGAAAACGCACATTCCACCTAGTACGTCATCCGCCCTCTCCCGCTCAATGTAGGCCCAGCCTTGCTGGACTTGCCCGGCCATGCCTGTCGTTTCGATCGTAATACCCTCGGTCACGGGCAGCGTGACGTCCAGCCCCGTGGTTGAACCAATGCCAGCGATGTCGATCGAAAGATCATTTCCGGCATCGTCAAAGAAGTAGATCGAAAAGCGGAGAGCCCGGGCGTCGAGATTGACGAACTTCATAGTCGTCTGCCAGCCGCCACCATCTGCCAATTGAGGAATAACATTGTCACCGGCAAATGAAAATACAGCTCTCGGCGACATTCCGCGCGCGGAGATCGGTTGCTGCCGCGCCCGGGCCAACAGAGCAGCTCTGGCGGAACCTCCCGGTCTTTGCTGCGTGGCATGCACTTCCGGGGTAGCGGCGGCAGCGGATAGAGGCAGCATCAAGAAAACAATCTGGACGGATTTCATTCGGAAACAGATCCTCTCTGTGCCAATGGCACTTTGTTGCGAGTACACTCAGCAATGACGAGCTATAACTCCAGCCGGATGCCATCGCGCGGTAGTGTCTTAACCTAGCGTTTCTTACGGCTCCACCTAGTAATGTGCCAAGCGGCCAGATAATTTCAAAATGTTTGGCTTGTTACACGGCCTGAATGGAAACCAACCGGGGCATAACACTTTGAAAGCATAGGAGGGACTATATTCGACGTTCCCGATCTGTGCAAGCCATTCATCATCGAGAGTTAAGAATTTACTTTAGTAAACGCTCGAAATTCCTGATTCAGGGATCGGCGCTTCGTGGTGATCGGATTAAGAACCAGCCAGCCGGGGATCGAAAATGAACGGCTCCTGAATCGTAATGCGAACTTGCTCGTAGCCCGGATGGTCCGGGTTCAGGACGAAGTTCCGCTCGCGGGAAATCAAGGCGCTGGGGACGGCAAGAACTACCGAGCGGTTCTCAGCCAGCCAATCATCGCCGATTTTGCGAGTGCTGGCGAAATCGAGATCCTTCGCCCAACTTCTGGAAAGCGAGTTGATCTCGATGTTTTGAACGCTTCGATCCGAAACTTCGATCCCGATGGCGAGAAAGTTGCCGCGAACGCCGGGCCGATCCAGATGCACCAGTTTCTCCAGCGCCGATAAGGACAGGGTGGCGGAGGCATATACCGCCCGCCGTCCCGAACTGTTCCACCGCCCGCCGTAAACTCGCGCGCCTTCTCCGGTGAGCGCGGTTTCGACGTACTGGCGTTTCTCGATCCGCCAGACGATCAAGTGTAGATCCCGTGCTCCAGCCGGCCGATGAGGTTCTCCACCTCGCGGGCTCCGATTTCAGTTTCGGCGAATTGCAGCGGAGATTCGTTCCCCAAAGCCGGACGGGGCGTGGTGAACCACTCCCTGGCGCGGTCGCGATCGCCGTCGAAAAGCTGCACCGTGAGATCGAATAACCGGTCCAGCCGGACCAGCCTTTCGGATTCATCGGGAGCAAGCCGCCCTTCTTTTCTTCGCCGGGCCAATGTTCGCGCGGGGATTTGCAGCACCTTGGCTACTTCGGTAGGAGCCATGCCGCTGGATGTGGCAAACTGCTGCATCCGCTCAAACGGAAATCCTTTGCGGATTTCCCGGATCGTCGCTCGGACGCTCATGATTTTAAGTTAACAGAAATAGTGGCCAGATGGCAATAAATATCATGCCATATGGCCCAGTCGAAGTAACGAAAAAAAGAGGCAGGACAAAAGTCCTGCCTCGAACCACTCGACTGAAATATCTAGAAGCTCAACCGGAGAGAGAACTGAATCTGGCGGTTCGTACCCAGACCCACGTCTTTCGTCACCGTCGAGTTTGCGATACCAAACGCGCTACCAGCAGGCGACAAGCTGTAGGGCTGGCCCGGCTGAAGCTGGTTCGCGTTGGTACCCAAGGCGTCATTTAGACGCGCCGGAGGATTGGCGAAGTTGGCCCGGTTCAGCAGATTATAGAACTCCGAACGAAACTCGATACCAACCTTTTCGGTAATGCTAAAGCGTTTCTGTAACGTTAAATCGAACTGAGCTAGGCCCGGTCCGTGGAGAGCCCATCGGCCGAGGTTACCGAAAGTCCCTGGCGAAGGAATGGAGAACGCCGCCGGATTCAGAATGTAACGCCGGTCGCCGGTGTTCAGGAACGGGTTCACGCCCGCGACGACGTTCGGGCGTCGATTGTTTCGGAAAGCGCCGCCATACGGGTTGTTGACTACGGCGGTGGTCATCACCGTCCCGCCGGTCACAATCGGAGCATTCACGAACTGGTTTGTGCCATTCACTTGGTAGACCAGATCGTTTCGCGCGATCGTCACGTCGACGGGCAAGCCTGTTCGAGCGTTCAGAACGCCACCCACTTGCCAGCCACCCAGGACGAGGTCCGTAGCCTTGTTCGCACCCGCCAGATACTTGCGTCCATGTCCCACCGACAGCTCATAAAGCGCGGTGGCGTTCATGCTGTGGCGAACGTCGAAGGCGTTGTTGCCGCGATCCGCTTCGAAGTTGAAAGGGTTCTGCGCGGTCTGGGCTTCGTTCGATCCGCCCGTATTCCCCAGCGAATGCGCCCAAGTCCACTGGCCGCCGATCGTCAGTCCCTTGTTGAACCGCCGCTGGACTGTCGTCTGCATTGAGTCGTAGTGGTCGGTTCCACCGCTGGTCTTGTAGTCGAGCTGTCCATACCGGCTCCCCATCTCCAGCACCGCCGAACCGACGCCCGTTGTCGGATTCTGCGTCACGCCGGTGATTCCGTTGGTCCAGGACCGCAGGAACAGGTTGCGTCCCTGGCTTCCCACGTAGGCTACTGTCAGGATGGTGCTGCCCGGCAGTTCCTGCTGGATCGAGGCCGTGTACGAGAGAACTCTTTCCGGAACCGTATATCCGGGCGCATAGGCCCGCGGAGTAAACCCTCTCAGATTGTTCGGATCCGTATTGGCGATGATCTCCTGAGCGTTGACCGGAAACGCGGTGTTCGTCATCGTCACCGTGACACGGTCGGAATCGATCGGCTGCACCAGGTCCTCGGTTTGTCCAGGTCCATAGTAGTATCCGGCGCCCACGCGGAACACCGTCTTGTTGTTCAGCTTGCTCGGACTCCAGCTCAATGCCAGCCGCGGTCCGAAGTTCGTCTTGGCGGCCTTGTACCAGGGCCCCGTCGTCAATCCCACGCCCGTCTGATACAGCGTGTAGAGATCGT
>CAZETQ010000063.1:0-35203 GCA_964515165.1 uncultured Solibacteraceae bacterium | reverse complement strand
CCAGCGTCATCGATTGCAGTGTCGATGCCGGTGAATAGGCCCGCGAAGGTCCGTCGCGCATTTCCGATTCCTTCAGCAGCATCAGGGCCAGCCACGGTTTCTGGCCGCCAATTCCGATCCGCTCCCACGGAAGAGTGCGGCGGTCCAAGGCAATGTGGGGTAAAAACTCGTCCGGCGACTCCTCGCTGCCCGGCGCCGGATAGACGCCCGCGATGTCCGCCGGTGTCAGTTGCAGTTGCGGACCCTCCACGCTGAGCTTCACTCCGGATGGGCCCTCGAAACCCAGGCGGTCCGTCGAGCCGGCCTTCAGCGTCTGCTCCGGAGTTACGGTCAGTATCGTGCCCGCATCCGCCAGCGGAATGCAGTTGCTGTAGATCTGGTAGTCGCTCATTGCTTCACCTCCACGGCGATCTTGGTCGCCGGCTCCTCGCTGCTCCGCTGCAGGCGATCGTCCACAAGGTCCCAAACATTCCGCGCGCGCAGCCAGTTGCCCATGTCCCGAGCGCTCCGCTGCATCACCGCGGCCCCCGTCAATCGCCACTTATGGCCCAGGTCGATTTCCAGCTTCCACGGAACGGGAGCGGCCAGGTCCATCACCAGAGCCGTCATTCTCGGTCCCGCCACCGTCGAAAGCCCCCGAGCTTCGGCGTCGATCGTCGCCCAGCGAATTTCGTCCAGCGCTCCCGAGGGATCTTCGTCGCCCAAAGGCTCCACCGTCAACACCAGCGAGCCCTTGGGAACCGCGGGCCAGTGAATGTTGAAATTCGAAGCTCCCCGCAGAAGCTGGAATCCCGGAACGGAATCCATCGCCTTCGCGGTGAAGGGCAACGCGGTATTTGCGACAACAATGCAGCCGTGCGCGGCGAAGGTGCTTCGCCCCAGGGCCAGCACGGTCGAATCGTGCTCCACACCGATCGCTTCCAGAATTTTCATTCCAACCGCCGCACCGGTCGTCGCGGCCTGGATATTCAGAATCGGCGGGAACATTCCTTCGCCGATCACGGTAATGCGGCGGGCGCGCTTCGGAACTTCCATCGAAGCGCTGCCGGTAATGTACTGGTCGGCAATGACGTCTTCGCCGCCGCCCTGGAAAATCGCGCGCACGGTCTGGGTTCCCGAAAAAGCAATCCGTTGCGACAACGGCCGGCCGCCTTTCAGTTGCAGCGTCATCGCCTGCCCGGTCCCCAGCGCCAACCCGTGCGTGAAAGCCTTCCGCAGCCCTTCCTGCGGCGTCAGTGACTTTCGAGAGAAGTTCCTGGCGCCGCTCAACGTTTCCAACCGTCCGGTTCCGATTGCGATCGCCGCTTTCGGCGGCACGATCCGAAGATTCACCGCCATCATTTCCGGACGACGCCGGGGCGACTGAGGAACCGGGATGCTCGCGGGCGCCGGTGCGGCGGGGCCCGGCGTTTTCGGGTCCACGGGAGTCGTGCCCGGCTTCACCGGCGCGACGATCCTGCCCACATCTCCCTTCGGCGGAGCCACAACCCCGCCGATGTCCATCTTCGGCGGCGTCACAATCGGCTTGGCGATGCGATCGGCGGCCTGCCCGCTGACCACTCCGTAAGTCAGGCCTTTGAAGCGCGCGCCCACGTAAACCCGCTGAATGTCCGCCAGAAACACGTCCACAAACAGCGGACCCCAACTGCGGCTCTGGATCTGCGACAGCGCCACTTGCTGCCGCCCGATGTGGTTCACCTTCGGTTTGATTGCCGCCGCGGCCACCGCATTCTTGAACAGCACCTGGCTCTTCGGTCCGCGCAGGAGAGGCAGCGGGAAGTCCGCGGCCAGCGGCAGCGGATACTCCTCGTCCGCCTGGGAATCTTCCTCCGACAGCCCCACAAGATCGGCCGGCGGAACGGCGGGAATCGCCTCGCAGTGGAAGGCAATCCCATCCGTCATGGCGATCACCGGCTCTTTCGACGAGGTCCCCGCCACCGCCGCCCGAGCGCCGGACTCGTCCGCCTGCGCGGCGTCCAGCGCGTCGCCAAAACTGGCAACGGGATAGAAATCGCCCATCCGCTCCATGCGGGCCTTGTTCAGGTTGATGCCCGATCCCGTAGCACTCAGCGTGCCGGTCAGGTTTTCCAATCCGCAAAGGGGCAGATCGACATCCCCGCTCATCGGAAGCACCGGCGGCGTGGGAGCGTCGATTTCCTGGATCGGCATTCGCGTCCGCATCGTAAAGCCGAACTCGGCATTCACCGGTACCGGAGCGTCCAATCCCTCTTGCTTCGCCGATTCCGATTGCTTCTTCGTCGTCCGTCCCCACGTGATGTCCAGCTTGAACAGGCCCGCATCGTTGTCCGACGTGCTGAAATACTGAACAATCGCCGCATCGTTCTGGCCACGGTCCGCCTCGACGCCCAGCTGCTTGGTGACAAACTGGTCCAGCCGCGGCTTCGGAGGCTGCTTCAGCGGAGCGCCAAAGGACACCGTGAAACTCACAATCGCGAGATCGATCGTCGCCTCGCCGCCGAATTCCGGAGTCCAGATATCGAGATCCACTCCAATCTCGTGACGGCCCAGAAACTCGAACCAGACGCAAACGCCCATCCGGGCGCGCAGGAAGAACGGATCCCAGGTGATGAAAACGTCGATGTAGACATCCAGGCCCGCGCCGATTCCTTCAAACTCCGCCGAAAGCGACACAGACACACCGGCCATCAGAGCCTGCGGCGTCAGCGCGAAGAAGGCTTCGACGCTCATCCGCACAAAGCCCCAGACGACGCACTTCACGCCCACCCGGTTCAACTCCGGGTAGTGCTCCGGCTTCTGGAAGTAGGGGTGATATCCGCCGATCGACAGGATGAAGTCGCCGGCGTTCGGCGACGCATACCAGATTCCCAGCCCGAAATCGCCGCTCAGACTGAAGATTTCCGGGTCGATGATGTAGCTGTTCTTCGAGAGTCCGGCAATCAACAGGAACTTCTCTTCGTCGGCGGTAATCGATAGCGCCAGCTCAAAGTAGGCAACCGGGCTGATTCCAAACGAGGCCAGTCCCAGAATGTTGAATGAAAACTTGTTTCCGAACTGGATGGAAACGATAACTTTGCCGTTGATGAATCCAAACGACGTGAACTGAATCCCGGCCGCAATCCAGTAGCTGCCCGGCTGAGCGGCAAACAGGCCGCTGATCTTGGCCAGCGAGGCGGCATCCCCGCTGCCCATCGGAATTTCGCCCCGCATCACTTTGATAAAGGGATGCTCCGCCATCAACGTCGACGGCGGCAGCGCACGGTTGTAGCCGAACCCTCCGGCGATTCCCGTGACGAAGAACCAGGGCGTCCCTCCCAAAGGAGCCACCAGAGACGCGAAGATGAACAACGATGCTTCCCCGTCGACTTCGGTGTATGCTCCGATCGCCGACAACTGGAACATGTTCAGCACCGAGACAACCGCGCCGCCGACATAATCCGGAGGCAGGTTCGGCTTGGTCACTTCCGCGAACATCCCCGCCAGCTTGATGCCGCCTCCGTCGAAGCTCAGCCCCATCCCATGCAGGAACACTTCCGGAGCTTTGTCGAAGTTGAAGCGGATTCCCAGCTCGTAAACCGTGATCTTAATCACGGAAAGCTGGAACGATAGATCCAGACCCACGGACAGAGACTTCTCGCGAATCTCGATCAGCAGCGCCACCACGTCCAGCGGGCCGATCGTCTTCTGAATCGGGATCTTCCCACCACCCTCGACGACGATCTTTCCGCCCTCGAATCCCGCCTTCAGCATGAAGCCGGGCATGTCCCGCATGTCGGGAATGATCGACGCCGCCAGGCCTGAGCCGGTCGTTCCGCTGCCCGTTCCCAGCCGCAGGTCGAGAATCTGAATGGAGAAGCCTTCCACCGGATCGCTCACCGGCGGCAGCAGGTTCACGGTAGCCCCCACCTTGATCTTCCCGATCGAATAGCTGATTCCCTGCGTGCCGAGTTTTTCCGGCGTCAACGGCCCGAATTCAATCGCCGGCGTGAACTTGCCGTTGTTCACGCCAATCGTCAGCGGCCCGAACTCAATGCCGGCGCCCGTCGAAATCGCTCCCGAGACCGCGTTGAACAAGGTCTTCGGATCGATCGAGCCGGTCTTGATTTGCGAAATCGCCAGCGCCGCAATTGCCTTCACCACCGGCTCTACCGCTCCCGCATTCGCCGGAGTCACGCTGGCGACAACCCAATTGACAAGCTTCTCGAACAGCGCTTTGGCGTCGTCGACGCTCGGGTTTGGCGGCAGTTCCATGCCCACCAGCGGCGTCTCCATGCGGTAGGCCACCGGAGCGTTGTCCCGAAGTACCAGCTCCAATGAATAATTGCCGTCCATGCCGGGAATGCCCGTTCCCGCAACCGGCCCGGTAATCAGCTTCAGCCGGCCGCTTCCGGCATCGAAGGTGATTTGCCCCGCGCCCACGTTCAGCGGGCTCAGGCTCTGGATGAAGCTGGCCAGCGTCGTCCAGCCGGCCCCGGCCGGCAACGGCGGTTGTGTGAATGTCGCACCCACTCGCCGCAGCAGAACGATCGTCTGGACCCCCGCCGGCTCCGGAGCGCCGTTGCGCAGATCCAACACCAGCTCCGTCCCGCCGCCCCCCGCGCGAATTCCCAGCCAGGCTCCCGCTACCGGTGGATTCGGCGGATAGCTGCCCGTCACGTTGAAAGCCGCCGGAGGAGGAGTTCCCGCCGGTTGATCCAAGCCCGAAATCAGCGGCAGATAGCGCGACCCCGGCAGCACATCCGGGCTGGTGTTCCCCGTGATCAGCGCCCGCAGATGCCACAAAAACGTCAGCGCGCCGGAGCCGTTCTCGTCCGTCGTCAAGATCGACTGATGCCACGTGTCGAACACCGGCGCCGCTCCCATGGCGTCCGCCAGCAGCGGAAACGGAGCGATCGGATTCGGCTGGGGATCGCCCAACATCGGAAACACGTGGTCGTCCACACGCCGGAAGAAATTCTTCGGCGGGCCGGGCGGCGACTGTATCGCCTTCTGCCGCAGAAACGCGCGCAGCACGAAAATGGCCAGCCGCGCCACATCCCACGGGATCGCCGTTGTCGGAAAGGCGAATGTGCGCGTCTTCTTCGAGACGTCGGCAATGTTCGGGTCGCTGACGCTCAGGCTGAAAGTGAACGCATTGGTGTATTCGCCGGCCAGTGTCCCGGCTTCCAGAAAATCCGGGGCCGGAAATCCGGCGGCGAATCGAACCTGTCCGAACTCCGTCGAAATCACCCCGCTGGTGGTGACCCTCAGCATCCGGCCCAGCGCGCTCAGCGTCAACTGGTGCGTCGCGATCGGAATCGCCGCCGAAGCGCCCATGCCCAACTGCAGCGGGTTGGCTTTATTCTCGTTCCAGACAAATCCGATGCCCGCTCCATCGACCGGGCTCAACGCTTCCCAGCGCAACCCGAGCGGCTGGTCGTAGTAAGGAGAGTCTCCGGCCGTTAGATCCCGCAACGCGCGCAGCATCAGCCCGATATGCTCGCGATTCAGCGCGATCCCTTGAAAGGTGTTGGTCTTCGGATCCAGAAACCAGGTCCACTGAAACGACCCGGTTGCATCCATCAGGCCGATCAGCTTGCCCAGCGAAATGGCGGCAATTTCCCATTGCGGCATGGTTTACCGGCCTCCCGCGACGATATCCACGTACAACGCTTCGGGCGTGCAATGGAATGCGCCGATTGTCAGCGCCGCTCCCTTGCTGATGGTTTCGGCGTGGTAGACCGTCAGCTCGATCGCATCCAGCACCGCGTCCCATAGCACCCGCTGGAGATCTGCGCCCCATCCGGCGGCAATCTGCGCTGCGCCCGTTGCCGGTGCGTTGATCGTGCAGGACGCCTGAATCCCCGCCCCTTCGCCGTCTTTCCCGAGGAAGTACACAAACTGCAGCGTCTGGACGCCGGTCTGCGCCGTTTCAAGATTCAGGTTGCACACCAGCCAGCCGTCCAGCATCCGCGCGTTGAGGCTGTCGGCGTAAACCAGCACGCTCTCCGCCTCGCGATGCCAGACAACACGCTGGGAGGCGTTTGGCGGATCGCCGCGAAGCCGCTCCTTCAACCGGCGCGTCAAGTCCGCGGCGGGTATCGACAGCCGGAAAGCAGGCATGACTCTCCTCGACTCGGGAAATGCAAAACAGCGGCAGTATTGCATAAACGAGGAAGTGGAGATAGTTAATTCTGAATTAACAATCCTAAATTTTTACCAAAAGCGCGAATTCCAGGCGTATTCACCTGTTTCGGGCGAAAATGTCGCGAAACTCATTGCGAAAGGGTTTCGGTTGTCTCGGATGTGAGGCAGCGGCCGCTTCGAAAAATGGCAGGCGTCCGCCGCTTGCCTCCTTGTTTTCCGCCTGGCGGCGGTATGGTGGTTTCAAGGCGAAATGGCGGTAAAGAAACCTTCTAAAATCGCAAAGAAACCAAAAGCCGCGCCGCGCAAGACGGAGAAACGGGCGTCAACGAAGCCCCCGAAGCCGGCTCGGAGGAAGACGGCGAAAGCATCCATCAAGAAAATCCCCAAGCCGGCGGGAAAATTTGCGGAACCCGATTTCTCCCTCTTCTCCGAGGAATCCATCACGCAAACGGAGCGGAAACTCTGCCTGGCCTGTGTCCTGGACGTCTTCATCCGGATCCTCAAGCTCGCTCCGCGAACGGCCTATAGCGAGATTCGGAACTACAGCCCCTCGGTTGAGGAGCTGACCCAGCCCCCGGTACGCCCTTACTTTGAATCCGCCGGGCGCTGTCCCGATTGCGATTCACCCTCCAAATGGCATGCCACTCTTCGGATTCACCGGATTGAAGGCGGAAAGCCGACGGATCTGGCGCGCCGCAAACTCGTTTCAGCCCTCGCCGATTCCGATAAATTCTCCGTACTGGAGCAGAAAGCCACCCAGAAAGAGGCGTTCTTTGACTGGCTGGAGAACACCAGCGCCGACTTGAATTTCGACGGCGACCGGTGGCTGCGCGACATCTCCATGCACTACCTGGCACGCAAGGAGCCCCAGGCCGGCTGGCCGTCGATTTTCCAGGACGTTCACGACATCCGCCGTTCCCGCCGGATCGAGGAAGGGTGGGAGCTGGAAGGCTGGCGTCTTTATCTCAACCCGATGCTTTTCGACGAGCTTCTCCTCGTCCAATACCTTGTCAGCCGCTCGCAGAAAGCCGGCGGCCTGACGCTGGAAGGACGCTACACCTTCGCCGAGATCCTGGCCCGGTTGCGGCGCGGCGGGTACCTGCGCCATGCGGGCGCAACGGGAGAAGACGCGGGAGATCTCTTCGACCACCTCGTCTCAGGGCTGGGCGGCGGCGAGGCTCCGGTGCGCTTCTATTACGTCGTCGATCGCCGGGATTTTCTGGATCACGCGAAAAGCATCCAGACCCTGCCGAAATGGAGAGCCCGCCGGCCGGCCGCGGTGTAAACTGGCCTGTTCATGGTTCTTTCCGATACCGACATCCGGAAGTACGTCGCCGCGGGCAAAATCCGGGTCTCGCCGGAACTGCCCGAGGCCCATATCGGATCCTGCTCGGTCGACTTCCGGCTCGGCAACGAGTTTTCGATCTTCGAGCACTCCAAGCACCCCTACATCGACCTCCGCAATCCCGTCGAGATTCAGAAGCTGATGCGGCCGATTGTTGTCCCCGAAGGAGAGCCGTTTATCCTCCAGCCCCGGGAATTCGCGCTCGCCATCACACACGAACACCTGGAGCTGTCCGACGATGTGCTCGGCCGCCTGGAAGGCCGGTCCTCGCTCGGGCGCATCGGCATCATCGTGCACGGCACGGCGGGACTGTTCGACCCCGGCTGGAGCGGCAAGGCGACGCTGGAGCTCTCGAACCTGGGAATCATGCCTGTAGCGCTCTATCCGGGAATGCGAATCTGCTCCATGACCTTTGAGCAGCTCTCGACTCCGTCGTCGATGCCCTATCGCCACAAGCCCGGCAACAAGTACGCCGGCCAGCAATCGCCGCTGGCCAGCAAGCTCGCCGGCGAATCGTCGCGCTAACGGCCGGAGCTGCCAAACCCCCCGGAGCCCCGTTCGGACTCATTCAAGTCCCGCTCATCCCACTCGATCGCCTCATACCGGGCAATCACCATCTGCGCAATCCGGTCCCCCGCATGAATGGGATACGGCTTCGATCCCACATTCAGCAAAATCACCCGGATCTCCCCGCGATAGCCCGGATCGATCGTCGCCGGAGCATTCGGCACCGTGATGGTATGCTTCAGCGCCATCCCGCTCCTCGGGCGGATCTGCGCTTCATAGCCCGGCGGCAGCTCGATCGATAGCCCGGTCGGGACCAGAATCGGAACTCCCGGCTGCAGAGTCTCGTTCGTCAGGGCGTGCAGATCCATGCCCGCGTCTTCGTTGGGACCGTGCGCGTAACGGGGCAGCACGGCATCCGGATGCAATCGCTTAATGCCAATTTTCATGAATCCGCTACCATAGCAAATTGACTCGAGAACCACGCGTTTTGACGGTCGGTCCCATGCCGCCCGAAAAGCTGGCGTATGCGCTGGCCCGCTACAGCCGCTCCGCCGATTCGATTCGACAGTCGCTGGACTGGGTGCGCAGCCACGATTCCATCAAGTTCCTGGACAGCTTCTACTTCCAATACGGCCACGCCTCCATTGCGGACCTCGGCCATTTCGCCGTCTGCTTCGAAGGAATCAGCGAGCTGGCGGCCACCGAAATCGAAGACGAGCAGCTTTGGGACGGACAGGCCAAATCCTCGCGCTACCAGGATTTCTCCAAGCTCGGGTTCATCGTCCCTCCGGAATTTGACACGGACCAGCGGGCAGCCTATCAGGCCGCCGGCGAAAAGCTGATCGCCGCCTATCAGAGCATCCACCGGAAAATGGTCGAGCACCTGACGGCGAAACTGCCCCGCCCCGACGACATGAAGCCCGATGCCTACCAGCGCAACATCGCCGCCCGAGCCTTCGACGTCGCCCGCTACCTGCTCTTCTTCGGAGTGCCCACCAACGCGGGACAAATCACCAGCATTCGCACCTTGGAGCGGCAGATTCGCCGTCTGAAAGCTTCCCCGTACGCCGAGCTTCGGGAACTGGCGGTCGAAGCCACGCAGGCCTGCGCCGGCCGTCCCGCCTGCGTTTGGGATGAAGCGGTCTCGGAACCGGTAGCGCCCACGCTCGCCAAATACTGCGATCCCGACGAGCATCTCCGCCAGTCGCGCCAGGATCTGACGAAATGGGCGGCGCAAAATCTTCCGGGTTCGCCCCATCCCGCTGCCGATACGGACCTGATCCGACCCACCGATATTCCGTCCGACATCGTCGCAACGCTGCTCTATCCCGTCACCCATCGCAGCTTTCGCGAGCTGTACGAAATGGCCCGGTCGTGGTCCACGGCGCGCCGAAAGGAAGTCGTCGATGTCGCGCTGAAGTCGCGGTCCCGCCGAGACGACCTGCTGCGCGAATTCCGCGGCGGTCTCTACGTCTACGACATGGTGATGGACATCGGAGCCTATCGCGACATGCATCGCCACCGGCGCTGCCAGCAGTTCCGGCAGCCCTATAGCGGGCATCTGGGCTACGATACGCCGAAGGCGATCGGAGAAGCCGGACTCACCGCCGAATACGACACCGCCATGCGCGACGTCTTCGCCGCCATGGCCAAGCTTCCCAAGCCCGGCTCGGATTACCTTCTGCCATTCGGAGGACGCGGACGCTTCCTGTTCAAGATGGATTTTGCCGAAGCGGAGTACATCTCCAAGCTGCGCTCGGGCGTGAAAGGCCACTTCAGCTACCGCGAAATCGCCTGGAAGATGAGGGTGAAAATGCAGGAGCTGGAACCGGAGCTTGGCCGGCTGATGGACGCCACCCCGCCCTGGGAAGAAGATCCTCTTAAGCGCTGACGGCCGCGGCCAGGCTCTTCAACTTCGCAGTCAGGGTAGTGCGATTCAGGCGCAGCATCTCCGCGGCCTGCGTCTTGTTGCCGCCCGCCCGCTGCAGAGCCTGCTGCAACAGATTCAACTGGATCATCGCCATGGCCTGCTCGAAATCGATTCCCCGTTCCGGCAGTGGAATCGCGGCCGCTTGCGGCAGCGCCCGGAACAGCGGAAAGTCGGAGGGATGCAGGACCGCCCGGTCCCCACTAAGAGCCACCGCCATCTCAATGGAGTTCTCCAGTTGCCGGACATTGCCGGGCCATGCAAACTGCTGCAAATGCTCCAGAGTCTCCGGGGATGCGTTCTTTCCCGCAATGCCTTCCTGCCGGCAAATCTTCTCGATGAAGTGACGGGCCAGTTGCGGAATATCCTCCGGCCGGTCTCGCAGTGGCGGCATCTCCAGCGGAACGACGTTCAACCGGTAATAGAGATCTTCGCGAAACCGTCCCTGCCGGGAGGCTTCCAGCAAATCCACGTTCGTCGCCGCAATGACGCGAACGTCCAGCTTCACTGTTTCGGAGCTGCCCAGCCGCTCCAACTCCCGTTCCTGCAAAACCCGCAGCAGCTTGGCCTGCAGCTCCAGAGGCATATCCCCGATTTCATCCAGGAAGATCGTCCCGCGATTGGCGCGCTCAAAGCGGCCGACGCGTCCCGTCACGGCGCCGGTAAAGGCTCCCCGGACGTGCCCGAACAGTTCCGCTTCCAGAAGATTCTCCGGTAAGGCGCTGCAATTGATTGCGATAAACGGCTGCGATGCCCGCGAGCCGGCGGCATGAATCGCGCGGGCAGCCATCTCTTTTCCGGTACCGGTTTCTCCACTGATCAGAACGGTCGAACGGCGGTTGGCGACAAGCCGGACGATCTCCGCAACTCGTTCCATGGAGGCGCCGGATCCCACCAGGGATTGACGCCAGGACTCGCTTACCATCGATCTTCCATCGGACGATGCCCGGCAAAACTTGAGTCCGGGAATCAGCTTTCGCTATCGTAGTTCGCAATGACTCGTCGATCCGCACTGGGAACGCTGGCAGCCGCATCCTCCCCGGCACAGAAACGATTCGTTGTCGCCGTCGGCTCGATCATGCACGAATCGAATTCATTCAATCCCGCTTTGACCAGGCTGGAGGACTTCGATTTTGTTCCCCTCGGCGAAGGCATCACCGATCGATGGGCCAAAGGCAGCACCGAAGTAGCCGGGTTCATTGCCGGCGGTGTCGAAGCCGGCTTCGACATGCACCCGACAATCTACGCGCAGGCCACTCCCCGCGGAGCCGTCACCCGCGAAGCCTTCGACAAGCTCACGTCGGAGCTGATCGCCAAAATCAAAGCCATTCCCAACTTGGACGCCGTGTACCTCGCCCTCCACGGAGCGATGTACGTCGAAGATTTCCCCCAGGGGGATGAGGAAATCGTCCGGCGCGTTCGAGAGGCCATCGGGCCCAAGATGCCGCTGGTGGTGACACACGACTACCACGCCAACATCTCTCCGGAGATCGGCAAGCTCTGCGATGTCCTCGTCGTCTACAAACAGAATCCGCATCTCGATACCAAGGACCGCGGCGTACAAGCCGCCGGCATCCTCCGGCGCTGGCTCTCGGGGGAAATCAAACCGACCCAGGCAGTCGTCAAGCCGCCCATGCTGTTCAACATCGTTTTCCAGAACACCTTCGCAGAACCCTTCAAGCACCTCACCCAGGCTTCGATCGATCTGGAGAAATCGAATCCCAAAGTTCTCGCCGCCAGCGTCACCGGCGGCTATCAGTACAACGACGTTCCCTGGATCGGCCCCGCCATCGTCGTCGTCACGGATAACGACCAGGCTCTGGCGGAGAAAGAAGCGCAGCGGCTCTCCGACATGATGTGGGCCACGCGGGACCAGATCCAGCTGAATCTCCCGGATGCGGCAACCGCGGTGCGAAACGCCATGAAGGCGCCGAAGTTTCCGGTATCGCTATTCGATATCGGAGACAACGTCGGCGGCGGCTCCGCCGCCGACTCGACCTTCCTGCTGGATGAGTTCCTCAAGCAGAAGGCCGATGGCTGGGTAATCGTTATCTACGATCCCGAGGCCGTCGAGACCGCCATGAAAAAGGGAGTCGATGGCGACTTCGACATGCCCGTCGGCGGCAAAAGCGATGACGCCCACGGCAAGCCGGTTCCCATCCGCGGCAAAATCCGCTCGCTCCATGCCGGACGCTACATCGAGCCAGCCGTGCGTCACGGCGGCCGCCGCTACTGGGACAACGGCCACACCGCGGTCATCGAGGTCGAGGGCTCAACCCCTGATTCGCTCAACCTCCTGGTGCTCACCGCCAAACGGGCTGCCCCCATGTCCTTACACCAGATCGTCAGCGTCGGCGTCTATCCGGAGCGTCAAAAAATCCTCGTCGCCAAGGGAACCGTCGCCCCGCGAGCCGCCTACGAGCCGGTCTCAGCCGAAATCGTCCTGGTCGACACTCCCGGCGCCACCAGCGTCAACCCGGCCCGCTATGCCTTCAAGCGCGTCCGCCCCGGCCTCTGGGGAATGAAATAAATAGTTTCTACGACACCTTCACTCGCTTGGCGACAAACTCCCGCGGCTGCCCGCCTTCCCGCTCCTGCGTGAACTTGATCTCGTCTCCCATCACCTTGCCCTTGTACTTGAAGACGAACTTGTTTCCGTTGAACTCCGCTTCCGTGGTGAACGAAATATCGTCGCCCGATATCTTCCCGTCTTTAATCTCCATCGTGCGGCCCTGCATGCCCCCGACGGTCCCGGTCAGGCTGCTGCCGTCCTGCTTGAAGTCGTACGGAACTTCGCGCGTGTTGCCGTCGCGTCCCGGAACATTCGCTACCCATTTGCCGGACACGTCCGCGGCCAGCGCAACAGCGGCCATCATCGCGGTGAACAGAATCGTTCGGATCATGGATCCCTCCTGATAGGCGAGCATCGTGCTCACCGTCTCAGTAGACCGCGAACCGGCCTGCCGTGGTTACAGTCCTTTACATTCCTTCACAGAAGCCAGGTTTCCCGCAAAAGGTAGAATACCGTTGGTGCAGGCGCCCGCAACCAGTACATCCACATCCACGATGTGGCGAGGCCTGCTGGGCTTCCTGCTTAGCGGAGTGATCCTCGCCCTTCCCGGAGCGATTCTTCCCCACTGGAGCTACCATCTCAGTTCCGACTATGGCACTGCGGGCTCGTTCTTTCTCGCGCTGAACGCCGGATTCCTGCTCGCGCTGCAAACCGGCCGGCGTCTGCTTCGCGACCTGGGCATTCGCGGCGAAATGCTCGTCGCCTCCATGCTCGCCGTGGCAGGATTCGTCGGGTTGATCTTCGCCTCGCCTCCCGCGCCCGTTATCTGGGCGCAAGCGGCCATGTTCGGATTGGGAATCTCCGCCGGACTCCTGTTGGCAGGGGTTTTCCAGTTGATCGCCGCCGCCTATCAGCAGGCTCCGGCTTCGGCGATGAATCTTTCCGGCATCCTATTCGGAACCGGCTCCTTCTTCGTAGCGCTCCTCATGGCCTGGAGCGCCGGAACTATCTACCCCTGGATTCCCCTGGCCGCCTGCGCGCTTCTAGCCGCGGCCCCGCTCTTCTGGTACGGCATCCGGCCCTTCACCGCGCACATCCCCGGTCCGGAGCCGGCCCCGGCAGCCAGCGCCGGATTCACCAGTCCCGCAGCCATCCTCACCGCGCTGCTGCTGTTCTTCCAGTTCGGCAGCGAATGGTCCGTGGCCGGCTGGCTGCCGCTGTTTCTGATCCAGCGCCTCGGGATCAGTCCCGAAGCCGCCCTGGAGTTTCTCGCCGTTTTCTTCGCATCGCTAGTGGTTGGACGCATCGCCGCCCAGCGAGCGATGCGAACGATGGGACACGGCCGCCTCCTGATGGGAAGCGTACTGGCCGCCTGCTTCGGAGCGCTGGTCCTCAGCCTCACCAAAAGCGGCTTCGGCGCCGGCATCGGAGTCGTTTGTCTTGGCGGCGCATTCTCTGTCGTCTTCCCGCTGGTGGTCGAAAAGGCCCGGGCGCGGTTCAGCTACTTTCATCCGGTCTATCTCAACGGAGTGTTCTCCATCGCTCTACTCGGCAACCTGGTCGCTCCGTGGCTTGTCGGGCAGATGGCTATCCGCTACGGCATTGGTTCGGTGATGATCGTCCCCGTCATCGGAACCTTTGCCGTCTTCATCCTGCTTCTCCTCATCTGGATGGACGCCAAACTCCACTCCGCCGCGTAGAGAAACAGGTGTGGGCATGCCGTGGGCCACACCATCGCCGTCTGCGGCCTGCCGGCGACATCTCTCTTCAGCGACAATGAAGTCAATAACGTGGATTTATCCGAACGGCCCTCGTTCTGGTTCCGGCTCATTTCCTCCGCAAAGCTCGCCTTCGACTCGATGCGCTCGCACCGGCTTCGCACATTTCTCACTCTGCTGGGTGTCGTGATCGGCGTCGCCAGCGTCGTCATCGTTGGAGCGGCCATCGAAGGACTCGGGGTCACCGCCGAAAAAGTAACCTCGAAAGCGTTCGGCACCGAGACCTACATGATTGCCCAGTTGGCCTCGCCCGGCGGTCTCAGCCGCAAGCAGGTCTTCGAAAAACTCAAGAAGAACAAGCGCATCCGCAAGGAAGACGTCGAATTTCTCAGACTCTCCACCGGCGACGACATCCTCTATAGCCCCTACCAGCAGCGCACCGAAGATGTAAAACTCAACGACGCGACCTTCGAAGCCGCGGCGATCATTGGGGTCGACGCCTCCATGCCCGATATCCGCGATGTCGGCGTCATCGACGGCCGCTTCTTCACCGATCAGGAGCAGCGCAGCAAGCAGCAGGTCTGCGTGATCGGCGACGATATCCGGGCCATGTTCTTCGAAGGAACTTCCGCGCTCGGCAAGCAGATCAAGATCCGAGGCTTCGATTTCACCGTGGTCGGCGTGCAGGAGCGCATGGGCTCCAACTTCGGACGCTCCCAGGACAACTCGGTTTATATTCCTCTCACCTCGTTCGCCCGCCTGTACGGCACTCCGCAATCGGTCGCCGTCTTCGGCCGGCCGAAGCCCGGTATCGGCCTCACGCTGGACGAGGGCCTGGAACTCACCCGGGGAGCGCTGCGCACCCGCTACAAAGCCAAGCCGGGAACCGAAGACCCGTTTGAAGTCCTCACTCCGGATTCGCTCCGAAGCTTCGTCGACAACATCCTGGGCCTGATTTCGGTGGTCGTCGTTCCCGTGACGATGATCTCGCTCGTCGTCGGCGGCATCGTCATCATGAACATCATGCTGGTCTCCGTGACGGAGCGCACTCGCGAAATCGGCATTCGCAAATCCGTCGGCGCGGCCAGCGGCGACATCCTCCTGCAGTTCCTGCTCGAATCTCTCCTGGTCTCCGTCACCGGCGGATTTCTGGGCTTGGCCCTGGCCGCCGGACTGGCGGAGATCATGAAGAACACCATGGACGCGGACCTCAAGATCACCTTTCCCTATGTGTTTCTGGCAGTGTTCGTCTCCAGCGCCGTCGGAATCGTCTCCGGCTGGTATCCCGCCCGCCGGGCGGCGCGGCTCGATCCCATTGAAGCTTTGAGGGCCGAATAGCCATGAGCATGCCCCTCGGCGAAAGCTTGCGAATGGCCGCCGATGCGGTATGGTCGCACCGCTTTCGCTCTCTGCTGACGGTGCTGGGAATCGTCATCGGCATCACCACCGTGGTCACCGTCGCCAGTCTTCTGACGGGCTTGCAAAAGGGTATCGTCGTGTTCTTCGAGGAGTTCGGACCGGACAACATTTTTCTGTCGCGCTTCTCCGGCGACCCGTCGCAACGCGGCACTCCGAAAGAACAGAAGCGCCGCCCGATGAAGCCGGAATACGCCGAGGCCATCAAGCGGTTCTGCCCGGCGGTCGAAGATGTCTCCACCGCGGTCTTTGTCATGTCCAGCCACGGCGGCCGCCCCATCACGGCCAAAGTGCCGGGCTTCGAATCGGACAACGTCACCCTGGTCGGAGCCACGGCGAACGGCATCAACATCCAGCCTCGGGAGTTCCTGGCCGGGCGCCATTTCACGCCGGACGAAGATACCCGTGGCATGCGCGTCGCCGTGATCGGCCCGCTCGTCGCCGAGGCTCTGTTCCCCGATGGAAACCCTGTCGGACGCTCCATGATGGTGGACGGCGCCGAATTTATCGTGATCGGAGTGACGGCAAAGGCCAAGGGCGGATTCTTCGGCCAGAACGGCATCGATCTCCAGATCACGATTCCGTTCACCACCGCGCGCCTGCGGTATCCGCTGCAGGATCAGTTTTTCTTCACGGCCAAGGCGGCCGAGGGACGCCGCGACCAAGCTCTGGGCGAAATTGAAGCCACCATGCGCCGCATCCGCCGGACACCGGCGGCAACGGAGAACGACTTCAACCTCACCACGCCCGATCAGATCATCAAAAACTTCAACCAGATCACCGGAATGATCGTCATGGTGTCGATCGCCATTTCCGGCCTGGGACTGCTGGTCGGCGGTATCGGAGTCATGAACATCATGCTCGTCTCCGTCACCGAGCGCACCAAGGAAATCGGAATCCGCAAAGCTATCGGCGCGCGCAAACCGGACATCATCCTGCAGTTCCTGATGGAAGCCATCGGCCTCACCGCCGCCGGCGGAGCGCTGGGCATCGTCTTTTCGATCCTGGTCACCCTGGCAATCAGTGCCCTGGTGCCGTCGCTCCCCTCGGAAACTCCGGCCTGGGCCATCATCACCGGGCTGGTTGTTTCCGTCGCCGTCGGAGTCTTCTTCGGAGTCTGGCCCGCCACAAAAGCCGCCCGCCTGGATCCCGTCGAAGCTCTCCGCTACGAGTAAAAGCGGCAGTGTCTCAACAATGCCCGTGCGACACGGATATAGTGATCAGGAGGTCTGTGCGCCCCGATGCCGCTTCTCCGCACGCGATGCTTCGCCGCCGCCATGGTAAGCCTCGCCTGCGCCGCGCAGGATGTGACAACCTCGGAATACCGCCAAAAAATCCGGCCGTTCCTCGCAAAGAACTGCACCGGCTGCCACAGCCGCACTGCCCGGATGGCGAATCTCGACCTGCAGCAAGCGACCCTGCCAACTGCAACCTGGGCTAAGGTCCTCGACAAAATCGCGACCGGAAAAATGCCTCCGCCGGGATCGCCGAAACCAGGCAGCGACGAACTGGCCGCTGTTACGCAGTGGATAAAAAGGACAGCCGGCGCATCCATCGCCTCCGCGCCAACAAGCCCCGGCCGCGTCACGGCGCGCCGCCTGAATCGCGTCGAGTACAACAACACCGTTCGCGACCTGCTGGGGACCACCCTGCGCCCGGCCGATGAGTTTCCCCTGGACGATGCCGGGTACGGCTTCGACAACATCGGCGACGTCTTATCCGTCTCGCCGCTCCTGATGGAGAAATACCTGGCGGCGGCGCGAAAACTCTCCTGGCTGGCGATTTACGGCGACACCGCTCCGCCGCGCCCCACAAAGCTCGTCCGCTACATGAGCAAGAAGTCGCAGGACGACCCCACCCCCAATGCCCTGCCCTACTCCTACCGCGGAGCCATCTACGGCAGCTTTCAGTTCCCGGTGACCGGCGAGTACGAGTTCCGCATGCGCGTCGGAAACTATCGCCCTCGCAAGTTCTCCACGCCGCGCCATCGCGAGCTGAGCCGCAAGCGCAACCTCACCGATGCCGAAAAACAGGAACTCGGCGAAGCCAATCGCAAGGCGTATCCTCCCGTCACCATGGTCATGACCGTCGACGGAAAGCAGCTTCTCCGCACCGTTGTCGAAGGAAATATCGATTTCGACTATGCGCATGGCGAAACCGTAGGGCGGCGGAAGCTGACAGCGGGCGAACACCACTTCCGGGCGTCCTTCCCCGCATTTGCCGGCCTTCAGAATGTGAGGGACAACGTCAATCTCGACGGCCGTAGAAAGCTGTTTATCGATTACGTCGACATCGTCGGACCTTTCCACCCCACGGCGGAACCGCCGGAGAGCCGCAAGCGCATTTTCGTTTGCGAGGAGGACACTCCGGACTGTACTCGCCACATCGTCGAGAACCTGGCCAGCCGCGCCTACCGGCGGCCTGCCACTCCGCGGGAAACCGCGGATTTGGTGAACCTGGCCAAGCTGGTTCGGGATACCGGCGACTCTTTCGAAGAAAGTTTCCGCGTGGTGCTTCAGGCGGTACTCGTCTCTCCCAATTTCCTGTTTCGCGTGGAGCGCGATCCTGCCGCGTACTCCGCGAAAAGTTCCTACGCCATCAGTCCCTATGAACTCGCCTCGCGGCTCTCCTATTTCCTGTGGAGCAGCATGCCCGACGACGAGCTGATGCGTCTGGCCGAAAGCAGGGAGCTTCCAAAGCCGGCAATCCTTACGGCCCAGGTCGCGCGAATGCTGAAAGATTCCCGGTCAGAGGCTTTGACGGTCAACTTCGCCGGCCAATGGTTGGGACTTCGTTTGCTGGACCGCCGGAAGCCGAGTCCATCGCAATTCCCCGTTGTCGACGATGAGTTGATCGATGCCATGCGCCGGGAAACGGAATTGTTCGCCAAGGCCATTGTCCAGGAGGACCGCAGCGTCCTGGACTTTCTGGACGGCCGCTTCTCTTTCTTGAACGGTCCGCTCGCGCGACACTATGGAGTGCCCGGAATCAACGGCGAGAACTTCCAGCGCGTGGAGTTCGACGGCGAGCAGCGAAGCGGAGTCCTGTCACAGGCATCGATACTCACCCTGTCCTCCTATGCCACTCGAACGTCGCCCGTGTTGCGGGGCAAGTGGGTCCTCGATAACCTTCTGGGTATGCCGCCGGCTCCCCCGCCGCCAAATATTCCCGACCTCCCGGAAGCCAGCCTCGGGGTTGAGGTCTCGCTCCGGCAGCGGCTGGAACAGCACCGCGTAAATCCGAGCTGCGCCGTCTGCCATGACCAAATGGATCCCATCGGATTCGGACTGGAAAATTACGATGCCGCCGGAGTTTGGCGAATCCGCGAAGGGAAATTCCCGATCGACAGCTCGGGCAGATTGCCCGGCGGAGCAGTCTTCCACGGACCCAAGCAGCTCAAGCAGGTCCTGAAATCGCAAAAGGACTTGTTTTCGCGAAATCTCACGGAAAGGATGCTCACCTACGCGCTCGGTCGAGGCATCGAGCTTTCCGATCGCGAAACCGTCAACACCATCGTCCAAAACCTCGCCGGCAACGGCTATCGATTCCCCACGCTCATCCGGGATATCGTGATGAGCCAGCCGTTCCAGATGCGAGAGACCGCGGATCAACCTAGCGGAGAGAAAATTGTTCATCGGTAAAGCACTCCATCGCCGCGAAATTCTGCGAGGTCTCGGGACGGCCATCGCGCTTCCCTTCCTCGACGCGATGACACCCGCGCTCTCCCGCGCGGCCACAAGTTCCAAAGCCCCGTGCCGCATGGCGTTCCTCTACGTTCCCAACGGAATCGTGATGGAGCACTGGGTTTCCCCGCAGAAGCCCGGAGTCTTGGCGCTTCCCGGAGAGCTCCCGCGCATCTCCGCGGCACTAGCCCCATTTCGGGACGACGTGACGTTGATCTCCGGCCTCACACAGAACGGCGGCCGGGCTTTAGGCGACGGCCCCGGCGACCACGGCCGGGCGGGGGCAAGCTATCTCACCTGCGTCCATCCCAAGAAGACCAACGGCCGCGACCTGCAGGCCGGAATCTCCGTCGATCAGATCGCCGCGCAGAACCTGGAAGGAAAGACGCGCTTTGCTTCACTCGAACTCGGATGCGAAGAAGGAGTGCAGGGCGGCAGCTGCGACAACGGCTATAGCTGCGCCTACAGCAACAGCATTTCCTGGCGTACGTCGTCTTCGCCCAACCCCGCGGAGATTCATCCCCGTGCGGTCTTCGAGCGTCTATTTGGAACCGCCGGCGATGACCCCGACCCCGCGCGCCGGCTGCGCCGGAAGAAGTATGAACAGAGCATCCTGGACGTCGTTCTCGGCGACGCCCAGCGTCTTTCTTCCACCCTCGGCGGAACGGACAAGCAGAAGCTCGACGAATACTTCACCTCCCTTCGCGATGTCGAAAAGCGAATCCAGAACGCCGAGCGGAATTCGGCCCATGTCGTCAAACCGGACGTGATAGCCCCAGCCGCCAGCGTCCCGACAGACTTTGGCGAGCACGCGCGCATCATGATGGACCTGATGACGCTCGCGTTTCAAACCGATGCGACGCGCGTGGTAACTCTCCTCCTCGCGCTGGAGCAAAGCCCGCGCGCCTATCCCGAAATCGGAATTCCCGAAGCCCACCACGGCCTGACCCATCACCAGGGCGATCAGGACAAGATCGCCAAGGTGATCGAGATCAACTGCTTCCACATGCAGCAGTTCACCTATCTGTTGAACAAACTCAAATCGACGCCGGATGGCGACGGCATGCTGCTGGATCACGTCATGGTCACCTACGGCAGCGGCCTCAGCGATGGCAACGCGCACGACCATGCGGACTTGCCGCTGGTTCTGGCAGGCCGCGGATGCGGCCGCATACGCCCCGGACGGCACATCACCGCTCCGGAGGAAACCCCGATGGCGAATCTCTTCGTGTCCATGCTCGACCGCATGAGCGTGCCGGTGGACAAGATGGGCGACAGCAACGGAGTGCTGAAAGAGCTGTCCGATCTTTAACTTGCCGGTTGCTCGGCGGGCCAAATCGGCTTCGTCGGATTCACGACAAGCCAGCAGAGCGCCCCCGCCAGGTACAATCCGCCGACGATGTAGGCTCCGACGTCCATCGTGCCCATCGCCTTCATCGTGTAAGGAACCACAAGCGGGCTGAGAAACGCTCCCACTTGACCGGCGGTATTCATCGCTGCGCTGACAACCCCCGCGTGATCACCGCCAATATCCAGACAGGTTCCCCATGCGGCGCCCAGCAGGAATGCTCCCATGGCGCCGGAAAGGCCGATCAGGATCGCCGAGGCGTAATTGTTGCTCACCCAAACACCGGCAATCAGAAACACACCCGCGAGAAACAAAGAAGCGAAGCCGGTGATGACCCTACCCAGGCGAAGCCCCAGCCGCTTCGACAGCTTGTCGGCGGTGATTCCGCCAAACAGATCTGCAGCGACGCTCATCGTCAAAGGCAATCCTGCCAGAATTCCCAAAGTCGTCGGGTCTTGAAAGCCGCGCGCGGTCCGGAGATATTCCGGCAGCCAGTAAATATTGAATGCAAACCCGTAGGACTGCGTCAGATACATCCCGCAGAGCCCCAGCACGCTGGGGTTCGAGAATAACGTCTTCCACCGGCTCCAATCGAGATCGTGCTTCGCCTGAACCGAGCGCCCGCGCTCGATCAGCGCCAGCTCCTCAGCAGATACCTGCGGATGCTCGCGCGGCTCGTCGCGAACCCATCGATACCAGAAGAATGCCCATACAAAACCGATGCTGCCGAACATCAGGAACAGCGTGCGCCAATCAAAGTAGTGCATCAGCCACGTCACCAGCAGCGGAGTCAATCCACCCGCCAGGTGAGCGCCCATAAAAAAGATGCCCTGGGCCGTGGCGCGCTCGTGCAGAGGAAACCAGCGCGAGAACGTGCGCGCGACGTTCGGCCACGCGCCCGCTTCGCCAACGCCGAACAAAAACCGGATGACCAGCAGGGAAACGTAATTGAACGCGCCCGCGGTGATCATCGTGAAGGCGCTCCACCAGACCACGATGCGCGTCAGAACTCTTCGCGTACCTATCTTGTCTCCCCAATGTCCGGTAGGGATTTCAAAGAGGCCGTAAGCCAGCTGAAAGGCCGAGAACACCCAACCCATCTGCGTCGCCGACAATCCGAGATCCTGCTGCATTTGCGGCCGTGTGATCGAGATGCAAATGCGATCCAGATACGTGATTCCGGCCAAGAGCACGCACAAAGCTAGCACCTTGTAGCGCGTGGGTGTTTTCATGGGAACTGGCAGGATATCACTACAAGAATGGTTCTCGCGTTATTTTTCGCGATTGCGCTATCCCCGGAGCAGCAAGCAATCGATTACCTCGCAAAAGAGGTTCCCCGATGGTTTCGCGAGAACCAATGCTTCTCCTGCCACAACGATGGCGACGGAGCCAGAGCACTCTATCGCGCCCGCAAGCTTGGCTATATCGTTCCGAAGGATGCCCTCGAGAAGACGACAGCGTGGCTGGAGAATCCGTCGAGCTGGGAAAACAACCGCGGCAGTCCGGCATTCAGCGACAAGAAGCTCGCGAGAATTCAGTTTGCGGCGGCACTGGTCGAAGCGGAAGGCTCCGCTGCGGCACGTCGGCAGGCCGCGGCACTCGTAGCATCCGATCAGAGTCCCGCCGGCGAATGGCAAGTCGACACGACCACACCTGCCGGTTCACCGGTCACTTGGGGAACCGTGCTCGCCTCGTACCAGGTTCGCGAAATCCTGCCGGCCGGCACGGATGCTCGATCGCGGCTCGATCGATGGCTTGCGCAGCAGCAACCACGCAGCATTCCCGATGCCGCGGCTCTGGTTCTCGCAGGGATTCGCCGTCAGCAGCTCTCGCAGCAGTTACTCGCTGCGCAAACTTCCGATGGCGGCTGGGGTCCGCAGAAGGGCTTCCGTGCCGAGGCATTCGATACGGCCCTCGTACTGCTGGCTCTCGCAGAGGTGGACAAGTCGAAGGAAATCGCTACTGCCATCGCGAAGGGCCGCCAATTTCTCATTTCGCTGCAGTTCCCGGACGGCGGCTGGCCCGCTACGACGCGGCCCTCCGGTTCGGACAGCTACGCGCAGCACATCTCGACCACCGCGTGGGCCGCGATGGCGTTAATGGCCACCGATCCGGAACGGAATCGTCGTTGACGAGCTTTTCATTCGAACCGAGATCGGATCGAACGTATCGACATCGAACGGACGGCCCACCTTGTTGCCCGCCAAATCTTCCAGTGCCGCATCGACATTCAGCTTGTAGTCGCCGGAGCGCCAAGCGTCCTGCGGCATGAACCGCCACTGCCTCTCGAAATTCGCAAGCTCGGATTCTCCGCCGACGCCGTCCACTCGAATCAGCCGCAAAGCCAACGCCGAATCCAGCGGCTCGCCAAAATCGATTACCAACGGATCGCGAGTGCCGCTCTTGGGAGCTTGGATCTTCCACTTCGCGGGATCAATGGCGGTGCGATCCTCTTCACCGGCGCGGAAGCGCTTGCGAAACTCCGCTGCCATCGGTTTCCCGTCCGCATCGCGCCAGGCGGAATCGATGACCAGCTCATAGGAACGGCCCGGATCCAGCGCGCCCCCGGTCTGCTCCCGGGGTAGCACGCCGCGCTTGATCCGCCCGGGATCGAACAGCAGAGTCAGGCGCTTCTGCTCGCGATCCCAAAGCTCCTGGTCGATCTCCAGAAATGGAAGCTCGACAGCTTTTCCGGATTCATCCAGTAAACGGAGCCGCTGCCAGGCTTCTCCGCGGCTCATCGGCACGGAGAAGTGGACATAGAGCTTCAGTTGATTGGCGGGCAAAACTTCCGCCGTTGGATAGATCTGAACGACTCTTGCCGGTTCGGCGATGGCGGTGATTGCCATCGCCCATACCAGGCCGTACCGCTTGCGATGCAAAGGATATCCGTCAGGGAAGCGGAATGGTCCGCAGGTTCATCGATCCCGCGTCATCCACCAGCAGCATCGCCATCGTGTCATTCAACTTGTCGAGATGCTGGACGCCCTTTAGAGATTCGATTGTCTCGTAGGGAACGCCTTCTTTTTCGGTATGCGCCGTAATGGCGGGATAGCTCTCGAGTTTCGCCGCCGGCAGTTTCATCACGCCGCGGCTGCTATTGGCCATCAACAGAAATTCTTTGCCGTCCTTCTTATAGACGATCATGTCCAGCGGCCGATTGCGGTTGCCCAATTCCGCGATCGTCGTGCCCTTTACCTTATTTCCGGGCTTCAGCTCCGACACTGGAATCCGGACCAGTGGAGTGCACGTGTAGGCCGCGAGAATGTACGCTTCGCTGCCGATCGTATAAGGAACGAAGGTCCGCACCGGAGCATTGGTCTCGAACCGTCCGTGCGAGCCGTGATAAATCTCGACACCCGCCGCTTTCGTCGCCGCCTGGAACGGATAAGGAATGGAACGGAAGCTGGAGGAAAATTCCTCGTTCGAAAGTCCCGCGACGAAGACCTTTCCATCGACATAAGCCAGATCGGTAATCGTCTCCACACGCTTACTCTGCCCGCGAGCATTCACATCGCTTGCCGCCGGAGCATCAACCAGCGAAACGCTCGAATGCTTCAGGTTGTCGAGTGGGAGTTCCGTCACCTTACCGGACGCATCCGTTCGGAGAATCGCCGCCGGTGCATCCGGGCCGCGGCCTTTCGAAACCGAAAAATAGATGTTCTTGGAAACCGGATTCACCACCGCATCCTGAATCAGGATCTGATCGGCCGCCGTTCCCAGCGCCGCAGCTACCTTCTCGTTAATCGCCTTGATTTCGAATGTCGTTCCCGCCGACGGCTTAGTGTCGCCGGTATCGATGGCGATGACCGACGCCTGCGAAGAATCACCGACAAACAGGATTCCCGCCGGTCCGAATGCCAGCGGACCCGCGGATTTGAGAGTTACCTTTCCGGTTTTCGAACCCTCCGCGGCAAATGACGCCGCAGCAACCAGGCACAGAACCGGCAGAAGACGAGAAAGAGCGTTCAAGCGCATCGTTCACCTCCAGGGAGATTTGCCGCGATGGTATCACACCGATATTCGATAGGTCTTGTGGGCGTTTTCCCAAACCAGCTTCTGGAAGATAGACGGTGTCGTGGAAGATTTCAGAAGTGTTAACGTTGCCCGGGCCACACACTTGCCGGCCAGCCTCGCGGCCGCAGGATTATTTGGCTGGCCCAGGCCGGACCCGTTTCCGTCGGAGCAGCCGCAATCGCTACCGAAGATCAGCTTGTCCTGATGCCGCTTCAGAAAGTCCGCGGTGAAGGCGGGGTCTCGCGATAGGGCATTGTTGCCGGAATTGGCGGAAAGATCTCCAAACAGATTAGGATAATCTCCCAGCAATTTATCGGTGACGCCGCCTCGCGTGATCGGACCCGAGGGATACGCCGCCTCATTGGCATACTTGGCATCGACGTTGGCCCAGAACGCATCCGCATGGCCCACGAATTTCGTCTTTGGATAGGCCTTCAGAACAGCTTCGAAGTTCTTGAAGCCCGTGCTGAATGTTCCCTCGCCCTCAAAGTGAGGAACCTCCTGAAAGTGCACCAGGATCGGGACGTTCAGTTCCGCCGCCAGCGAGTACATCCGCCGCAGTTCCGGACCGTCGGCCGCCACGCGAGCCTTCAATTCTCCAAGCGCGATGGCTCCCGCGTTGACGGCCGCGCGGAGAGACTGCTCGGCTTCCGGCTTAGTGATATCGGTCGCAGCCGACCAAACGAACCGGCCGGGATAGTTGGCCTGCACCGTCTTTACCCGCTCCGCCGCATCGCTGCGCGCCAGGAGGATCGCCTTTTGGACTCCGCAGCCGTGGAGGTGGGCGAAGTTCGCATCGACGTCCTGCTGTGGGGATTGACGCAGGTCGCGCCGCATGTGCAGGTGAATATCTATGACCGGCGTTCCCCAGAGGTCCGATTGCGCGCTGACGGAGGGGAGGGCCAGGCTCGCCGCCGCGCCAAGAAACGTTCGTCGATCCATGCCCAGACATCGTATGCCAGTCGCCGCTTGCCCTTGCCACCCGGTCCATTGCAGATCACAATATGGGCATGAACCAATTTGGCGAGATGTCGACTACTGAGCGCCTTTCCAACACGAAGGTCCTCACCGCCTCTCAGGCGTCCGTCATCCGGCAGACCTATATGCTGCTGGGCCTTTCCGTCATGGCCGCCATGGCGGGCGGATACATTGGGGCAACCTCCGAAACCGTGGTCCGGTTCTTCTCCAACTGGTTGGGCTGGATCCTCGCCATCGTCGCGTTGAACGTCATTCCCATGATCGCCATCGCGGCTCGAAAGAACCCCGTGCTGGGCGTCTCCGCGCTGGCGGCGGACGGATTCCTGGCGGGACTGGTCATCTCTCCTCTTCTCTGGGTCGCCTCCCAAGTCGCTCCGGGGATGATCCTCGCCGCGCTCGGCGTCACCGGGCTTGTGTTTCTGGGCATCACCGGCTACATCTTCGTGTCCGGGCGGACCTATTCCGCGCCGCGCGGCCTGATGGTGGGCATGTTCTTCGCCATCATCGGAGCGGTGGTGATCAACAGCTTCCTGAACATCGGAATGCTCGGCATCCTGATCAGCGCGGGGATCGGAATTATGGGTGTTCTGGCGCTGATCTACTCCACAAGCGGAGTTCTCAATTCGCCAAACGCCGACAGTCCAATTCCGGGAGCGCTGGCGCTGTTCGCCGGAGTCTTCAACATCTTCGTATCGGTGTTGAACATTCTGCTGCGCGTGTTCGGCGGCGGCAGACGATAAAGTCTGTGTGAAACGATCCCCACACGTTGACACGTGGGGCTACACGAAAACCGTTAGCTCCGGCCCGGTCAGGCCGGGGATTCCAAGTAGTTCTGATACAAACCCGATAAGCCTGAGTTATCCTTGAAGTGGTGTCATCCGTTCCCGCAAACCGGCTGAGTTCGCTGCGGCCGGCAGGTTCGCTTGTCGTCCTGCTGGCGGCGATCTATGCCATTTGTGGGGACCCCGGCTCGGTTTCGAAGCAGATTTCCTCGAAATACCGCGCTGCCTTCAAAGCCGCGGAAGCTCGTGTCGCGCAGTTCGTCGAACCGGAGCACGTCCGGAGTTCGACGCTCTGGGATCTTCTCCAGGAGCTGATCCAGGCTGACGAACCGGATGTTCCCCGTCCGGAGACGATTCTTGAAGCGGTAGCTCTTCCCTGCCCGCCGCCTTTGGCCGCAGCGGAGCTTCCTGCTCTATTCCAACGTCCTCCTCCCGCGCGCAGCTAAGTCTCGTACTCTTTTCGCGATTCTTTGCTCCCAAGCGCGCGGTTTATTTCAGGAGAAATGCTGTGATTGATGCTGCTCTTGCCAAAATTTTTGGCACGAAAAACGAACGTGAAATCAAAAAGATCCGGCCGCTGATCGCTCAGATCAACGCGCTGGAGCCGGAAATGCAGGCACTCGACGACGCGGCCCTGGCGGCGAAGACGGTCGAGTTCAAGGAGCGCCTGGAACAAGGCGCCACGCTGGATGACTTATTGATCGAAGCCTTCGCCGTCGTCCGTGAAGCTGGACGCCGCGTCCTGAACATGCGCCACTTCGATGTGCAGTTGATCGGCGGCATTGTTCTCCACCGCGGCAACATCGCCGAAATGAAAACCGGCGAAGGCAAGACGCTGGTCGCTACCCTGGCCGTGTATCTGAACGCGCTCGAAGGGAAGGGCGTGCACGTGGTCACCGTCAATGATTACCTGGCCCGCCGCGACTCCGATTGGATGGGACGCCTCTACAAGTTCCTGGGCCTGAACGTCGGCGTCATCGTTCACGACCTCAGCGATGCGGAGCGGCGCGAGGCCTACGGCTCCGACATCACCTACGGCACCAACAACGAGTTCGGGTTCGACTATCTCCGCGACAACATGAAGTTCCGGCTGGAGGACTGTGTCCAGCGCCAATATAACTTCGCGATTGTCGACGAGGTGGACTCGATCCTGATCGACGAAGCCCGAACGCCGCTGATCATCGCGGGTCCCAGCGAGGAGTCCACCGACAAGTACTACCGCATCAACCGGATCATTCCCAAGCTGATTCGCGGCGAAGTGATCGAAGGCAAGGAGCCGGGCGAAAAGTACACCACCGGCGATTACACCGTCGATGAAAAACACCGGTCGGTCGCTCTCACTGAAGAAGGCGTGCTGAAGGTGGAAAAGCTTCTGGGATGCGGAAATCTCTACGATCCCGGGAACATTGAGATCAATCACCATGTCCAACAGAGTTTGCGGGCATACGTCCTCTATACTCGCGACAAGGACTACCTGGTTCGTCCCGGAGACGACGGAGAACCCGAAGTCGTCATCATCGACGAATTCACCGGACGCCTGATGCCGGGCCGGCGCTGGTCCGACGGTCTGCACCAGGCGGTCGAAGCAAAAGAAGGCGTGAAGATCCAGCGCGAGAACCAGACGCTGGCCACCATCACCTTCCAGAACTTCTTCCGCATGTATAAGAAGCTGGCCGGAATGACCGGTACGGCGATGACGGAAGCGGCCGAATTCGGCAAGACGTACAAAATCGACGTCCTCGAGATTCCGACCAACCGGAACATGGTCCGCAACGATCAGGTGGACATCGTTTACCGGACCGAAGAAGAGAAGTTCCGGAACGCCGCCAAGGAAATCAAGCGGGCGCACGAAAAGGGCCAGCCCGTTCTGGTCGGCACCATTTCGGTCGAAAAGTCCGAAAGGCTCTCCGGAGTTCTGAAGAAGATGGGCGTCCGGCACGAAGTGCTGAACGCGAAGAATCACGAGCGCGAAGCCTTCCTGGTGGCCCAGGCCGGACGCAAGGGACTAGTGACCGTCTCGACAAACATGGCCGGACGCGGAACCGACATCCTGCTGGGCGGCAATCCGGAGTTTATGGCGAAGGAGCAGCTCCGGAAACAGGGCAAAGACCCGGATGCCTACCAGACGGCGGCTTTCGGTACCCCGGAGCACGTCGAATGGGACGCTCTGATGACGAAATATCGGGCCGAAACCGATGCCGAACGCGAAGAAGTGCGAGCATTAGGCGGCCTCTATATCATCGGTACGGAACGGCACGAATCCCGGCGAATCGACAACCAGCTTCGCGGCCGCGCCGGCCGTCAGGGAGACCCGGGAGCTTCCCGATTCTTCCTTTCCCTGCAGGATGATCTCCTCCGGATTTTCGGAGGCGAGCGCATTCAGAACCTCATGCTGCGCCTGGGCATGACCGAGGATGAGCCGATTGAATCGAAGCTCATCACCAAGCGGATTGCCGCCGCTCAGAAGGCAGTCGAAGCCCAGAATTTTGCCGCCAGAAAACACCTGCTGGAATATGACGACGTCATGAACAAACAGCGCACCGCTGTCTACTCCATGCGTCGAGGGCTGCTGGAAGGGCTGGACCAGAAAGAACGGGTCACCGAGATGATCGACGGCATCCTGGCGACTTATATTGACCTGGCATGCCCGGATGGAGTTCACCCGTCCAGCTGGGAACTGGACGGACTCCAGTCGAATATCCTCACCCAGTTTGGCGTCAAGATTGAGCCGTCGCAGATGGCGGAGATGTCGCGGGAGGAAATCGAAGATTCCATCCGCGAGCGCCTGAACCTGCGGTACGCCGAAAAGGAGCGAATGGTCGGGCCGGAACTGATGCGCCAGACCGAGCGCATCATTATGCTGAACGTCATCGACAGCCAGTGGAAAGATCACTTGCTGTCGATGGACCATCTGAAAGAGGGCATCGGCCTGCGCGGCTACGGTCAGAAGGATCCCCTCATCGAATATAAGAAGGAATCCTTCCAGCTCTTCCAGGCAATGATGGACCGGATCGAAGACGAAACGATTCGCTACCTTTTCTTCCTTCAGGTGGCCGATGGAGACGCCCACCAGCCGATCGTGCCGTTCGACGAGGACGGAAGTCCCGCGGAGGTCGAGATGGAGCCGGAACCCGTCGCGGTTTCCTCGGCAGCCCAAAATGCGGTCACCGACTTCACTCGCAATCTGCAGCGGAAGAAAGATAAGGAGATGGCCGCCCTGCAGTTTGTGGGGGGCGAAGCGACAGCTTCGGCCACCAAAGCGCCAGTCGTCGCCGCGGCGCGCGTAGGCCGGAACGATCCATGTCCGTGCGGGAGCGGAAAGAAGTACAAGAAATGCTGTGGAGTCAATTCTTAGCCTTAATCTCATTCGCGGCGGCCGCCCAGGCCGCCGTCTGGCCTCCGGCCATCCAGGATTTCACCCGCAAAGGGGAGTCCCGCGTGGCCGAAATGGCCGACCCGCTGCTCAAAGAGTACGGAATCGAAGCGGCTGAGTCGGCGGACTATTCCTCCGGCAAGAGGACTTTCACCGCCACCGCCTGGCGATTTCGCGATGCCACCGGCGCAATCGCCGCAGCCCTGGCTAACACCGGCACAACCGCCAAAGGCAACTACGTCCTGCAAGTGGAGGATGGCAAACTTTCCCGGTCGGAACTGAACGGCATCTTTCACGATCTTGCCGGTTACCGCGAACCCCCACGTCCGACCCTGCCACAATACTTACCTAAAACATTAATAAATATCCGCTATATCCTTGGATCAGAGTCTCTTAAGCAATTTATTCCAGGCCTCAGTCCGAGTACCGCAGGGCTCGAAATGGGCATCGAAGCGCAGGTGGGAACGGCCAAAGTTTCCGGATTAGACGCAAAATTTGCGCTGTTTCGCTTCCCGACGCCGCAGATCGCCCGCTTGAAAACCGGTGAGCTGGAGAATGGACTCCCAGGCTCGATTATCAAGCGAAGCGGCCCGCTAGTCGCAGCTCTTTGGGCCCTGGACGGCTCTGGATTCGATGCAAAAGCGGCGGATGCCTTCCTGGCTCCGGTCGAGTTCAAAGCTCTTGTAATCGAAAACGAAGCCAATCCGGATGCCCCCATTCGGGAAGCCGCGAAGATGATGCTCTCCATTTTCGTCCTGGCCGGCATCCTTCTGGCGGGCTGCCTGTTTGCCGGGGCGATGTTCGGCGGTTTCCGGATCCTCATGCGGCGCAACGAGGGCGCTGACGGCTCCTTCCAGACCCTGAAACTTCGCGAATAGACTTGCTGGAACTCCTTGAACCGGCACGGTTAAAGGCAGAATATGCACAGAATATCAACAGATTTTGCACACTTCACAGGATTTCCGCAAGAGATGTAAGTCCCGCAAAATCAGTAGGTTCGATGACTATCGCTTTTTCTGTTGACTTCACCGGACCTAGGCCGTAGACTTCAAATCACAAAGGTTTTGATGGTTCTGCGGTTCCGTCGAAATCGATTCTCCCATGTAACATCACCCTGTCCGACAGGGATGTAAAAAGCCCACCAATTGGTGGGCTTTTTACTTGAAATGGGTTCGTTTTTTCGAAACTCAGTGGTCGTGTGCCGTCTCTTCCACCACGTGGAGCGGCTTCGTGCCGGCGGATAGCGGCACCAGCATATCTTCCTTGCGCTTGACGAGCGTAGATGTGTTGAAGCTTGCCAGCTCAAATGCGTGCCCATGGATGATCGCGTCGGTAGGACAGGCTTCCACGCAGTAGCCGCAGAAGATGCAACGGTTGTAGTCGATGTTGTAGACGGAGGCATACCGCTCGCCGCCGGAGATGCGGACTTGTTCGGTATTCTCGGCGGCTTCGATGTAGATACAGTCGGCCGGGCAGGCGGCGGCGCAGAGGAAGCAGGCGACGCACTTTTCCAAACCATTTTCGTCGCGCTGCAGAAGGTGACCGCCGCGGAACCGTTCCTGGAAACGCGGAGGAACATCGGGGTAGTCCTCGGTGATCGTGGGCTGGAGCATCTCCTTGAAGGTGATACCCATGCCCTTGGCGATCGCGGCAGCAGAACCTAGAACATCCTGAATCGATGGCATTTTCTGTTACTTCCTAGATTAGCGTAAGCTCCCGCCGGGAGGTTAATTTTTCGACCCTCAGCCGGCTTTCCATTCGGGGACATATTCGCCGGGACGAAATGGCGCGACCCCGACCCGATTACCCAAGTCGTTCATCTGAGCCTTGGAAAAGCCTTCCATCACCCACGAAATCTCACCGGAAGGCTCCACCAGAAACGCGGTGGGCACATGGGTAATCCCGAAGGCGTTCGAAGCAGGATACCCCTTCGACTCCTGGTCCAGAACGGTCTGGAAGTGGATACCATAGCGGCTATTGAAGTTGTCAGTCGCGCCCTGGTGGTCCTGGCTGACGCCGACAAACCGGTGAGTCCCGGAGGCGGACATCCGGTCCAGAAACGGGAACGTCATCTGGCAGACGGGGCAGCTCACTTTGAAAAACGCCACGACAATCGGCTTATCGGACGCCAGAAAATCGAATCGAGGAGCGGTTGCTCCCTCTTCGAGCAGCTTATTCATTGGCCTTTCTGACTCTTCACAAAGCTGAGAATGTCGAACTTCTTGATCTTCCGGTCGGGGAAAAAGCTATTCACGGCGTCGGTTTCGTCGTTGAAAATATCGAGGATGGTTGAGAGCTTCGTCATAACCATCAGCTCGATATTGCGGCGATTGAGATTCTGCAGCTTTACAGCGCCCCCGGCTTTCTGGATCGTGGTTGCCGCCATCACCAGCACGCCCAAGCCGGTTGAATCGATGTAGTCGACTTTTTCCAGGTTGAGAATAACGTTCCTGGCACCGGAGTCGGTCAGTTCCTTCAAGTAACCCCTAAGAACCGAGGCGGGGTCGCCCAGCACGATCCGTCCGGAAATATCGAGGATCACGATGCCCTCTTTCTCCCGCCGCTCAATCTCCAACGCCATAGGTCTCCTTTAGCTCCGTCCGCATTTCCGGCATGCGTGCCGGGAGGCGTACCCGGAACCGAGTCCCGACGCCCTGAGTGCTCTCTACATTTATGGTGCCATCGTGGGCGCGAACGATCCAAGCGACGAAGCTCAGCCCGAGCCCCAGTCCTTTTTCGGGATCGAGATGCTGGCCCGGTACGCGGTAAAACCGGTCGAAGATATGCGGCAGGGCATCGGACGGGATTCCTTGCCCGGTATCCTCCACTACCAACTCCACCTGATCGTCCGCGCGATGCACCGACATCAGGATGCGGCCTCCCGCCGGGGTGTACTTGACGGCATTGGACAGGAGATTCGAGATCAGCCGCTCGATCTGCAAACGGTCGGCCGAAACCATGCAGCGTTTGGGAAGGTTGGCTTCCAGCGTGACCCGTTCATTATCGGCAAGCAGTTGAAAGTGTTCGCTCAAATCGGCGGCCATCTCGCTGAGATTGAACTCTGTCCGCTGCAAGGTCAATTGTCCGCTTTCCGCCTGAGAAAGGTGCAGCAACGCCCGGACCGTATTTGAGAGCCGCTCCACATCCTGCAGCGCGGTGACAATCGCATCGCGATACTGGTCGGTGCTGCTGGCCGTCATCAGCGCCACTTCCAACTGGCCGCGAATGACGGTGAGCGGCGTCCGCAGCTCGTGGCTGACGTCGGTGGAAAATTGCCTTGTTTGGTTGAAACTCTGCTCCAGCCGCTCCACCATATTGTTGTAAGTAGAGATCAGGTGGTCGATCTCGTCGCCGGCGCCGCGCAGGGGGATGCGCAGACTGAGATTGGCGCCGGAGATGGCATCGGTCTTTTCCGCCAGCTCCGTCACCGGACTGAGAGCCCGCTTGGAGGCAAACCAGCCGACCAGGCCGCATCCCAGAATCAGCACCGGCAGCAGCGAAAAATAGTATGTCGTGAACTGCTTCAAGACGTCCTGGTTTTCCTCGAGCGACTTGCCGAGAGCAATAAAGAACGGCTTCTTTTCGTCGACGATGACACCGGAGCGGATCATGTACGGAGTACCGTGCTCATCGGGCCGGATCGACAGGGACACGCGGTTGGCGGCGATCAGGCCGCGGATTTCGTCCGGCTGCTCGACTCCGAGGCCGGCATAGTCGGCGGACGCCTCCATGACGGCACCGTTGGAATCGGCGATGAGACAAACCCTTCGAAGCCGTTCCACGATCATGGCGGCCTCCGGGTCTTCGTGATCGAAAACCCAGACGTGCTTCAGGACGCCGTTTCTCTGGCGCTGAATCTTGAGATAGGCGCGCAGGGCGGCCCATTCCTCCTCCAGCAGCGCGCTGACCTGATCGTTTTGAATGGAATCCAGGACGCCGCGAAAGAAAAGCCCGACGCCGGTCAAAATCAAGGCGAAGAGCGCTACATATATGACAGTCAGGCGAAACCGCAGCCCGCGGGTAATCCGCGGAGTGAGCGGGGATTTCGCCTCCCGGGCCATCTTCAGGCGCTCCGTTCGGCCGGCTTCTCCGGAATCTCCAGCATGTATCCGATTCCCCGCACCGTGTGAATCAGCTTGGCGGGAAACCGGTCGTCGATCTTCGCCCGCAGGTGCCGGATGTAGACGTCGACGATGTTCGTAAGGCCGTCGTAGTCCATATCCCACACATGCTCGACAATCATGGTGCGGGACAGGGGCCGGCCCTTGTTGCGCATCAGGTATTCGAGAATCGAAAATTCCTTGGGCGCCAGCTCGATCGCTTCGCCGCTGCGCGTCACCTTCCGGCGGATGCAGTCGAGAACCAGCTCGCCCACCTGCAGCCGTTCCGGCGTGGGCTGGCCGCGCCGCAGCAAGACCCGCACGCGGGCCAACAGCTCCACAAACGCGAACGGCTTAATCAGATAGTCGTCGGCCCCCACCTCCAGACCCTTCACGCGATCGTCGACTCCGCCCCGGGCGCTGAGCACCAGAACCGGCGGCGACTTCTTCCGGTTCCGGATTTTCTCCAGCACCTTCAGGCCGTCCATATCGGGCAACATCATGTCCAGAGTAATCAGGTCATACTCCGTCGCATGAATCATGTCCAAGGCAGTCGCGCCATCGTGCGCCGTATCGACCGCGTAGCCGGCACTTTCCAAGCCCCGGCCTACGAAATCCGCAATTCGCTTTTCGTCCTCTACGACAAGGATCCGCATGTCTGTTTTCAACTTATCATCCGTCAAACGAGAACGCTAAGTCTGTTAAAGTAAGGGTTCCGCTGCTTCCGCACGGAGCCAATCCGACAGGAGTCCTATTCTTTTCCAATGCAAGCCAACGGTCTACGTCCGGGAATGGTCATTAAGTTCAACAACGAACTGCATTCCGTGTTGACTGCCACTCATCGCACTCCCGGCAATCTTCGGGCTTTCGTGCAGGTGAAGATGCGCAATCTCCGCAACGGATCTTCGTTCGAGCACCGCTACGCCTCCACCGACAGCGTTGACCGCGTGTCTTTGGACGAGCAGGAGATGGAGTATCTCTACGCCGAACGCGACGACTACTACTTCATGAACACCGAGACCTACGATCAGATTCACCTGTCGGCCGACCTTCTCGGCGACGCTGTGAACTACCTGATTGCGAATCTGAAGGTGGACGTCACGTTCTTCGAAGGCAATCCGATCAGCGTTGAGCTTCCTCCAGCGGTCGACATGACGGTAATCGAAACCGAGCCTGGCCTGAAGGGCGCGACGGTCTCCAATGTGACCAAACCGGCCAAGATGGAAACCGGTTTGGTGGTGGGCGTTCCCGCGTTCATCAACGAGGGAGAGAAGATCAAAGTCTCCACCGTCGACGGTAGCTACCTGGCGCGCGCGTAGGCGGCCATGATCCCCAGCCTGAGAAGCTGTGAAAAATTACTGCAAAGCGAAGAAGCTCATGCACACTAGGGCA
>CAZETQ010000062.1:0-35832 GCA_964515165.1 uncultured Solibacteraceae bacterium | reverse complement strand
TGATCTGATACTCGACGGGATCTTCGATGGTGATGATCTTGTCTTCGTCGTTCTTAATTTCGCTGAGCGCGGCGTAGAGCGTCGTCGTCTTGCCGGAACCGGTTGGTCCCGTGACGAGCACCATTCCGTAGGGCTCCTTGATGTAGCGGCGGAACTTCACCAGGTCCTGCTCGCCGAAACCGACAACCTCCAGCGACAGCTTGGCGAACTTTTCGCTCATCGACTCTTTATCGAGAACGCGAAGCACGCAGTCTTCGCCGTAGACGGTCGGCATGATCGAAACACGAAAGTCGATCAGGCGGCTCTTGTAGCGAACGCGGAACCGGCCGTCCTGCGGCACGCGCCGCTCGGCGATGTCCAGCTCGCTCATCACCTTGATGCGCGAAATGATCGCCGTATGCCAGTCCTTGGCGATCGGCGGCATGGCATACTGCAGCACGCCGTCGATGCGGTACTTGATGGCGACTTCCTGATCCCGCGTCTCGATATGGATATCGGAAGCCCGGCGCTCCAGAGCATTGAAGACCGTCGTATCGACCAGCTTGATCACCGGAGCAATTTCCGAGTCCCCGGATAGACGGTCGATCGAAAGCGTCTCTTCCCCGTTTTCGTCCTCGCCGACGAGGGCTAAGGCGAAACCTTCCGTGACTTCTTCCAGCACGCGCTGGGACTGTTCGGTCTTCTTCAGAAGATCGGAAATCTGGCCCGGCGTAGCCACCTTCACCCGGATTTTCGTTCCCAGCAGCAACCCGATCTCGTCGATCAGGTTCAGGTTGCGGGGATCGGCCATGGCGATTTCCAGCACCCCGTTCACCCGGCCGATGGGGACGAAATTCGCCCGGTACATCAGGTCGACAGGGATGGAGCGGAACAGATCGTGATCGATCCGGGCTTCTTTCAGATCAACGAAATCAGTACGATAACGAAGGGCAAGCTGCCTTGCGTGAGTAATCTGTTCGTCAGGATCGACGGGACGTACGAATTCCGTGGCCATGGGCTATCAACTATTTGACGAAAAACAGCACCCCAGCGTTTAGGTTTTCAATAAGTCATCAAGCATCAGATGTTTTATGCTGGATGTATGCGCACCACTCTGGACATCGATGACGCAATTCTTTCTTATGCACGCGGAGTAGCCAAACACAACAAAACCACGATCGGCGAGGTCATCTCCGATCTGGCAAAGGACGGACTGAAGGCGCATTCCAAAGGAAAACAACCGGCTCGCGACGGGTTTCCACAGATCGTCCGGAAGCCGGGATCCAACGTGGTGATCACCAATGAATTCATCCAGACGCTTCTGGATGAGAGCGAATGATTTCGCTGTTGGACGTCAATGTCTTGATCGCCCTGCTCGACACCGACCACCAGTTCGCCACCCGAGCGATGGATTGGTTTCACCGGAACGAAAATGGTGGATGGGCGACATGCCCCTTGACGCTGAACGGCTGTGCACGCATTCTCGGAAACCCCAGCTACCAGGACGGCCCGGGATCCGTCTCCGGCGCCCTGGCGATGTTGGAACGGGCGTGCCGGCAGGCAAATCACCAATTTTGGCCCGACGATCTATCGCCGCTGGATGAAGACCGCATTCGACGCGACGAGTTGATCACTCCCCGTCAACTAACCGATACCTACCTTCTGGCGCTGGCGATCCGTCGCGGGGGGCGCCTGGTGACCTTCGACAGATCGATTCGGTTGCAAACGGTCGTCGGTGCCGAGACGCGACATCTGGTTGTCCTCTAACGCAGCGTGTCCGCCAGGCTGAAGATCGGCAGATACAGAGCGATCAGCACGAAAGCAACAAAAATACCCATGAAAATCATGATCACCGGCTCGATCATGCCCAGTACTGCCGTCATCCGGTTCTGCACGTCGTCCTCGTAAAACTCCGCCACGCTGTTCAGCATCTGCGCCAGCGCTCCGGTGGACTCGCCGACTTCCACCATGTCAATCGCCAGCCCGGGAAACACACCCGTCGCACTCAAGCTGGATGCCAGCGGCTGACCCTCGCGAACCAGTTGCCGGGCCCGTTCCAGCATCTTGCGGAGAAGCTTGCTGGATGTGGAGTCTCCCGCCGTCTCCAGCGCTTGAACCAGCGGAATTCCGCCCACCAGGAGCGTCGACAGCACGCGCGAGAACTGAGCAACCTGAAACTTCACCCAGATTTCCCCCAGAATGGGAGTCTTCAGCTTGATCCGATCTATCCGGACTTGCGCGGCGTCCGATCGCGCCCAGGCACGGAAGAGGAAAACAGCGCCAACCAGCGACAAAAATCCCAGCAGGACGTAGTTCCTCGCGGTGGTGCCCACGGCGATCAGGATCCGTGTCGCGGCCGGAAGCGTAGCGGAAATGCCCGTATAGAGAACAGCAAAACTCGGCACCACATAGGTGACGAGAAACACCACCAGGCAGATCACCAGGAAGATCAGAACCGACGGATACATCAGCGAGAGCAGCAGTTTTTTCCGCGCCGCCAAGGAGAGCTTCTGGTAGGCGACGTAGCGATCCATCACTTCCACCAGCGATCCGGCTCGTTCCCCGGCCATGACGCTGGTGACGTAAATTGCGGGGAAGATCGGCTGGCGGGCGAATGCCTCCGATAGCAGCGTTCCCGTCTTGACGTCGTCCCGAATCTGGCGAACCGGCCCCTGCAGGTGCTTATCGGTCAAACGCTCGGCCAGCAGGTCCAGCGACTTCAGAATCGGAAGCCCCGCCCGAATCAGCGTGACGAACTGCTGATTCATGATCAGGAACTTCTCCATGTCCAGCTTCCGCTTGCCGGCTCCTCCCATCGCCCGGCCGACGGAATGCAGCGCGCTCTGGGGTCGTATGGAATAGATCAGGTAGCCTTGCTGCGATAGCCGCTCCCGGATTTCCCGTTCGGACGCTCCTTCGGCGGTTTCCTGACGGATCTGTCCGCGGTCGTCGGCGTACTTCAGCAGAAATTCCGGCAAACGGTGGATTCCCCTAGCGTGTTGACGAGCGAGCCGGCCTTATCGTGCAAGCCGAGTCCGTCTCACCGTCCTCTTCCTCAGCTCGGCTGCCAGCCGATCGCGACCATCCGTACGCTGATATTCGCCTTCTTCGGGCGAACCGTTACGGTTTCCAACGTTACGGTTTGCGGATCGAAAGAAGAATCGATCGCCGCCAGCTCGTTCTGGAGTTCGGCATTCAAATCCTGAATCTTCTGATCGATTGCGCCAACCGTTTCCTGCGCCCGGGCGACGTCGCCGGACTCCCGGGTCGCGCGGCCTACGGAACGAGCGGCGGTAGTCGCCTTGCCGAGCGTTGTCGCGCTGAAGGTCTTTCGTCCGAAAAGGGCTCCTAACAGCGTCGAGCCGATACTGACTGCCGTTTGCACCATCTGATCCTTCGACTGAGCCTCCTCCCGGGCAACCCTCTGCGCCGCCACGCGCTTTCGCTCCTCCAAGGCCGCCAGTTTCGGAGCGTACTTCTGGCGGAGCTTCTCCTTCTGCTCGTCGCGTCCTTCCCGTGCCGTTTGTGCCAGCCGGACCCGGAAGTCCCGCTCCGATTCGCCGACGTTGGACGTGATCTTCAGGTCCGGCGCCCGGAAGATGTCACAGGTTTGCGACCGGAATAACCATGCCGCGAAGTCCTTATTCCAGACATCCAGGTTCTTCTTCTTCGACGCGGCGGCAGGCAGTGGTTCAAAAGCAGCCCCTTCGGGAGCAGTCTTCTCCAGATCCTCCAGCGCTTCCGGACTTTCTGTCGCGTCCGCCCAGTTGACGGTCAAAGCGTCGTCGCGAAAGGGCGTACAGAACAGAAGATCCCGGGTCTCGTCAATTCCCTTCTTGTCGTCGACGAAATGAACCTGTGCGGCGCCCAGCAGCACGGGCCGGTAGGAGGCGGCATCCCCGCGAGCCGGCAGAAAATACTGCGGGATGTCCGGAGGCAGTACCGGCGGCCCGTCCGCCGTGGCTTTCGTTGTCTTGGATGTCGGTTCCGTCTTCCGATCCGACATCAACTGCTTAATCTGGATTCGCGACAGCGGCCCGCGCAGGTAGCAAAGGCACCACCGGGTTTCGAACAGCACCGGATGGTCCTCGTGGACGTTGTTCATCAGGAACACCCGGTTTCCCAGTCCCGCCAGAGTCCGCTCCATCTCGCTGCGGTCGAACTTCCCTCCCCCGGCGGCCGATGCTCCCTCCAGCCCTTCGAGCACCCGAGCCTTGTCGCGCTCCGTCTGAAGCCTTCCGATGAACCAGGTTCCGGTATTCGCCAGACCCTTGTAATCCAGATCGACGGGATTCTGGGTAGCCAGCACAACGCCCAGCCCATACGCCCGAGCCTGCTTCAGCAAGGTGAGCAACGGCTTTTTCGAGGGAGGATTGGCCGTGGGCGGGAAATACCCGAAAATCTCATCCATGTAGAGCATCGCTCGAAGCGAGGTCGTGCCCGACTGCGTCCGTACCCAGGACAGCACCTGGTTCAGCAGCAGCGAAACGAAGAACATCCGTTCGGAGTCGGAAAGATGGGCGATGGAAAAGATCGCAACGCGAGGCTTTCCTTTCGGCGTGTAGAGAAGATCGCCGATCTCGAGCGCCTCTCCTTCCATCCAGGCTTCAAATCCAGGGGACGCCAGCAAATTATTCAACTGCATCGCGAGGGCGAAACGATCCTTGGCCGCGAAGAATGAGTCCACGTCCATCACGCCGATCTTGGCGATCGGTGGGGATTGGATCTGCGCGATCAGTCCCGCCAGATCCACGTCTTTGCCGTTCTTCCAGGCCTGATCCAGCAAGGCTGCCACCAGCACGTGTTCGCGCGATTGCATCGGATCGCCCTCAATTCCGGCAAGTGACAACAGGCTGGTAGCGGTGGCTGTCACCCGATCGCGCATCGCCTCGCGGTCCTCACGCAACGCGGCGGGCGGCGCCGCGAAGGACTTCATGACGGATACAGGAATGCCGGCGTCCGAACCCGGTGTGTAAATCGCAAACTCCGCCGCATCCCGCAGCCGCTGAATGCGGGCTCCGTCTTCATCCCACTTTGCGAGGCCTTTCTTCCACAGCTCCGCCTGCTGTTCGGCAAACTGCGGAACGGTGAGGCCTTTGGCTCGCGCCTCATCCTCATTCACCCAGGGCTCGAAATCTGTGGGTCGAAGCTCCGGAAACGTCAGCAGCAGATTGGTCAAGTCGCCTTTAGGATCGATAACAATCGCCGGAATTCCGTCGATCGCGGCCTCCTCCAGCAGCGAGAGACACAGCCCCGTTTTTCCGCTGCCCGTCATGCCGACACAAACCGCGTGCGTCACCAGATCCTTGGAATCGTATAGCAGCGTCTCTCGATCGTCCGTTCGCCGGCCCAGGTAAAACGCACCCAACTTTTCGTAGTCCTGCATGATGCTCCATTCTATGGTCCGTTTAACGGTACGAACCATTCGCGATGCAGTCCTCGCAAACAGGGATGAGAATCGAGACTGACAGCGATCTAGCGGAAGCATAAATCCTAGGCAAATAAATACGGATAATGGAGAGGAACGGAAGGCCCAATGAGCACACTACCCGTTACCCCGTGGATGACCGCCAGCGAGTTTGGCGAGCACTCGGAGTATGAACACGGCTGGGAACTCGTCGAGGGACGGCCTGTCTTCATGGGGAATACCAAGCAACTTCACGAGGCAATCAAGATGGCGATTGCCGAGGCATTGATTCTCTATAAATCCACGCAAGCGGCGGGAACGTTGGCGGTGTGGGTGGAGAGCGCCTACCGCCTGGACACTTATAACCTTCGAATGCCCGACGTGTCGGTCACAGTACCCGCCCGCGCGCTCCCCGAAGAGGAATATCAGAGCTATTTCCAACACCCTCCGGAGATCATGGCGGAAGTGATATCGCCTTCCAACACGGTCGCCGAGATCGACCGCAAGGTGCGGAAGTTCTTCGAGCACGGCACCCGCGAGGCCTGGATTGTCGATGCCGAAAGGCGGAAAGGGTACCGCGTGGGGACCCACGGCGACTGGCAGCAGGTGGGTGAGTTCACCGCGCCCGAGTTGCTGCCCAGATTGTCGATCGCGGTGGAGGCCCTGTGGCCCAGCAGTTGATGGATATCGAACCATGCCCCAAGTGCAACGGAACCGGGTATCTCATCGAAGAGGACAAAGCGACCGGTACCACGCACGCCCGCAAGTGCGATTGCAGCATCTCGACGCTGAGGCGGGGACTGCTTAGCGAAGCCAACATACCGCCGCTCTACCAGAGCGCCAGCATGGAGAACTACAAGCACGCTAGCGACAATCCCATCACCGCGAAACGCCAGGCGACCATCATGCTGCACCTGAACCGCTATCTCCGCACGTACCTGGAAAATAAGCCCGCAGGCCTGCTCTTCATCGGTGATCCTGGCGTCGGGAAGACGCATCTCGCGGTCGCCGTGCTGCGAGAGGTCATCGCGCGCTATCACGTCAACGGACTGTTTCTCGACTACCAGGAGCTGATCCGGGCAATCCAGCGCAGCTATAACCGGGCCGAATCCACAGAGGACGATCGAGGTATTTTGGATAAGGCAACGTCCATCCCCATGCTGGTGATCGACGACATCGGGGCGCAGCGCCCCACCGACTGGCAGATCGACATCATGACGCATCTGTTCACGACGCGAGCCAACTACAACCGTCCTACGATCGTCACGACAAACCTCGTCGAGTCACGCGGCGAGAAAGCGATGACGATGCCGATGGCCGTGCCCGGCACCGAAGGCAAGCGGTACGACCTCCGGCGCTCGCTGGACGAAGTGATCGGGGCCCGCGCCGCCTCTCGCCTCTACGAAACGTGCCGGGTCATCAATTTTGGCGGCATCGAAGACTACCGGATGAAAAACGCGATTCGCGTCTGAAGCAAAGGAAATGCTCTCGGAAGAAGACAGGAATTGGTGGCGAGCTAGAAAGCTCGAAAGGAAGCTGAAAATCCGGCTAATCTTTTCCATCCCGGCAAGTCCAGGCAGTGGTCGTATTGAGCACCTATTCTCAGGCAGCAGCCGTGGGCTGAAGAGGCCATGGTTGACGTCCTAAGAATGACGATCGGGAACTGTCGGTTGCTGACTCGACTCCTCACACAGATGGAGCGAATTCTCGAAGTGAACGGCTGCGCATAATCACAAAGGCTGTCCTCGAAACGGCTCGGGAGACGAATCGGCGAGTCGCGATGTTGATCGCTCTACCCTTGCCGACAAGGCGCGGGTATCCGGTGCCAACTGCTCGGTCAGTTTCCGTATCGCCGACCATCCGCCCTCGGCGCAGAGCCTCCATCGTGCGAATATGTAACCGCAAGAATCTATTCCCGGCGCTGCCACAAATTAGACAGGGCTAGTTCTTATGAAGAGGCCAGAACAACACGTTACGGACAGCGACGCAGATGCTCTATTTCAGGCCGTATTCTCTGAATGGGCCGTGAGCGGCAGCAGGCGGGACTATGGGTGGGATTACGTCGTCGAGATCTTCCGTAACGGCGAAAGCACCGGTCTGCTATTCAACGTCCAGCTCAAAGGCTCAAGGCACACAGCATATTCCGCGGACAGTTCTTTCATCTCACAGCAGTTGGAAATCGATTCCGCCGATTACCTAGCCCGACAACTTCGGTTGCCGACATTGCTGTTTCATGCCGACGTAGAGGCGAAGAAGCTGTACTGGACCGCTATTCAGGTCGACCAGAAAGTGCTCGACGTTCTCGAGGAGGGAAGGTGAAGAGTCTCACTGTCCGCATCCCTACGGCCAATGTTCTCCCTGATAATTTCGGCCAGTTAGCTCGAGATCTGATGCAGGCGCAGACGGTCGTGGTCAGTCGGATATTGATGCAAACGACACACGTTGAATTTGCACAGGCGATGAAGTCGCAGCCGGCGGAGCGGATCAGCCAGGTAGCCGAGGATCTTCACGAAAAGGGATACCATCTCGAACTGGATGCCGCATTCCGTCAACGGAAGAGCGGGGATATCGAAGGAGCCGTCGCGTCGATTCACAAGGTGGCGACCAGCGCCGAGGCATCAGGCTATGTAGAAGTTCAATTCAACGCGATGCTTCAGGCGGGTGAGCTGGAGTGGATGCTGGTGTCAAAATCCGACGCGCCTCAGGCGCGCGCGGCGGATAAGAAACTCGAGACTGCCCTGGAATTGTGCCGGATCGCGAAGCGCAAGCCGAGACATCTGCATCTCTTTGCACAGATCACGCGTAAGGCCGCGGAGTTGGGCGTCGCGGCTCACAAGACATTGGGGTTGCTGATGGCGTGGAAGGCCCACGTGAAGAGGGGCGATGACCCCGTCTGGATAGCCGTTCTCTCATTCCGGGTCCAGCAAAGCCTGCTCGCTACACACAAGAAATATAACCAGGCGCTCCGGCTCGCCCAGGCCACGGCAAAATCTCGCTGGCGCTGGGTAACCGCTCGGCCAGTGGCTGAAATCGCTATGGCGATCGGCACACTGGCTCGGGTCTTAGAAAGTTGTGAATTTAGGGAACCGGCAGAGCGGTATCAGGAGTCCGCCTTTGGGCTTCTGAAGTTTTCTGCTGCAATCGCTACTGAAAACAAATCGATGGACGAGTTGTTCAACGCCGTAATGCATGCGCGGACGTTGGAGCGCAACCCGGATGGAGAGATGTTCAAGTGGGTGCGGTCGATCATCGACAACTGGCGGGAAGATAGCGATTACCGAAAAAATGCAGAAGAGCTGATGGCGCGTGCGATCCAGAGGTTCGACGGTGCGACCTTTGAGGGCGACATCAAAACCAACGCTCGCCAGATTCACTACAATATCCTCACATCGGAGGGCATTGACCCGGCCGAGGAACCTTGGGCCAGCCTCATCGAACTCGCGTTAAAGGATGACGACCCGACGCGCGTGTTAATCGGCTGTGAGCATAAGAACATCAGGTCCCACCCAGCCGGCGACCCGATGCTGGTCAGGCTCGCCTTGGAGCGAGCGAATCCCAAGATTCTCGTCTGTAGTCGGCATAGATACGCGATGGCTGGCCGCTCACTCGACGATATCGATCAGGCTTTTAAAGAAAAATACTGTGATGCCTGTCCGGACCGGGTTCCTCGTGCGACGGGTTGGATGTTTTACGAAGAGCTACTTTCCTAGACGCACATGATTGTGGTCCGCCTCGGTGGGACCACGGGCAAATCGGAACAGATCCTCTTTACCTGTAATCGACCGCACGTTTGGGCGAGATCGATGACGGATCGCCGACAATCCGCTGGCTGGTCCCTGTAAACACTACGGCGTTACTCGGGGCAATGGTCTGATCCTTCCGCTATGAAGAAGTAGCGTTCGGGTGTCGTCGTGGTCGGTACGCCGCTCAATGAGTGACAGGCAGCCCCACGACGATCAGAACCGTGTAGTCCTGCTTGTGGCAGCCGTTCACGGCAGGCATGGCCGTCCCCGGATTCACAGGAAAACCCTTGGTGGGAGCATTCGCAGGCGAGCAGGCGGTGGCACCCTTCGGCGTGTAGCGTGCGGAGCGGCATCCGAGATGGGTGACATCGTAGAGGGTCGCGCCGTCGGCGAGTTCCCACCGCTGATTGCCGTTTTTGTCCTTGGGGTGAACTGTCAGCACGGTCGTCACCTCGCGGTCACCCGTGACGAGGTATTTCCCAGCAGCCAGCGGAAAGGTTGGCTTCTCCATGATTAAGCCATGTTCTTCCAGCCACCAATCCGAAGCGTCGAATTTCCACTGCGCCGGTGCTACGCCGGTCGCCTTCAATTGCGGGTAGTGGTCCAGCTTGCAAGCGCGCGGGCCCGGGTCCTGGTTCCAGAAGCCCCATGATTGCGCTCCGTTGCCGGAGGTGGCCGCGGGGTCTCCCAGCGCCGCGATGAACTGCGGCTCGATGCGCCTGAACTTCGAGAGGTCTGCGCCTGATGCGTGGCCGGCCGCCAACAAGAGGCATCCCATGGACAGGAGCCAACGGCTCACCGACGGCACGAGGTGATGGATATTCATGCGACCTGACGACATCCTACACCAACGCGCTGGCCTCTTCGTGCGTTTACCGAGGTCTTCGCGGTTGCCATTGAAATGCAGTGAACGGATAACGGCCATTCGGAAAGTGACCTTCGGCGATGCTCGAAGCGGTAAAGTCCTCCCTAACGGCGTTAGTGGCGATCAGAGAACCGTCCAGCCGCCAACTCGGCCATGACCGATCGATTACTCGACGAGATCGGATTCTATCCAAAGCCGTTGGGCCGCAGAGCCCGTGCTCTGGGAGTCGCCCAACGGCTTGCGACAATGGACAGCCGCATAAGGACTACTCACTCGGCGATTCGTTCGGTCTAATCTGCAGCATCGTGCCGACCCTAGTTCTACAGCTTAAGCTTACGTACCAAGCGCAGTGTTTCTCACATGGTAGTTTATGCAACGAAATCGGCATTCAAAAATTCACCCCTGCACCGTCTCGCAGGTGCTGGCGCGAGCTTATATCAAATAGCGTGCAAATTTTTAGACCAGGTAATTTACAAAGTGGCACCAAATGATTGATGTGATTGACCTTAGGTAGTGGTGTACCATATACGAAAATGAAAGCGTACGAAATCCAGCAGTTCGGAATTGCGAACCTGAAAATGGTCGACCGGCCCGATCCGGAGCCGAGTCCCGGACAAGTTCTGCTCGGCATGAAAGCGTGGTCCTTGAACTATCGCGACCTGCTGGTCGCCGGAGGCCGGTACAACCCGAAGCTGAAGTTCCCGATGGTTCCGCTTTCCGACGGTGTCGGCGAAGTTTTGGCCGTCGGCGATGGCGTTACGCGAGTGAAAACCGGCGACCGCGTCGCGGGAATTTTCATGCAGAGCTGGATCGTCGGACCTTTTCAGGACAGCTTCGCCAAGTCCGCCATGGGCGGCGCGATCGACGGCGTACTGGCGGAAAAGGTTGTTCTCCCTGCCGAGGGGGTAACGCCCATTCCTCAACACCTGAGCTATGAAGAAGCCGCCACGCTTCCCTGCGCCGGAGTGACCGCCTGGAATTCCGTCGTCGAAACCGGCGAAGTCAAATCCTCCGACACGATCCTCGTATTAGGCTCGGGCGGAGTTTCCGTTTTTGCACTCCAATTCGCCCGGCTCAATGGCGCGCGCGTCATCGCGACCTCGGGAAGCGATCAGAAGGCGGAACGTCTCAAAGAGCTGGGAGCGTCGGACGTTGTCAACTACCGCACCGTGGCCGATTGGGACAAGAAAGTTCGCGAACTCACCGGCGGCAAAGGGGTCGATCATGTCGTCGAGGTGGGCGGAGCCGGCACCTTCCAGAAGTCGCTGCTCGTCACCCGGGGCGGCGGCCGCGTCAGTGTGATCGGCAACCTGGGCGGACTCACGACCGATATCAATGTCGCCTTCATCCTGCACAAGTGGCTGACGGTTCAGGGAATCTTCGTCGGCTCCCGAAAGGCGTTTGAGAATATGAATACCGCGATCTCGGAATCGAAGCTCAAGCCGGTGATTGATCGGGTATTCGGGTTCGGCGAGGTTTCCGAAGCGATGAAGTATATGGAAAGCGGTGCGCACTTCGGCAAGGTCGTTATTTCAGCCAGCTAGCGCGAAAGCGATGATGGTATCGCCGTCCGATTCCGGCGCCGGAGGCAGTTCGACCGTCACTTTGGCCGCCGTTACTTCTGCCGGACTTGCCCCTTGGAAGCACAGCGGGCACGGGTCTGAAGTCTGGTCCCCAATTTGGATCAGCGGCCCATACAAACGGCAAGCCACCGGCCTCGCCTCGTATAGAAGGCACCCGCCGGTTTCCGTGTTCAGGATGGGACACGGGACACCGGAGTTTCTCCCAAAAAACCAGGTTCGCCAATCCTCGCGGCCGGTCAGAGTGCCTGTACCGGTGTCACCGGGAAAATCGATCGACAATCTATGCCAGGCGTCTCTGGCCCGGGATCGGATGGTTTCCTGGACCTGCTCCGGAAGGCGGGACAATCCGGTTTTCAGGATCGCCGCATCGCTCTGCGTGATGGCGAACGGCCGCCGGCAGCAGGAATCGCATCCATCGCGGCAGACGATCCAGGAACCGGCACGCTGACGAGCTCGCGCGAAGGCGTCGTCCGCCAAACGCGCCAGTTCCTGGTGAGTCACATCCCTATTGTCATCAGACGCGGGCCGTGCGAGCGGCCGCTATGGTAGCCGGCTCCTCGGTACAGACCGTGTTGTACAGGAACCCGCCGATCGCGCCGCCAATCAGAGGAGCCACCCAAAACAGCCACAACTGCTCCAGCGCAAAGCTACCTACGACAATGGCCGGACCTGTCGACCGGGCCGGGTTCACGGATACCCCGGTCACCGGGATAGCGATCAGATGGATCAATGTCAGGCACAGCCCAATCGCCACGGGAGCCATTCCCGAAGGCGCCCGCTTGTCCGTTGCGCCCATGATGACGAAAAGGAAAATCGTGGTCAAAACGACCTCTGCCATCACGCAGGAAGACAGAGCATAGCCGCCCGGCGAATGGTCGGCATAGCCGTTTGTTCCGAAGCTGCCCAGAACAAATCCCGGCGCTCCGCTGGCGATCGCATGCAGTAGATACGCGGCCACGATGCCACCCAGTACCTGAGCGGCGGCATAGGGCAGAAACTCTTTCGCCGGAAAGCGTCCACCCACCACCAGCCCGAGGGAGACAGCCGGGTTGAGATGGCATCCGGAAATGTGCCCGATGGCATAGGCCATCGTTAGGACGGTCAGGCCGAAGGCCAATGCAATACCGACGATTCCGGCCCCGATATCCTTAAACGTCGAAGCTAGCACGACGCTACCCACTCCACCAAAAACCAGCCAGAAAGTGCCAATTGCCTCGGCAATTGAGCGCTTGGTCAGAGACATTCCTCATTCCTCCTAGGAGACTAAAAAACCCGGTAACGGCCGAGGGGCTCCGGCCCTCCAGGATAAGATACCCGTTAAACGGCGCTGGTGCGTAATATTTTTAATAAAAAGCAGGGGGGGCGGGAAAAATATGTGGAAAGCTGTAAGCGTTTTGTTTGCAACTAGTGCCGGATTGGCCGGTCAGACGCTTTCCCCCGGCTTTACCGATTCCCTGGTCGCCGCAGTTCCGCAACCCACGGCAATTGCTTTCCTGTCGAGGGATCGGATCCTGGTGACCACTCAGGGCGGGTCTGTCCGGCTGGTCGAGGCCGGAAAGCTCCTGCCCGAACCGGTTTTGACCATCCCTGCGGCGTCACTCTGCTCGAATTCGGAGCGGGGGCTGCTGGGAATCGCGGTCGATCCGGGGTTCTCCGAAAATGGGTTCGTTTTTCTGTTTTACACATACCGGCTCCCCGGCCGGAGCTGCACCGGCTCGGCACCGGTCGCGGTCAACCGGGTGTCACGTTTTGTGATGCAGCCTGGCTCAAACCGGATTGACTGGGCCACCGAGACCGTCCTGGTGGACAACATTGCTTCGACGGCGGGAAACCACAATGCCGGCGACTTGAAATTCGACCGGGATGGCTTCCTTTTGGTTTCCACGGGCGATGGCGGGTGCTACTACGGAACCGGAGGCGGATGCGCCGGCGCCAACCCGGCCGCCCGGGAGCCGCATACGCTACTGGGAAAGATCTTGCGAATCGATCGGGATGGGAGAATTCCTCCGGACAACAACTGGCATGGGTCCGGCGTGTCCTGCCGGCTGGAGAGCGCCGCTCCGGGACAGGTTTGCCTGGAAACCTGGGCCTCCGGGTTCCGTAATCCGTTCCGGATCGCCGTGAATCCAGACAACGGCGCGGTGATGGTGAATGACGTCGGGCAGAACACCTGGGAGGAGATCAACCAGCTGGTTCCGGGGGCGGATTACGGCTGGAATGTCCGGGAGGGGTTCTGCGCCACCGGCTCGACCAGCAATTGCTCCACCGGCGAAACATTCGGTTCTTTCCGGAATCCCGTTTATGCCTACCGGCATGAAGGCTGCAACTCCATTTCAGGAGGGACCTTCATTCCTTCCAACACGTGGAATACCGGTTGGAACGGCTACTATTTCGCCGATTATGTCTGCGGGGCGATCTCTGAGCTGTTGGGAACGACAGCGCGCGAGCTGACTCGCAGCGCGGGTCCGATTGTCTCGCTGGAAGCCGGGCCGTACGGCAACACCACCGCGATGTACTACACGACCTATGCCCGCGGTGGCGAGCTTCGCCGCATCGCCGGCTTTGCGCCGGCATCGGCCGCCAGCTACCAGCGAACGATTCTGGCTCCGGATTCGCTGGCCAGCCTGTTCGGCGCCGGGTTGACGGATGCGAAGATTTCGATTCGCGACAGCGCGGGAAATGTGCAGCCGGCCAGTACCTCCTATACCGGCGAGACTCAGGTGAACTTCCATGTGCCACCGGGTTTGGCAAGCGGCGATGCGACGGTGACCGTCGCTCTTGCGGATGGATCGGCGGTTACGACAACTGCGACGATTCAGCCGGCACGCCCGGCGGTTTTTACAGCGGGAGCCACAGGGAAAGGCGTGGCCGCGTCGACGTTCACAACCAGGGCTGTTAGTGGTCCAATCTTCGAGTGTTTCGCACTAACCGGCTGCCAAGCCATCCCGATCGATGTGACACAGGGTGACGTTTATCTGAGCCTGTATGCGACGGGAGTTCGCGGGTCGAACAGTGTGCAAGTGCGGATCCAGGAGACTCCGCTGGAGGTGCAATATGCGGGGCCGCAATCGCAGTATCCGGGGCTGGATCAGATCAACGTGCGGCTGCCGGCATCGCTGGCGGGTGCGGGTGCGGTTGACATCATTGTCCACGCGGGCGAGGATGCTCCGCCGGTGAGCGTGACGATCCAGTAACGGTTTAGAGCATCCGCAAAACTTCGTCGCGCGTCGGAAGGGACGTCTGCGCGCCGGAGCGGGTGACGGAAATCGCGGCGGCGGCGTTGGCAAACTTCAGGGCGTCGGCCATGGGCTGGCGCTCCGCCAGGGCCACGGCCAGGGCGCCGTTAAAGCAGTCGCCCGCGGCAGTCGTATCGATGGCGGTGACGGGAAACCCGGGGGTAAGAATCGTCTCTTGCCCGTCGGAGAAAAGCGATCCTCCGGGCCCCAGCTTCAGCACCACGCTTTTCGGGCCGAGATCGAGCAGCCGGTGCGCAGTTTCGCTGGGCGACCGGGCCGGACCAGTGAAGGCTTCGGCCTCCGTCTCGTTCGGAGTAAAGATGTCCACGTGTTCCAGGGTTTCGCGCGTTAACGGCTGGGCGGGCGCCGGATCCAGGATGGTAATTGCTTTCGCGGCGCGCGCGTAGCGCAACGACCGCTCCACTTCGCCCAGGGGCGTCTCCAGCTGGAACAAAGCGACATCGCTGTGGGCATAGGCGTCGCCGGCGCGGAATCGCGCATTGGCACCGGGAGATACGACGATGGAGTTCTGGCCCTTCCGGTCGACCCAGATAAACGCAACACCGCTGGGGCCGGGCACAGCTGCGATTCCTTCAATATCCACACGATTTGCCGACAGCGACTGGCGAAGCTCTTCCCCGAAAGAGTCCTGGCCGATGCAACCGACCATATGAACGGTCGTCTCCGCATTGGACAGCCGGGCGGCAGCACACGCCTGGTTGGCGCCTTTCCCTCCGGAAACCGCCTTATAATCCGAACCCATGACAGTTGCTCCCACGGCGGGGAGAACGGCCACTTGAACCACGAGATCCATGTTCAAGCTGCCGGTTACTACAATCCGCGGCATCTCACTATCGGGCGTGGAGATCGATCCCGAAGCGCTTCAGCTCATCGGCATAGTAGCGTTTGTGGAGAACGTCCCACTCTTCGGAACCTTCGGGAATATCGCGCTTGATGGTTCGAACCTTGTTCCGCGCTTCGCGGTCGACTTTCTCTTCGACGGTAAGAACTTCGGTAATGAGTTTTACGATCTCCAGGCGAACTTCATTCTGGTCTCTGCGGATGCGAACATCGCGCTGCCGCCGGAGGGCCGTCACAATCTTGTGTGAAAGATCGTTGACCTTGTCGCGGGAAAGCTTCATGTGATCGCCGGTATCCCGCCCGGAGGCTCGAATTACTTTGCGCTGCTGGATGAGCTGGTTTTTGATGCGCCGGAACATCTCCTGATAGCTGACACCCTCGCGGCGCATGTAATCCGAGTACTGATCGAGCAGATCGCGCACTTCATCGTTTAACTTGTCTTCGACGGCAAGATCGTCGCCAATCGTCTTATCGATCAACTCCGCCGTCGCTGCGAAATTGGGGGCATCGATGACCGTTTGAGTCAAACGCTGCACAAGTTGTCTCGAAAGATAACCAATAAATTCACGGGCTAGAAGCATTCGCTCTGATTTAGTCTACAAGAAGTGGGGACAGAATCAGTTTGCATTGCCGGCGGGGGCATCATCGGGCTTGCGGCGGCGCACCGCTTGCTGGTGCGCAATCCCCGGTATCGCGTCACTGTATTCGAGAAAGAAAACGCGGTCGGCCTGCACCAGAGCGGTCACAATTCCGGCGTGCTGCACGCCGGGCTCTATTACAAACCCGGTTCGTTAAAGGCCAAGCTGGCGGTGTCCGGCATCCGGCGCATGCGCGAGTTTTGCGCGGAGCACTCGGTACCGCACGAGACCTGCGGGAAGCTGGTGGTCGCCACGGAGCCGGAAGAGATTCCGCGGCTGCGGGAGCTGCTGGATCGCGGCACACAGAACGGACTGACCGGCTTGCGCTGGATGGAGCCCGAAGCGATGCGGGAGATCGAGCCGCATGTCGCCGGAATCGCCGCGGTGCATGTTCCGGAAGAAGGCATCGCGGATTATCCCGCCGTCTGCCGGACGCTGCAGCGGCGTATCGTCGAAGGCGGCGGCGCAGTTCGAACGGGTACTCCGGTCGCAAAGATCGAACGCGCCGGGCCGGGATGGGCGGTGAATGGCGAGACGTTCGACTTTTTGATCAACTGCGCCGGATTGCACTCCGACCGGATTCTGACCATGGCGGGAGAGCGGCGCGGCACTCGCATCGTGCCATTTCGCGGGGAGTATTTTCTTCTGAGCGAAGAGGGACGGAAGCTGGTTCGGCACTTGATCTATCCGGTGCCCGATCCGAAGTTTCCGTTCCTGGGCGTTCATTTCACCCGGATGATCACCGGGGGAGTGGAGTGCGGACCGAATGCGGTGCTCGCCACCAAGCGCGAAGGATACACGATGCGCGATTTCAGCTTGCGCGACACCGTCGATGTCTTCGCATTCGGCGGCTTCTGGAGATTTCTCGCGAAATACCCGTCGATGTGGACGTATGAACTGAAGCGATCGCTGAGTCTTCCGGAGTTCTGCCGCTCCCTGCAGCGGCTTGTCCCGGAAGTCCGGCTATCGCACCTGTCGCCCGGAGGCGCGGGAGTACGGGCGCAGGCGATGGCTGCCGACGGGTCGCTGATTCAGGATTTCGAGTATCTGTCGCGCGAGAATGCGCTGCATTTACTGAACGCTCCCAGCCCCGGAGCGACGGCTTCGCTGGCGATTGCGGATTATCTGATCGACCAGACCCGGCTGGCTTGAGGATTTTGGGGTGACGCCAACCCGATGGGTCGAGACTACTCCGCGATAAAGCTTCGGAGAGTCTTTCGCCGGACGCCGTCCCACTCGGTCGTTGAAAAGATCCTGGCTCCCGCCTCGATCATGCGCGGGAGAAGTTCGAAAACGGAGATGGCCGTCCAGGGAGTTCCCCGGCGTGTTTTGTATCCCAGCCGGTTCAGGTTCTCGGCGATCTCCGCCGGCCGGCGGTCCTGAACCACATTCGCCAGGGCAGCCATCAGGATGGCTTTTTCTTGAGGGTCGTCTTCCAGATGCCAGGCGTCGGCGGCAACCCGCAATCCGAAAGGTGGGTCTTGCAGTTCCGGCTCGCCATCGGGAATTTCCCGTTCCCAGATAATGGCGGTAAGCTGCCACCCCTGGGCCGCCCGCTGAGCCAGAACCTCTGGCGGTGGAACGGAGGAAATGATCTCTCGAACGCGATCTTTGCGTGGCATGTTTTTCGCCTCCCTGCTTGGCCGGATCCCCGCTCACCGGAAGAGTGCGGGAGAACCCGTTGCAAGTTTCTCTCCATCAGGGTGGCCCGGAGAATGCATCAGTTATGTAAGCTCGACGCCCGGTTCTGGGACGCAAATGTTCATATCCGCTACAACCGGCAATCTTTGGACGCCCGCGAAAGCGCGCCCCAGCCGGCGGCCGGGAGAGAATGGGAAGGAATGGAAAATGTGCTGGCGATTCTCCTGGCGGGCGGCGCAGGCGAAAGGCTGTTTCCCTTAACACGGTATACCGCCAAACCTGCCGTCGTTTTCGGCGGCGTCTACCGGATTATCGACTTTACCCTTTCGAATTGCCTGAATTCCAAGGTGCGCCGTATCTTCGTGCTGACGCAGTACAAGGCGCTGGAATTGACCCGCCATATTCGCGACGGGTGGCAGATTTTCGCCCCGGAGCTGGGCGAATTCATTGAAGTCGTCCCGCCGATGAAGCGCATGCACCAGGATTGGTATCTCGGTACGGCCGATGCGGTTTATCAGAATATCGAGTCGCTTATCGCCGAAAAACCCGCATATACCCTCATCGTTTCCGGCGATCACATTTACAAGATGGACTATGGCGAAATGCTGGACTGGCATCAGCGCTACGGGGCCGACGTGACCATCGCCACCATCCAGATTTCTCCGTTGGAGGCGCCGCGCTTCGGAATTGCCCAGATCGGCGACGATTACCTGGTGAAAGGATTCGAGGAGAAGCCCAAGCACGGTCACCCGAAAAGATCGCCCTTCAACGCCGATATGGTTTCCGCGTCCATGGGGGTCTATCTGTTTTCCACCGAAGTCCTGCTGAATGCTTTAATAGAAGACGCGGAGAACCCGAATTCGGCGCACGATTTCGGAAAGGATATTTTACCCAAGCTGGTCGATTCGGCCCGGGTTGTCGCCTACGATTTTAACGACCTGAATGAGAAGGCCGCTAAATACTGGCGGGATGTGGGCACCATTGACTCCTATTTTGAAGCCAATATGGATCTGGTCAGCGTGAGCCCGGAGTTCAATCTCTACCATCGCCACTGGCCCATCCGGACACATTTAGGGCAGTATCCCCCCGCGAAGTTCGTCTTCGGCGAAGAAGGCAGGCGGATGGGAATGGCCATCGATTCCATCGTTTCGCACGGCTGCATCGTCTCCGGCGGGCGGGTCATTCGCAGCATTCTGTCTCCCGGCGTGCGCGTCAACAGCTATTGCGAGATCGAGGATTCCATCCTGATGACCAACGTATCGGTGGGGCGCTACAGCCGGCTTCGGCGAGTGATCGCCGACGATGGAGCCGTCATTCCGGAGCGGACGGAGATCGGTTTCGACCCGGACGCCGACCGCGCCCGGGGCTATTCCATCAGTGAGAACGGCGTTGTCGTCATCCCCGGAAGCTCCCGTCTTTTCACGTTTCTTCCGCAGGCTGCTGTATAGACAATCCGCGCTGCCAACGGCGCTTTGACGACTTCCCGGACCCGCTCATGGCAGAATGGAAGTTCTCCAACAAATCTCATGAGTGAAATTGTCAACGTAACCGGCAGAGAAATTCTGGACTCGCGCGGCAATCCGACGGTGGAGGCCGATGTTGTATTGATGGACGGCAGCTTCGGCAGAGCCGCGGTACCTTCCGGCGCCTCCACCGGCGAGCACGAGGCTGTCGAGCTTCGGGATGGCGACAAAAAGCGCTATCTCGGCAAAGGAGTGCTCAAGGCGGTCGACAACATTAACGGCGAAATCGGCGAGGCGGTCACCGGCTTGGACGCGACCGAACAGATCGAGCTGGACCGCACGATGATCAAGCTGGACGGCACGGCCAACAAGGGCCGCCTGGGCGCCAATGCGATTCTCGCCGTCTCCATGGCGGCAGCGCGCGCGGCCGCCGACTCCCAGGGGACTCCGCTCTATCGTTATCTCGGCGGCGTCGCCGCGGCTACCCTTCCCGTTCCGATGATGAATATCCTCAACGGCGGCGCGCATGCCGACAATTCGGTCGATCCGCAGGAATTCATGATTGCGCCTGTCGGAGCGAAGACATTCTCGGAGGCGCTCCGGATGGGCGCCGAAGTCTTCCACAATCTGAAATCCGTGCTGAAGAAGCAGGGTTATTCGACGTCGGTCGGCGATGAGGGCGGATTCGCGCCGAACCTGAAGTCGAACGAAGAAGCCATCGAAGTCATCATCGAGGCGATTGAAAAGTCCGGCTACACGGCGGGAAAAGATATCTATCTGGCATTGGATTGCGCAGCCAGCGAGTTCTACGACAAAGAGAAGAAGAAGTACGTTTTCAAGAAGTCCGACAAGAGCGAGTACACCTCGGCGCAAATGGCGGAGCTTTGGGCCTCCTGGGCCCAGAAATATCCGGTGATCTCGATCGAGGACGGCATGGCCGAAGACGACTGGGATGGCTGGAAGCACCTCTCCGACATGTTGGGCAAGAAGGTTCAGCTTGTCGGTGACGACCTGTTTGTCACCAACGTCGAACGGCTGCAGATGGGCATCGAAAAGGGGATCGCCAATTCCATTCTGATCAAGGTGAACCAGATTGGTTCTCTGACGGAAACGATGGAAGCGATTGCTCTCGCTACGAGCGCGAACTACACCTCGATGATTTCTCACCGGTCCGGCGAGACGGAAGATACCTTCATCGCCGACCTCGCGGTGGCCACCAACGCCGGCCAGATCAAGACCGGCTCGGCCTCCCGAACCGATCGAATCGCCAAGTACAACCAGCTTCTCCGGATTGAGGAAGAGCTTGGCGGCGCCGCTCGCTATGCGGGCCGTGCCGCTTTCAAGCAGTAGGAGGAAGCGATGTACAAGATCGTTCTCATTCGCCACGGCGAGTCGACTTGGAATAAGGAAAATCGCTTTACCGGTTGGACGGACGTGGACCTTTCCGAAAAGGGTGTCGCCGAAGCGAAGGAAGCCGGCCAGGTCCTGAAGAAGGAAGGCTACGTCTTCGACATCGTCTATACCAGCCTGCTCAAACGCGCGATCAAGACGGCCAATCTCGTTCTCGACGAACTGGAGCAGTCCTGGCTGCCGGTTGTGCGCTCCTGGCGGCTGAACGAGCGTCATTACGGAGCCCTGCAAGGGCTGAACAAATCCGAAACGGCGGAAAATTTTGGCGAGGACCAGGTAAAGATCTGGCGGCGAAGCTACGACATTCCGCCTCCGGCGCTGCAGCCCGGAGACGAGCGATATCCGGGATTCGATCCTCGCTACAGCAAGCTCGGTGAATCGGCTCTTCCCTGGACGGAATGCCTAAAGGACACGGTGGCGCGCTTCCTGCCTTTTTGGGAAGATGTCGTCGCGCCCGCCATCAAAAGCGGGCAGCGCGTCGTCGTGGCAGCGCACGGTAATTCCATTCGCGCGCTGGTGAAGTATCTCGACAACGTTCCGGATGCGGAGATTGTCGAGCTGAACATTCCAACCGGAATGCCGCTGGTCTACGAGCTGGACGAGAATCTGAAACCGGTGAAGAGCTACTATCTGGGCGATCCCGCAAAAGTGAAAGCCGCGATGGAAGCCGTCGCCGCCCAAGGAAAGAAGAAGGGCTAGAAGGACCTACTGATCCGGCCGGTAGCCGGGCTGCCGGATGAGAGTCAGCACCGCTTGCTGTCCATCCGCATAGGGACCGCGCAGCCGCAAGCTGACTTTGAAATCTCCGGACGGGACGGAAACCGAAACACGTCCCGCCCGCAGTTCGGCCTCCGTCAGCTCTCTGGCATCGCCGGCGACATCGAGTTCGGCGCCCGTTGCGCCCGTCATGAAGCCCACCTGGCGATTCCAGGTCAAAACAACCTGGCTTCGCCGGATCTCCGCATCCAGCGATAGCGGCCGATCGAGAAACAGAAAGCACCCCAGCACAGTAGCCAGCGTGCCGCCCAAAGCTCCGGCGATGAGAAGCACCCGGCGCTTTCGTGCTGCCGGTCGCGCCGGCTCAAAATTCCGGAGAACCGCAACCTCTTCGGGTCCGGACGATTCCGGCGCGGCAGCGACTGGAACCGCGGGTTCGCTTACGTCCGCGGCGGGCGTCTCGAAATGCTCCTTCGGAAGGATCGCCATTTCCACGCCGCGGCAGGAAGACTCTCGCACGGGCGTACCGGCAGCGACATGAAAAAGCGCCGCGGTGAGAGGCCGTTGCGTCGTGGGGCGAAGAATGACCGCAAGGCTTCCCTGATCGCCGAAAAAATGACGGCAAACTTCGGCGTCTTCCGGCGAAAGCGCCGCCATCCCGCGAGTGCGGGAACGGATCCAGCCAACCGGGTCCGCGCCGTGCAGTTGCGGGTCCGTCTTGTATTCCCAGAGAATTTCACCGGCGGCTTCTTCCTCGGACTCAGTCAGAGGCACCGCGGCTCGGGAGCCGTCCTCACGCGGAATTGGACGCCAGGCGGTCACCGTCCACCCCGCGTCGCTTCTGGCTCCGAATAACAAACCCGCAATCTCTTCCCCCACCGGCGCCGTTCGCCGGAATGCCTCCATCGCCGCTTCCCGCATTTCTTCCATAAGAAGATCGGGAATATTGGCAATCTTCCCTTCCACAGTAATCGTCACTTCAGCCCCAAGCCTCCGTCCACCGCCAAGATCTGACCCGTCACGAATTCCGACGCCCGGAGGAAATTCAGCACGGAATTCGCTATCTCATCTCCTGTCCCCTGCCGCCCGGCGGGAGTCTTGGCGATCAAAGCCTGCACATTTGGGTTCGTTTTTTCCTCTCCAAAGGGGATCACACCGGGAGCGATGCTGTTCACCGTGATTTTCGGAGCCCAGGCAAGGGCCAGAGCGCGTGTCATATGGATGACTCCCGCTTTGGCCGCGCAGTAATGCGCATGGTCCGGCCAAGCGCGGATACCACCTAGGGAACTGATATTCACGATGCGGCCGGAATCCTGCTTCATCATCAGCTTAGCCGCCTGCTGGCAGCAAAAAAAGACGGCTTTGAGATTGACCGAATGAATGAAATCCCAATCGGATTCCGTAATATCCAGGGGATCGAAGCGTGTAAATCGCGCGGCATTATTGACTAAACAGTCCAGCCGGCCCAACCGGGTTTCCACCTCGGCGAACATTTGGCGAATTTCGGCGACATTTTCCAAATTCGCCTGGAACAGCTCGGCTCCCCCGCATTCGGCGGCGGTTGCTTCTGCTTCCGGGCGCGACTCATTGTAGTGAATGGCCACCTGAAAACCCTCGCGCGCCAATCGGATGGCAATGGAACGGCCCATCCGCTTGGCGGCGCCGGTCACCAGGACAATTGGTCTCGATGCCATGAGCAAAAGGTAGCAATTTTACAAAACCGGTGACAGAAATTCAGCTAGAATTCCGCGAGGGAAGAACAGGAGTAATAGGCCATGACCGCATCTGTACTATTTCTTGCGCTGCTGGCACAGCACGCGCACCACCCGGCCTCTCAGGAAAAGCCGGTTCAACTTCTGTCCGGGATGGGCAAACATACGCGACCCATCGGCGCCTCCAACGCCGACGCTCAGAAGTTTTTCGACCAGGGATTAAATCTTCTCTACGGATTCAATCGCCATGAAGCGTGGCGCAGCTTCGCCAAGGCGTCGGAACTGGATCCGAAGAATCCCATGCCCAAGTGGGGCATGGCGATGGCGCGAGGACCCTACATCAATATGGACCTGGACGGCTCCAGCGATATCAAGTATTACTGCGAGACTCTCAGCGGAGTTCCAGGGTCGTGGGCGAAAGCCGCGAGCACGCGCTGCCCGGATGGCAGCGACGATCGTTACATCGCCGCCATGAAGGATTTTGTCGCGTCGAACCCGGACGATCTCGACGCCGCAACCTTTTATGCGGAAGCGCTGATGATCCCCGTTCGCTGGCAGTGGTTTTCCAAGGACGGCGCCGCCGCGAAAGGCACCGATGAGGCGATCGCCGTCCTGGAGGGGGTGTTGCGGCGCAATCCGGATCATCCCGGAGCCAACCACTTCTATATCCATGCCGTGGAGTCGTCACCCACCCCGGAACGCGCCATCCCGAGCGCGCAGCGCCTGATGGGGCTGGTTCCCAACGCCGGCCATCTGGTCCACATGCCCGGACACATCTGGCTGGTCGTCGGCGATTACGAGACCTCGGCGAACACCAACGATCGCGCCGCGGAGCTGGATCGCCGCTACTTCGAGGAAACGAACGTCCAGGGCGCCTACCAGATGTACTATGCGCACAACGTCCACTTCATCGCCGCATCGCGGCAGATGCAGGGACGAAAGGCGGACACGCTGAAGGCAGCGCTGGAACTCGAGAAGATCGCGGCTCCCTTCGCGGCGGCTATGCCGGATATGGCGGATCCGTTCGTTCCCTACCGATGGTTCATGCTGGAGCGGTTTCAGCAATGGGACGATATCCTGGCGGTACCCAAGCCGGACGGCACGCTGCTGACGTCCAATGCTCTGTGGCACTGGGCGCGCGCCCTGGCCCTGCATGAAAAAGGGAAAAGTCCGGCTGCCGAGGTGAAGGCTTTCGAAGCAGCCGCCAAGGCCGTACCCGCCGATCGGGGATGGATGAACAGCAAGGCGTCGACAATTTTGGAAATCGCCTCGAAAGTACTACAGGCGCGATTGGTGGCCGATCCGGCGCGCGCAGCGGCGCTGCTGAAACAGGCCGCGGACGCTCAGGATCAACTTGCCTACGATGAACCACCGGAGTGGTACTTCCCGGTCTGCGAATCCTGGGGAGCCGCGCTTCTGCGCGCCGGACAGCCGGCCGAGGCAGAACAGGTGTTTCGCGCCGGTCTGAAACAGAGCGCTCGCAACGGGCGGTTGCTATTCGGCCTGTGGCAGAGCCTGAAGGCGCAGAACAAGACAGAGGCCGCCTCCATGGTAGAGCGCGAGTATCGCGAGGCCTGGAGACGCGCCGACGTGGAGTTGAGTCTAGACTCGATGTAGTGAAGATTGTCTCCTTCGAAAGCCGCCGCGCCAAGGAAATCGAGTCGTTGCTTCGTACCAAAGGGTTCGATCCATTCGTGGCGCCGGCGCTTCGAGAGGTTCCGATTGAGGAGAACGCCGATGCCTTCGCGTTCGGCGAACGTCTTCTTCGCGGCGATTTCGATCTTCTGGTTTGCCTGACGGGCGTTGGGCTTCGATATCTGATTCGGGTCTTGAGCCTCCGTCATCCGGAAGCGCAGCTGAAGAAGGCCATTGCGGGAATCACCACGGTGGTTCGCGGGCCCAAGCCCGCGGCCGCGATGCGAGAGATGGGGCTCACTCCTACCCTGATCGCCCGGGAGCCCAGCACATGGCGAGAGGTCCTGGCGGTCCTGGAAGGCCGACCCGAAAAGCGCGCGGCGGTACAGGAGTATGGCCGCCGTGAGAATCACCTGATCGAAGGCATGATCTCTCTCGGAATGGAGGTGACTCCCGTGCCGGTCTACCAGTGGGCATTTCCTACGGATACCGGGCCACTGAATACTGCCATCGACCGGCTGCTAGCGCACGACTTCGATTGGGCCGTCTTCACCACCGGCACACAGTTGGACCACCTGCTGCAGCTTGCCGGACAGCGCGGACTTCGCGATGCGGTCCGAAACGGCTTGGCCGGCGTCTCCATCGCTTCCATCGGACCATCCACTTCGGAAGCACTGGAACACGAAGGTCTCCATCCGGCATTCGTTGCCTCGCAACCGAAGATGGGCATGATGATTCATGAGCTCGCCAATCGAGTGAATCCCGAGCGCACTGCCGAGACCGAATAATATGGAATATGCCCGAACCGCAGGACTTTGCCGTAAGGCAGCTTGGCGAGGCAGTCTTTGATACGCCGCTGAAGAAGCTGGCGCAATCCCATTTCGCCCCCATTCGATTCACCACCGACGATCAGCGCATCCCCTACGACGTGGATCTTCGAGATGGATTCCAGTTCCGCGCCGATCTCTCCTTTGAGCGAGGCGGCCCCCGGGAAAAACTGTACTTTGACCCCGCACACGTTCGCGCCGCCATCGTGACCTGCGGCGGCCTGTGCCCCGGTATCAACAATGTGATCCGTTCCATCGTGATGCAGCTCCGGCACGGGTACGGATGTCCGGAAGTGTTTGGCGTGCATTATGGATATCGAGGGCTCCAGCCCTCGGCGCAGCCTCAGCCGTCCGTCCTGAACCCGGACATGGTCTCGGAAATTCATAAACAGGGCGGAACCTTTCTGGGCAGTTCGCGGGGCCCTGTGGACCCGAAGGTGATGGTGGACTTTCTCCGGTCCAAGCGCATCCAGATCCTATTCACCATCGGCGGAGACGGCACCCAGCGCGGCGCTCTCGACCTGGCCAATACGGCATACGACCAGGGCTATGAGCTGGCCGTCATCGGAGTGCCCAAGACGATCGACAATGACATTCCTTATGTATTCCGAACATTCGGTCACCTGACCGCAGTTGAGGAGGCCGTGAATGTCATCGAGAAAGCCCACTACGAAGCACGAGGCTGCATCCGGGGTGTCGGGCTGGTCAAGCTGATGGGACGCCACGCCGGCTACATCGCGGCCAACGCCACATTGGGAAGTCAGGAAGTGAACTTTTGCCTGATTCCTGAAGTGCCTTTTCATCTGGAGGGTCCCAGCGGCCTGTTTGACCAGATCGAAAAGCGAATTGGCATGAGGCGTCATGCGGTGATCGTCGTGGCGGAGGGCGCGGGACAGGACTTGCTGGGAGAAGAAGCCGGCGCGGGAACCGACGCCTCCGGCAATCGAAGATTGGGCGACATCGGGCCGTTCCTCGCCCGGGAGATTCGAAAATATTTCAACCAGGCTGGCAAGCCGGTGGACCTGAAGTACATCGACCCCAGCTACATCATCCGCAGCGCTCCGGCAAACGTGACGGATGCTCTGTTTTGCGATCAACTGGCGCGGAACGCCGTGCATGCCGGCCTTGCGGGAAAGACAGGAATTGTCATCGGCAACTGGCACGGAGTCTCGACTCACGTGCCGATCTCAATGGTGGCTCGCGAACGGCGGTACGTTACCGAGGATGGAGAACTGTGGCAGTCGGTCCTTCGGACGACCGGGCAGCCGGCGCGGATCGGGTCTGCTCCGGTGGAGGAACCGCACTGAGGATATGGCGTTCCACCAGCGCCCAAACCTCCGGATCGTACTCAAGCATCAAATGCCCTTTGGTGAACGTGCGCCGGACCCACGGCTCCGTCTCCAGATCGACAGATTTGTCTTTATAGCTGAACTTCAGATTGCCCAGAATGGTGGTTTGTGAGGGATCGGCGGCGGTAATCTCCGATTGGCCCACAACGGGCCAGCTATCGCGCTGGAAAATGTTGATCGCCTTTGCCACGTTTGCCGGCACGATCCCGTCACCCTTCCCCACGCTGTCGATGACCACCAACATCTGAACGCGGTAGCCCAATTCTTGCAGCCGCTGCGCGAATCGCACCGTTGCCGAGCCTCCCAGGCTGTTGCCATAGAGAACGATGTTGGCATCGCCGGGTGTGGGAAATGACTGGCGGACAAGCTCTTCCGCCAGCTCGATCTTGTGATTCTCGACGGTTTCCACATACACGCCGGGAATCTCCTGGTCGCGAATTTTCAACGCGACGCGCCGCACGATGCGCTGCGGCGCATCCCAGCGCTCCCAGCCACCGACAACTCCAATAACGAGCGTGGAGCCCTGGGGAAGCGGCAACGGTGTAGTGAAATCGGAAAACACCTGGTTCCTGCTGTCCGCAAAAATCAGGCCTGCTGTAAAGATTGCTATGCCCAGACGCCAGGTCATTCTTTCTTACATTCCCTCAAAGAACTGCGCAACACTGCCCTTGGCTCGATAGTAGTGCGCTTTCGCGCGTAACAGCTCGTAGCGGGTGCGAATCTCGAAGTCTTCGGACTGCGCCTGGCGGGACTGGGCCGTCACCGTGTCGATATTGGTTGCCAAGCCCGAGTCGAATCGCAGCCTCGCCAGTTCCACGCTTTCGCGAGCGGCGGCCGTGGCTTTCGTTGCGGCCGTCAGGACATCTCGAGACGCCTGCCATTCGATCAAGGCCTTCCTGGCATCTTCCTCGATGCCCAGCCGGGTGTTGCGCGCCTGCTCTTCCATCTGACGCTTGCGGGCCTTGGCCGCCTCGATGTCATGCTGAATCCGCCCGCTGGTCCAGACCGGAACCGTCATCGTCGCGCCAACCGAATAAGTCGAGACGGCATTCTCGGGGCCTTGCCCGAGGGCTCCGAAGTCCCCGGCAAATCCGATTTTCGGCCAATACTCGCGGCGGGCCAATTGCACCTGCTGTTCGGCTCGACGGATCTCCGCCCCATCGCGAGCACTTTCGGCGCGATTCTCCAGCGCTGCTTCCGTTTCTGCCGCGGCAGGCGGCAATGTTTCGAAGGCTTTGCGGTCCACAGGCACGAGATCGAAGGTGTCACCACCGCCGATACCAATCAGACGAACCAGAGAGGTCTTGAGGGTACGCAAATCACGCTCGGTGTTGACCAGGGTTCCGGTTTCGTTTTCCATCTCCTCGGTAGCTCGGGCAACGTCCAGCTTGCTCGCCGCGCCGTCCTGTTCCTTATCCTGTGCCTGTTTCAGCACCGCCTGCGCCGTGGCCAGACGCGCGCGCGAAGCCACCACTCGCGATTCGGCCTGCAACGCTGCCACGTACATATCCATCACCGCGAGTTGGGCGGTTTCCCGCACCGCTTCGGCGTTGTACCGATTCGCGGCGTACTGTTCCCGGGCGGCCCGAATGCGGGACACCAAGCCGCCATCGAGAATCGTTTGCGTCAGCACGGGTCTGGCGTCGAACAATCGATAAGGTCCCAGCCGCGAGGGGAAGCCGGGAACAACCAGGCCGATGCCTTGCAGGTTGTTTGTGTTGTAGGAAGCGCTGACTCGTGCGGTCAATTGCGGGAGATGTTCCGCCTTCGCCGATTCGGCCTCCGCTTCCGCTTCCAGCGTCCGCAGCCGCGCGATCGCGATGTCCGGATTCATCTGTGCCGCCCGGCCGACGGCCTCCTTCAATGAAATCGACTCGCCGAACACGGAGCACGCAATCAGCGCCCCCAACACCAATCTCACAGGCGGCCTCCCGCCTCCAGGTAGGTGTCGACGCGAAGTCCGATGGGGAGCGTCTGTCCGGCATCCAGCTCGATCAACGTCTCAAGAATCTTGGTGTCGACCCGTTCTGAGGGTTCGTCGGTTCGAACATTCTTTCGCCCGAGGATTTCTCCGATGCGAACCACCTTGCCGGAAAACCGGCGGTCCCCATAGGCAGCGGCGGTGACATACGCCGCTTGTCCAATCGACAGACGGGCGACATCGGTTTCATCGACATCTGCCCGAATGCGCAGCCGCCTGATGTCTCCCAACGTAACGACCGGCGTATCGCCGTTGCCGGAGACACTTTCCCCGGTCTTCAATTTCTTGCGGAGAACCACGCCATCGATTGGCGAGCGGATGTAGGTCTTGGCCAGCAGAGCTTGTGCTTCCGACAGTTGTGCTTTTGCCCGCTCCAGCTCCGCTTCGGCACGACGCCGGTCTTCCACGCGCGACCCCTCCTGAATCAGTCCCGCTCGTTCCCTGGCGGCCTCCACGCGGGCGCGCGCGACGAGGTACTCCCGGTCCGCCATATCGAACTCCGTTCGGGAGATGGCGCCGCGATCCAGCAAGCTTGCCCGGCGGCGGCGCTCGGTCTCGGCGTTGACAAGGACTGCGTCCGCTTCGCGAACGGAAGCTTCCGATTCCCGCTTCTCCTGCGATCGGTTGCCGTTGTTCACCCGGTCCAGATCCGCCTGCCGCTCCCGCACGGTGGCTTCGGCTAGCGCGACCCGCGCGGCATAGTCGCCATTCACCAGCACGGCGATCACCTGGCCTTTGCGAAGCTTGTCGCCTTCTTCGACCGGAACGCTTTGGAGCTTCCCGTCCAGCTCCGATCCGATTTTGATTTCCTCAGACGCCGGCTCCACGCGTCCCGCGGCGACGATCGTTGCGCTGCTGGCGCTCGAGCTCGAAACTGGTTTCGCCGGCTCGTCCTTAGAGTCGCCTCTCGTGGGCCGGGCGAAATACATCACCGCAAGCAGCAGCGTACCCGTGACAAAAAAGAATGCGAAAAGCCTCTTCACACCAAAGCTCCTTCCTCTTGTTCCACCAATCGTCCGTCTGCAATGTGCACCATGCGAGTTCCGTAATGCAGCACTCGCGAATCGTGGGTCACGATCACCACGGCCCTTCCCCGATCCCGGGCCAGCGTGGTCAGGATCTCCATGACTGTCTTGCCGCTCTCGGAATCGAGCGCAGCGGTCGGCTCGTCGGCAAGGATGATTCGCGGCTCGCCGGCCAGCGCCCGGGCGATTGCGACGCGCTGTTTCTGGCCTCCGCTCATGTCGGCGGGATGGTGCTTCCGGCGATCTGCAAGCCCGACCTGCTCCAGAAGCTCCGCAGCTCGCGCCCGGGCAGCGGATTTCGACAACCCCTTCAGAGTGAGAGCCACTTCCACGTTCTCCTGCGCGGTGAGCGCAGGGAACAAATTGAACCCTTGAAAGATGAACCCGATATTCGAAAGCCGCAGGTCGGGCAGCTTGGATTCTTTCAATCCCACCAATTCGGTGTCCAGAATCTTGACGCTGCCGGAAGTGGCTTGCAGAATCGCGCCCATGATGGAGAGCAAGGTGGTCTTGCCGGAGCCGGATGGCCCCATCATGAGCAGTACTTCGCCGGCAGAGACGTCAAGGCTGACATCGTCGACCGCGCGCACAGCGGCTGTGCCCTCGCCATAACTTTTTGTGACGTTGCGCAATTGAATCAGCGGCTGCATTGTCGTGTCTATCCTTTGAACACCAATGCCGGGTCGATGGATGTGGCTTTTCGAATCGAAAGAATCGAGGCCGCCACGCACATGAGGATCGCCAGCCCCAGAGTTCCGACAGCCATTTGCGGCGGCAGCAGAATAATGGCGTTTCCGGTCTTGCTGCCGTTTGCCACCAGCAGCCCAACGCTGACCGCCACGACATAGCCCATCACCGCGGCGAGCATCGCCTGCTCCACAATGACCCGATAGATGTACCGGTTCTTCGCTCCCATGGCCTTCAGCGTTCCGAACTCGCGAATGTGGTCGACTGTCGCCGAATAGATCGTCTGCGCGACGACGACAACGCCGACCAGCAGGCCGAGGATGGCGCCCATCAGCGTCGTGACGCCGGCTCCTGTTTGGAAGACCCAGTAGCCTTGGGTCTTCCGGTGCATCTCCTGGTTGGTGTACACATCCACATCCGGCACAGCAGACTGCAGAGAACGCTTCAGAGTTGCGAGGTCCGCACCGGGCTTGGCCTTGACCAGGAGAAAGAACGTCTGGTCTTCGCCGATCTGCGTGTAGTTCTGAGAATTCTTAAAGCTGGTGTAGATGTATGGAGCCGTTGTAAAGCTGCGAATGCCCTCCGTGAGACCGACGACGCGGGCGCGCCGCCCGTTGATTTCTACGGAGTCGCCTACTCCCCGAATGCCAAGTTTCTCCAGATACAGCCGGTCGACGATGACGGTATCATCGCCCCGCAGAGCCTCGATCGACCCGGCAACAAGATTCCAGGGTCCACCCATTCCCGACTGCAAATCGAAGCCAACGATCTGCGCAGACTCCTGAGATCCGGACGGGAGTTTCCAGTTCACGAAGTTGATGGCCAGCTTTTCCACCCGGTCGACTCCCGGTACCGCGAGCGCCTTGTACCGGCGCTTTTCGGGAATGGGCGCGCCTCCGTTGACATGCGGAATCCCTGGTGCCGCAATCCACAGATCGGCGCCCGAGTGCTCCACAACGTTCGCGCTGGTGTCCAGGAATCCCAGGAATAATCCGAACTGGACGAGAATCAGGACCAGAGCAAAGACAATCCCGGTGAGCGTTACTCCCAGGCGAACCTTGTCATGAAAGAGATTTTTCCACGCCAGTGTCGTCATTGCGTCTCTTGAAGTGAACCATCGTTTGCAACTGAACGTAGCTCACTGAACACTGTTCATTATGCGAATATCGATCTCTTCCGGCAAGAGAAATCCGCGAAATGGCAAATTTTGAGGGCGAAAAGCTGGAATTTAAGGACGGACGCTTTGAATGATGGCGTCCAACCCGCAGTTGATGACGCTTTCCTGGTGGGCCCAGGGAAAGTTCGGAATATCTTTCGAAATGATCAGTAAGTCTGTGATTCCATGGAGCATCATCCAGATTGTCTGGCTGAGCACGTCGACGTCCGCCTGGCGGATTGCTCCGGCGGACATTCCGTACTGAATCGTTTGCCGGAGCTGATCGAACGCTTTTACGCCGGCAACGTCTTCCGGACTCGGCTCTCCCGGCACCTCTTCGTACATGGCGGGGCCGAAAACCAACAAATAATGATTCGGGTGCTGGAGACCGAAATCGACATACGCCCGAAGCCCGGCGCGGAGCTGATCGAGAGGAGCGAGCCCACGGGAATGAATTTCCGCCAGAACTGCGGTCAATTCCTCAAAGACTTCCCGGCAAATCGTGTGAAGAAGTTCTTCTTTATCTTTGAAATAAAGGTAGATTGTGGAAGGAGCGTATTCGATTTTCTCGGCAATGCGGCGCATCGAAACGCTCTGCACGCCTTCCGCGACGAACAGCTCGCTCGCGGCCGTGAGGATTTGACTCCTCAAAACTTCTTTTTCCCGTGCGCGGCGTTCTGCGACTCCCATGCTAACCCCTACATTTTACAGAACGGTGTTCAGAAAATCAATATGAGTACGGTGATGATAAACTTCCGATGAAATGGCCCTCAAAGGAACTCTGGCTGGCTGTGGGTACTTCGCGAACTTTCAGATGGAGGCGTGGAATCGGCTTCCCGATCTGGTGGCGATCACGGCGGTCTGCGACGTCGACAAGCGCAAGGCGGAAGAGTTCGCTGCGAAGTACGGCGTTCCCGCGGTGTATCCGGACTTGGGTGAAATGCTGGATCGGGAGAAGCCGGATTTTCTCGACATTGTGACTCGCCCGGAGCAGCATTTGCCCATGGCTCGCGAAGCGGCGTCGCGCGGCATTCACACTTTGTGCCAGAAGCCGTTTGCGCCAACTATCGGGGAAGCCGAGCAGATTATTGCGTTGTTCAACGATTCCCGTCCCCGGCTGATGGTCAACGAGAATTTTCGGTTCCAGGCCTGGTATCGCGAGATCAGGAAGCTGTTGGACTCCGGGACCATCGGGGAACCGTTTAGCTTTCGCTGGATTCACCGGGCGAATGACGGCTGGACCGAACGGCCCTACGCGAACCAGCCTTACTTCAAAGATTATCCCCGGCTGCTGATCTACGAGACGTTAGTTCACTGGCTCGATACGTCGCGGATGTTATTCGGCGAGCCGTCCAGAGTTTCCTGCGAAATCTCCAGCGTCAATCCGCACATTCGAGGGGAAGATCTGGCGATCATTCTGCTGCGGTATCCGGGACGGCTGCGCGGTGTGATCGACGGCAATCGAGTTTCGCCGAACGAGGAACCGTATGAATCGCTGACGCGGGATGCGATGGGCAGCCTGCGCATTGACGGCGGCGACGGAACCTTGTGGATGCACTCCGACGGCCGGATGGAGATCGAGCCTCGGGGAGGCGCGCGGAGCGAGCACTCCTGGAACATTCCCAGCGTGGGGTATCGCGGAGACTGCTGCCGCGCTACGCAGGAACACTTCGCCCGGTGTTTGCTTTCGGGGGATCCCTTCGAATCCAACGGCGCGGACTACCTGAAGACCATGCGGCTGGTCGAAGAATGCTACCGCTCGGCGTCAGAAAGACTCTCCTGATCGTCGCTTTCTACAGTGTCACCAGCCCGGCGCGCAAACCGATCGATACGGCTTCCGTCCGGCTGGCGGCATGAAGCTTGTCGAGCAAGCTCGCCACATGGAATTTCACGGTGTGCTCGGAGATGTGAAGGCGATGGGCGATTTCCTTGTTGCCCACGCCTTCGGTCAGCAGACGCAGGACATCGATTTCGCGAGGCGTCAGCGGCTCGTCGAGTTCGGGAGCCTCGGCGCGCAGAGCGGTCGCGACCGTTGCGAGAAACAGTGGATGAACGGCCACCAACCCCGCTGCCACCGCGGAGACGGCGGCGACAATTTCGCTTTCCGATGCAGTTCTCGGCAGTAAGCCGCGAATCCCGGGACGCATCGGCCCATTGACTTCGTCAGTCAGCAGGACAATGGGCGCTCCCTCCGGCAGTAGCGGATCCTCCGCAACAACGACGTCCGCATCCGTCCCATCGGTGGCGATCTCGGCGATACCGGAGCTGCGAAGCACGGCCTCCAGCCCGGCGCGAACCACGGCGGACCGTGCCTGCACCTGGACTTTTGTCAAGCGGCCTGCTCCTTTGCCTCCACGTATGCGGTTGTCTCGCGAATACTTCTTCGATCGCCACGCAAGAACTGGACTCGAACGGCGCCGTCGGTCAATTCCAGCGCATAGCTGAGATCATCGAATGTCTGAAAAAGTTTGCCGCCGCTGCCGACAATGACATCGCCGACCATCAAGGAAGCTTGCGCCGCCGGGCTACCGCCGCCGACGTCAAGAATCACCAGCCCGGGTGCCATTCTGGAACGGAACCGGACAGTCACGGGCCGGACGGAGATTCCCAGCTCTGCCCGCCTTTTGCCGTGGAGGAAGCTCGCCACTGCCGACGTGGGAATGGCAAGCGCCAGGCCTGACGCGACCATGGCGTTAATTCCAATTACCCGCCCCCGGGAATCGGCCAGCGGGCCGCCGGAGTTTCCCGGCATCAGGCGAACATTGGCTTGCACGTACTGGCGAGGCGATAGTCCCTGGACCGGCCCCACGGCATGAACAACGCCGGTGGAGAGAGCGCCGGTGAATCCCAGCGGGTTGCCCACGGCAATCACAATTTCCCCGGCTTGCAGTTTCGAGGAGTCTCCAATCTCGGCAGGAGTGAGATCGGGCGCGCGAAAGCGTAGCGCCGCCAGATCCCGAGGATGGTCCCGGTTGATCACCTGCGCCTCATAGCGGCGGCCATCCCAAAGCACCACCTGTACCGTGTTGTTTTCCTGCGCCACGTGAGCGTTGGTAATCACGAGCCCGGACGAATCCCAGATCACTCCCGATCCCGCGCCGTTTGGTCCCAACTCGACTCCGACCGTGGACCGCCGGAGCCGCTCTCCTATTTCTCCGAATGAAACGATCATCGCGACCGCTCTCCTAACTCGATACTTTGTTCGATGCCTTCGCCGCCCCGGACGATGCGGGCCGTCACTTTGTCACCCGGCTGCCGGCCCTCCAGAAACAGAAGAAGGTCTTCGGTTTCCTGTAGTTGCTTGTCGCCGGCGGCTGTCAGAACGTCGCCCACCAGAAGTCCAGACTTCTCTGCGGCCGTGTCTGGTTCCACGGACAGGACAATCAGTCCCTGCTTACCGGCAACCTTCACGGGCTGCACGCCCACGCCCAGGTATGCGCGGGCCACTTTGCCCCGGTTGAGCAGTTCGTCGGCGACTCGAACGACCGTGGCTGCGGGAATCGCAATCGGGGACAGACGCGAAAGAGCGTCGCTGGCAATACCGATGAATCGGCCTTCGGCGTCCACCACGGCCCCGCCCGTCGAGCCGGGAAACAGTCCCATGTCGAGACGGAGGAATTGACTCAACTGCCCACCTCGCCAGGTACGCCAGGGACCTCCGGCAGCGCTCAGGATGCCGAGGGATGCTGTGGGACCGGTATCGGCATTTCTGCCGACGGCCAGCAATAGGCTTCCCGGCTGAACTTCTGCAGTCGTCTCGAATGCCGCGCCGGTTCCGCCGCCGGAGTAGCCGAGAATTGCGATATCCGTGGCCCGGTCACGGCCCCGGATCTCCGCCTCCACGTTCGTGCCATCGGGGAGCGTCAGATGAATGCCATCCTTGCGGGACAGCGCATGTTCCGCCGTCAAGACCAGTC
>CAZETQ010000061.1:0-36475 GCA_964515165.1 uncultured Solibacteraceae bacterium | reverse complement strand
CTGTCGCGCGCGGCTTCAGCGTGACGATCGCTCCACTCCACGACACCTTGATACGCTGGCGGAAGCATGAATCGTCGAGCTTTCCTCCAGGCCTGCGCCGGAACCGCCAGCGCCGTGACACTCGCCAGCCGCGCCGATGCCGCCGGACTTCCCAAAACGAAAATCACGCGAATTCGCTATTTCAAGACGCCTACCGATGCCGCGGGACGTCCCAACAACCGGCAGCCGCTGTTCAACCAGAGCACCAATATCGTGCTAGTGGAAACGGATTCCGGCCTTGTCGGAGTGGGCGAAGGCGGCGCCGGCGACACGATGGAACAGTGCGCCGGCTTGTTGATCGGAGAAGACCCGTTCCGCACCGATCGTTTGTGGCAGTCCATGTACCGGGCCTACTTCTATCCCGCGGGGCGCGAGAAAGTCCATGCCTTGGGAGCGCTCGACGTGGCTCTCTGGGACTTGAAGGGCAAAGCGCTGGGAGTGCCCGTCTATCAAATGCTGGGCGGTCAATCGCGCGACTACGTCGAATGCTACTCCACCGGCTATCCGGCGAAAGGCACTCCGAAAGAAGTAGCCAAGGCCTGCGTCGACGCGGGCTTCCGGGCCTACCGGATCTCCACCGATACCCGCGGCCCGGTGGTGGATCGCTTCGAGAACGTCAATCGCGTTTACGAACTCTGCCAGCAAGTTCGAGAAGGCGTCGGGCGGGACGGCGGCTGGTGTATCGATTTCCATACGGAGCTGGACATGCCGGACGCCATCACGCTGGCCAACCGCATCGAACCGCTGCGGCCGTACTTTGTCGAAGATCTCGTGCGCAGCGAGAATCCCGGAGTCTACCGGACGCTCCGCCATCAGGTGAAAGTGCCGATCGCCGTGGGCGAACAGTTCGGGCCGAAGTGGGAGTGGAACGAGCTGATCGAGAATCACCTGATCGACTACGCCCGCGCCACCATCCCGAATGTCGGCGGCATCACCGAGTTCCAGAAGATCGCTGGCAGCTGCGAAACGCACTATGTCGGACTGGTTCCCCACTTCACCGGTCCCATTTCGGAAGCGGCGATGGTTCACTGCTGCGCCGTCTACTCCGGACCGGCGTTGATGGAGATGGTGATGGGCGGCACGCGTCCGTGGCCGTATCTCAAGAGCAGCTACGACCTGAAGGAAGGAAAGCTCTGGCCCAACGACCGCCCCGGCCTGGGAGTGGAAGTGGACACCAGCAAACTTCAACAAATCGGAGACTACACGGAGCGCTACTCGCTGACCCCGATGCTGAAGCGCCCCGACGGCTCCTACACCAACTGGTAGACCCAAGGAGCATCCATGCTTGTCACGCTGGCCGGCCGGCGCATCGACGCAATTGACGCAAAGGAGATCCGCTTCCCGCTCAAGAACGTCGAGCTCGTGACCGGCCGCGTGCGGGAGATGCTCACGCAGCAGCAGGCGAAGGCTCTCGTCTGCGCTGCCGCCTGCGGAGCCGATCTCCTAGCGCTCTCCGTCGCCGGAGACCTCCGGCTGCGCCGCAAAATCGTTCTTCCTTTCTCCCGGGAACGGTTTCGGGGTACTTCTGTCGTCGATCGCCCCGGCGAGTGGGGTCCGCTCTATGACCGGATCCTCGATGAAGTCGAGGGCAAAGGCGATCTGGTGGTGATGGCTCCAACTTCGGACGACGAAGCCTATGCCGCGGGGAACCTCGCCATTCTGGACCAGGCGATCCAACTGGGAAGAGAAATGCATGAGCCGGTCACCGCGGCGCTCGTCTGGGACGGCGAGTCGCGGGGCTCCTCCGACGTCACGGAAGGATTCGGCAACGAAGCCCGCAGACGTGGCCTGACTGTCGTTGAGGTGAAAACTCTCTAGCTCCACTGATCGGTGGCCGTGGTGTTCGTCGGCACCCACGTCCATTCGATCTTGTCGTAGACGAACGACGCACTCTCCACCAGCTTGCCGCGGTCCAAGTCTGTCTGCCCTGGCCCCTGAAAGGAAATTCCCGCGATAAACGCGTTCCCCAGCTTCACCCGATAAGTCACCTTCTCGACGCCCGCCAGCTCCACAGAGGTCGCCTCCAGCAGCCAGTCGTTGAGGACTTGATTCTTGGTCAAAGCAGAATAAAGAGCGGGTGTCGCCTGGTCGATGGCCTTCGTCACGACAAAGGCCCGGTGCTGGCGCTTTCCTGTGGCCTGGCCGGTAGCGGCATCGCGCGGCGAGATCACCTCATGTTCGGCGGACAGCACTTCTATCCAGTTCTCGCGGCCCTTCTTGGTGACGGAGCCCTTAATGTCTTTGATCTTCAGATAAATCGGCATAAACTCTTCAGGCGGCGCCGTACTTCTTGAACCACGCGAGCATCTTTGCCCAGGCGTCGGTGGCCGCTTCTTTGTTGTAGCTGGGACGATAGTCGGCGTTGAATCCGTGTCCGGCTTCCGGATAAACAATAATCTCCGTCGTCTTTCCTGCCGCCTTGACCGCCTCCCGCATTTTCTCCACAGTGTCCACCGGAATTCCCTGATCCTTGGCGCCATACAAGCCCAACACAGGAGCCTTCAGATCGGCCGCGACATCAATCGGATGCTTTGGCTGCAACTCGCTCTGATTCCCGACAATCCGCCCATACCAGGCAGCGCCCGCCTTCACTTTCGGATTGTGCGCGGAATAAAGCCAAGTGATTCTTCCTCCCCAGCAGAATCCCGTCACCGCTAGTTTCGATGTGTCCGCTTTTCCGGACTTCTCCGCATAGGCAGCCGCCGCGTCCAGATCCGACATCACGCTCGCGTCCGGAGTCTTACCCACCACGTCGCGCATCAGCTCCTGCATGTTGGTGTACTTGGACGGATCGCCATAACGAGCGAAACATTCCGGAGCGATCGCAAAGTAGCCGGCCTTCGCCAACCGGCGGCAGAGATCCTTAATATGCTCGTGGATTCCGAAGATCTCCTCCACCACCAGCACCGTCGGAAACTTCGCTCCTTTGTCCGGCATCGCCCGGTAAGCGGGAATGTCCCCTTGGGAAGTTGCGACCTTCACCTCTCCCGCGACAAGCCCCTGGGAGTCGGTAGTGATCGTCTGCGCCGAGATCGGTTGGACGGCCAACGCATATCCGACAGGCAGGGAGGTGACGCGCAAAAACGTCCGCCGCGAATCGTCGATTGTTTTCGGGAAAAGGCTTTCCAGGTCCGTAGCCATGGCGCGAGTCTATCAGGAAAGGTCTTCGGCAGTGGGTCCAATGCGACTGTCGTTATCCGTTGCCGCGCGCAGACTCTCGAAACCCGGAAGGAGTGACCCCCACTCGATTCTTAAATGTCATCGTCAGATGCGCATGACTGGAAAAGCCGGTCTCCAGGGCAATCGAAGTAATATCGCGCGAGGAAGCGAGTAGCAGATTCCTCGCCATCCGCAGGCGGCGCTCGATCACATACTGCGCCGGAGTGGTGCCGAACGTTCCGCGGAACGCATCCAACAGCTGGTGAACCGTGCAGCCCAAAAGGCGAGCCAGGTCCGCCAGAGTGATCGAGCTCCCCACATGCTCATCGACGTACTCCTCCACCAGCCTCTTTTCCTGCGGCCGGAACTGCGGAATACTCGGGCGCCGCTTCACCGCTAAAGGTTGGGCAGAATACACACGGAAGAAATGAAGGTAGATGGCCCGGCTCAGCGTTTCCGCCTCCATCCGCGCCAGATCGCCGGGCTGGCGGACGAGAGAATAGAGCTGCTGGACTGTCCGGTACAGGTGCTCGTCGTAGTGGCCCGCTCGCGGGCGAATGGAGGGAACAGTCGCGCGGTCGCCCGTCAGGGTCGAAAGAACTTCCGGATCGAGAAACAACTCCGCGTATCGGACAACCGCCCCCTGCGCCAGGCTGGCATAGCGGGCCTGCGCCGGAATCACCCATACCTCTCCATTCATCGGTGGATGAAGAATCGCGCCGGTTCCCTCCAGTTCGGTCTCCAGCCGGTGGATCGCTCCGTGGAGATGGACCACCGCGATATGGCGGTTCGATTCCAGCTTCCAGGTCGTCAGGTTGGAAATGTCCTGATCCTTGACCGTCAGCGCCACGCCGGGCCACCGGACGTCGCAAAGACATCGCGCGGCCGCGCCGGCGGAACCACCCTGCCAGGCCGGGAGCGCGGAATTTGTAAGAGCGCCGGACATTTTGAAAGCGTCCAATTCCCGTTTTCACGATCATGGTACCCGATATGGCAAAGTCGACATCTGCTCACAGTCTCCAGGGAAAGACGGCTCTGATCGGGGGCGGCGCAAAGAATCTCGGAGGGCTCCTCAGCCGGACTTTCGCCGAAGAGGGCGCGAAGATTTGCGTCCACTACAACAGCCAGGGCACTAAGGGTGACGCCGAGGAAACGGTAAAAGCGATCCAGGCCGGCGGTGGAGATGCCTTCGCCATCCAGGGCGACTTCACGAAAGTAGCCGATGTAGTCCGCGTCTTCACGGCCGCCAAAGAACGATTCGGCGGCCTCGACATCGCCGTCAACACGGTCGGCAAAGTTCTGAAAAAGCCCTTCGCCGAGACCACCGAAGAGGAATACGATTCCATGGCAGCCATCAACTCTAAGGCGGCGTATTTCTTCATCCAGGAAGCGGGCAAACAAATGAACGATCGCGGCAAGATTTGCACCATCGTCACGTCGCTGCTGGCCGCATATACCGGCCTCTACTCCACCTATGGCGGAATGAAGGCCCCGGTAGAGCATTTCACCCGAGCCGCTTCGAAGGAGTTCGGACCTCGCGGAATCTCGGTCACGGCCGTCGGCCCGGGTCCGATGGATACCCCGTTCTTCTACGGACAGGAAACTCCCGAAGCGGTCGCGTATCACACATCGGCATCCGCTCTCGGCGGCCTGACGAAGATTGAAGATATCGCTCCTGTGGTGAAGTTTCTCGTTACCGATGGATGGTGGATCACCGGGCAAACGATCTTTGCGAACGGCGGCTACACCACGCGCTGAGGAGAAGAGCCTTTTAGGAACGGATCAAATGTCGAGTCTTAGGAGCCTTGCATTCATCCGATGCTCAGCCATGCGCCGATTCTGCGCTGCGCTCTTTTGCTTTCCCGACAGATCAAAGGCAAGCATCATAGGACAGAAAATGGCTACAAATATGGCGATAAAAATGGCTATGAATCTGGCTGCTTCCATATCCGTCTCCTGCGAACAGTCTACCCCTTTCACGGCTCGAACGCAGATTTAGGACACTGCCAGGCCTTGCCAGGGGACACCCCGGCAAGATATAAAAAAGTTAATCAATGGTGTCCGCCGCTCGCGCCAGCAAAGTTCGTGCAGCTTTACGTTTCGGCGTCATCGGCGGAATCGCGCTTACAACTTTCCTCTATTGCTTTCTGACCGGAGACGACGACGTTCTTCGCAGAGGGCCCTCTCGAACCAAGCGCGTAGCGCGCGCGGACTTTGACCACGATACCCACGCCGAGGGCTGCTTTACGGTCCCGGCAACGGCGGCCGCGCACGACACCGTCGAAATATTCATTCGCAGCGCGTCCTCCAGTCAGACCGCGCCGCACCCGGCAATCGCGGTCGTTGCGGAACCGGTCAACGTTCCCGCGCCCTACCTCACAAGCGAGCCCGTCTTTGCGGCGACCCGCTCGGCGGCCGAATCTCAGGTTCTTCTTCCCGGCGGGAGCCGCGGCCCTCCTCGCGTCTAGCTTTCCTGTCATTCTGCCTTTTTCGGAAGCCCGGCATTTCTGCCCCTATTGCGTGTCGTGGCTGCGTTTGGACTAGTCCCTTTCACCAGGGAGCGGTCGCAGAAGTCTCGAACTCTCGAAAGGAACTGCTGCCGTATGAAGAAGATCCTCGCCGGTTATCTCAAGTTCAAGGAAGACATCCTTCCGCAACATCGACGGACATTTGAAGACCTTGCCGTTGGCCAGACCCCGGAAGTGTTATTCATCACGTGCTCCGATTCGCGCATTCTCCCGAACCTGTTTACTCAAACCAAACCAGGCGACCTGTTCATTATTCGAAATGCCGGCAATATCGTGCCGCCGTTCGGCGACCTCACTGGTGCCGCCGCAACGATTGAATATGCGGTGCTCGCCCTGAACGTCAGCCACATCATCGTTTGCGGCCACTCCGATTGCGGCGTGATGAAGGGCGTGATGCATCCGGAAAAGCTGGGGCAAATGCCGCGCGTGGCGGCCTGGATCCAGAGCGCCGATAGCGCCCGGATGATCGCCCAGGAGACGCATCCGGAGCTGCAGGGTCATGAGCTGCTTCACACTCTGACGCGCGAGAATGTCCTGGCGCAGCTTCATAACCTGGAAACCCATCCTTCCGTCGCCGCCCGGCTTCGCAACAGCAAAGTCCAACTCCACGGCTGGGTCTATGACATTCCCAGCGGAGAAATCGATGTGGCGAACACAGAAACAGGCCGGTGGGAACGTCTGAGCGACATCGCCTGGGCTCAGGGAATTGTGCCCGCCGAGGAAGAGATGGCGATTCCGTCTTACTAACAACCGTCCCGCCAGCCACGCCTGCAATCGGACAATGGCTGCGGCAGAATCAGAATTGGCATATTGTGAAGCGAGGACGAACATCCAGGCTGCGCCTGGGTTCGTCCGGAGTCTGGAGCGCCAAGCCGTAGTGGCGCTGGAAAGGACTGCGATGTCACGTACGTCAATGTTTCTGATCTGTCTCGCAATAGCTGTAGGATTCCCCGGCCTGGCAACGGCCCAGGCGCCGCCATCGGCCTCGGAAACGAAGGAAGCCAATCTCAAGGCCTACGTCGACCTCCTCCGGGCCGACCTCAAGAAGGACAAGGTCGCCATCCTCACCGAGATGATGGGCCTTTCGCCCGAGGAGGCGGCGAAATTCTGGCCGGTCTACAACGACTACGATCGGGAACTCACGAAGCTCGGCGATGAGCGCATCGCGTTCATCCGCATGTATTCCGAGAACTACGCGTCGCTTCAAGACCAGAAGGTCAGCCAGATTGTGAATGGCTTACTGGACGTGGAAGGCAAGCGGGCTCAGCTCAAGAAAACCTACTTTCAAAAGGTAAGCCAGTCCGTCTCTCCGAAAGTCGCCGCCCGGTTCATCCAGATCGAAAATCAGATTGAAAAGATAGTGGACTTGCAGATTGCTTCGAGTCTGCCGATTGTCGAATAACCCGGCGAGGACGATCCAAATGCGAACACTTTCATCTCTAGCGATAGCAACGACCTTATCGCTAGCAATTTCCGCCGACACGCTGCGTCTCAAGGCGGGCGGCAGCGTTCAGGGAACGCTCATCAGCGCCAACTCCCGCGAAATCACTTTTCTTGGCCCGGACGGAAAATCGAAGTCCTATCCTATCGATGGAGTCGCTGGGGTCGATTTCACCGCAGGAGCGGCTGCGGCAGCGGCGGCAGCACCCGCGCCGGCCAAGCCCAAACCTGCGGCGGCGCCCACGGTGACCATTCCCGCCGGAACGCAAATTACCGTTCGGATGATCGACAGCATCGACGGCAAAACGGCAAAACCCGGCGCGCAGTACAAAGCGAGCATCGACGAGCCGATTTCCGTCGGGAGCCATGTGGCCGTTCCGGACAACACCAACTGTACGGTCGAAGTCGTCAGCGCGGGACAAGAGCTAGCGCTCCGGCTTCATAACTTTACTCTCCACGGAAAGTCCTACAGCACTTCGGCCGGATACGCGGAGATCAAAGCCACCGGGACCAGCAAGACGAAGAAGGCCGTTCGCCGGGGAGTCGGCCTCGGCGCTCTGGGTGCCGGAATCGGAGCGCTGGCCGGCGGAGGCTCAGGCGCCGCCATCGGCGCCGCTGTCGGCGGTGGCGTGGGCGCAGTTTCGGCGGCCGCTGCGAAAGGCAAAAAACTGGAAGTGCCGTCAGAGACCCAGTTGATCTTTTCGCTAACGGCGCCCGTCCCCCTGAACTAACCGGCAGGCCTTACTTGGCGTCGCGCCAGTTTTCGCCGCTTCCGGTGTCAACCACCAGCGGGACATTCAGCTTCGCCACATCCTGCATCTCGCGTTTCACCAGCTTGGACAGGGCTTCCGTTTCGCCAACGGGAGCCTCCAGCACCAGCTCGTCGTGGACTTGTAGCAGCATCTTCGATCGCCACTTCTCTTCCCGCAAAATCCGGTCAATCCGGATCATCGCCAGCTTGATCAGATCCGCCGCCGTTCCCTGTAGGGGGGTATTGACAGCCGTCCGCTCCGCAAACCCGCGAGCATTCGGATTCCTGCTGTTGATATCGGGAATCGGCCTTCGCCGGCCGTGCATGGTCTTCGCGTAGCCCTCGCGGCGGACCTCGCCGATGGTGGCGTCCAGCCACCGGCGCACTCCGTTATAGCGGGAGAAGTAGTTCCGGATGTACAGCTCCGCCTCGGCCCGGGGCACTCCGATGGCCTGCGAGAGTCCGAACGGTGTCTGTCCGTAGACGATGCCGAAGTTCACCGCCTTCGCATTACGCCGCTGCTCGGAGTTGACCATCAAAGGAGGCACGCCGAACACTTCGGCCGCCGTCCGCGTGTGGATGTCTTCCCCGTTGACGAACGCTTCGGTCAGCACTTTGTCTCCGGACATATGCGCCAGGAGCCGCAGCTCAATTTGGGAGTAATCGGCCACGATTAGCGTCCAGCCCGGTTCGGGCACGAACGCCGCGCGAATCTCCCGGCCCAGCTCCGTCTTGATGGGAATGTTTTGAAGATTCGGATTGGTGGAAGAAAGCCGGCCCGTGGCCGCGCCGCAGGGATTGAATGTCGTATGGATCCGGCCGGTATTCGGGTCGATCAACTGTGGCAGAGCGTCCACATACGTACCCTTCAGCTTGCTGATCTGGCGGTACTCCAGCACCTTCCGGGCGATTTCGTGCTCTTCCGCCAGGGACTCCAGCACATCGGCGGCTGTCGAAATCTGCTTGCCCCGCCCATACCGCACCGGCGCCGGCAGACCCATCTCTTCGAAGAGGACCTTTCCCAGTTGTTGGGGCGAATTGATGTTGAATTCCCTGCCCGCCATGGCATGGATCTCGGCAGTCAGTCTCGCTGTTTCTTCGCCCATTCGTGCGGCGAGATTGCCCAGCTGCTCCGTATCCACTCGGATGCCGCTACGCTCCATCCGGGAAAGGACGGGGATCAGCGGCCGGTCGATTTGGTCGTAGACCGGCCTTAGCCCTTGTCCCTCCACTTCCGGAACGAATTGCTCCGCCAAGCCCCAGATGGCCTCCGCCTGCTCTTCGGGACTCGGTCCCGGTTTGCGCCGGAGATAGCGCTCCGATAACGCTTCCAGGGAGACTGCTCCCGGATCGGCGAGCAGAAGAAATCCCCCCAGCATCGTGTCAAAAACCCCCGGGCACTCCAGCAGGTCCGGGCTGCATCTCATGTCGTGGACATAGAGAGTCCGCCCTTCAAATGCCTCCGGCTTGGCGATTCGCAGACCTTCGCCGACCTTGTTGGATGCGCCCCAGAATTCCGGCCCAGGAGCCACCGCGACAGGACCTTCCAGTTCCTCCCAGGTCGCGTCGCGAAACTCGATCGGTTGAATTAATGCTTCAGGTTCTACGTCTAATTCTTTCAAAAGACTGAAGAATTCCAGTTCGCGATAGAGTTCCGACAGTTCTTGGACGTCCGGCTTCTGAGCGGCGGCGCTTTCGATGTCCCACTCAATCGGAACATCGCAGTGGATGGTCGCCAGCTTCTTGGACAGCAGGACCTGCTCCCGGTTGGCGATCAGGCTCTCGCGATACATCTTCCGCTGGACCTTGTCTGCATTCTCCAGAATCAGTTCCACTGGCCCAAACTGCACCACCAGGTCCTTCGCTCCTTTATCGCCGATTCCGGGAGCTCCGGGAATATTGTCGATGCTATCGCCCTTCAACGCCAGAAGATCGGCTACAAATCCCGGTGGAACCCCCATAAATTCCAGAACTTTATCCGGATTATAGAAAGTAAAATCTGAAGGTGGGTCGGGCTTCATCGGATTCAGCATCGAGACATGAGCATTCACCAGTTGCAGCATGTCCTTGTCGCTGGAAACGATCACCACCTCGAATCCCTGCTCCACCGCCCGCTTGGCGAGCGTCCCGATCACATCGTCGGCTTCAAATCCCGGAAACTGCACAATCGGAATCTTCATCGCCTCCAGCGTCTTGCGGACCCAGGGAATCTGCGGACCCAGATCCTCCGGCATCGGCGTCCGGTTCGCTTTATATTCCGCAAATGCCTCGTCCCGGAACGTCGGCCCGGAAGACTCAAAAACCGCGGCGATCAACTCCGGCTGCTGCGTCTGGATCAGCTTCCGGACCATGTTGTGGAAAATATAAACCGCCTCCGTCGAAAGGCCGGTCCTCGTCCGCATCGGGGGGGCTCCGGAGCGCGCCCGGGCATGGTACGCCCGGAAAATGAACCCATAGCTGTCAATCAGAAAGAGCCGCCGAGCCACCTCCCCATTCTAAGCATGCCGCGCAGAAGCCACACCAAAGAAAGCAAGTGTGTCAAAAATACCACACCGCAACTTTTGCAAGTCTATTGGTATCTTTATCTTGCAACCTTGCGTCACACTAGCTAGAGTAGACTTCAAACTTACGAATGAGTAGACCTACCTGGAGCCAAGACAGGATTCTTCGTTTCGAGACCACAATTCAGCACCCCGTGGAGGCTTCCGGAGTGGGGCTCCATTCGGGAGTACCGGTGCGTGTGCGCATTTTGCCTGCGCCGGCATCTACGGGAATTGTTTTCGTACGCACCGACCTTCAGGACTTCCAGATCCCGGCAAGCTGGCGTTATGTCGCCAAGGTCAGCTACGCCACCAGCCTGATGCGTCAGGGCGTCCTGATCTCCACAACGGAGCATCTGCTGAGCGTCTTCTACTCGATGGGCATCGACAATGCCTACGTCGAAATCGACAACCTCGAGGTTCCCATTCTGGACGGCAGCGGGAGGCCGTTCGTCAAGCTCCTGGAAGAAGCGGGCATCCGTTCCTACCGGCGCCGGCGCCGCTATCTTCGCATTCGCCGGACGGTCAGCGTCGAAGGGAACGGAAAGCGTATTACGATCCTCCCCGCCGACCGCTTCATGCTCAGTTGCGATATCTTCTTTCCCCACCCTCTTGTCGGCCACCAGTCCATGGAAATGGAAGTCACTCCGGAAAATTACGCCTCCGAGATCGCCCCGGCCCGAACGTTTGGATTCGAACAGGAACTGGATCAGATGCGGAACATGGGCCTGATCCGCGGGGCGTCGCTGGAGAGCGCCGTTTGCTTCACTCCGGACGCGGTGCTGAACCCCGAAGGGCTGCGTGCCACCGACGAGTGCTGCCGCCACAAGGCTCTCGACCTGATCGGCGACCTGGCCCTGATTGGCCGTCCCCTGTTGGGCCACGTCATTGCGGAGCGCGCGGGCCATGCGATGCACGTCGCCCTGGTGGCGAAGATCATGTCGGATCCGTCGCTCTACGAAGTCCTCAGTTTCGATCAACTGGCCAGCCGTGTCGCCCACGCTTTAGTGAGCTAAGTTGTTGCTCCGCCAGCTTCCGAACCTCGTTTCGGCGACCCGCTTTCTTCTGACTCCCTTTGCCGTTCGCGCCGTCATCGCGGGCGACGACCGTACCGCGCTCTGGCTGTGCCTGCTGGGCGGCGCCACCGATTTTCTGGACGGCGGACTCGCCCGCCGCCTGGGAGAAACTTCGCGAACCGGGGCGATTCTGGACCCGCTGGCCGACAAGTTCATGCTAAACGCGATCTACCTGGCCCTGTGGCTGTCTCGCGACGAATGGCTTGGCGCCATGGTAATCGCCCGGGACATCCTGATCCTGGCAGGCAGCGCGGCCATATATATCGCCACCCACCGGACGGATTTCCCGCCCAGCTGGCTGGGAAAGATCAGCACCACCATCCAGATCGCCTGGGTGGTGGCCCTTTTTGCAGGGATGTCCGCGCCCTTCAAAGTTTTTGCGGACGCCCTGCTGCTGGCCGGAACCACGGCCAGCGGTCTGGATTATTTTCGCCGTGGTCTGAACATGTTCCGGCAGGATGGGAGGACCCCGGTTTGACGCTCCTCCGGATTCCCGGTACGCTAGTGGCAGGGGAGAGCGGATCGGTACTGGATGACGCGCTACGTTCCATCTCGGAGTTACGCGGTGTTGGCGGTCATCGCGTTGGCTTTGGGCGGACTCTCCACCTGGATCGCGTTTCGCTGGCTTCCTTCCGCCGTTCCCGCCGGGCTTTTCCTTGCCACCGCCGGTCTGAACTTTTACCTTGCTTTCCGGCCCACCATCGAGCTGGGCGCCCGCACCATTATCGTGGGCGACAAAGAATTTCTCTGGTCTGAGATCGGGCGCATCGAACGAACAGGCTGGGTGTCTCCGCTGGTGGTTCGCCTGATCTTCAAGGATGGCGGACGGTTGTTATTGATCTATCCGGGGGCCCTGGAAGGCTCGCGGCGGCTGGCCGACGAACTGACGCGGCGCTTGTCCCGTTCGCGCGAGTCCGCGGCCCAACCGGCCCGGGCGCTGGCCCACGTTTCCCGAGAACCCGACCGCCGGCCGCTCCTCACCGCCGAAGATGAGGCTGACGTCGAGCGCCTGTTTCAGCGATTGAAGAGCGCCGGTCACCTCGAATCCGACGAGAAGTAGCTCCTGCCGCCCCGACCTCACAAAAAAAGTACCTTCCGAAACGTCATCGACCGCTGCTGGCCCTATCTGCGCCGCTATAAGCGGGGGTTGGTGCTTGGCTTCGGCTCGCTGATTCTCAAAGACATCGCGGCGGCCTGCATGCCGCTGGTGATCCGCGCGGGCATCGACTCCATCACCACCAGTTTTTCCACCACCGCCGTCCTCCGCTTCGCCGGCCTGCTGCTGGCGCTCTCCGCCTTCAAGGGACTTTTTCAATACTGGATGCGGCTGATCCTGGTCGGGATCTCCCGCGACGTGGAATACGACATCCGGAACGACTTCTTCGCCCAGCTGGTTCGTCTCGACTCCGGCTTCTACGGCCGGATGCGCAGCGGCGACATTATGGCCCGCGCGACAAACGACTTGAACCAGGTCCGAATGATGCTCGGTCCGGGAGTCATGTATTGGTGCGAGACGATGTTTCTCTTCGTCTGCGCGGTATCGATCATGCTGACGGTTGACTGGAAGCTGACGTTGATGGCGCTGGTTCCCGCTCCGGTAGTGACGGTCGTGGTGCTCTACTACGGCCGGTTGATCCATGAGCGCTTCGAGAAAATCCAGGCCATGTTTTCGGACATCTCCAGCCGCGTCTCGGAGAGTCTCAGCTCCGTTCGCCTGCTGCGCGCCTTCGCCCAGGAGAATGCCGAGGTGGCTCGATTCGGACGGTTGAACAAGGAGTATGTCGATGCCAACGTCGATCTCGCCTGGAAAACCGGCCTGTTTCAGCCGCTGCTACAGGCGCTGATCGGCCTGACTTTCCTGGTCGTCCTCTGGGGCGGCGGAATGCGGCTGCTGGACGGCTCCATCACCATTGGAAGCTTCGTCATGTTCCAGACATACATGAACATGCTGATCTGGCCGATGATCGCCTTCGGCTGGGTGATTAACCTGACCCAGCGCGGCGTCACTTCTCTCGATCGCATCGGCGAAATTCTCGATGAAAAGCCGGCCATCGTTTCTCCGGTTTCGCCACTGCCGGTTCCTTCGCCGCTGGAGGGCCGCATTGAATTCCGGAACGTCACGCTGCGGTATGGCACGACGGAAACTCTGGGCGGAATTTCGCTAGAGATTCCGGCCGGCAAGACGGTGGCCGTGGTGGGACACACCGGCAGCGGCAAAAGCTCGCTGGTTTCGTTGATTCCCCGGCTGAACGATCCGACATCCGGCATCGTTACGATCGACGGTATCGATATTCGCCGGTTCGCCCCCCAGGCGCTGCGCGAGCGGATCGGTTTTGTCCCTCAAGAGACTTTCCTGTTTTCCGCAACCTTGGCCGAAAATATCGCCTTCGGCGTGAAATCCGCGACACGGGAGCAGATTGAAGAAGCTGCGCGAAAGGCCGGTCTCGACGTAGACATCGAAGGCTTTCCGCACGGCTATGAGACCGTCATCGGCGAGCGCGGCCTGACGCTTTCGGGCGGACAAAAACAACGCTGCGCCATCGCCCGCGCCATCCTGCGCGATCCGGCAATCCTGATCCTGGACGATGCCCTGGCGAGTGTCGACACGGTGACGGAAGAACGCATTCTCCGCTCGCTGGAAGAAACGATGGCCGGACGTACGACAATCCTCATCTCCCATCGCGTGTCCACGGTCCGCAACGCCGACCATATCTTCGTCATCGAGAATGGACAGATTGCCGAACAGGGATGCCATGACGACCTGATCCGCCAGGGCGGCTACTACGCCGATCTATACGAAAAGCAGCTGCTCGAAGAAGAGATTGAAGCCGCCTGAATCGCCTGCCGCGGCGAGCGGAATCAGAACACTAGCTTCAGCGCAAACTGCAAAATGCGCGGATCGCCCGCCGAAGTGATTCTCCCGAACTGCTGTGACGAGCGGGTGGCATTCGGCGCGGAGAAATTCACGTTATTCCAGAGATTGAAAAACTCCGCCCGGAACTGGAGGTTCACCCGCTCCAGGATGGGCGTATTTTTGATCACCGCAAAATCCGTATTGAAGAACCGCGGCCCGCGAAGGATGTTCCGGCCGCTGTTTCCCAACGTCCCGGCAGCATTCGGAACGAATAGCGCGGTGTTGAACCACTGGTTGATCATGTCGCCGTGCGGCCGGTCGTAGGAAAGCTGAGCCTGGCCTCCCAGAAAATCGGCGCGGTCCCGGCCGATGTTGGTGAAAGAATTGTCCGCTCCGCTGGAGACGGTGAATGGAAATCCCGTCTGCCAAAGGATGATCGAGTTCAAGGCCCACCCGTTGATCAGCTTGTCGGCGAAGCCGCTGACTCCCAGCTTTGGAACTTCGTAGATGTTCGAAAATTTAAAAACGTGGGTGACATCGTCGGATGAGACGGCGTAGTCGAACCGGCGATTGGAGGAGTCCGTCCACCCGAAGTCGTCGATGGTTTTCTGCCACGTATAGTTGGCCAGCGCGCTGAAGCCGTGGCTGAAGCGCCTCTCGAGGTTGACCTGAAACGAGTGGTAGTGCGAGTTGTTGCTCGATTCAACCAAGCCGATCTTGCTGAAGTCCTGATAGTAACGGCGCTGCTGCGTATTGGCGACGGTCGATTGGCCGGGAATATAAATGGATGGATTGACCTCTCTGGACGGGCCATTGAAGCTGAGAAACGTCCCTTTGTTGCCGTAATAACCTAGCCGCAGAACCATCGACGACACCAGCTCGCGTTCCACCATGAGATTCCAGGTGATGAGCTGCGGAATGCGCCAGTCTTTCGAGAAGTACGCGCGGATTGCCGCCGGAGTGGTGAACTGCACTTCCGGTCCGCGGATCGTCGGGCCGTACTGTTCCGGAAACGGATTGGCGATGCCGGCGCTGGCATACGGATCGACGAACGAAACGCCGGTTAAGGTGAACGTCGGCGCAAACGGCGCGATGTTCGTGAATGGATTGAACTGGCTGGATTGCGGCGGTGTGTAGTACATGCCGGCTCCGCCGCGCAGGCTGGTCTTGTTGTCCTTCGTCAGCCTGTAAGCGAAGCCGGCTCGCGGACCGATATTTCCCCAGTTGTTGGTCGAACCCGCCAGAGGACAGCCCGCATCGGCATTCGTCCCGCCATAGGTGAGCCCCGGGGGAGCATTGGGGTAGCGCGTCGACTGTTGACCCGGCTGAAAGCAGACCACCCGGCCTTCGCGATCGTAGTAGGGAAGGTAGGGATCCCATCGCACACCAAGGTTCAGGGTCAGGTCCTGGTTCACTCGCCAGTTGTCCTGGACGAAAAATCCCCATTTCGTGCCCTTCAGCGCTTTGAACTCGCCGCCCCCTTGCGTAAAGCTGGACGACTGTCCGATCAGATAGTCCGCCATGCCCTCACCCGTAATCTGGCCGTTGAAGCTGAAATTGCCCATCATCTGAAAAGTGTTGCTGATGTCGTTGGTAAGCCGAACGATCTCGCCGCCGAACTTGAAATCGTGAGCTCCGTGAACCTTGGTAATCACTTCCCGGATCGTCCAACTCCCACGGTTGAAGGCGCCGTAGTGGCTCGTGCCGATGCCGAATCCTCCGGTGATATTGAGGTTCAGCGAAGGCGGCGCCTCCAGCAGCGAGTCCTGCGGCCCGGCGATGTTCACACCCGCGTCCCGGAAACTGAATGGCGCGCCCGCGCGGGAGCCTCCCACCTGGCTGTTCCAACCGAAAGTCGAATTGAGCAGGAAGGTGGGTGACGCAATGTAGGTGTGAATCAGCGAAAGATTCTGGATGCGTACCTGGTTGCCGCCGGTGGAGCGGAGAACGTTCACCGCATCGGCGACCGCCGGCCGGTTGTAGTCTGTCCAGAAATAGCGGCCGCTGAGATGCTGCCTTTCGGAAATATACCAATCGGCTTTCGGCATGAATTGGTAGTCGTCGGAAACCTGCTGCGCTCCGCCAAAGGTCAACTGCCGGCCAGCCCCATTGGGGAGCGGCACGCGATCCAGAAAATACCGGGAGGGCGCAGTAATCCGATTGGCGGGAATGATGTTGCCGGGAAATGGCTGGCCCGTGGCGGGGTCGCGGATCACCACCGGGCTGGAGCCGGCCAGAAGACCCGAAAAATCTCCGGTCCGCTCGGCGGCGGTGGGAACGAAAGAAACCCGGCCCGCGGGAGCGGAGCGAATCGGCGTCGCCTGGAATGTTCCGAAGTAGAAGAGCTTGCTCTTGATGACCGGGCCGCCGATCGAGACGCCGTATTGATTGCGTTTCAGCGTGTCCTGCGTGGGCGCGAAGAAATTGCGGGCGTTCAGTTTGCCGTTCCGCAGAAACTCGAACGCCGAACCGTGAATTTCGTTCGTGCCGGATTTGGTGACGACATTCACCACTCCCCCGCCGGCGTTGCCGTATTCCGCCGTGAAGTTGCTGGACTGAAGGTTGAACTCCTGCACCGCATCCGGATTGGGAAACGGCAGGTTCATGTTGATGTAGGAATCGTTGTGATCGGTCGCGTCCAGCTGATAGTTCACCTGCGCCGACCCGGCGCCATTGACACCCGCCACCTGCTCGCCGGGGTAGACTCCGCCATGGCAGTCGACTCCACAGTACCGGCCGGTGAGGTTGACCGTTCCCGCCGCCAGAAAAACCAGCGCTTGCGCGCCGCGTCCGTTCAGCGGCAGGTCCACCACTCGTTTCTCGTCGATCAGCTGACCGTTGGCCGCGGTTTTTGTGACGACCATTTCGGAATTGGCGTCCACCGTGATTTGCTCGGTGGTCTGACCGACCCGAAGCGTGATCGTCTGATTGGCGACCTGGTTGACGGTGAGCTGAATTCCCGACTGCGTATAGGAGCTGAAGCCCTCCTTTTCGACGCGAAGCTCGTAGGTGCCGACGGGCAGGGTGGGAAACAGAAATGCTCCGGAGGCGTCCGATTTCGCCGTCTGGCGGAAATCGGTACCGGTGTGCCGGATGGTTAACGTTGCCTCGGGGATGGAGGCGCCGCTGGTATCCAGCACAAACCCGCCGAAGGTCGCGGTGGTGAACTGGGCCGGGGCGGCGGTAACCAACCACGCAGCCAAAATTACGTAGCGAGAAAGCGGGAATGCCAGGTTCACGGTGGAACCTCCTGAACTCTGATCTCGGCACGCCTTCAGAACGGCAGCGGTGCCGCCTAAGAAAAGGCTGATTTCCGGCGATGAATTGGCGTGAGCTTAAGCGTTTTTAACACGCTAATTCCGCACTGTCAAACCCGATTTTCAAGATTCCGCGGCAATCGCTGCAACGCCTTTTCGATTGCCCGCTGCGGCATGAGTGCTAAAATACCGTCCTCCACCATGCGAAACATCTGCCTGCTTGCCGCCGTTGGAACCTCTCTCCTCAGCGCCCCGCCCGCCGCCGAAGACCGCAGAAATATGGATGTCCCGAATACCAATACTCATTTCGCGATGCCAAGTTTCCGGTCCCTGGCGGAATGGGAGAAGCGGGCGGAGGCGCTGCGAAAACAGGTGCTGTCCGCCGCCGGACTTCTGCCGATGCCCGAAAAAACTCCGCTGCATCCGCAGATATTCGGTCGAATTGAGAACAAAACCTACTCTATTGAGAAGGTCTATTTCGAAACGCTTCCGGGTTTTTATCTGGCGGGCAATCTCTACCGTCCTCTGGGAAAGCAGGGAAAGCTTCCCGGCGTGCTGATGCCCCACGGTCATGCCGAATACGGCCGGCTGGAGCACGGGCCGCTATTTTCCGTGCCTTCCCGCGGCATCAACATGGCCCAGCAGGGCTATGTCGTATTTGCCTACGACATGATCGGATATAACGACACCATTCAAATCCCGCACGCCTTTGGCGGCCCCCGGGAGCAGATCTGGTCGTTCGGACCGCTGGGACTGCAAACCTGGAATTCCATCCGGGCGCTGGATTTTCTCCAGTCGCTGCCCGATGTCGATCCGGAGCAGCTCTCCATCACCGGAGAGTCCGGAGGTGGAACGCAGACCTTCATGCTCTGCGCCGTCGATCGGCGGCCGAAGGTGTCTTCGCCGGTCAACATGATCTCGCTCATCATGCAGGGCGGATCGCCTTGCGAGAACGCTCCGGGGCTGCGGGTGTCGGCGAACAATGTCGAGATCGCGGCGCTGATGGCTCCGCGGCCGATGTTGATGGTTTCGGCAACAGGCGATTGGACGAAGAATACTCCGCGGGAGGAGTTTCCGGCCATGAAGGCGATCTATGCGCTGTACGACAAGGCGGCGAATGTCGAGACGGTTTTAATTGACGCTCCGCATAACTACAACCAGGCCAGCCGGGAGGCCGTCTACGGATTCTTTGCCAAGCATATTCTCAAGGATCCTCGCTGGGCGGAGTACAAGGAAAAGCGCATCCGGCAGGAAAAGTTGCAGGACATGATGGTGTTTCATCACCGCCCTTTGCCGGACAATGCCGTCGATTTGCCGAAGCTTTTCGCCTATTGGGTCGCCGCGGCGAAAAAGCAGACAGCGGAGACGAAAGACACCTCCGCCTTAAAAGAGAGGCTAGCGGTGGCAATCGGAGCGGCGACACCGGCGCAGGTCACGGCAACCGCCGGCAGCGGCGGAAGCCTCACCCTGTCGCGCCCGGAAGCCGGCGACCGGATCCCCGCCTTTCTCAGCCCCGGTCCGGACAAGGAAGAAGCCGTTCTCATCGTTCACCCGTCGGGCAGCGCGGCGGCAAGAGGCTCTTCGACTGCAAAGGCTGCGATGGGCGGGAAAACGGTTCTGACGATCGATGCGTTTCAGACGGGCGCGGCCAAAGGGCATCGCGACCGCGCCCATCCCTACTTCCTCACGTTCAACCGGTCCGACGACGCCAACCGGGTGCAGGACATCGTCACCGCCATCGCATATCTGAAACAGTCCGGTTACACGAAAATCCGCCTGGCCGGGCTGGAATCAGCCGCGGTTTGGGCGACGTTTGCGGCAGCCGTTTCGGACATTCCGGTCGTGCTGGAGGCGGAAGCCGGCAGCTTCCGCGGCGAGGACGACGATTTTCTGAACGGATTCTTCGTCCCGGGCATCCAGCGCGCAGGCGGCCTGGAGGCGGCAAGGCGCGTGCTGGCTCGATAGCGCCTGCGCGCTACGGCAGCGCGAACGCAACGTAGCTGCCGCCGCTGGCCGCGCCGGATTTTCCTCCTCCGGCGGCGATCACCAGGTACTCTTTTCCCTTGTGCTGGTAGAGAGCCGGAGTTGCGCTGCCCGACGCCGGCAGCGAGTGCTCCCACAGAAGCTTGCCCGTGGTCTTGTCGAACGCTCGAATCTTCTTGTCGAAGATCGTCGCCGCGATAAACAGCAGGCCGTTCCGCGTGACGATGCTGCCGCCGTAGTTCTCGCTGCCCGTTGTTTTGTCTTCCAGCTGAGGATACTCGCCCAGTGGCTGCTGCCAGAGAAATTTCCCGCTGTCCAGGTCGATTGCCGAAAGAGTACCCCAGGGCGGAACGATTCCCGGCAGCTTGTTGGAGTCGAGAAATTTGTTGTAGCCGTCCGTTGAATATTTCAACGTACCGGCTTCGCCTTTCACTCTCACGGCGACATCGGGTCCGCCCACCAGCCAGGAGGACATGGCCTTCACCGCGTCGTCTCCCAATTGGGAAAAGCCGGGCATTCGACCCGCGCCCTGGGCAATCAGTTTCGCGATCTCCTCCGGAGGACGCTTCAAGTTCAGCAGCGCGGGAAACTCCGGCGGAGTCCCCTTCCTGTCCGGACGATGACATCCGGCGCACTGGCTTCGATAAATTTCCTTTGGCGTCGCCACGCCCCGAGTTTTGGGCCGCTCCACCAAACGCAGAATCCACGCCATTTCGTTGGCATTGACATACAGCACATGAGTCGTAGGGTCAAACGTGGCCCCACCCCATTCGCCGCCTCCGTCGAATCCGGGAAAAATGACGGTGCCGCGAAATCCGGGCGGAACAAACTGATCTCCATAATCCAGGCCGGCAAGCTGGCTTCGCAGCTCCGGCCTTACAATTTCTGCGGTGAACCGCTGGCGCGCGAATGGGCCCGGGAGGGTGGGTAACCATTGCGTCTTTGCCAGCGATTCACCATCGACGGTCGATGGCGGGACTGTCTGTTCTTTTAGTGGGAATAGACTCTCACCCGTTACACGTGAAAACAAAAAAACATGCCCGGACTTGGTGATTTGCGCCACCGCGTCCACCAGCTTTCCCTCCCGCCGCACCTGCACCAGCGTTGGAGCCGTCGGCAAGTCCCGGTCCCAAACGTCGTGTTTGACGAACTGGAAATGCCAGAGACGCTTCCCCGTCCGCGCGTCCAGCGCCAGCAGAGAGTTGGCAAACAGGTTGTCGCCGGGCCGGTTAGCGCCGTAAAAATCGAAAGCTCCGGAACCGGTGGGAACGAAGACAATCCCGCGCTTCTCGTCCAGCGCCATGCCGGACCAGTTATTGGCGCCGCCGAACGTCTGCGAGGCCCCTTCCGGCCAGGTGTCCGCCCCAAATTCCCCCGGATGCGGAATCGTGTGAAACGTCCAGACAATCTTTCCGGTTTTCAGGTCGAAGGCGCGAATGTCTCCGGGAGCCGCCGGCAGGTCCTCGCTGGTCAGGTGTCCGAGGATCAGCATGTCCTGGAAAATGACACCAGGAGTGGTATTTGCAACCGATAACGTCTTCGGATCCCGGCCCAGCCCTTCGCGAAGGTCGATGCGTCCGATTTCCTTTCCTGTCTTGGCATCTACGCGAAGCAGCCAGGAGTCGTACCCATAGAGGATCTGCCCCTTCCAGAAGGTGACTCCCCGGTTGCGGCGCTTTCGCGGAGCTTCGCCCGCCACGCCGGGGGCGTATGTCCAGATGGGCTTGCCCGTCCCCGCATCCAGCGCCACCAGGCGCAGCTTCGGAGTCGTCGCATACAAAATCCCCTCGATCACGATTGGATTGCATTGAATTTCGGAGTTTTCGAACTCGTCTCCGGAATCGTACTGCCAGGCAATCCGCAATTTCGCGACATTCGCCGGGGAGATCTGGTCCAGCGTCGAGTACTTGGTATTCTCCGGACCTCCGTGGTAGGAGCCCCAGCTTTGAGCCAACAGCGTGAGCGCTAGTATGTCCATGGTTCTCCCGGGGTGAGCTCCTGTACCTTCACGCCTAACGGATCGACCATCCTTTGCAAAGCGGACGGCGTTCCCGGCAGTTGGGGAAAGGTGCCATAGTGCACAGGGATCACGATCTTGGCGCCAATCATCTTGGTGGCCAGCGCCGCCTGCTCCGGCCCCATTGTGAACAGGTCGCCAATGGGAAGAAATGCCAACTCCGGCGTGTAGAGTTCGCGGACCAGGTTCATGTCGCTGTGGACCGCCGTATCGCCGGCAAAGTACAGCCGCCGTTCCGGTTCGAACTCGATCACAAAGCCGCAGGCTTCGCCCGCCGGGATGATGCGGTCGCCGTCGACGATCGTCGACGAGTGAATCGCGTGAGTCATCGTGACTTTCGCCGATCCGGCCAGCACCGTTCCGCCTTTGTTCATCGCCGTCGCATTCTTCGCGCCTTTGGACTCCAGCCAGGAAGCGATTTCGAAATTCGAAATCACCTGCGAACCGAAGCGGGACGCCAGCGGCAGAACGCCCGTGATGTGGTCGAAATGTCCGTGCGTCACCAGGATCGTGTCGCACTTTTGAAACTCGTATCCCGCTGGAAACCTTGGATTCTCCAGCCATGGATCGATCACGATCGTCTGCTTTCCCAGGCGCAGCTCGACCGTGCCGTGTCCCAGCCACGTAATTTGCATAGGGTCTATTGTGTCAGGCCCGTACCGTATTCGGCGATGCCGGGAATCGTGACCGGAAGGCGTCCCCGAAAAGCCACTCCGCCGAACAGCGCCCTGGCCATGGCGGCTTCGCTCACCTGCGCGGTGGAGAACGTTGCGACGTAGCCCGGAACCGAAGGAAACGCCCGCAACAGATAGGGATTGCCGAAGCTGATCAGCCCCACCGGCGCCGGACCGGCCAGTAGAAGATTCACAAACTTCGTCAACGGAGGCGACAGTGCCAGTCCTTCCCCGCCCCGGGCGGCAGACGCCGCCGCAAATGTCGCGACGAACACCTTCGCGCAAGTTGCGGCTGAGTTCGCGATATCCACAAACGCGGCGTCGGGGAGCGTGGCATCCAGCCACAGCGCCGACATTCGCGGAGCCAGATCTTTGACTTCGTCGACGAGAGTCCGGCCGAGAATCGAGTGCCGGTTCTCGTTCAGAGCATAGAGGCACGAACGATCCGGCTCCATCGCCGGGAATACCTGGCGATCGTTGCGCACCAGCGTCAAGGCCCGTTCGGCCGTACCGGCCGCTTTTCGCTGAGCGTCGGGATCAGCGATAGTTTCCGAAATCGCTTCCACATCGACCAGGCGTTTGGTGGCGAGTCCGAGCTTCACCTTGGCGGCCAGGATCTTCTCGACGCTGGCGCGAAGACGGGCTTTGGAAATTCTTCCCGACTCGACGGCTTTTACAACAGCATCGATGGCGGCATCCGGCCGCGGAGGAATCAGCAACACATCCACTCCCGCTTCGATCGCTCGAACAGCGGCTTCGCCATGAGGGAACTCTCGCGAAAGTCCCTCCATGTCCATGGCATCGGTGGTGACGATTCCTTTGAATCCAAGCTCTTCCTTCAGCAGCCCCGTCACAAGCCGTTTAGAAACGGTCGCGGGAATTTCCTCCGGCTCGATGGCGGGAACGGTCAGGTGCCCCGGCATGATCGAGTCGACACCCGCGGCGATCGCCGCGCGAAACGGCTTCAGTTCCACTTGATCCAGGCGAATCCGGTCGCCGGCAACGCTCGCCAGTCCCAGGTGCGAATCAACAGCGGTATCGCCGTGTCCCGGAAAATGCTTCGCGCAAACCAGGACTCTCGCGTTGGGATCGGAATGCGCGCCCTGGATGTACGCTTCCACGTGTGCAGCAACGAGACCTGGATTTTCCCCGAACGAGCGCAGGTTGATCACCGGGTTATCGGCATTGTTATTGACGTCCGCATCGGGAGCGAAGATCCAGTGAACTCCCATCGCGCGAGCTTCGCGAGCGGTCTGGCGGGCGAGGTATCGCGTTCCCTCCAGGTCGTTTGCCGCGCCGTAGGCCATGCTGTGCGGAAACTTGACGGTTCCGGAAACGCGCATGGAGGCGCCCCGCTCGAAATCGCCGCCGACAATCAGGGGAATCGGCGCCAGCTTTTGCATGCGGTTGAGAAACGCGGCCATGGCATACGGCTCCGCATTCACGACCACTCCGCGCCGCACGCGATTCAAAATGATCAACCCGCCGATACCTTCCTGACGGATCAATCGTTCCAGCTCGCGATATTCCCTGCTGCGGGTCCGCGGCACGCTACCGAAGAACTGAACGACAACCAGTTGAGCCACTTGCTGCCGCAGGCTCAACCGCGAAATCCACCGCTGAACCTGTGACCCGGCGGCAGGACGCGGGGCCGCAGTTTTTTTAGGAGTTGTTTCTACCGCGCCGGCGGATGCGCACAAAAGGAGAAAACAAGACAGCAGACGGAGAGCCATGCTGTCTTTCAGGCTAAACGCTTTTCTTCCTGGTTTTCGCCGCCGAAGACCGGACGGAGCCGGGCGGCTTGCGGGAAGGCTTTCTGTTGAGCAGGCGGCTGACGGCGCGCACCAGGTGCGTGACCTCATTTGCGCTCTTCATCACTACCTGATCGGCACCGGTCGTCTGCTCGTCCAGGCCGAGAACGTCGACAAAGCCCGAGATCAGCACGATGGGAATATTGGGCCTCACCTGGCGAAGCTCGCGAATGAGATCGATGCCGCTCATGTCGGGCATCTTGTAGTCGGTGACCACAAGGTCAACAGAATTCTTGGCGAAGCTCTCCAGCGCTGTGCGGGCGGAAGCGGCAATCAGCGTTCGATATCCAAGCTCATTCAGAACGTGACGCCGGGCTGTCAATCCCAGCTTGTTATCGTCAACAAGCAGGATTGTGGCTGACGCAGATTTCGCAGAACTCATCAAAGGGAACTTTGCGAAGTTAGCAGTCGAGCAGAAGCTCTGTCAATCGTTTTGTAAGAGATTGGATCGTAGAGAAATTCTGTTCTTGACTTTCGAGCTTCGCGCCAGAACTATTCCACAGCTCGCGGCGCGTTGTATCCCGCCTTCGCAATCACAGAGTATTTGATGGGTTTATTTTTTTCGTCGATGATCTTCAGCGGCTGCCCGTCGCCGGCGACGAGATCGACCTTCAGCTTGCGAAACTTTCCGTCTTTCTCCTGATTGGTTGGCTGAAATCCGATCGAGTACTGATTGCGCAGCGCTTCATGGATGGCGCGGAAGATGCCCGGATATTCACCGAAGAACCGCGGGAAGAACGACTGCCCGCCCGTTTCTTTCGCGAATGTCCGCATCTGGTTGTCTGCCTGCAGAAAATCAAGCCGCTGGATCGAACCCATGGCTCCCCGGGCGTCGTACCAATCCCGCAAGGCCTGCAATGTACCCAACGCATAGATCGGAACACCCGCCGCCTGCAGAGCTTTTCGAGTCTTGTCGAACGTCAGCTTCGAAAACGTATCCATTCCGGATGCAATCACGACAATTGCTTTGCGGCCTTCGATCTCCGACATCCGGTCCGCCGTATCGGTCAGCGCATCATAAAGGTTTGACTCAGAATACGCCGCAATGCGAAGACGCTGCATCGCTTCGTACGCTTTCCGCTTGTCGGTGGAAAAGTCGGAAAGAATCTCGGGACGAAGATCGTAGGCAACCACCGCCACGTAATCTTCCGGCTTCAGAGTCTCCAGGAACCCATACGACGCCGTCAGGGTTTCCTGCCACCCGTACGACCAGTACTGTTGGAACAAATTCGAGAACTCAATCACCATGCAAACGGTCATAGGAGCTTCGCCCTGTCCGAAGTTGGTGATCGGCTGGGGCACTCCGTCTTCGAGGACCCGGAATTTTTCTTTCGGGATGTTGGGAATGAAGCGGCCCTTGTTGTCCAGGACGGCAACATCTACGTTGACGGTAGTGATATCGCTGCGGAAGGTAGGAACATCGGCGGGAAGTTCCTTCTTCTGCATCTTGGAAGGAATTTTTTCCAGTTCCGGCTCGGCCGGCGCATCTTTCTTCCGGGGCTTCGCCACGGTTTCGGAAGACTCTTTCTTCGGACCTTGCGCGAAACCCGCATCGGCAAAGATCGAAAATACTCCAATCGCCAAAAGCGTTCCGGCGCTCATCGCCACAGCAAACCTGGATAGCTTCATAACCACTCCGAACCCAAATATATCAGACGGGTTTCTGGCGGCTTCGTGAGCGGGGCAGTCGAAAGCGTCAGGAATCCCGGTGCCGGCGGAGGTAGACTTCGAACTTTTTCTTCGCGCGTTCCATTTTGCGCCGCTGGTACCACTGCTCCACCGAAGCCCACACGGGAGCCGATTTCGGCCGGCGGGCCCTGGTTTTCAAATAGATGTAGCCAAACACCATGCCGCTGAGATGCGCCACATGGCTGACGCCGTCGCCCGGCGACTGCACGGTGAAGTACAATTCGAGCGCGCCATAGATCATCACCGCGTACTTGGCCGCCATCGGGAAGAAGAAAAATACCAGGATCGTCGCATCGGCGAATACGATCCCAAATGCCAGCAGCAGCCCGAAGATTGCTCCGGATGCGCCCATGGTGGGGATGAGGGGATTGCCGCTGAAAATGTAGGCGGCGGCCACGACGCAAATTCCCGCGCTGATCCCGCAGATGAAGTAGTACTCCAGGAACTTTCGCGTTCCCCACGTCCTTTCCAATTGCACGCCGAACATGTAAAGCATCAGCATGTTGATGAGCAGGTGAAAGGGGTCTGCAACGGAGTGGAGAAACAGGTACGTTCCGATGCGCCAGATTTGTCCGTGTACAACCGCCTGCGGAATCAACGCAAACCAACGAACGATTCCGTCGATGTTTAGCAGCCAGAGAAGGAAATAAGTAAGGAAGACCGCCGTGTTGGCGATCAGCAGCCACTTCACGCCAGGCGGAAGCGAACCAGAAGAGTAACCGCGGGGAGCGTACGATCTGCTGGATATGGCCATGGGAGGCGCTCTGCAGTCAGATTACCAAAAGCGGCCCGTCCGGAGTGTAGAAGACAAGAGCTTCCAGCCGGAGAATTCAAAGAGACGACGAAACAAAAGACGTTTCATCGCCAAACGGCAGCCAGCTTAAGCGGCCGCGGCGGTAGAGCGGTCGTTTGACACTACAGGATGTGGCGGACGGACAACAATCGCCGTGCGCTCCTGCCGGGCGTGAAGTTCACGCTCGATGTGTTTTCCGGCAACCCGCAATGCGATGGCGATAGCGGCCCAAACGATCCAGTTCGACAGCAAACCCTCGCTTACGGCAAAGGCTTGCGTGAGGTGAAGACCCGCGGCCAAGTTCCATGCCGCCAGCGTGGCGGCAAGAATGGTCGCTCCCCCAAAGAACAACGAACTCAGCCCCGCGACTTCTTCCGGCCGGATTGGCTGAATGCTGCTTTTCATTTTTCTATGCACTCCCTTTTCACCTAATTCGACGCAGAATGATAGCGCTTGGTTGCGGACTTTGGAACCTTAGAAAGTACCTGAGGCGTCCGGACCTACTGGCAACGCGCAAAAAGCGAAGCGGCACCCTTCCGGATGCCGCCAGAATTTACAAGTGAGAAGAATTTACTTGCGGGGTTCGCGGACTTTCGGCGTTGCCAGGTAGCCGACAATGCGGTCCTTGGAGACGGTGTTCACCACCAGCTCGTACGGCTGGCGCGCGGTGGCGACGTAGAACTGGAGAGGTTCGTTCACTCCTTTGTCCTTCTTTTCGATACGCTTGTCGTCCGCAGTCAGCTCAATCGTGTATTTGTTCTTCTTCTGATCGGTCTTCTTCAAAAGAACCATCACGTCGCCGACCTTCTGGGGCTGTTTGGTCTTGGGAATGTCGAACTCGAAGTAGTTGCGCTCCCCGAGAGCTTTTAAGGCGGCCAACTGCTGAGCATTGGTGGCGATCAGACCGCTCTGTACTCCCAGATCGCCGCGGGTACTGGTCAGATCGGCAATGGTCTTGTCGAGCTCGCTTTTGGTGTTATCGACCTTGGTATTGACGCCGGCAACTTCGGTCTTCACTTCCGAAAGCTTGGTTTCCGTCGCCGCCGCGGCCGTCTTCACGTTGGAAAATTCCTGGGCAACCAGCTGTTTCTGTTTTTCCTGTTCGGCAGACAGCCTGGCCGCTAATTCTTCCGCTTTTCGCGTCGCATCGATCTTGGCCTGGCCGGCCGCCATGGATGCCTGCCGCTGAGCGACGTCCAGCTGGTCGCGCAGAGATTCGACCGTCCGGCGCTGCGCCTGGGCCGTCACTGCGGAGGACTCACGAAGGCTGGAAACATCCCGGACGATGCCTTCGCGCATCTTGGTCATATCCTGCCGAACGTTATCGATCTGGAAATATAGATAAAGATTCGCGGCCAGAAGAGCGATCACCGCTCCGAAGAGAACGGCAAACTTCTGGCTCGGATTCCCGCCGGGCGGCGGATATTGCGGGGGGTAATGTTGCTGATAAGCAGGATCGCTCATCGATGGGTACTATCCTCCTCATTCATCATAGCGTTTCGAGTCCGCTTCCTAAGACGGTTGCAGAACCCGGACCGTTTCAGCGAGCTTTCGGACGGGCAAACTCGAGAACCTCCTGGCGCGGCGCTCCCGGTTCAAAACACCGCCGGCACCGGGCCTCATATAATCCGGCGGCCCCCACGACGATCAAATCGTCGGCCTCAACCAGCCGTTGGGTGTGCTTGGCCGGGTTGCCGCAGCGCATGCAGATGGCCAGGGTCTTGGTAATCGACTCCGCCAGGCAAAGCAAATCCGGAAGAGGCGGGAAGGGCCTGCCCATGTAGTCGGTATCCAACCCCGCAATGAGCACCTGTTTTCCGGAATCGGCCAGCTGCGTCGCCACCTCTACTAAACCCGGACCGAGGAAATTCGCCTCGTCGATTCCAACCACCTGCGTGCGCCAGTCCAGAAGGGATAAAACTTCGCCGGCCGATTGGACGATTTCCGATTTCATCCGCGAATCGGCGTGGGAAACGATCTCATCCGGGGAATAGCGGTCGTCCAGCGCCGGCTTAAAAACCTGAACCCGCTTCCGGGCGATCCCGGCGCGCCGCAGCCTGCGGATCAGCTCCTCGCTTTTACCGGAAAACATGGGGCCGCAAATCACTTCGATCCAGCCCCCGCCGGTGTTCAAAAACTCCATCAGGCGATAACCCGGGTCCTGAGATAACGGCGTATGCAGTCGGCGAGAGGAGGCATCGGGCGAATGCCGGCCTGCCCTGCCCGTTCGTTGGCAAGAGCGGAGAACTTCGGCCGTTTGGCTGCCGTACGGTACTCGCGCTCATTCGTCGCCCGAAGCTCGGGACTCAAGCCGGCCAAGGCAAAGATCAATTTGGCGTAGTCGTACCAGGAAATCGCCGTCTCTCCGCCACCGTGAAAGACACCGGTGACCCCTTTATCCACGAGATCGGCGGTTAAGCGGGCTAGTTCCGGCGCGTAGGTCGGAGATGCCACATGGTCTTCCACCACGCGGATCGGCTGGCCGCCAGCCGCCAGCCGAAGCATCAATTCCACGAAGTTGCCACGTGCCGAGCTCTGCCCGGCCGGCCCGAAAACGCCCGAGGTCCGAATCACCAGAGCCTTGTCCAGGTAGGCGCGGGCATAGTATTCGCCCGCCAGCTTCGAGACTCCATAGGCGCTGAGCGGGTGAGGGACATCGGCCTCCGTGTAAGGCCGCTGGGCCGTACCGTCGAAGACGTAATCCGTTGAAAAATGGATCAGCTTGGCATCCAGCTGGCGGCAGGCGACCGCCAGGTTGCGGACGGCGAGACCGTTGACCATGTAGGCCGCCATGGGCTCGCGTTCGGCGACATCCACTTGATTGTAGGCGGCGGCGTTGAGGACCAGATCCGGCTCGGATGCCGTTAAAGCCCGATCGACTTCGGCGGGATCGGCGATGTTCAACGCTTTGCGGTCAAATCCCTTGACCTGCCAGCCACGGGCGGCGAATTCTCTGCACAGCTCGGTCCCCAGTTGACCGGCGCGTCCGATGATCACTGCAGTTTGCGGCATTCGGGAAAACTTAGAATAACGCGGACCGGCGGGCGGAGTTTTGTTTTTTCGAATTTCGCGTAACTGCTTTTGTTTTCATGAGGCATGTCACGAAAATCCGGTGCGAGGGCGGGACGGAAAGTCCGGTCCGGAAGGGTTTCTTCCCTTGGGCGCAAGGATCTCACGCAGTCCAGCAATACCGCCCGTCCTGCCCGGGCTTACACAGCCATAGAATTAAAATATTGAAATTAAATAAGATAGAAAGGGGTGTTTCGCGAAACGGCCGGGAACCATAGACCGGCCTGTCTAACGCCCAACCGGCTGGCGGTCCGAGTTGCGGGATCCGCCGCCACCCAGGAGAGCGTGCACCAGGCGGCTGAGATCCTCCAGATTTTTCAGCGACTGATCGAGCTCCAATCCGAGGGCGTAGCGGTCGCCAAGCGGCTGGCAATAGCACACCTCTCCGAATGCGACCTCATCGCGAAGATCAAGCCGCACTGCCGTTCCCGGGGCGACGGGCGCCGGAATCGACACGCGCATTCCCCGGCCCGAACGGTCTTCGATCGTCCCCGGGTAGACCTGCTCCGGAGCGGGCCCACCCAGCACCGTCAGCTGGACAGGTTGCTGGAAGGAGATTCGAGGTTCTTGGCGGCGTTCCACATGGAAGATATCGGACGCCGCGGGTTTATCTTTAGGAAAGGACTTACTTCCAGGTCAGAAGGATGGTGAGAAGTCCGAAGCCGGCCGCCAACAGAACGGCGTGGCGCACAATGGGGCGAATTCTACCTTCGTTGGCAAAACTCGCAAAGCTGGGAGGCTCCACCTTAGGGGACGCGGCAACCGCCGGGGAGCTATCGACGGCGCCTTCCACGCGGGTCTTGACTCGAGACGGCAGCCCGCGAAGCCGACGGGCCAATTCCTCGCGGCCTCCGCGATTGGCGATGAAAATCGTCGCCACGCCCGCCGAATGCGAACCGGACAGAACGCGCCGGCGGACGCGCGGCGGCATCTCGTCCAGCGAACGGTAAACCGCCGTATCTTCTCCTTCGGCGACGTAAACGGTAGCGCAGCGTAGCGTAAATTCCTGATTCGGACGTTCGACGCTCATTCCAATGCCCTTCTGGCTAAGCCTCCTGAGGCGCGATCTTCGCTCCCGTTACTGCTTCCCGCCATCCGTCGACCCGGTCTGAACTGTTCGATTGTTCCAGAATGGCCTCGATGAAACCTAACGCGGCGCGCGACAGTGCCTTATCCTTCCGATAGATTAGACCCAGCTTCCGGATCAGCGGTTCCGGACCGAGCGGAATCGCAGCCAGTTTACCTGCAGCGACTTCCTCCTGGCAATGCGAAGCTGCGAGAAAACTGACGCCCAGTCCGGCCATGACAAACCGCTTGATCATTTCCGTCGAGTCCAGTTCCATCGAGATGTGCAGATCGTTTTCGGCAGGTTCCAGCCAGACGTTTAGCCGGGCACGCGTCGTCCCGGATTTCGGCAGCAGAACAGGCTCATGCTTTAAGTCCTGGGGAAAGACCGTCCGGCGATTGGCCAACGGGTGACCGGGGCCGGCCAGAAGCCGGATTTCGTCAGAATGAATCTTTACCACCTGGAGCTTCTTTTCCTGCACCGGCAACTGAGTAATCCCGAAGTCCGCCAGATTGTCCTGCACAGCTTGAACCACCTTACTGCCGTAGGAACGGTCCACCAGCAGCTGGACATTGGGAAACATTGCCTTGTACTTGGAAAAAACCTCTGGAAGAACATAGATGCAAGTAGCTTCGTTGGCAGCGATCACCAGCTCACCCCGGGGAACCTTGTCCAGCTCGTTGATCGAATCCTGCGCACGGCGGCGAAGGTCTAAGATCTGTTCGGCGTAATCTGCGAAAATCTTACCAGCGGTGGTGAGTGAGATGCGCGTTCCCAGCCGCTCGAACAGGGTGGTGTTCAGGTCCTGCTCCAGTTGACGGATTTGGGCGCTGATGGCCGGCTGAGTGCGAAAGCATGTCTGCGCGGCCTTGGAGAAGCTCTTCAGCCGAACGATTTCGAGGAAAGTATGGAGTTGATCGAGATCCATAGGTTCGCTGCTAAGCGAAACTTCCTGCGCGACTTAGCGCCTCTGAGCGACCACAGCCGGCGCACCGTCGCTGGGAGGAGCCCCAGTGCCGGAAAGGGAACTGTACCGGAATTTCCAAATTATAGCATCCAGTGAAAATACGCTTCCCGAAGATTGGCTGGGTATCCGCCGCCTGGATGGCGGCGCTTCCGGCTTTCGGCCAGGGAATCCGCCCCGCAGAAGTTCTGGTCGTTGCCAATGATCTGTCGTCTCTCTCCCGTCGAATCGCCGAGTATTACATTCCACAGCGTTCGATTCCGCTCGGCAACTACTGCCACATCAAAACCGCGGAAACGGAGATGGTTCCGCGCGCTATATATGAACGGGACATCGAGCGCAAGATTGGCGCTTGCCTGAAGGAGCAATCGGGTAGGATCACGGTGATCGTTCTGACGCAAGGCGTTCCTCTGCGGATTCGCGGGGAGGGCGGCTCGAACCAGTCAACCGACGGAGCAAGCGTCGACTCCGAGCTAACCCTTTTATTTCAAAAACTTCGCGGGGTTCGCCTCCCCATTGGGGGAGCTCTGAAGAATCCCTATTTCGGACAACGCGACGCCTTCGACCAGAACCGCATTCCGATCTACCTGGTGGCCCGGCTGGCGGCGCAGAAATGGGAGCATGTTCAGCGAATGATTGACGCCTCCGTTGCGGTATCCAGGGACCCCGGTCCGGCCGGGCGCGGCAAAGTGGTCCTGGATCTGCGGGGTTCCGACGACACTTCCGGCAACGATTGGCTTCGAAACGCCGCCATTGCCCTTCCCCGCGAACGGGTAGTGATTGACGAATCGAGTCGTGTGGTTGCCGGCGAGAGGGATGTCATCGCCTATGCAAGCTGGGGCTCCAACGACAAGTCCCGAAAGGACCGGCACACGGGCTTCTCCTGGCTGCCGGGTTCGGTGGCGACGGAATTTGTCTCGACTGACGGGCGGACGTTCGCAGCTCCTCCGGCGGCGTGGAACATCGGTCCGTGGACGGACAAGACGAAGTATTTCGCCGGATCTCCCCAGAGTCTGTGCGCGGACTACATCGCCGAGGGCGCCTCGGCAGCGACCGGGCATGTGGATGAGCCCTTTCTGGGATTCACGCCGCGGCCCGACTACCTTCTACCGGCCTACCTGGTGAAGCACAGGACCCTGGCGGAAGCCTTCTATGCTTCGATTCCGGGACTGAGCTGGCAGAACATTCTGGTGGGCGACCCGCTGATGAGTCTTCAACCGGCACCATAAGTACCGGGGATGCTGCAACGCCGGGCGGGACTACGTCATCTACCTGTTAGAATTACAGCAGCGGTGCGTCTGGGCACTTGGTCGAATGAAACGATTTTTGCTGTGGGATTATCCCCGGGCCGTGTGGCAATACGACGTCATGGTGGCGATCATCCTGGCGTTCATCTTCCTCACCCCAAGGGATCTGTTTCGCGATCAGCCCCGTGCCTACAACGTGGTGATGCTTCCATCGGAGCACGGCGCCAACGTTTTTTGGATCGAGCCGGAACTGCTGGATTCCCCGACGCTGAACGGGCGTCTGGGACAGGCGGCCAGCCTGCTGCGAACGCGCACCGGCCGGACGCAAAATCTGATTCGCTTAGAGCCCATTTTTGACGCCGAGAAAGACGTCAAGGGCTACATGGCTTACACCAAACCTTGAAACTCCCAATTCTCTCAGTTCTGCTTGCAGCAGCGGCAGTACCGGGCACCGGTGCTACTACCGACACCGTACTTGCGCGGATGGATGCGGCCGCCGCATCCTTCCGGGGAATGACGGCGAATATCCGCATGGTCTCCTACACGGCGATCATCAAGGAAACCACCGAGGAAAGCGGAACGATCGCGCTGCGCAGTCCCAAGCCGCGGACAGTGGTTGCATTGATCGATTTCGAAAAGCCCGATCAGAAGTCGTATTCCTTTCGCGATAAAAAGGCCCAGATCTATCTTCCGAAGATCAATACTGTACAGGAGTACGACCTGGGCAAGTACGACTCCCTGTTGACGCAGGGCTTGCTCATCGGATTCGGCACATCTTCCAAGGACTTACGGAAGAATTACACCATTAGCGGCGGAGCCGACGAAACGGTCGAAGGACTAAAAAGCTGGAAGGTCGAACTGGTGCCCACGGCCGAGACGATCCGGCAGCATATCACCCGCATCGAGCTGTGGGTGAATGCCGGAACCGGACTGCCGGTACAAGAGAAACTCTATAGAAAATCAGGGGATTACACACAGATCGTGTATTCGGAAATGAAGTTGCAGTCCAATTTAACCGATGAGCAGGTAAAGCTCAAAGTGCCCGGGAATGTGAAGAAGGAGTACCCGCAAAAGTAATGACGTCCCCCACCAAGCCCCGATTGCATTTTCTGGATTGGGTGCGCGGCGTGGCCGCGATCATCATGTTGCAGGGTCATGTTTTTGACTCCTTCGCCGCCGGCGCACAGCGGCAGGATCCGGTATTCGTGCTGTCACAGTTTGTCGGCGGGATGCCCCCGGCGATGTTCCTGTTTCTGACGGGAGTGACCCTCGCGTTTTTGATGGAATCCCAGGAGCGCAAGGAACTCGCCTGGCTTCCCAGGCTGATGGGTATCTTCTACCGTGCCCGCTACCTGCTTCTGGTGGCAATCCTCTTCCGGCTGCAATTGTTCTTTTTTGCCTGGCCCGCCGGTTCCTGGAGCGACGTTCTGAAGGTCGACATCCTGAACTGCATGGGTGTTTCGATCCTGCTGATGGCTCCTGTGGCCTTGCTGGGGCGGATGCAGCGGATACGTGGGTCACTTTTAATTGGAATCGGAATCGCCGCTGCCGGTCCATGGATCGCCAACCTGGATTGGACCGGCGCGCCGGAGCTTCTGAGGAACTACCTCGTCCCGAACACCCGCTTCTTCGCGATCTTCCCGTGGGCCGCGTTCCTTGCCTTCGGTGTCGCGACGGGAACGATGCTGAAGATTGCCAGCGCTCGCGATTTGGGACGGTTTGCCCAATGGGCGGCGATCGCCGGTTTCGTGCTGGCTTTCGGCGCGCAGCAGCTTTCGAACATTCCGTACTCCATCTATGCGAAGTCGGATTTCTGGGTGGACAGCCCCTGGCTGATCCTGATCAAACTGGGCATTACCCTGGTGATCCTGGGCGTCGCCTACCTGTGGACGACACACGTCTCCACCGGCTGGAGCCTGATCAGGCAGTTGGGCACCACCAGCCTGCTGGTTTATTGGGTCCACACCGAAATCGTCTATGGCCGCTTGTTTTGGGATATCAAGGGAAGCCTGACGATTCCGCAGATTGCGCTGTCTGCCTGCGCCGTTATCGTCGCGATGCTGGGACTGTCGCTGGTGCAGACGAACTGGCCGCAGATTCACGCGGCTATGGCCGCCCGTCAATTCAGCTTCAACCTGGAACCGACGCGAGCCGAAGGCGATTAGCGCCGAACGTAGCGCGGACCATCACCTTGCGCCCAAAAGCCGTTCCGCGCACGGCTTCTCACCGTCGCAATTTCATGATTTGTAGGGCTGGAAACTTCTTGGCAGACTTATAGCATAGTGATATCATTTTGCTACTGGAGGATTGCAATGGTCCCAAGAGAGCCCCTGAAAGAGATTGAGCGCGGCACCGCATCCGGCCTCGCCGCGGTCATTGTCCTGGTTGCCGTACCGCTGCTCGCCATCTGGACGATGGTCTACGCCGCCCGAAATCTTCCGCCGGAAGAAGTAGGCCTGGTCATCGCGACTGCCGTATTGATCATCGCTTTCGACCTTTTCCTGACGAAGGGGCTTTTTACGGTCGCTCCGAATCAGGCCCAGGTTCTTCAGCTTTTTGGCCGCTATTCCGGCTCGGTCCGGAAGGCCGGTCTGCATTGGGCGAATCCATTTTTCAGCAAGTACAAAGTCTCGCTGCGAGTCCGGAACTTCGAGACCGCCCGGCTGAAGGTCAACGATCGTGAGGGCAACCCCATTGAAATTGCGGCGGTTGTCGTCTGGAAAGTCGTCGATTCGGCGGAAGCGCTGTTTGAAGTGGACAACTACGAGAATTACGTCCATGTGCAGAGCGAATCGGCGGTGAGGAACCTGGCGACCGGCTATCCGTACGACGCCCATGTGGAGGACACGATCTCGCTGCGCGGCAATACGGACGTGGTTGCGGGCCAGTTGAAGCGCGAAATCGAGGATCGGGTGGCCAAGGCGGGCGTGGACGTCCTCGAGGCTCGGATCAGCCACTTGGCCTATGCGCCGGAAATCGCCACCGCCATGCTGCAGCGCCAGCAGGCATCGGCAATCATCGCCGCCCGCCAGAAGATCGTCGAAGGGGCGGTGGGAATGGTGGAGATGGCGCTGGAACTGTTGAGCGTCAAAGGTGTTGTCATTCTGGACGAAGAGCGAAAGGCGCAGATGGTGTCCAATTTGCTCGTCGTTCTTTGCGGGGAACGCTCGACCCAGCCTGTCATCAACACCGGCACCATCTACCAGTAAACGCGGGCGAAGCGATTGGAATGGCCGAGCGCAAATCATTCCTGATTCGAATCGATGAGGATCTCCTCACCCAGTTGAAGCGCTGGGCGGACGACGATTTGCGCTCGCTGAACGGGCAAATTGAGTTTCTGCTGCGGCGGTCTTTGCGGGACTCCGGCAGAAACCGTGGAAATGGCGGGAACCCGGAGCCTCCTCCCAGCGTCGAATCCGGTACGGTATGAAGCCAAGTTGGATTGGCATCCTCGCCCTGATCGTCCTGGCGGCGGGCGTTTTCCTAAGCAAGCTTTCGAGCAGCGTCACGCCGTTAAC
>CAZETQ010000060.1:0-36596 GCA_964515165.1 uncultured Solibacteraceae bacterium | reverse complement strand
TGGTCGGGGCGGCGAGATTCGAACTCACGACCTTCTGCGCCCAAGGCAGACGCGCTACCAGGCTGCGCTACGCCCCGACTCCCTTTAGTTTATCGAAGTGCCCGCCGCTTCACGACTGTGGGATCAGCGGCTTGTGCGGTTCCACCGCGTTTCTTACCGGCTTCACGGTTCGGAGGAAAGTATAGATGGCCCGCAGATCGTCCTCCGGAAGCTTCGACAAGTGCAGCCACGGCATGATCGTGAAATTTGCCTGACTCGCCATGGGAGCGTTGTCGCGCGTCAATTGGGAATAGCCCTGAAACTTGGAGATGAACTGCTCCTCGTCCCAGGAGCCGATGCCCGTGATCATCTCGGGAGTGATATTCGCGGACAGAACCGAAACCGGCCCGAACTGGAACAGACGCCCGCCGCCGAACTCGGTTCCCGTCACAATTTCGCCTTTTTCCGCCTGACTGTGACATTCCATGCAGCTGGCCATCGTCACCAGATATTCTCCGTAGCGGACAGGGTCGGATTTCGGAGGCGATGCGACCGGAGACGTGACGGGAGCGGGAGCGGTCTTAATCAGGTAGTTCACCGGAAAACTCAGCCTGGTGCGCGGTAGCTGGTTCCGGATCGGCGGCAGGGTGTTCATGTAAACGACGACCGCGTACACGTCTTCGTCGCTCATCTGGCGGAAGGACCGGTAGGGCATGAACGGGAAAAGGGCATGCCCATCCTTGCTGATTCCTTCCCGAATGGCGCGGATCTTCTCGCCGTCCGTCCAGGAGCCGATCCCCGTCTCCCGATCCGGAGTGATGTTGGGAGCTACGACATCGCCCGGAAATCCCAACGCGGCGGGAAACTGAAAACCAGCCCCGAAGCGGCCCTCTTTCACCGGTCCGGCGAACTTCGTCCAGTCCCGCTCCGAGTGACAGCCCGAACAGTCGGCCAGCACCTCGAAAACAAATTTCCCGCGATCCAGCCGTTGGGGAGTGATTTCCAGCTTGATGTCCTTTGCCGGAGCCAAGTTAGGCTCCATCAGCACCAAGTATGCATACGCGCCCGAACCGGCCATCAGTACCAATCCGGCCGCGATCCACAAAATGTTCTTCATTCCCTGTCCCGGTTATTTCACGCGTAAGACCGGCCTCAAGTTTCGCACCGAGATTGATATTTCTTTTGCCACCGCCGGTCCTCCATCCGGGATCTCGTTGATAATGCGACACTATGAATCAATGGGGTTTCGCTTGGTGCTGGTGTTCATTGCGATTTCTTTGACCGCGACTGGCCAGCAGCGCCGGCCGAAAATCGGTCTCGCCCTGGAAGGCGGAGGCGCTCTGGGACTCGCCCATATCGGCGTCCTGGAATACCTGGAAGAACACCGGATCCCGATCGACTACATTGCGGGAACCAGCATGGGCGGCCTGGTCGCCGGCATGTACGCCATGGGCATGTCTCCCGCGGAGATTCGAACCCTCGTGGGAGGAATCGATTGGGATGATGTGATGCGTGGAGAAATCCCGTATCGAGACCTGATCTATCGGCGAAAAGAAGATCGCCGCGCCTATCCCAATACTCTGGAGCTGGGGCTTCGCGACGGACTTTCGCTGCCCGCCGGCTTGAACTCCGGCCAGCAAATCGGTCTGATTCTGGACCGCGCGGCGCTTCCTTATTCCACGCTTCGGGATTTCGACCAGCTACCGATACCTTTCCGCTGCGTTGGTACCGAACTGACCGAGAACCGGGAGTATGTTTTCAAAGACGGCTCCCTGGCCCGAGCGCTTCGCTCGACGATGTCGATCCCCGCGTTCTTCACGCCGGTGAAGATGGACGGCAAGGTCTTCGCCGATGGCGGCCTGGTGAATAATCTCCCCGTCGATGTCGTGAAGTCGATGGGCGCAGAGCTCATCATCGCTGTGCACTTGCAGGTGCGGCCATTCAATCCGAAGGATCTCAATTCTCCGTTCGGCACTCTGGACCGTTCCATCAGCGTCATCATCGCCATGAACGAGCAGAAAAGCCTGCGAAGCCTGGCCGCGAGCGACGTTCCCCTCAGCGTCCAACTGCAGGATTTCACCAGCCTGGACTACAAAAAAGGTCCCGGCCTGATTGCCAAAGGCCGCGCTACTGCCGAGGAAAAGAAGACGGTTCTCGGAATGTTGTCGGTCCCCGAAGCGGATTGGAAACAATATAAGGACCGTATCGAATCGCGGCGAATCCGGGAGGTTCCGGTACCGCAGTTTGTGGAAGTTCAGGGAACCAACCCGGCCTTGGCGGAAGACATTCAGGAGAATCTCAAACAGTGGGCCAACAAATCCGTGGATCCGCCCATGCTGGAGAAAGACATCACCAAGATCACCGGCATCGGCCGCTTCACACGCATCGATTACCGGATGACGCAGCGCGACGGGAAACCGGGTCTTCTCATTCGCGCCGACGAGAAGAGCTATTCGCCGCCGACCATTTATCCAGGCGTTTTTGTTGACGGATCGGATGTCAATAACGTGCAGTTTTCGTTAGGCGCCCGGCTGCTCGTTCTGGATTTGGGCGGCCTGCGCAATGAGCTTCGCACCGACGTAATCGTCGGTTCAATTTATGGGATCTCCTCGGAATACTATCGGCCGTTCAGTGCCACTTCCCGATGGTTCATCGCTCCGCACGGAAGTGCCTCGGACTCGCCGGTGGATCTCTATGACGACGGAGATCGAGTAGCCCAATACCGGGTGCGGCAAGCAGGCGGCGGAGCCGATATCGGGCGATTCTTCGGACGGATTGGGGAGTTTCGCGCTGGGTACCGCGCAGGCGAGCAATGGCTGGCGCGGAAGATTGGCGATCCGGTGCTGCCCTCTCTTCGTGGAACCTTTGCCGCCACCAGCCTCCGGTTTACGGTCGACACAACCGATAGCGCCGTCATTGCCCGGCGTGGCCTTTTCGCGCGCTCCCGAATCGAATATTGGAATAAAAATCTAGGCTCAACGGGCGCGTTTCCCCTGGCCGAGTTGAACGCGACGTATATTCTGCCGGTTACCAAGCCCGGCTCGCTCTATTTGCAAGGAGCTGCGGGCACAACCTTCGGCAACCAGGACCCCGGGCTGCCGGTTTTCACCCTGGGCGGGCCAAATCGCCTGAGCGCCTACGGTGTCAATGAGTTCTGGACCAACCAATATCTGCTGGGACGCATCGGCTACGTCCACGGCCTGATGGATTTGCCGGTCATCCTGGGAAAGAAGCTATGGGGGACGGCTTTCTATGAAATCGCCAAGCCTTACGGCAACCAAAGTACAAGGATTCCCAACAATATCGCGTTAGGGGTTACGCTCGAAACGATTATTGGACCCGTGACTTTGGGCGGCGCGATCGGCGACAGCGGCCACAAGAAGCTCTATTTCCAGATTGGCCGGTTCTTCTAACAGAAATGCTGAAAAAGCCGGGACTGACCTCTCTGTCCCGTCCAGTTCATAACATTTCAGGCCCTTCGCAAGCGTACGAGTGGACAGAGCGGTCTGTCCCGGCTTTTCACCACTAAAAGCGAAATAATTTCTTCGCGGTGAGACCGCGGATTTTTGCCTTGTCACTCTCGCCGGCGAAGCGGAATGCCGTATCGAAGACACTGCACGCCTCTTCGAACTGCTTTAGGTTGTGGCCCAGCCCTCCCCAGATCATTCGATCCGGACCAAACGCATCGAATGTCCGCTTCACCAGGGGAGCGATATCTTTATACGGCGCTTCCTCCTTGGAAGAATAGCGCCAGCCAGAGAACTTCATGACCACTCGCGGCAGTTTCGCCAGCGCCAGAACGTCGTCATACTCTGCCGGTGTTCCCTGGCCGGAGCGCGCCAGATGGTCCAGGATCACCGGCATGTCTCGAAATTCGGCCGCAAGCTTACCGATGGCCGGTGCGTGATTCGGCGTGAAATGCATCTGGATCGCGAGACCTAGATCCGCCGCGGCTCGCCAGGTGGTCCGCATCGCCGGATCGCTCATGTCGCGCTCGCGAATCGGCTTTCCGACGGGCCAAGGCGGTTCTCCATTCTTCCGATTCTCGTGAATTCGCAAGGCAACGATGCGATTCGGATTTCGCTTCACAAGATCGGCCATCCGGGCCGGAGTATCCGGCTTCAGGGGATCGAAAAGGCATGTCCCTTTGAAAAATCCCGCCGACGGCTCGTGCGCGAAACAGTATTCCAGATATCGGTGATCGTCCTGATACGGTTCCGGGTGCACGATGATCGTATGATCCAGGCGGATCTCCTTGACGAACTGGATGTAGGGTTCCAGTGGCGCCGCCGCCGGCTGGTACGTTCCGGATGGTGAGTAGGGAAATCTTGCCGGATCGAACAGGTGAATGTGAGTATCGATCAGCACACCCTGCGGACGAGCGGCGGCCAGCAGTGCTGGTCCCATCCAAAACACGTCTCTTCGTCGAATCATTCGGCTGAGCATATCAGGATCAGCTTCATCCGGCGGTAAGAATCCTGCTATTCGAACTCGAAAAGAGCTTTCAGTCTGGCGGGCTGGGACCGAAGGTATTGATTGGGCGCCTGAATAGTGCCACCCAGTTCCGCGGCAGCATGCCACGGCCACCGGGGGTCATAAAGAATGGTGCGCGCCAAGGCGATCATGTCGGCATCGCCGGTTGAAACGATCGCTTCCGCCTGCTCGAAGCCGGTGATCAGCCCCACGGCGATCACGCGAAGGTCGACGGCGGATTTTACAGCGCGGGCAAGCGGCACCTGATAGCTGGGGCCGACGGGAATTTTCTGCGCCGGGTGCAGACCGCCGCTGGATACGTGGATGGCATCGCAGCCGCGTTTCTGCAGCCTCTGCGCAAATGCCATCGTTTGGTCGATGTCCCATCCACCATCGATCCAATCCGTTCCGGAAACACGGACCGAAACGGGCCTGTCCGCCGGGAAAGCTTCCCGGACCGCATCGAAGACTTCCAGCGGAAAGCGCATTCTGTTTTCCAGGGATCCGCCATACTCGTCGTCTCGAAGATTGGAAAGCGGCGACAGAAACTCGTGCAAGAGATAGCCATGGGCGGCGTGAAGTTGGACAAAATCGATGTCGATTGCGGCAGCCCGGCGTGCCGCGGCGGCAAAAGCGTCGCGTATCCGGCGGATTCCCTCCCGATCCAGGCCAACCGGAGCGGCTTGCCCCTCTGCAAAAGCGACGGCTGAAGGAGCAACCGTTTGCCACCCGAGGGGATGATCCGGCGGGAACTGCGCTCCCCCTTTCCACGGCACCTCCGTCGATGCCTTGCGTCCGGCGTGCGCCAGTTGAATTCCGATCGGAATATTGGACCAGCGGCGAATGCTTTCGACGGTGTTTCCGATCGCAGCCTGGGTTTCGTCATTCCATAGGCCGACATCGGCGTACGTGATGCGGCCTTCCGGCAGAACCGCCGTCGCCTCAATCGTCAACAAAGCAGCGCCAGAAAGCGCAAGACCGCCCAGATGGATCAGATGCCAGTCGTTCATGCATCCATCCACAGCGGAGTACTGACACATGGGCGCGATGACGATCCGGTTTCGCAGATCGAGGTTTCGGATACGAAGGGGCTGGAAGAGAGCAGGTTGAGCCATGATGAGCTTCTCCGGGAGTCATTCAACCCCGCCGGACGCAGGAAATCGGCATAGCACTTGCCGGTATGCTTCATCCATCCGGTCCAGGATGACACACAGCAGCTTCGCGGAAATGTCCACGTTGTTCTGTCCGATCAGAGATGCCGCTGTTGCAGCGCATGCACTTCCCGTTTTTTTACAAGAGGACGTTACCGTTCTCTTGTAAAGTGATAGACGCGTCCACCATGCCCCGCCATCCGTCCTGGCCGCTTCTTCTCTTTGCATGCGCTCTTCCGCTGTTTTCCCAGGACCGCCCACTTGCGGCACCAACGCGAATTCACTACGCTTCCCGTTCGGCCGGCGGCACTGACATCACGGCCCGTTCTCGCGAAGCCGTCGTGTTCCATTCCGATCAGGAGAACCAGCCGGTCCGGTTTCACCTGGAGGATGGCTCACACCGGTTTTGTCTCGACGGCGGGCACGAGTTTTTCGACGGCGTTGTCGTCGAAAGCGAGGAGGGAGGATTCATCCCGGCCCACGTAGATCGTAACGGGTGTGCCACCGTAGAAGTCGCGAACGGAATGTATTCGGTGCGGCCGGCGCGCAAGGTGGGGCCCCAGCCCGTGCCGCATGCGACGACAGTTCTGACCGCCGATCTGCCCAGTCCGCCTCTGCTGACGCCGCAAGGTACGCCAAGGCCGGGATATTGGGCAATCTATCCGCCTTCGGACGACTTACAGAGAATGCCCGTGCCGGGGCGTCTGCGGGCCAATCCTCCGTACCGAAGCCTGGACTTGTTTCCGTACGCCTTTTCTTCCGCGATGCCGATTGTGGCCGACTATTCCACCGTGCAGATGGATGAGTATTCGTTGATTCAGCTCAATCCCGGCTCTCAGGCGATCCTGGCAGGGCCCCAGGGAGCGTTTCTCGATTTTTCGGTGGCAGGACCGTTTCCAGTCAGCACGGCAGGGACCGTAGTCGTGTCGAACCAACCATGTCCCGAGGGGCCCGGCCATTGCGAGAATTTTAATCCTGGCGTAGACCCGCTGCGAGTGGTGGATCTTCAGACCGCAGGTCAGTTCTGGATGGTTCGGTCCAGTACCGACCGGGGAGCCGAGTCCATCTACTTTTCTCTGTTTCCTACGCCTCTGGACCATACTCTGAACGTCCTGTCTTTCTGCCCCATTTGTTCGGGCAACGCTACCTTCGCGCTGATTTACCGGTTCGTCCCCGATGGGACGCAGATGGGAGCTCTTTATCAGGGAGAAGTTGCGCTATCCCAACAGTCCGGATACCAGGGCAAGACGGCGATCTATGCGGCGAGTACACCCAATGTGACCAGTCTTGCCAGTCCCGCCACTACGATCGACAAGGCGGTCGCCTCGATCAAACTCGGGCCGAATACCGTGGCGACGATCTATCCGGAGGAGAACTACGGCGGCACGGCGACAGTTATTACCTCGAACGACAATTCGATCGGTAACATTCCGCAGGTGGGAAGTATTCGCATCGGATCGCTGACCGCCTACATGCTTTCCAACAAGGGCTGCGACGGGTGCGATTTTCAGGGAATCGATCTGAGCGGATTGGATCTGACCGGGTTTTCGCTGAAGAACGCCAAGTTCGGGGGAGCGACGCTGACGAACACCAAGTTCAATGGCGCCATCCTGGCGGGCGCCGATTTTACCGGCGCCAAGATCAGCTGCGCGGACTTTTCGGGAACAGACAAGGATCACCTGAACGATCTGACGCAGACGTCATTTCCGAATATTCAAATCGCCCCGTCACAGACCTGCCGGATGGGTCTGAAGTACGCGAAATTGTCCGCCAACACCCTCGCGCCGGTGCTATGGAAGTCTGTCGATCTGACCGGAGCTGTATTTACGGATCTCCAGGGCAAGACTTTATCGAGCCAGGCACAGCCTCTGGATTTGACGGGCGCTGTGCTGACCGGGGCGTCCCTGCAGAACGCCATCCTGGACTATGCAACGGGAATTCCGGCAGCGACCCTGACGGGAACGGTGTTCGACGGAGGCAGTCTGAAGGGCTGCAATCTGCAAAAGGCCGTGCTGGATGGCACGAGTTTTCAGGCGGCTGACTTGACCGGCGCCACGTGGGCGGGAGCATCGCTGAAGCGCACAAACCTGGATCACGCCGTGGGAATCGGAAAGATCGACTTCAGCACCGTGACGATCGAGTACACAAGCTTCCGCTACCTCGATCTGACCGGTAATTCTTTAGCGGGCAAGGATCTCCAGACCATCATTCTGGACGATGCGACGGGTCTTTCGGGAACGGATATGAGCCTGGTGAAGTTGAACAATGCCAGCCTGAAGCACGTGAACCTATCCGCCGCGAATCTGCAGGGCGCCCAACTGAACCGCGCGAATCTGGACGGCGCCAACATGGCGGGCGTGCAGTTGGACAAACCACCCGGGCAAAATACGAACGCCGCGTTTCTGACGCAGGCGTTTTTGCGAAATGTGAATCTGTCGCAGGCCAAGATGGCGGCGGCAGATTTCACAAATGCGAACTTCTTCGGCAGCATTGCCGTTGGAAGCAACACCTGTCAACCGGACTCCAATGGATTCACGCAGGGATGCGCGACGGCGAGCGGCGCGACGATGGATGGGACTGTATTCAGCGGGACTTACTTATTTGGCGTCGATTTCAGCTCGTCGAAGGGCAGCGGGACGGTCTTCGGCGGAGCGTTTCTCGCGGGAGCGAACTTCTCGGGCGCTCAGTTAGTGGTGGAGACATCCGGGCAGACCACGGGATTTCCGAGCGCTTTCCTGCAAGGAACCCATTTCGACGGAACAACGTTCACCGGGACGATGTCGTTCTCCAGCGCCTTTGTGGACTATACCGGCACGGATAACAAAGCAATTGTGTATCTGCCGGGCGAGAATACCCAGTTCGCCGGATATTGGGGCACTGCCGGGGAGAGGGCGTGCGTCCGGATGGAGTACAAGGGCACGACGGCGCCTCCGGCAACGGACAACAATACGATTTGCCCGGACGGTAATCAGCACTCGGGTGGATGCGGTGACCCGAACGCTGCGAACAGTTTCTGGGCGAGCGGGACGTCCTTAACGGGAAGGGCGTCGTTTGAGAACAGCCCGCCGCCTTACAACAACCCATCGGACAACCAAACGTTGTGCCAATATGACCGGAAATGGTTGCAGTAGATCCAGGAACTTTATGTCATCAATCGATCGTCCAGGAATGCACCGGCGAGACTTCGGGACGACGCTGGCGGGCGCGGGAGCGGCGCTTGCGCTGGCCGGGCAGCTCCGGGGCGCAACGAACAGGCCGAAAGAGGTTCGAACACTCTTTTTCAACCTGTCCCACGAAAACCACGAAGGGCACGAGTATGCGTTGGTGGTGGGAAAAAACCGGTACATTCTCGAGCGTGCGACCGGCTCGCATCCCGCGCTCGCCAGCGCCCGGCAGCGTAACCGGTTGATCAATTCGCTTCCCTCCCATGCGATCACTCACGTTATTCCGAACCTGATTTATCCGGCGGACGCCGTCCACGCCAGCTACCTGCAGAAGGATGCCAATCCAAATGACGGGACCTGGGGGATGACCGCAATTTTTCTTCTCCCCCCGAAAAGCAGCATCGCTCACGCCTACAACCGCGCCCGGGCCGTTGCCGCTGACGGACCACTGCGGCTATCCGCCAAGCGGCGGCGATATGGCATGCCGGCCGCCATGACGCTGCAGGATCTGCTGGACGAACAGGATGTCATCGACTTCACCGATTTCGGAACTGCGTTGGTCAATCTTCATCCGGAGATGCTTTCCGCCGATCCGAACACGGCGGCGCACATCCAGACGAACCACATTCAGCCGCTGGATTCGCTGGGCGATGTCGCCGATCAATTGCAGTGCGCGGGGACGGCGCTCCCACAAGGGCAGACCGGAACCAATGTCTGCGGCACCGCATTCGTGTCCAGTCCGGGCGACTCTCCCAACAATTCGACCGGCTGGGCGACTCTTGTTCCTTATACCGACGAAAACGGCGTTCCGCTGAAGAGCAACTCTCCCAACAACAAAGGCCTCATCCTCTACGACGCCAAGTGGCAGCCCAGCATTTCCGTGCCGTGGGTTTCCACCGCGATGCAGGACGCCTCCAAGCGAATCAAGTCCGATACGACGTTAGGAGCGGACGTTACCGCCGGGCGTTCCAATTTTCAAGATAAAGACCTGACAGGCTGCATCTGGTTCCGCAACGACGCCACAACCAGTGTCGATCAGGCCAAGGCGAGACCTCGCAGCGTATCGGCGAACGACACGCAGTTTGCGCTTTCGAATCTCACTCCATCGTTTAACGGCTACAGCGTGGACGCAGACGTGACGGTTTCCGGCGGCAATGCGACGGTGACGCTGACATTCAAGAACTGGTATCTGCGGTGGCTGGGGCTTTACATCCAGTTCTATGATGCAGGCGGAAATGTCGTGCCGGCAGGCCAGATTCCGGTGAAGAGTCCCGACAATAGCTTCAACACGTCAGATAACGAGATCTTTCTTGGCACGCTGACACCGGAATTCACCATCTATGGCATTCCTGTACAGGCGTCAGGAAATAAATTTACCTTCACCTTTCCGATCAGCGTAGCCAGCAGCGCCAAGATCCTCGCAAGCGGCCTCGGAACGGGCTCGCACACGCACCCGAAAACCGAGATCCTCGGCATCGTGATGACGTCGGTGTTCTGCTTGAGCCTGCCGTTATTTCTGATCGTGTTCGGGCTGGGCGGCTACGCGGACCTGTTCAGTCAACAAGTGGTCAATCCTTACTCGGTTCTGATCGTCACGGAAATTCTCAATACGGTCGAAGGGGGAACGTACGACCAATTCGTCGCGATCTTCTGGCGGTCCATCGTCCGGGGGATTTTGAATCCAACCGGCCCGCTCAAGGCCTTCTTCGAGGCATTTGCCGAGTATCTCGCAGAAGCAGAGATCACAGAGGCATTTGAAGATGCAATTCCCATCGTCGGGGCGATTCTGCAGGCAGTCGGATCCCTGGCGGCCCTGGCGGAAGTGACCGAGACTTCCTGCGAGGTAGTGCTTTCGCCATGGACCTATGAATACAGCCTGGTGGGGACGCACAATCTTCCGGTGAGCCTGGCTCCGGACAATACAGGGTTTCCGGCCGCGGCGGCGACCGGCAAAATTACAGCGATTTTCGATAAGGGAACTCCCCAAACGCAAACGTTCGCGATGCCGAACAACAATCAGCCGATTCCGGTTGCGTTCAACAATGTGCCGGTGGGCGGCAATGCGGCCATCAACGCGGCTTTTTATACGCAGGACGGCACGCAGGTGGGACACGGATCGGCGTCGGGAGCGAACGGCATCAATCAAGCAATTCCCGTGACGATGGTGCAGGATCTGCTGCCGATCAAGGCTGGCACTCTGTACCAGCACAAACAGAAGACCAGTCTCGACAGTCAAGGCAATCACGTTTGGGTTTGCGCCGCGGCTCCGGCGCCTCCGGCGGACCAAGCGGCCTGCCAGTCCAACCCCGGCAACCTCTGCTCGCTGCGCGATATCACGGTGAGCGGCGCGGGACAGGTAGGCTACGCCTGGCAGTCCTACAGCACGTCACCCTGCCAGAGCGGCTCGTCGCAACTGGATCAACTGGCGAGCCTGCCCATTGTCAACGCTCAGTCCGGAAACGCGCAGGGCAATTATGTTCTTTCCAGCTGCGCAATGGGCGGCGCTACCAAGCTGGTCTACGATCCTACCGCCCGTTTGGACGGACAGGGGCATCCCAGCTTCAATTTCTACGTCGACACATCGTTGAATCTGAACGCGCTTCGCCGGGTCGATCTGTCGGCTCCGGAATTCGATCCCACGGAAAAGATGGCATGGGGAATTTTCAATCTGCCGCCCAGCGATTTGCTTTTCCATCCAGCCGGAGCGGTGGTGAGTATCCATACCGGCACTCATCGCATGGAGACGCTGCGGCTTCCGGACAACGCGTTGGCCGACGCCGATGCCGCGGTCAGCTTGCTGGCGACTCTTCATGGAGGGCAGGGTACGCGTCCCGGATTATTCGATACCCCGACTGTGTCCGCGATCACGCCGGAGGGAGTGGTGCTGATTCTCGAGGCGGGCAATAACCGGCTCCATGCGGTGGATATTTGCGGCAACCCTGTCCGGCACTTCAGCAAGCAACCGGAGCAATACTTCCTGGGCTTTACGCAAACCGGAGGAGCCGGAACGCAATACCTGGATCTGGCGGTCGAGTTCAGCGGCTTCATCTACGTGCTTTCTTACAGGAACCCGGTTTATCGATTGGATATTTACCACCAGGACCAGACGGGCACCGATCCGATTTCGACAACGACGGACTTCAACGCCGCGAAGCTGGTGGTCGACTACTGGCGGAACGTCTATTCGCTGAACTATGAAGTGTTGAAGCTTTCGAATGGCACTGTCCCGGCGGTAACGGAGCCCTCGATCAGCCAATGGATCCCCACGGCGCCGCCTCCTTGCCAAGGGCCGCCAACCGTTGCAACTGTCCGTTCGCCCAGCCGGAAGCGCCTGCTGCGCCGGCGCAATTTCTGGAAGGTGGTGCCCGCATGATCTTCGCCAAGATGCTCCGCAAGAACCTCGCCCTGCTCGGAATCGCCGCCGGCCTGCCGGGATTGCATGCCCAATCGGGGCCGACGATCGATCAGCAGCGTGTACAGTGGGCGGCCGGGTGGGTGGAGCGGTTTTTGAACGATGCGCTCGGTGAGACCGGCGTGCCCGGCGCCGCGGTGGCCGTTGTCCATCGGGATCAGGTGGTCCTGCTGCGGGGTTACGGAGCGCGAAAGGCTGGCGAATCGGGGATCGTCAATCCGGATACGATTTTCCAGATCGGGAACTTGTCCGAGGCTATCGCCACGACGACACTCGCCGCGATCATGGACAACGGTTACATCACCTGGGACGACATGATCCGGCATCTCGATCCCGAGTTTCAGTTTTCGGATGAATACGTCACCAGCAACGCCACCATTCGCGACCTGTTGAGCCATCGAAGCGGCCTTCCTCCGGGCTCGGGCAATCTTCTGCACGATCTCGGCTATGACCAGTCCACCATCCTCAGCCGCCTGCGCTTTCTCCCTTTGTACGGATTTCGCGACCTGATGGACGACGCCGACTTCGGCTTCACCGAGGGGGCGCTGGCGGTAGCTCGCCAGTATGGCGACACGTGGGAGAATCTGGTGCAAGCCGAGTTGTTCCAGCCCCTGGGAATGCGGCTATCCAGCACGGAGTACATGCTGCATTTCAACGCCGCAAACCGGGCCGCGTTGCATGTCCCTGTGGATGGCGTGATGACCGCCCGTTACCAATTCAATACGGACGCCGCCTCGCCGGCTACGGGAGTCGGCTCCACCGCGCGTGACTTATCGCGGTGGCTACTGCTGCAGGTGAACCGGGGCATGTACGAGGGGCGGCGCATCATTCCGGAATCGGAGTTTCTTCAGCTCTACGCTCCGCGAACGTTCACCGGGTTCAATCCGGAAGGACTGCCGCAGTTTTCCGGCCTTGGATGGAAAATCGGCTATCCCGGCGGCCGGCTTCGCGTCTGGCAGACCGGCGATCTCAGCCGCGGAGGAAGCAGCAGTGTTGCCATGCATCCGGACGATCAAGTGGGCATCGTCGTCTTAACCAACGCGGCGGCGACCGGTGTTTCGCAAGCCGCTGTTGGGCTCTTCTTCGATGTCCTTTACAACGGCTTGTCTCCGATTGGGATGCCTTCCCGCGACTGGCTCGCCTACGAAGCGGAGATCGTCAAGGAGCGGGAAGAAGCGGCGGCCAAGCGCATAACGGACTTCGACAAGATACCGAAGCCGCGGCCCAACCGGCTGCTTCCTCCTTCGCTGGCGCTGGATCGCTACGCCGGAAGCTATCACAGCGACTACTTCGGGGATCTGCATATCCAGATGACAACGGATGGCCTTGCCATGGTGATAGGCCCTCACCAGACCGTCTATCCTCTCAAGCATTGGAATTCGGATACGTTTACCTACCTTTTTGATGGCGCGTCTCAACCGCCGGGAAGAAGAGGAGTGGTCTTTGCCATCGGCAACAATACGGTCCGGTTTGTGCGCGTCGATAATTTCTCCGCCACCGAGGGCGACGCCGCTTTCGTTTCCTCGACCAGTACTACGGATGAGGCGGCGGCCGGCCCGCGCAAGCGCGCGCTGGCGCCCGGTATCGGATTGACGAGAAGCCGCTAGAGTCCATCGCCCGACACACAAGAATGTCAAGAATCGCAATATGCATGTCTTGACGATAATCGTTTAAACGTGTAATATTGGCATATGGACACGGGAACCCGGAGGCGCGTCGGGAACGTCGAGGAACAGACATTTGTCGACCTCCTCCGCACTACCGATCTGTTGTCCCGCCGCCCCGCCCAGGTATTGAAGACCGAGGATCTATCCTCCACGCAGTACAACGTTCTCCGCATCCTGCGAGGAACATCCGAAGGACTTTCGTGCAGCGAAATTGCGAATCGGATGATCACTCGCGATCCGGACATCACTCGCCTGCTGGACCGGTTGGAAAAGCGGAAGCTGGTGCGGCGCAACCGCGACACCAAAGATCGCCGCGCCATTGTCGTGACGATCGCCACTCCGGGGCTGGAATTGCTGGCGCGTCTGGATACTCCGATTCAGGAAACACACCGGGCCCAGCTGAAACACATGGGGGAAGACCGGCTGAAACAACTGCGAGAGCTGCTGGCGGCCTGTTGTCCCGCAGAGGAGTAGTTGAGAAATATCGCTATTGGCGGTTTTAGTCGAATACAACGATCAAAGGACAAAATTACTTATGAGTACTGTGACCACATGGAAAATCGATCCGGCTCATTCCAGTGCCGAGTTTAAGGTCAAGCACATGATGATTACCAACGTGAAAGGCCAATTTACGGGTCTTTCCGGCGTCCTCTCACTGGACGGAAACGATATCACCAAATCCAAAATAGAAGCTACCATCGATGCCGCCTCCGTCAATACCCGCAACGATGATCGGGATAATCACCTGAAGAGCGCGGACTTCTTCGATGTGGAGAAATTTCCCACGCTCACTTTTACCTCGAGCGCGATCAGCCGCAAGGGCGATGAGGAACTGTCGGTTGCCGGCGATTTGACCATTCACGGGGTAACGCGCCCGGTGACATTCGAGGTGGAAGGGCCGTCGCCTGCAACGAAAGATCCGTGGGGAAACACCCGGCTGGGGCTTTCAGCAGCGACAAAGATCAACCGCAAAGACTTCGGATTAACCTGGAATTCCGCGCTGGAGGCCGGCGGTGTGCTGGTGGGAGACGACATCACGATCACCTTGGACGTTCAGACGATTCAGGCATAACACTCGAACCGACGAGACCGGCGCGCTGCGATGCTGCTGTAATATCTTCGAGAATTCATGCGCGCCTCTATCATCCTTCTCCTCGCTGCCTTCAGCGCTCTTGCACAGAATTCGACGCGGCCCGGCCGTTTTCACGTCGAGCACCCCACTCTGCTGAATCTTGGCTTTGAATGGCTGATCGACGGAGACGCCAACCGGAACGCCCGGGTAGAGGTCCGCTACCGTAAGGCCGGCACCGCGGACTGGCGCCCGGCGCTTCCGCTGCTGCGGATCGGCGGCGAGCGGGTTTATCGCGACCGCGAGAGCATGACCTACACCGTGCCGCAAGGTTTTGCCGGAAGCATTCTCAATCTGGAACCGGCTACCCGGTATGAGTGTGAGTTCACGATGCAGGATCCGGACGGTGTGACGGGCGAAGCGCAGCAGCGGGTGACGGTCTCAACGCGAACGGAACCGAAGCCGTTCACCGGTGGACGCGTGCTCCACGTCTATCCGGCAGACCACCAGGGTCCGCGAGAGGAGCCAAGTTTTATCGGCATCAAGGCGGCCTATTACGGGGAAGGGCGCGGGGACTGGACCGCGGTTCGCATGAAGAAGGCTCAACCGGGCGACACGATTCTGATTCACGCCGGTTTGTACCGTCCGGAGCGCTTGAACTATGTCGATCCCCTGAGCGCCCCGTTCACAGGCTCCTGGTCTCTTTCCTTGAAGGGCACGGCCGACAAGCCCATCACGATCAAGGCAGCCGGGGACGGCGAAGCGATTTTCGACGGCGGAGGCAATCACAAGCTTTTCGACGTCATGGCGGCGCACCATCACATCTTCGAGGGGCTGACATTCCGGAATACGGAGATTGCGATGTTTGCCGGAGAAAAAGACGTCATGGGAGCGGTGGCTCTGACTGTGCGGAACTGCCGTTTTGAAGACGTCGGCGTGGGAGTTTGGACGGAGAACGCGGATTCCCGCGACTTCTTCATCGTGGACAACCTGTTTCTGGGAAGAGAAGACCAGATGCGCCTGATCGGATGGAACCAGGCGGGAATGCGTAGCGCCGGCATCTATCCTTCGCATCAACTGCGAAGCTTTTTCGCGGTGAAGGTGTATGGTCCGGGCCATATTATTGCGCACAACGCCATCGCCTATTTCCATGACGGCATCTGCATCTCAACCTACGGTCCGCCGGATCCCGATCCGGAGCGCCGCGCCTCGGCGATCGACATTTACAACAACGACATCCATCTTTCCAACGACGACTTCATCGAATCGGACGGTGGAGCTCACAACATTCGCGTATTTCAAAACCGCGGGGTGAATGCCGCGCACAACGGCTATAGCGCTCAGCCGATGTTCGGAGGACCGGTTTACTTCTACCGGAATCTGCTCTACCACGTTCCCGCCGGCGGAGCTTTCAAATTAAGCGCCGCGCCGGCAGGACTCCTGATCTATCACAACACGCTGATCAGCGAACAGGCCGCGCGCGAACCCTATTCCAACGCGCATTTCCGGAACAATTTGTTTCTGAGCCGCAATGCGCCCGGCCGCGGCGTCATGACATGGGCCAATGCGACAGCCGATTACAGCAGCGACTACGACGGTTTTCGGCCCAATCCAGGCGTTGCGAAACAGTATTCCTGGCTTGCTCCTGCCGCTGCGGGCACGACCACGCACGGGGCGAAGGATTCCGATTGGAAGAGTTTCTCCACGCTGGATGAGTTCCGAAAGGCAACGGGACAGGAAGCACACGGAATCGAGATCGACTACGACATCTTCGAGAACCTGGCGCCGCCCGATCCCGCCCGCCGCCACCACGTCTACCATTCGATGGACTTGAACTTTCGGCTGCGCGCCGGATCTCGCGCCGTGGATGCGGGCCAGGTCCTGCCGACGATCAACGATGGCTTTACAGGGAAGGCTCCGGACCTGGGAGCGCTGGAAGTGAACCAACCCCTGCCGCACTACGGACCGCGCTGGATCACCTGGGCGCCGTTTTACCGCTGACCGGAGCTGCTAAGTCGATTTCTTCGTTCCCCGGACGCCCAGCTCGATCGCTTCCACATTGCCGATCTTCCCCTGGTCGATGGAGAACCGGAGCACAGTTCTCATCTGATGCCATCCGGACTGGCCGCTGGCTCCCGGGTTCATGTGCAGCACTCCCAACTTCGGATCGCGCATCACTTTCAGAATGTGGGAATGGCCGCAAATGAAGAGATCGGCAGGTTCTCGAAGGAGAGCCTCCTTGGCGCGCCGGTCATAAGCGCCGGGATAGCCGCCGATATGCGTCATAAAGACGCGGATGCCTTCGCAGGTCCAATGCAGATTCTGGGGTAATTCCGCCCGAATGTCCGCGCCATCGATGTTTCCGAAGACGCCGCGCACGGGCTTAAACGCTCGCAGCCGGTCCCACAGCGCCAGCGTGCCCAACGTCCCCGGCATGCCAAATCTCGTCGCACTGCAGGAAATAGTCAAACAAAGCCTCATCTAGGAAGCCGTGGGTGTCCGACATCAACCCGATGCGCATCGGCTCAGGCAGCTGGCGGCTTCGGCGCGAGAATCATCCACGATGTTCCAAACCTGTCGCGAAGCCGTCCGAAGCGGGTGGCGAAGAAAGTTTCGCTCATCGCCATAAATACATGTCCGCCTTCGGAAAGTAACGTCCAGATTCGTTCCGCTTCGGAAGCGTTATCCACCGTCAGGGTCAGATACACGCTTCGCATGGGTTGAAACGTTTTCGGCGGAACGTCGGATGCGGTCAGTTGCGTTTCGCCGATGTTCATCGAAGCGTATTGGATCGAGTTCTCCCAGCCGGGCCAGGGGTCGTTCGGATCGGGCAGCTCCGTGCGGCGCATCAGCATGGTGATTTCTCCGCCCAGATGCTGTTCATAGAACCGGAACGCCTGTTCGCAGTTTCCACCGAAGTTCAAGAAAGTATGGAGTTTCGTGACCTCACCTCATCAGCCTAGACGATAGCGTAACAGCGGCCGCAAGGGGTGTTCTCCAGGTGTGTCGATGAGGGGTTCGCTATACTGCAAACCGGTAGCAGGAAAGACTTTTTATGTGGATTGTCCGGCTGGCTTTGGGCCGCCCGTACACGTTCGTTGTGATGGCCGTTCTGATCGCGATTTTGGGCGGAACCGCCATTGCCACTATGCCGATCGATATCTTCCCCTACATAGATATCCCGATTGTCAGTGTCTTGTATGCCTATACCGGCTTGTCTCCGGATGAGATGGAAAAGCGGGTACTGACGCCGTTTGAACGCAGCTTAACTTCCAACGTCAATGACATCGAACATATAGAATCCCAGGCCTACAACGGATACGCCGTCACCCGCATCTACTTTCATCCCAATGTGAACGTCGACATGGCGCTGGCGCAAACCAGCGCCACGATGAATACGGCGCTGCGCCAGATGCCTCCGGGCATGTTTCCCGCCAACATCCTGAAGTACGACGCCGCCAGCGTCCCGATTCTGCAGTTGGGTCTCACCAGCAAAACGCTTCGGGAGCACGAGATTTTCGATCTGGGCAACAACTTCATCCGTACCCCGCTGGGAACCGTTCAGGGAGCATCAGTCTCTTATCCATTCGGCGGAAAGTCGCGCGCGGTGATGGTGGATCTGAATCTGGAGGAGCTTTATGCCAAGCAGCTTTCTCCGATCGATGTCTCGAATGCGATCAACCTGCAGAATCTGATTCTGCCCGCCGGGACCGCCAAGCTGGCCGGCACCGAGTATCAAGTCCGCGTCAACAGCAGCCCCGGGATTCTCGATGAACTCAACAACCTGCCGATTCGCAATATCAATGGAGCGACGGTTTATGTGAAGGATGTGGCTCATGTCCGCGATGGATTTCAGCCGCAAACGAATATCGTCCGCACCAACGGAAACCGGGGCGTCCTGATGACGATCACCCGGAACGGAAAGGCATCCACCCTTTCGATCGTCAACCAGGTGAAAGAAGCACTCCCGCGAATCCTGGCCAATGTTACGCCGGAATTGAAGGTGATTCCGTTGGCGGATCAATCGGTCTTTGTGCGAGCGTCCATTGAAAGCGTCGTTCGCGAAGGGCTGCTTGCCGCTACCCTGACCGGATTGATGATCCTGCTGTTCCTGGGCAGCTGGCGAAGCACACTCATCGTTTGCATCTCGATTCCGCTTTCGATTCTGACGTCGCTTTCCATCCTCAGCCTTCTCGGCCAGACGATCAACGTTATGACCCTGGGAGGACTCTCCCTTGCAGTGGGAATCCTGGTAGACGATGCAACCGTTGAAATCGAGAATACGCACCGCAACCTCGCGATGCGCAAGTCGCTGATCCGTGCGGTGCTGGACGGGGCGTCGCAGATCGCCGTTCCGACGTTTGTGGCGACGCTCTCCATCTGTATTGTGTTCGTACCGGTGCTGCTGCTGACCGGGACGGCCCGCTATCTGTTCACTCCGCTGGCGATGGCGGTGGTGTTCGCGATGATGGCGTCTTATCTGCTCTCCCGGACGCTGGTGCCGACGATGATGGCGTATCTGCTCGGCAAGGAGCTCCACTTGTACGAGGATGAGCGGCACAGCTCCGGCCGCGGACTGCTGCACCGGATGCACGCCCGGTTTAACAGTCTCTTCGAACGGCTGCGATTCCGTTACATGGGGCTGCTGGACTTCGCGCTGAGCCACCGGGCGCCGGTGTTGGCCGGATTTCTGGGCTTCTCGCTTCTGTCGCTGGGCCTGCTAAGGCTGATCGGCCAGGATTTCTTCCCCAACGTGGACTCCGGCCAGATGCGGCTGCACGCGCGAGGCCCGGCGGGAACGCGGATCGAAGAAACGGAGGCGCGGTTTGCCGCCATCGAGCGCGAGATTCGTGCCGAGATCCCGTCCGATGAAATCGAGATGCTGATTGATAACATCGGAATTCCGAACAGCTGGCCGGCCATTGCCCAAGGCGACATTCCAACGATTTCCGCCGCGGACGGCGAAATTCTCATCTCTCTCAATAAGGAGCATCACAGCCCGACGGCCGAATACGAGACTCGTCTCAGGAAGCGTCTCAACGAAAAGTTCGCCGACATGGACTTCTTTTTCCAGCCGGCGAACATCACCAGCCAGATCATCAATTTCGGTTTGCCGGCGCCGATCGATTTGCAGGTGGTGGGGCGCGATGCGGAGGCGAACTACAAGGTGGCGCAGCACCTGGCAAGCCGGATTGCCCGTATTCCGGGAGCGGCGGACGTTCATATTCACCAGGTGGTGGCACAGCCGGAGATTCGCCTGAATGTGGATCGTACGCGCGCCGCGCAGCTGGGCTTGACGCAGCGGGACGTTACCAGCAGCATGCTGATTTCTCTCAGCGGCAGCGGAACCTATGCTCCTAACTTCTGGCTGAATCCGGCCAACGGGGTCAACTATTCAATCGGAGTGCAGACTCCGCAGTACAAGATCGATTCGCTCGACGCACTGCTGCGGACGCCGATCTCCCCGAGCAATACGATGGTTACGATGACAACTCCGGGTTCGCAGGCCGGAGGCGCGGCGACGAACCTCGCCTTTACGGCCGCCGCACCCGCCGGCAGCAGCCAAGCCTATGGAAATCCGGGAGCCCTCTCCGCTTCCACGCAGATGCTGACCAATCTGGTCAGCACGCAGCGCTCTTATACTCCGGTGATCGTCAATCACTACAATGTCATGCCGGTGTTCGACATCTACGCCAATGTTGCCAACTGGGACCTGGGAAGCGTCGGCAAGGAAGTTCGCAGCATCATGCGCGAGGAAGAATCGAAACTGCCGCGAGGCACGACCCTGACGCTTCGAGGACAGGTGGAGACGATGCAGACTTCGTTCTTCCGGCTGGGCCTGGGTCTGATCTTCGCGGTGATTCTGGTCTATCTGTTGATGACCGTCAACTTCCAGTCCTGGATGGACCCCTTCATCATTTTGATGGCCCTTCCGGGAGCGTTGTCGGGAATCCTGTGGATGTTGTTCGTCACCGGTACGACTCTCAGCGTGCCGTCGCTGATGGGCTCCATCATGTGTATCGGCGTCGCCACCGCCAACAGCATTCTGGTTGTGACATTTGCCAATGACGAACGGCAGAGAGGACTGAACGGCCAACAGGCGATTCTATCCGCGGGCCATGCCCGGATCCGTCCGGTCCTGATGACCGCGACGGCGATGATCCTGGGCATGTTGCCCATGTCGCTGGGGCTGGGCGAGGGAGGCGAACAGAACGCACCGCTGGGAAGGGCGGTAATTGGCGGGCTGCTGCTGGCCACGGTGAATACTCTTTTTGTCGTTCCGATCGTCTATAGCTACCTTCGCAAGAAACCTCCGGTCGATCACCAACGCCGTCTGATAGAGATGGAAGCGGAATAGCCGAATGCACCCCACGGAGCCTAATCCGCAGTCTGTCGAAGCGCTCCGGCGCGAGAACGAAACTCTGCGCCGGGAACTGGAGCTGCTGCGTTCCGGCGCAGGTGAAGCGTTTCCGGAATCCGCGGCGGAGCCGGGCTGGAAGCCCTCCAAAACCACAATCGTTGCACTGGCTCTTTTTACGCTAATTCTCGTCGTCCTGGCGTTTTTCGCGGGCTATCTTCCGCTGCAGCATCGCCGTTCCGTCGTGGTCGCTGAAGCCCGCCACCAGGAGGAGGCTCTTCCGCGCGTTCGCGTGATCACGGTCACACGAGGCGGCGGCAAGAATTCGCTACAGCTTCCCGCCAGTACGCAAGCCATCAAGGAAGCACCCGTGCTGGCTCGCACGGACGGATATCTGAAGGCCCGCTTTGCCGATCTTGGCGATCGCGTGAAGGCAGGTCAACCGCTCGCGGAAATCGACGTTCCGGAGCTGGAAGACTCGCTCCGTGCAGCGCGGGCAACACTGGAGCAGGTGCGGGCAACGCTGGAGCAATCGAACGCCAGTCTGAGCCAGGGAAAAGCGGATCTGGAGCTGGCGAAGGTATCGGCGGAGCGCTACGGCGAACTGGCGAGGGAGGGTGTTGCCTCGCGTCAGGACGACGACCGGTACCGGCTGGAGTATCAGGCGCGAATCGCCGGCGTAAATGCGCTGGAAAAAGCCCTGAACGCTCAGAAGAGCAGCGTCGCAGCGGCGGAAGCGAACGTGGCGCGCATCGAAAATCTGAAAGCGTACCAGGTGGTAAGAGCTCCCTTTGACGGAGTGATCACTCTGCGCAATGTCGACGCGGGAGCTTTGGTGAGCGCGGGGAACACACTGCTGTTCCGCATTGCCCAGACCCATACTCTGCGCGTCTATGTGAGTGTTCCGCAAAGTTGGGTTAGCTCCGTCAGGCCGGGTCAAACGGCCATCGTTCGAGTGGCCGGACTGGCCGGCCGGCAATTCGGAGGGACAGTGGCTCGCACCGCGAACGCGCTGGATCCCACCAGCCGGACACTTCTGGTGGAATTGAATGTCCCGAATCCCGACGGCGTCCTGATGCCGGGGATGTCCGCGCAAGCGGAGCTGAATACGACACAGCGCGACGCTCCGCTGGTGATTCCGGCGGATGCCCTGGTGATTCGGGCGAATGGGTCCGAGGTGGCGACGGTCGGGCAGGATCAAACCGTTCACATTCGAAAGATCCGGGCCGGCCGGGACTACGGAGACTTGCTGGAAGTGGTGGACGGCCTGAACGAGGGCGACAGGGTGATTCAAAACCCCGGCGATATCGTACACGAAGGCATGAAAGTAGAGACCGTGAACGCCGACGCCTCCCCGTAAGGCGTTGCTAGTTCTTCTGGAATAGTTCCCGATACTCGCCGTATCCCGCGCTCTCCAGTTCTTCGACCGGAATAAAGCGCAACGAAGCGGAGTTGATGCAGTAACGGAGTCCACCCGCCGCGCGTGGACCGTCGGGAAAAATATGACCCAGGTGGCTGTCACCGTAACTGGAGCGGACTTCGGTACGCAGCATTCCATGGCTCGTATCCGGCTTCTCCACGACATTGCCGGCTTCCACCGGTTTGGTAAAACTGGGCCAGCCGCAGCCGGAGTCGAACTTATCCCGCGAGGTGAACAACGGCTCCCCGGAGACGATGTCTACGTAAAGCCCTGCTTGATGGTTGTTCCAGAATTCGTTCTGAAACGGCCGCTCTGTTCCGTTTTGCTGTGTCACCCAAAACTGCTCCTGCGTGAGCTTGGCAATTGTCTCGGGTTTTTTGGAATAATCCGCCATGATCGCCGGTCCTGTTTCTATTATGGAAGACCCGAGACGCGTGTCGATGCCAGCGGAGTGCGGCGGCGCCAGGGAGAACTCCAGCGAGGGTCTTTCAGCAGTTCTTCATCGGTGAGGCTTTTCAGGAACTCGATCAGGTCGGCGCGTTCCTCCGGAGTCAGGCGGAAGCCTCGGACAGTGGAGCTCTTGTTGGGATTGCCCGATGCTCGTCCGCCGGCGGCGTAGTGGTCGATCACTTCCGCCAGCGTTGCGAGGCTGCCGTCGTGCATGTACGGTGCGGTGACGGCGATGTTGCGCAGCGAAGGGACGCGGAACTTTCCGATGTCCTTCGGATCGCCGGTGTGCAGGTGCAGACCGGTGTTTGGCGGCGGATAGGATGCCGGGCCGGGCAAATTGTAGAGGCCGGTGTTTTGAAAATCGCCCCGAGCCTCCGGGCCGCCATCATAGCGGATCGACCCGCTGAAGTTCCATCCGCCGTGACACTGGAAACACCCGGCCTTCTCGCCGGAGAAGAACAGGATCTCGCCGCGCTTGGCGGAAGCGGAGATCGCATCATCCTGGCGCCCGTAACGATAGCGGTCATAGGGCGACCGCATCGAGATGATCGAACGCTCGAAGCTGGCGAGAGCTTTCGTCACATTGTCGAGCGTGAAGGGCTCGGCAACTCCGGGAAAGGCGGCGGGAAACAAGCGCTGATATTTGCGATCGGCGCTCAGCTCCATCAATAGCCGCTCGCCGGGCTGCTTCAGGCCCAGTTCGATCGGCTCCGTTCCGAACATCGGCACCAGGGCTTGATCCTCCAGGAGCGGCATCTTCGGGTGGGCCCAGGTCAAGGTTGGGACGAAGGCGACGTTCACCAGGCTCATCGCGCCGCGGGGATGCTTTTCGCCTGTGGCGCCGACTCCCTGCGCTCGGCCGTCCGTGAAAGCGAGTTCCTGCCGGTGGCAGCTGGCGCAGGATTGCGTGGCGTTGACCGAGAGCCGTGGATCGTAGAACAAATGACGGCCCAGCTCCACTTTCTCGGCTGTGATTGGATTGCTCGCGGGAACAACGGGCTGCGGAAATCCTTTGGGCAGACGAAAGTCGAAATCGCTGGCCAGCGCCGGCAGTGCGGCGAAGGCAGCGAGAAGACTATTACGCCAGAACCGCCCCGGTTTGCGTTGTGTCATAGCCGGCCAAAACTTCCAGCTTTCGCCGGAGCGCCGCCCGCTGCAGCACATCCAGCATGGCTTGCGCCGCCGGAAACTCCAGCGTACGCCTTCGCATGACCAGATCGTAACGTTCGTTGCGAATGGGAACGAAGCTCAATCCGAAGGTTTGTGCCGCCGAGCGTGTCGCCAGGCAGCAATCGGCGTGATCGGTAAGCACGGCATAGGCGGCAGCCAGGTGGCCGTACGCCACCTGATCGTATCCGGACACTTTGTTCTGTGGAATATCCGCATCCGCAAGCAGCTTGTCGAGCAGGAGGCGGCTGCCGGAACCTTGTTCCCGGTTCATGAACCGCACGCCCTTTTTTGTCAGATGCTCCGCCTTGCGAAGGTCCTTGGGGTTGCCGGCGGCGGTCACAAAACCTTCTTCCCAACTAGCGAACGTGACGACTGTGAAATCCTCGCCGGGAAATTCCCGCCGGATGTAAGGAAGATTGAAATCTCCGGTTTCCGGATCCTCCAGATGCGATCCCGCAACATGCACCTTGTCTTCCTTTAACCAGGTGAGCGCAAGTTTGCTGGAAGCGGATGCGGACAGAATCTCCACTCCGCTCAGTTTCTCCACCATCCGCGTGACCAAGCCGATGGCCGGGTCGCAGCCCGCGACAACGAGCTTCTTCTGCGAAACTTCGTCCTTGGAAACCACCAGGAGCCCGGCTTTGGAGTTCGAACGGCCGGCCTTCGACACCACGCCATCGGCCTCCGGCAGGTAATAAGGAGAGGCGCTGACCGGAACGCTGATCCAGCGATCGCCGACCTGGCAGATGCGAACGGGCTGGCCATTGGTCAGGCGCGTGGCGCTCAACACCTCGGAATCCAGAGGTTCCGGTGTCGCCGGCTTCTCTTCTTCCAGCGCGAACAGCTCCTCGACAGAGACCTCCAACTCGCGCGCCAGCTTTAGTGCCACCTGGGTGTTGGGAATGTAGGTGCCCGTTTCGATGGCGTAGATGGTCTGGCGGCTGATGCCTACGCGTCGGGCGAGATCCGTCGCTCCCACGGCCCGGCTGCGGCGAATGTCGGCCAGTCGATTCCTGATGTTCGTCGTCATCGTCTACTTTCGTAGCTGTACCACGTCCAGCCGAGTCAGCATGCGGACGGACCGTGCGCCGCGTTTGTCTTTCGGCGCGACCAGCCGGAACGGCCCCTGCGCCCCCACGAGAGGCTTGCCATCCGCGCTGTCGGCCAACAGGACCTGATTTTCAGTAAATACCGGGTCCAGCTCCGCGAGGGAGAACACCGCCTGATAGCCGTCTTTGGCTTCTGCAGTCACGTAGCTGGCCAGCGCCTTACCTCGCAGATCCGTTCCGGAGGGCACGCCGGCGGCTTTCAGAATTTCGTGAAGCCACACGCCTTCGTAGCTGACTTCCAGGCCGTCGCTCTTTGTCTTGACCGTCGCTCGCGGCATTTTGGCCAGATCGGCCGCGGTCAACGTGAGAGGCTTTGTGACTGCCCCGGTGACCTGAATGCTTGGCGCGGGATCCTGAGCCAACAACAAGGTACCGAGGAAAGAAAGGATCCAAAGGCGTCTGGCCGGCATAACCACCTCAAAAGTGGACTTTCAGAACAAATTCGAACACCCGGGGATCGAGTGCTGTCGTGATCGTACCGAATGCCGCATTGCCGAAGCTTCCGTTCGGATTTCCCAGCGGCGGAGTGTTCGTGACGTTGAATGCCTCCGCGCGAAACTCGGTTCGCCATCGTTCGGTGATGGTGAAGGTTTTTCCAAGCATCACGTCCGCTGTCCGGTAGCCGGGACCCACGACGGGATTGCGGGAGCTGTTGCCGATGGTGAATTGGCCGGCCTGTGCGAACGCCGCGGTATTGAACCAGCGGCTTACGGCTCGCTGATCGGCGGGCAAGCTGGGGTCGGCGACGCGATTGGGCCGCTGAATGCCGAACCCGGCGAAGGCATTGAAGTTTGTCGCTTGCGTGACGGCCACCGGAGCTCCGGATTGCGCTCGAACGATTCCCCCCATCTGCCATCCACCCGCGAGAAAATCCTTCCACCCGCGCAGATCGAAGCGGCGGCCGCGTCCGAAGGGAAGCTCATACACGAAGCCGCTGGAGAAGATGTGGGGGATGCTGCCGGTAGAAACGTCTTTTTCCAGACGCTTGTTGTAGCTGTCCGCGGCCTGGAAATTCGTCACCGGGCCGGTAAGGACCGCGGAATCGAACACCGCTCCCGCATCGTCGATCAGGCGCGAGAAGGTGTAGGCCAGCGTAAAAGTCAGTCCCTGGGAGAACCGCTTCTCCACCCGGCCTTGGAACGAGTGATACGTCGAGTGGCCAACGTTGTTCCGATAGAGTGCGATGGTTTGGAATCGCGGATAGGGCCGAAGTAGTTGCTGCCGGGCAACCGTCGGCCCTCCGATCGGGGACGAGGCGGGAATTTGACCGTAGTACGGATTCTGCACCTGCTGCGTCAACTGCGACCCCAAAGAGAGAAGGTCCGTCGGGAGCTGGTTGATATTGGCATCCGGCACGCCGAGGCTGGTGAGCTTTGAGCCGAGATAACCGGCTTCCACGCTCCAATTCTCGCGAAACGTTTTCTGCAGCGACAGATTCCATTGCTGGGCGTAGCCGCTGTTCTGGTCACGCTGGACGCCGAAGACTCCCTGGCCCAGGCCGCTATTCGGATTCGGGTCGGACGGTCTGACGGTGGGACCCTGCGACAGGATGAACGTGGAATTGATGTTGTCGCTGGAACGCTGGCTGACCGTTTGGGTGAACGGGAACAGGGGCGTCGTAAAGGGAGTGGTGATGCCGGCCTGTTCGATCCAGGTCATTCCATAGCCGGCTCGCAGGACGAACGAATCGGTGATCTTGTATGCGAGGCCGATGCGAGGTCCGAAATTGCCTTTATTGAGGTTTCTGGCGGCGCGGGGGAATCCGTCGCGGCCCAGGAAATCGATCACCTGGGTGTTGAGATTGAAGACGGCGCCCTGGTCCTGCGCGACGGTCGAGGGAAAGTTCAAGGTGTAGCGCACGCCGAGGTTCAGCGAAAGGCGCTGCGAGACGCGCCAGTCGTCCTGGATGAAGAACTCGGCAATGTTCGCGCGCGGACCGATCAGGCTGTTCTGCGAGTCAATCTGGAATGCCTGCACCTGCCCGATCAGGAACGAGGCGAAGCTGTTGCCGGTATTCGCGACAACTGAGCCGTTCGAGTTCAAGCCCGCGGTGAGAATATTCGAGAATTGGAACGATCCGGTGGGATTGGCAGGCTGCAGCACGTCCAGACGCTCCAGCCGGATGTCGGTTCCGGCTTTCAAGCTGTGCCGGCCTTTGGTCCAGGAAAAGTTGTCAATGAACTGAGTGACCGAGGTCGTAAAGTTGCTGTTCGCGCTGGACGGCGGTCCTAACTGCTGAAAACCGACGACATCGTAGGTGGGCAGAACGTCGGAGAAGGACGATGTCGGAATGTTGGGAATTTTGGTAAGTGCGGAGATGGACTGACCCGTCTGAAGCGCCGTTCGCACAAATCCGCGGCGCGTCCAACCGAAGCGGAGCTGATTCACGCGAGTGGGAGACAAGGTCCAGGTATGCTCCGCAACAACTCCGTCTGCCCGGGTGAGAGTGTCACCGATAAAGCCGGTGGCGATATTGCCGCTACCGTCCGGAAACGGCGTCATCGGCAGCGAGTGGTCGCGCAGATAGGTGTAGCGCCCAAAGACTCTGTGCCGGGAACCGAAGTACCGGTCGAGCCGGGTATCGAACTGATCCTGTTCCGCGCTCTGATTGCCGGTGCGGCGATAGTTGTTGGCAGTCGCTTCGGCACCCGTACCGGTGAAGACATTGGGGCTTGGATACCGGTCGAGAACCGCCAGCGTCGCCTCGTCAAACCGGGTGGACGGAATCGTATTTCCGGGAAACATACTTCGCGTATAGCCACCGGGAGTTTGCTGGGTGGTTGCCGGATCGTAGATCGGCGATGTGAAAATTCCGGACCGCTGCGCCGTCGTGGGGACGGTGCTGGTGCGGACCACTCCGGTCTTCAGCCGTGTCCCCTGCCAGTCCACAAAGAAGAAAGTTTTGTCCTTCTGAATCGGGCCGCCGAGAACAAATCCATATTGATTGCGCCGGAACAGCGGCTTGGCTCCGGTTGTCGCGAATAGATTGCGGGCGTTCAGTGCTTCGTTGCGGAAAAACTCGAACAGCGTGCCATGAAGGTTGTTGGAGCCGTACTTCTGGTTGACCATGATCACGCCGCCGTTCGACCGGCCGTATTCGGCGGAATAGCTGTTGGTATCGACTCGAAACTCATCGATCGCGTCGATGATGGGATAAAACGCCACCTGACCCGGTTCCGGCTGGAGCACGCTGACACCGTCATAGACGTACTCGCTGACTCTTGGGCGGCTGCCGTTGATTCGCGGCAGCAGGTTGCCGGGCGGCAGGTTGACACCGGGAGAGAGCGCGATCAACGGCACGAAATTCCGGCCGTCCAGGGGAAGAGTGACGACTTTCTTCTGCTCGACCACGAAACTCACGGTGCCTCGAGTGGACCGCAGGATGGGCGCCGACCCGGTGACTTCCACCGATTGCGCCGCATCGCCCACCTCCATTGAAAGATCAACGGCGGTCTGGCTGCCGACGCTGATATTCAAGCCGTCCCGCTTGAGAGTCTTGAAACCGGACTTGGACACGCTGATCCGATAGTCGCCGGCATTCAAGGCGAAGAAGTGATAGCTGCCCTGAACATCTGTCGAAGTCTGCTGTTCGACAGCCGTCGCTAGGTTGACAAGAGTTACGGAGGCGGAATCGACGGGCAGTCCCGACGGATCGCGAACAATGCCGAACAACTCCGCCTTGGTGGACTGTCCGAAGGCGGACACTCCGGCGGCGCAAATGACAAGAATTCTGGCGCAGAGTAAACGGGAAAACAAGACATCGTGATGTTAACACGACGGTCCCCTATGTTACGTTTTACAAGACAGTGTTTCTGATGAAGAGACTCCTCTATTTTGGTGTTTTTCTGGCTTGTTCCGTTTATGCGCAAAGCGGCTCGGTCATCGATTGGCTGACCGCTCTTCAATCGATAGAAGTGAGGCTGAATCAGACGCCGTCCGGTGCCGCGGTTCGCCCGGAGCTGGAATCGCTGGATCGCGAGATTCGAGCCTGGGCCGCATCGCAGCCGGGCAGTATCAGCCTGCCGGGGCTGCCCCCGGGAGCGGCGGCGCAGGAACTTCTGAGTTACGTCAAAGAGCTGAGACAGGTTCTGGAGAACTTCGAGCGAAACCGTCCGGGTAGCGCGTTCTATCTGGGGCGGATTGAGGTGAACGTTGCTGCCGATGCCGCCCAGGTTCCCACGGCCACGACGATGGATGAGTCCGAGTATCGGGAGCGGAATCTGAAAGTACTTCCCGACGCTCTCAACCTGATCCCGGGAGTTTCGATTCAGCGGATCGGCGCGCGGAATGAACGGGGCGTCTTCGTGCGGGGATTCGATGTGCGGCAGGTGCCGCTCTATATCGACGGCATTCCCGTTTATGTCCCTTATGACGGATACGTCGATATGGATCGATTTCTGACTTACGACGTGGGGGAGATGCAGGTTTCCAAGGGATTCACTTCGCCGCTCTACGGGCCGAACGCCATTGGCGGGGCCATCAATCTGATCACGAAAGCTCCGACGAAGCCATTCAATCTCGACATGGGCACGGGTTACGGGTCCGGAGCGCAGGCTCACGGGTTTGCCAATGCCGGCGTGAAGTGGCGCAAGCTTTGGGTGCAGGGAGGGTTTGCCTGGCTCTCCAGCGACACGTTTCCGTTGTCCGGAAATTTTAGTCCGGTCCCACTGCAACCGGCGGGAGATCGTTTGAATGCCTATCAGACGGACTACAAGGGCCGGGTTCGCGTCGGGTGGACTCCGAATCAAACCGACCAATACACCTTCACTTACTCCAACCAGCAGGGAGAGAAGGGTAATCCCACTTATGCGGGCAGTGATCCGGCGGTTCGTCCGCGTTATTGGCAGTGGCCTTACTGGAACAAGGAGAGCTTCTACGGAATCGCCAATAAGTCGTTGGGAGAGACGACTTATGTGCGCGCGAGGCTCTATTACGACAAATTCGACAATCTGATTCGGGCTTACGACAACTCCTGCTACTGCACGCAGACGCTGCCGTCTTCGTTCACCAGTCCCTATGACGACGATACATACGGAACCACGGTGGAGCTAGGGACTCGCGCGCTGAAGCGGCAGACGGTGAAGACATCGTTCTATTTCAAGGACGATACTCACCGGGAAGGAAATCTCGGCGAACCGATGCGAAGTTTCCGGGATCAGTCGTTCTCCTTCGGATTTGAGGACACGATCCAATTGGGCAACCGCACCTCGGCAATCCTCGGATTCAGCGCCGATCGCCTGCAGGTCCTGAATGCGGAAAACCTGGTTTCGGGCCAGGTGGTCCCGTTTCCCAAGCGGGACGTTTGGGCGTACAACCCGCAGGCGGGACTCTTCCATGCTTTGTCGGCCTCTGCGAAGGTCCACTTCACCTTTGCGCGAAAAACCCGGCTTCCGACCATCAAGGACCGCTACTCCTATCGAATGGGCCAGGCCATCCCGAATCCGGATCTACAGGAAGAACGGTCCAACAACTGGGAAGCCGGCTACTCGCGGATTCTCGGACGGCGCACCTTCATGGAGTTGAACCTGTTCCGCAGCGACGTTTCGAATTCGACGCAGCGGTTCTATGTTCAACCGAATGTGTTTCAGCTTCGAAATCTCGGCGACGCCCGCTACCTGGGCGGTGAGTTCGCAGTGCGAAGCAATCTCACTTCGGCGCTCCAGCTGAATGCGAATTACACGTATCTAAGCCGGAAGAACGAATCGATGCCGGGAGTACTGATGCTCGACACGCCGCGGCACAAGATTTATGGATCGGCCAGCTATCAACCCTTTTCGCGCCTGACCCTGCTGGCGGATGTCCGGTACGAAGCCGGCCGCTTCTATCAGAACGATGCCGGCACTTATGGCCGGGCAACTAACTTCGCGACTACCGGAATTGCCGGCATGACCAGGCTGTATCAACAGGTGGAGATCCAGGCGGGAATCACCAACTTGTTCGACCGGAATTACATTCTGGTGGACGGATATCCGGAGGCCGGACGTATGGTGTACATCAACATGCGCTACCGGTTCTGAATGCGAACGCCGGCGATCGTCATCGGGTGTTTCCTTGCGGTTTCCTGCGGGACGGCTCCGCCACCGAAGACCGCGCCGGAGATCGCCGTAGCGGCAGCCGCCAATTTGACCGGCGTTCTCGATGAGATCGCATCCAATTTCACAAAGAGTACCGGCATTCAAGTGGTCATCAGCTATGGAGCGACCGCGCAACTGGCGCAACAGATCGAGAATGGAGCTCCGTTCGACCTATTCGCCGCCGCTGATGTGGAGCATGTGGATGGCTTGGTCGAGAAGAAGTATATTCTTCCGGAAACCCGCGCAATCTACACCCGCGGAGTTTTAGCGTTGTGGGTTCCGAAGGGTGACGCGCCCGGGATTGCCGGTCTTACCGACCTGGTCAAGCGATCCGTCCGGTACATTTCCGTCGCCAACCCAGCCACGGCTCCCTATGGGAAGGCCGCGGTCGATGCGCTGCGAAGGGCGAATGTCTGGACAAAGGTGGAGTCGAAAGTCGTCTATGCGACGAACATCAGCATGGCGAAGCAGTATGCCGGCTCGGGAAATGCCGACGTTGCGCTGACCGCCTATTCGCTGGTGCTGCGGGAATCCGGCAAAGTGCTCGTTGTCGACCAATCGCTCTATGATCCGATCGACCAGGCTCTGGGCGTAGTGGCCGCATCGAAGAACGCCGCGGCAGCGAAACAGTTCGCCGCTTGGCTGCGCGGCGCCGAGGGGCGGAATGTCTTAAACAAGCATGGGTATGCCGCTCCTCAACTGTGATATTGTCCGGAAAGAGTGGCGGTGTAACGAAAACACACCATTCTCAATCAGCTCCCGGAGGTAGTGATGGCAACGCTAGCCAATCCCGTCGACAGCTCCGTCGCTGTAAAAGCGACCAAGCTCCTGATTAACAATCGCTGGGTCAGCAGTAAGTCCGGCAAAACGTTTCCCACCTACAACCCGGCTACGGGCGATGAGACCTGCCAGGTGGCGGAGGCCGATCAGGAGGACGTCAACGACGCTGTGAAGGCCGCTCGCGCGGCATTTGAGCGCGGCCCGTGGCGCAAGATGTCAGCCGCGGAACGGGGCAAGCTGCTCAATCGTCTTGCCGATCTGGTCGAAAAGCACGCCGACGAGCTGGCGGAGCTGGAATCCCTCGACAACGGGAAACCGGTTTCTGTAGCCAAAGCCGCCGATTTGCCGCTGGTCATCGCCTGCTATCGATACTATGCGGGCTGGGCGGACAAGGTTCACGGAAAAACGATTCCCATCCAGGGCAACTATTTCTGCTACACCCGGCATGAGCCGGTGGGGGTTGTGGGCCAGATCATTCCGTGGAATTTTCCGCTATTGATGCAGGCGTGGAAGCTCGGACCCGCGCTGGCTACCGGCAACACCGCGGTGATGAAACCCGCCGAGCAAACTCCGCTGACGGCGCTGCGCATGGGCGAACTGATTTTGGAGGCCGGCTTCCCGGATGGCGTGGTGAACCTGCTGCCCGGCTACGGGCCCACCGCGGGTGGAGCGATCGCCATGCATATGGACATCGACAAGGTGGCCTTCACCGGATCGACCGAAGTGGGGCATCTGATCATGGAGGCGGCGGCGAAATCGAACCTGAAGCGAGTGACCCTGGAGTTGGGCGGCAAGAGTCCCAACATCGTCTTCGCGGACGCCGATATGGATAAGGCCGTCGAAGGCTCTCACTTCGCTCTGTTCTTCAATCAAGGGCAATGCTGCTGCGCGGGCTCGCGCCTGTTTGTAGAAGAGAAATGCTACGACGAGTTCGTGGAGCGCAGCGCCACGCGAGCCAAGGCGCGCGTGGTGGGCGATCCATTCGATTCCAAGACGGAGCAGGGACCCCAGGTGGATGACGCTCAGTTCCAGAAAGTGATGAGCTACATCGAATCCGGCAGGAAGGAAGGCGCCCGGCTGGCCGCCGGTGGAGGCCGGGTGGGAGATCGGGGATACTTCGTCGAGCCGACCGTGTTCTCGGACGTTACCGACGACATGAAAATCGCGCAGGAGGAAATCTTCGGGCCGGTGATGAGCATCATCAAATTCAAAAATATCGACGAAGTGATCGAACGGGCCAACCGCACGGTGTATGGCTTGGCGGCCGCCGTGTGGACTCGCGATATTGGAAAAGCCCACGCGATTTCCAACAACGTCCGGGCCGGAACGGTGTGGGTCAACTGCTACGACGTCTTCGATGCCGCGGCGCCGTTCGGAGGCTTCAAGCAGTCCGGAATCGGCCGCGAACTCGGCGAGTACGGATTGCAGCAGTACACAGAAGTCAAAACGGTCACGATCAAGCTGTAACGCCGCGTTGACAGGAGAGCGGCGGCAAGCCGCTCTCTCCAACTGGGAGAGAAGATGATTTCAGTATTCCGTGCCCCGGACTCGAAAGGACGAGATTCCATCGCAGTTGTTTTGTCCCAGGACGCGATCGTCCTCAACGTCGATGGCGAGCCATTTCCCGGAGTAGCCGTTTATCCAGCCCAGGCGCGCGAGCTGGCGTATCGCCTGCTTTTGTTCGCGCAAGAAATTGAGAACGGCCGCGCTCCCCGAAATGGCGGCGTCCTGCGGCGAACGCTCCATCCAGACAACGATTAACGATTGCGACCGTACGCCAATTAGTTGTTGACTTCCGCCAGTGCTCCACCGTATATTGTGGTTGCTGTCGGTATCCTCCACAAGAGGACCAAGGGAAGCCCGGTGAAAATCCGGCACTGCCCCGCAGCGGTAAGCAGGAACGAAAGCCGCATTACGCACTGACCGTCCGGGTTGGGAAGCCGCGGTGAGTAGGACGCTCGTCTGAGCCGTGCCTGCAAGTCCGAAGACCTGCCACAGCCTGCGCGATTGCGCTGCAAACACAAGCTGCCGAGGGGCGGGCTGGTGCTGATGGCGGTTTTCGCGTCTCGGTGCTTCGCCCTGTTCTCCGGATTCAGGAGGCAACATGGCGACCACCACCCACCAGCCCGCACCGGGCGAATTGATCCCCGGCGTTTATGCCGAAGTGCCCTCGACGACGATGCACGTGCGCAAACGCAACGGCGCTTTGGAATCGGTGTCGGTGGATAAGATTATCCGGGCCATCCAGCGCTCGGCGGTGGGACTGTCGAATGTCGATCCGATGCGGGTGGCGATTAAGACCATCGGAGGTCTCTATGACGGCTCGACCACGAAGGAACTGGACCAGCTTTCGATTCAGACGGCTTCTTCGCTGATTGCCGAAGAGCCGGAGTACTCGCGGTTGGCGGCTCGGCTGCTCGATCGCTACATCGAGAAAGAAGTCCAGAACCAGAACATCTTCTCGTTCTCGCAGTCGATCGAAGCCGGCCAGCGGATGGGGTTGATTTCCGAGACGACCGCCGCCTTTGTTCGCGAGAATGCGCGGAAGCTCAACAATGCGATTGACGACCGGATGTCGGACCGGTTTGAGTTTTTCGGGATCCGGACGGTCTACGACCGCTACTTGTTGAAGAATCCCGAGTCCCGCAATGTGATCGAGACTCCGCAATATTTCCTTCTGCGGGTGGCGTGCGGATTGTCCGCCATTCCCGGCGAGGCAATCGATTTCTATCAACGGCTGGCGCAGCTCGACTATCTGCCCAGTTCGCCGACGCTGTTCAACTCCGGCACCACGCATCCGCAGATGTCGTCGTGCTACCTGCTGGATTCTCCGCAGGATCACCTGGAAGCCATTTACGACCGGTATAAGGATGTCGCGATGCTGTCGAAATTTTCCGGCGGAATCGGTCTGGCGTATCACCGCATCCGCTCTCGCGGCTCGCTGATCCAGGCGACGAATGGAAAGTCGAATGGGATCGTTCCCTGGCTGAAAACTCTGGACTCGTCGGTGTCCGCCGTGAATCAAGGCGGAAAGCGCAAGGGCGCCTGCTGCGTGTATCTGGAGCCGTGGCACGCCGACATCGAGGAATTCATCGAGCTGCGCGACAATACCGGCGACGAGGCTCGTCGAACCTACAACCTGAATCTCGCGCATTGGATTCCTGACCTGTTCATGGAGCGTGTCGAGGCCGATGGCATCTGGTCGCTGTTCGATCCGGCCAAGGTGCCTCACCTTCCGGACCTGTGTGGTGTCGAGTTTCGAGAAGCCTACGAAGCTGCCGAAGCCGCCGGCCTGTTTGCGCGGCAGGTGAAGGCTCGCGATCTGTACGGCCGCATGATGCGGATGCTGGCGGAAACGGGCAACGGATGGATCACTTTCAAGGATTCGTCGAACCTGAAATCGAATCAGACTGCCGCGCCGGGAAATGTCGTGCATTTATCGAATCTCTGCACCGAGATCATCGAAGTCACGTCCGAAGCTGAGACGGCTGTTTGCAACCTGGGCTCCATCAATTTGGGGCGTCACGTGGTCAATGCGGCGTTCGATTTCGAGAAGCTTGCCGCAACCGTGCGGCGTGCCGTGCCATTTCTGGATCGCGTGATCGACATCAACTTCTACCCGACTGCGGCCGCGGGGTCGTCGAACCGGCGGTGGCGTCCGGTGGGCTTGGGAATGATGGGGCTGCAGGATGTGTTCTTCCAGTTGAAGCTGGCGTTTGATAGCGCTGAGGCTCGGGAACTGTCGCGGAAGATTCAAGAAGAAATCTACTACCACGCGCTGTCGGCTTCCTGCGATTTGGCCGAAGTGCACGGGCCGCACCCATCTTTCTCCGAAACCCGGGCAGCAAAAGGAGACCTGCAGTTCGACGCCTGGGGAGTTACCCCCGCCGATGAGAAACGCTGGAGCAGTCTTCGCGAGCGCATCCAGCGCGTCGGGCTGCGAAATTCGCTGCTGATCGCCATTGCTCCGACGGCGACCATCGCGTCGATCGCCGGCTGCTCCGAATGCATCGAGCCGCAGGTGTCGAATCTCTTCAAGCGCGAGACGCTCTCCGGCGATTTCCTGCAGGTGAATCGTTACCTTGCCACCGATCTGAAAGCGCTGGGACTTTGGAACGACGAAGTCCGCAATAAGTTGAAGCTGGCGGAGGGATCTGTGCAGTCGCTCGACGAGCTACCCGCCGACCTTCGGCTGATCTATCGCACGGTGTGGGAGATCCCGATGCGATCGCTGATCGACATGGCGGCCGATCGCGGAGCCTATATTGACCAGAGCCAATCGCTGAACCTGTTCATGGAAAGCCCGAACATCGGCAAGCT
>CAZETQ010000059.1:0-36899 GCA_964515165.1 uncultured Solibacteraceae bacterium | reverse complement strand
CGACAGCAAGCGGGTCTCTCCGGACCTTATCGAACTTCGCTAGCCTGGCCGCGACGCCCAAACCCATCTGGTGAGCAGCACCACTGCCACGATCATCAGCCCGATCGACAGTCCGACCCACAAGCCCAGCACCTCCCAACCCATCCGGAAACACAGCAGCATTCCGATCGGCAGCCCCAACACCCAATACCCCGTCACGCTGGCGAAGAACGGCGTCCGGGTGTCGCCCAATCCCCGCAGGCATCCTGTCGAAACCACCTGAGTTCCATCAAAGAGCTGGAACGCCGCGGCGGCAAACAGCAGCGGCACACCCGTCTCGATCACCCGCACATCCGGAGTGTAGAGACCCAGAATCATCCTGGGAATCGCAAGCATCGTCAAACCCGAAATCGCCATGAAACCTACGCCCAGCAGGATGGCCGTCCAGCCCGCAACCGCCGCCCCGTGCCGGTTGCCCCGGCCGAGTTCCTGCCCTACCCGCACCGCGGCAGCCGACGAAATTCCCAGCGGCACCATGAAGGTCATCGCGGCGTTGTTCAACGCGATCTCGTGGGCGGCCAGGGCGACCGCCGGGAACTGGCCGGCCAACGCGGTGGACGCCGCGAACACGGCCACCTCGACGAAGATGTGCCCCGCGGCCGGAAGCCCCAGGTGGAGCAGTGTCCGGATGCGCAGCCAGTCCGGCCATTCGAATCGAAACAGACCGGTGGAATCGCCGCGCTCCTTCATCACCAGTACGGCCAAAAGAACCAAGGCCATATACACTCGCCCGAAAACGGTGGCGATGGCCGCGCCTCGCACTCCGTATGCCGGGAACCCCCAGTTGCCGAAGATCAACAGCCAGTTGCCGAAGGCGTTCACGGCATTCGCGCTGAGCAGCGCGAACATCACGGGCCGGACGATATTCGTCGATTGCAGATACCGGCGGAAGGCAAAGTAGAAGGACAGCGGAAAAGCGCTCCAGGCGATCGTTTCCGTATAGGCTCGGGCCAGCACGGCGACATCCGGCTCGACACCCCAGGAAGGCAGCGTCGGCGCCGCCAACAGCATGAGCACCAGCAGCACCGGGGCGACAAACATGCCCAGCCACACACCCTGCCGCAGAGTGTGGTTGCAATCGCGAATATTCCCCGCCCCGAACGCTTGAGAAATCAGGGTGTCCATCCCGAGGATCAATCCGAGACTCAACAATCCGATGGTGTTGAAGATGATGTTGCCGATCGCCACTCCGCCGATGGCTTCGGGTCCCAGCCGCCCCACCATCACCGTGTCGATGACGCCCATCGCCATCCATCCGATCTCTGCCAGCACCACCGGACCCGCAAGCTTCAGCGTGACCGGCAGCTCGCGCGGGATCCCCGCGCCGACACTTCGACTGGTAGTAGGAGCCATAGACGCTGAAGCGGTGTTCTTTCAGTCTAATGTGATAAGATTCCGCGGTCGTAACAGGACTCTGTTCGTCCTGAAGCACTGATACGAGGCACTCATGAAGGTTTACGAAGGACGGGATATTCGGAACATCGGACTTGCGGGCCACGGCAACAGCGGCAAGACGCAGTTGGCCGCGGCGATTCTTTACGCATCCGGAGCTACCAATCGGCTGACGAAAGTCGACGAAGGCAACACCATTACCGATTTCGACGACGAATCGATCGCGCGGAAGATTACGATTTCCACGGGAGTCGCCGCCGCTGAGTGGCGCGGAACAAAAGTGAATCTGCTGGACACTCCGGGATTCAATATTTTCATGAACGACACCCGGGCGGCGCTGCATGCCGCCGATGCGGCTCTCCTTGTTGTCGATGGAGTCGCGGGAGTCGAGGTGCAGACGGAAAAGGTCTGGGGCTTTGCCGAGGAATTTAAAATGCCCCGAGCCATCTTTATCAATAAATTGGATCGGGAACGCTCGGATTTCGAGCGGACTTTGGAAAGCATTCACAATTCCTTCGGCCGTACCTGCGTGCCGATTCAGCTTCCGATCGGCAGTGAAAAGGATTTTCGCGGTGTCATCGACCTGGTCACCATGAAAGCCTTTCTCTATGAGCCCGACGGGGACGGCCTCGGCAAGGAGACCGAAATTCCGGCAGAGTACGCCGAAGCGGCGCAGAAGGCCCACGCGGTGCTGGTCGAGGCGGTCGCCGAAGGGGAAGACGAGCTGATGAACGAATTCTTCGAAACCGGCACCCTCGCCGCCGAGCACGTCATCCAGGGCATCCATGACGAGATGAAGTACAACGCTATTGTTCCCGTACTCTGCGGCAGCGCGCTCCGCAACATCGGCACTTGCCAGGTGCTCCAATTCTCGAAAATCTTCTTCCCGGCGGCGACGGAGCATCCCGTCATCCACTTGAAGCAGGGCGACAAGGAAATCGACCGCGACGTCTCGGACGCATCGGCTCCGGCGGCATTCGTGTTTAAGACGGCGGCAGATCCGTTCCAGGGCCGCGTCTCTTATTTCAAGGTGCTGTCGGGAATCGTAAAGAATGACGCGCACCTGATCAACTCCCGATCCAGCGCGGACGAGCGTCTTGCGCACATCGGCGTCCCCTCCGGAAAGTCGATCCAACCCGTGACGGAACTACATGCCGGCGATATCGGCGCGGTGGCGAAGCTGAAAGACACGCTCACCGGCGACACGCTGGCCGACAAGTCCAATCTGGTAGCGCTGGCTCCGCTGACTATCGAGGAGCCGTCGATCGCCTACGCGATCCGTGCGAAATCCAGAAATGACGAAGACCGCATGGGCAATGCCATCCACAAGATTCTGGAGGAAGACTCGTCGCTGCGGTTCTACCGGGATGCGCAGACCAAAGAATTTCTCCTGGCCGGAGCCGGCCAGCAGCACGTCGAAATTGTCGTCAGCCGCCTGCGGCGGAAGTATAACGTCGATGTGGAATTGCACGCCCCAAAGATTCCGTACCGCGAGACCATCCGGGGCTTTGCCGATGTCCAGGGACGCCATAAAAAGCAGACCGGCGGCCACGGACAGTTCGGCGATGTTTGGGTGAAAGTCGAGCCGCTGGCCCGAGGGGCCAAGTTCGAATTCGTCAACTCCGTCTTTGGCGGCTCCGTGCCCAAGAACTTCATTCCCGCCGTGGAGAAGGGCTTCATCGAAGCGGCGCAAAACGGCTATCTCTCCGGCCACCCCATGGTGGACTTCAAGGTCACTCTCTACGACGGCAGCTATCACGACGTCGACAGCTCGGAAATGTCGTTCAAACTCGCCGCGCGCAAGGCGTTCAAAGCGGCGATGGGCGTCGCCAAACCCGCCTTGCTGGAGCCCATCATGAATGTCGTCGTGCAGGCTCCTGTCGAATTTGCCGGCGATCTGATGGGCGATATGAATTCACGCCGGGGGCGCATCTCCGGCATGGACACGCGCGGCGCCACGCAGACCATCAAAGCTCAGGTACCGATGGCGGAGATGCTGAACTATCAAAACGACCTGACATCGATGACGCAGGGCCGGGCATCGTTCACGATGGAGTTTGACCACTACGATTTTGTTCCCCAGATCCAGGCGGAGAAAATTATCGCCGCCGCCAAGGCTGCACGGACGGGCCAGGAAGAAGACGAAGAATAGGGCTTGGGGCTGTGCTCGAATAGGGGCATGAAATCCTCCGAGAAGATCCTCCTGACGGGAGCAACCGGCCACGTGGGTCCGCAGGTGGTTTCGCAATTGGCGGGCAGTCGATTGTCGCTGCGTGCGCTTGTCCGCAATCCAGAGAAGGCGGCTGGGCTGCGGGAGGCGGGCGTTGAGATCGTCACGGGCGATCTGGCCGACCTGGACATCGTGAAAAAGGCGCTGGCGGGCGTTTCCCGTCTTCTGGTAATGTCTTCGGCCGCGCCGGAACTGGCCGAATTGCAAGGTCATCTGGCGGGAGCCGCGGCGGATTCCGGAGTGCGATATATCGTGAAAGTCTCCGCCACCGGCGCCGACCCGCACTCAGATATCAATACCGCCCGCTGGCATGGGCAGGCCGAAGAGGCCATCCTTGGCACCGGGGTTCCTCATTGCTTTCTGCGATCCTCGGGATACATGCAGAACTTGTTGGGCATGAGCCGGGTTTCGAAAACCGGTGGAACTTTTCCCACGCACCGCACCACCGCTCGCGAGGCGATGATCGACAACCGGGATGTCGCCTCGTGCATCGTGGAGGTCTTGACGCGCGACGATCCGTCCAGCGCCACTTACCATCTAACGGGGCCGGAGAATTTCACCATCGCGGAGGTGGCGCAGGCAGTCTCCGAAGCCGCCGGCAAGACCGTCACTCCGAATGTCATCTCCGAAGACGAATACCGCGCCATGATGCTCGGCTACGGAATGCCCGAATGGATTACCAATGACATGATCGCCTGGGGCTACATCACCCAGGAACCAACTCAGGATGTTGCAGCCTTGACCGGACGGCCGGCAATTCGCCTGCGCCAGTTTCTTCAGGACCACGCCGATGTCTTTCGCGGATAGCGGGCTGACCATAAAAATCATTGAAATTGCGCTGACGTGGGCGCTGGTATCCGGCGCGCTCTGGTTGATTCTCACCCTGTACCGCAACCTGGATGCCCAGTTGGAAAACTGGTGTCTCGACCTGGCCCACGACCGGACCAGCCGCGCGGCGCGGTTGAAGCTGATATTCGCCTCCCGGGTTCACAGATTGACAAGCTGGGTATTCCGGATCGGAGGGTCTCTGGGGTTTCTGGTGATGGTGTCCGCCGCGCTGACGTTTACTCTCGGAAAATTCCGCGCCACCGCCCCTATGGCCGATACCTGGATCGACTGGATCAAGGATCCGGTAAAGGGCATCGTCACCGCTTTCGTGGAGTATCTGCCAAACCTCGGATTCCTGGCCGTGTGGGGGTTCGTCATTTATTGGATCATCCGGATCCTCCGCGGACTCTCGCGCTGGATCGAAGAGGGCCTGATTGTCATCCCCGGCTTCCACCCGGAGTGGGCTGAGCCGACCTATCGGATTCTTACGTTTCTCATGGTGGCGTTCGGGCTGGTGGTGGCATTTCCTTACCTTCCCGGCGGAAAAACGCCCGCCTTTCAGGGAGTCTCGATTTTCATCGGAGTTCTTATCTCGTTGGGCTCCGGCTCAGCCATGGGGAACGTAATTTCAGGAATCCTGTTGACCTACACCAGGTCTTTCCGGATCGGAGACCGGATTAAAATCGGCGATCAGACCGGAGACGTTATTGAACGGTCGATCTTCGTCACCAGAATCCGAACCATCAAGAACGAGGAGATTTTCATTCCCAATTCCACGGTCATGGCCAGCCCGATCGTAAACTACACGCAGGGAAGGCTCGCCGCGGGCGGGTTGATTCTCTCTACCGTGATCACAATCGGCTACGATGCCCCCTGGAGGCAGATACACCAGTTGATGGCGGATGCGGCGACGCGGACGGACGGAATTTTGAAAGAGCCGCCGCCGTTCGTGCTGCAAACCGCGCTGAACGATTACAACGTCTCCTACCAGATCAACGCCTATACCGACAAACCGCAAGAGATGGACCGCATCTACTCCGACCTGCACCAGCACCTGCAAGACACGTTCAATGAGGCGGGGGTGGAAATTATGTCTCCCACCTATCACAGTCTGCGCGACGGCAACCAGGTGACGATTCCTCCGGGCTATTTACCCGCCGACTACCGTTCACCCGGATTTCGAGTCCAATCATGAACCGCCGTGCATTCCTGCTCGCCTCCGCTGCGATGGCTGCACCGCCCTTAACAGGGCTGCGAGTTTCCGACAACCAGCGCTTCCTCCGGCATGCCGATGGCCGCCCGTTTTTCTATCTCGCCGACACCGCCTGGGAGCTGTTCCATCGATTGGATAAGGCGCAAACCATCGAATATCTCGACAACCGCGCCGCCAAGGGATTCACCGTCATCCAGGCCGTCGCGCTCGCTGAATTCGACGGCCTCACCGAGCCGAACGCCGAGGGAAATCTCCCACTGGAGAATGGCGATCCCCGGCGTCCGGTCGATGCCTACTTTCGCCACATCGATTGGGTGTTCGAGGAAGCCGGACGTCGAGGGCTATTCATCGGTTTGCTGCCGACATGGGGAAACAAGGTTGTGCAGGCGCCTTGGGAGAAGAAAAACGAAGTCATTTTCGACGGCAGCACCGCCTACGACTACGGCAAATGGATCGGGGCGCGATACGCCAAGGTCAACAACCTCATCTGGATTCTGGGCGGGGATCGGAACCCCAACACCGTCGTCCCCGTATGGCGGGAGATGGCTCGCGGCATTCGCGAGAAGGACACCAGCCGCCACCTGATGACTTACCATCCGCAGGGAAACGGCACTTCTTCGGAGACGCTGCACGGCGAGCCCTGGCTGGATTTCAACATGCTGCAATCCGGCCACGGCCAGCGCGAGATTCGCAACGATCTGATGGTCGCCAAAGACTATGCCCTCGTCCCGATCAAGCCCGTCATTGATGGTGAACCCCGGTACGAGGACCATCCGGTCAACTGGAAGCCCGACGAGAACGGCTGGTTTGACGACACCGATGTCCGCCAAGCCGCCTACTGGGCGGTGTTCGCCGGAGCGGCGGGACACACCTACGGCTGCCACGACATCTGGCAATTCTTCTCGCCGAAACGTCCGCCCATCGCCTTTGCGCGAACCGAGTGGCAGGTGGCCATGAACCTTCCCGGAGCGACGCAGATGGGCCACCTCCGCCACCTCATGGAGGGCCTGGACTACTTCACCCGGCTTCCCGATCAGACGATCATCGAGGGTCCCGATGGCGAAGGTGGCGAGCACATGCAGGCCACGCGCGGCCGCAACTACGCCATGGTCTATACTCCAACAGGCAAGCCGTTCTCCGCGCGGCTGGAGCGGGTAGCCGCGAAAAAAATCCGCGCCAACTGGTTCGACCCCCGAACGGGCGCCCGCACGAAAATCGGTGACTTTGACGGGAATCTCGTCCAGGAGTTCACGCCGCCCGGCCAGCCGGAGCGCGGCAACGATTGGGTATTGCTGCTCGAGATGAAACCATAGTCCAGATGAGCGTTGTCGACATCCTCGGAACCGCGGCCGGTATTGGATTCCTGGCGGGAATCCGTCTCTATGCGACGGTGTTTGTTCTGGGACTGCTGATCCGGTTCGGTCTCCTCGAGCTGAGCGAGCAGTTCTCGTCGTTGCTCCACCTGGGCTCACTACCTGTGCTTATCACTTCCGGCGTTTTGATGGCCACCGAATTTATCGCCGACAAAGTACCCTGGTTCGATTCTTTTTGGGACACCGTGCACACCTTCGTCCGGCCCATCGGCGCCGCCGTGCTTGCCTTTGCCGCGGGCAGCAGTCTCGATCCCGCTCTGAAGACGGCCGTGGTGCTGGTGACCGGAGGCGTCGCGCTCACCGCCCATTCCGCCAAGGCGGCCACTCGAGTGGCGGCTAATCATAGCCCCGAACCGGTATCGAACTGGACGCTCTCCTTTGCGGAGGACATGTTCATCCCGCTGGGCCTGTGGCTTACCGTGCACCACCCGCTGATCGTTCTCGTCCTCGTGGTTCTGTTCCTCATCGGCTTTGTCTGGCTGATCCGCCGGGTATTCCGCTTTCTCATCCAGCGTTTGAGAATTCCGGCGTAGGTGGCCTGCCGAAAGAATTCTCACGAGTCTGTGGGAAAAACGACATTCAGTACGGATCCCCGCGCTGACGAGTCTGCGTGAAAAACTAGTAAAGGCAGATCCCCACGCTCACACATGGGGCTTCACAAGTTTAGTATTTTCAGTATTTTAGCCCCGGCCGTCCGGCTGGGATTCATTCTGAATGCCAGTTTTTCACACAGACTCTTACGGCTGGCCCTACGGAGCCAACTTACTCCAGAACTCTTCGCCGGCCACGAGATTTTTCTTCAGAAAATCCGGATTGATCTCCAGGCCCAGTCCGGCTCCCGTGGGGACTTTCAGGTGGCTGTTCTTCACCTCCGGAGGAGCGCCGGCGGCCATACCCTCGATATAGCGAGTAGGACGGCCCAGCGCGCTTTCGGAGCGGTAGAAGTTCTGAATCGACCCTCCGAAATGGGCATTGGCGTAGCACAGCACCAGCGAGCCGACGTTGTGAAGAGCCACGGGCGTTCGCGCCAGCGCCGCATAGTCGGCAATCTTTTTCGCACCGGTGAAGCCGCCGCAAAATGCCAAATCCGGATGAATGATATCGGCCACCTGATGATCGACGAATGGCTTGAAGCCTTGCACCAGCTCCAGCTTCTCGCCCGTCAGGATCGGCAGGCGCGTCCCGCGCCGGAGTCCCAACCAGGCATCGGAAAACGGAGGATTCAGAGGGTCCTCGTAGAAGACCGGATTGATCGGCTCAACGGCTTTCGCGATGGCCAGGGAGCTGGGCAGGTCGAACTCGTTGTGGCAGTGCACGCCGATTTCGATTTCGTCTCCCAGGGCTTCCCGCGCGTTCTGATACGCCTGTGCCACCTTGCGAATCTGCGCGCCATCCAAAGTTCCGGCAAAGCGGCCCATCCGCAGACCCAGCGGGCCGTGAATGTCGCACTTGAATGTCGTGAATCCTTCCGGCTGCGCCTTCACCCGTTCGGCGAACGCTTTGCAGGACGCCTTGTCCAGCATGTTCATTCCCACCCCGTGCGAATACAGCCGGATCTCCTCACGGAAGGGGCCGCCCAGCAGGCTGCTGACGGGTTGATTGGTAATCTTTCCCGCAAGATCCCACAGCGCCATATCGATGCCGCTGATGGTCGGAATGTTGGCCATGTAGGTGTGCATCAGCGAGGTGAGATTGCTGAAATGAACTTCGATCGCCATCGGGTCCCGCCCGATCAGATACTGTTTCATCGTTTCGATGCGCGCCCGCGCCATGGGCCCGGTGACTCCCGCCTCTCCATAGCCGGTCAAGCCGGCATCCGTATCGATGCGAATCAGGCAATTTCCCGCAATTCCGCGAATCTGCAGCGCTTTTACCGCCGTAATCTTGACCTTGTTGGCGGCGGGTGCGGCGAAAGCGCGGAGGCGGCTGAACGTAGCTGCCGCGGGCGCGGCCAGGGCGAGACGGACGAGGTTTCGGCGAGTCATCGATAACGAGATTATCACCGCAACCCGACTGCCTTCGCGGGCTAGGGGGCCCGCCGGGTGAGGATCAGGCTGCCGCTCCATGTACGGTCGATCCGGAGGATTTTCACGTCGATCCGGTTATAACGGATTGCCGTCTGGCGGATGTTGGTCATGGTCAAATCGGAGCGGACACCGGAAGACTGCTTCGGCCAGCAGATCCAGATGGGGCCCGATCCGATGCGATCCAGGACGGCTTCGAAGCCTTCTTCCAGTTCGCCGAGGGACCGGACAAACCACACGGTGAGCTTCGTGTGCCGATCGGGCCATTCCGTGAATTCGACATGCTCCGGCACTTCGCCCAGCACGCCGCGAAACTCCGGCGGCTCGCCGATGACGGCGACACGATAGCCCTCCGTGATCCCGAACTTCTCGACCATGGAGCGTCCGGGGTCGGAGAAGGATTCCGGAACCGTCACGTCTTCGACGGGCCGCCGCATCGCTTCGCGCAGCGCGGAGACAACCCGGGAAAGAGTGGTAAAGGTGGCGTCTGGCAGGACCCGGCGAACAGCCGCGACCTTTTCCGGCTCGCCATCGACGAACACCAGCGGAATCAGCCGCGACCATTTCGCCTTCCGCAGGCTATATCCCACCCACCGGGCATGCGAGGGGCTGCGGATCAGCGACAGGACAACGGCCGCAGGCGGCTCAGTCTTTCGAAAGCGTGGCGGAAACGGAACCAGGTTGACTTCGAACTTTGCCGATCGAAGCTTCGCCACCAGGGGTTCCGCTTCTTCCGGACGCAGGTGAACGACCGATATCTTGGGCGGAAGTTTAGTCATGGGCGAGAAATCGCAGCGGCCGGTCCGCCGCTTTGGTGATGCCGATGCGCGGAGTGATCTCGATCCGGCCCGGAGCGTCACCTTCGGCGATCAGGATCGGGCCTGCCGTCACGTCGACGCCGTAGTGGCTGCGAGTGATTCCCATGGCCTTGGTCACGCGGCCGGGGCCGGAGACAAAATCCAGGCCGCGAATCAGGACGCATCCCGGGACTCCGGGAATTTCACAGGAGACATTCAGGCACTCATGGATTCCGTAGATGAGGTAGACATAGGCGTGCCCGCCGGGTCCAAAGAGCACCTGGGTTCGCGACGTGAGGCCGCGGAAGGAGTGCGCCGCAGGATCTATGTGGGGCAGGTAGGCTTCCACCTCGATGATCCGGCCCGCGCGATCGCCGTGAATCAGCGTCTTGCCGAGAATCTCGCGCGCCACGTCGATGGTCGAGCGCTCGTAGAATGCGCGAGGAAGGGGTTTGCGATCCGCCATGCGATACCATTCCTGTTTTAGCCCATGCGCCTCTTTTGCGGACTTTCCCTTCCCTACCAGGTCCGCCGAAATATTGAACTGATGCTGGAACATTTGCGCCCCCAGGCGGACATTCGCTGGAGTCCTGCGGCGAACCTTCATATCACTACCAAGTTTATTGGCGAATGGCCGGAAGAGCAGCTTCCGGAATTGATCGGCCGGCTGAAAGAAATTCCGAACGCGGGAGAGATTCCGGTGGCGATTCGCGGGCTCGGGTGGTTTCCGAATCCTCAGCAGCCCCGGGTGTTCTTCGCGGGAGTTTCCGCTCCGCCGGAACTGGAGAAGCTCCACACGAATGTCGATCAGGCGCTGGCGTCGATTGGGGTGAAAAGCGAAACAAAACCCTACAACGCGCACCTGACGCTGGCCCGCATTCAAGACAGGAAAGATCTTGCCGCTCTCCGGCAAGCCGTCGCCGCTTTGCCGTCCACCGACTTTGGAAAGTTTACGGCGTCCAAACATCTGCTGTTCCGCAGCCGGTTGAAACCGACCGGAAGCGAGTACAGCGTTATCTCGGAGTTCCCGCTCGCATGAATTCATTCGGTCCTGCCCTGGCGCTGATCGCGGCGTATCTGATCGGCGGCATTCCGTTCGGTTACCTGTTGGTGAAGTGGCGCACCGGCGAAGACGTTCGCAGCAAGGGGAGCGGTAACATCGGCGCGACGAACGTTCTACGAACCGCCGGGCGCGGGATTGCGGTGGCCACGCTGGCGCTGGATATTGCGAAGGGCGCGCTGGCGGTGTGGCTGATGGACCGTGTATCGCACGGCAATCCGCTTTGGATGTCGCTGGCCGCCGTGACGGTGATGCTGGGCCACGCCTTTCCGGTGTTTCTGAAGTTCCAGGGAGGAAAAGCCGTGGCGAGCTTCATTGGGGCGTTTCTTTATCTGACGCCCAGCGCTCTTCTGGCGGTGGTGGTGCTGTTTGTGGCAGTGGTGGCGGTGACTCGCTACATTTCGCTCGGGTCGATCATTGCCGCCGGTTTGTTTCCCTTCGCAGTCTACATGCTGCTGCATCCCGATCTTCCGGTTCTCCTGGCGGCGATTTTCAGTGGGGCCTTCATTGCCTGGCGCCATAGGGCGAACATCGCCCGGCTGCAGGCAGGCAATGAGAATGTCTTTCGCTTCGGATCGAAAAGATGAAAACCCTGGCCGTGATCGGCGCGGGGAGCTGGGGGACGGCGCTCAGCATCGTTTTATCTCAGCGATTTGAAACGGTGCGGCTGTGGACCCGGGAAGAAGCGGTGGCCGTGCGAATCGGCGCTACCCGGGAAAACGCGGAGTATCTGCCCGGATTTCGGCTGCCGTCGAACATCGTCGCGTCCTCTTCGCTGGCCGAGACGGCTCGTGACGCCGACCTTGTGCTGGGAGTCATGCCGTCTCAGTATGCCCGCGGCATCTATCTACGGCTGCGGGAGCACCTGCATCCAGACATTCCCGTGCTGAGCGCCACCAAGGGGCTGGAGAAATCGACTCTGAAGCGGATGTCCCAGGTGATTCACGAGACGCTTCCGAATGCCGATGTCGCCGTGCTCTCCGGCCCGACGTTTGCCCGGGAAGTGGCGCAAGGGGCGCCGACAGCGCTGGTGATCGCATCGGCGAACCAGACGCTGGCGGGAGACCTGCAGGCGGCGCTGGTCACTCCGGCGTTCCGGCCATACACCAATAGCGACGTCGTGGGAGTCGAGATCGGAGCCGCGCTGAAAAATGTCGTTGCCATCGGAGCGGGCGTCTGCCAGGGGCTGGGACTGGGACACAACGCGATTGCGGCGCTGATCACGCGCGGACTGGCCGAAATCACGCGGCTTGCCGTGGCCGCCGGAGGCGAAGAAAGGACGTTGGCCGGGCTGGCCGGACTGGGCGACCTGGTGCTGACCTGCACAGGCGAACTTTCCCGAAACCGGCGGGTTGGCATGGAACTGGCACGCAACCGAAAACTCTCCGAGATCGTCGGTTCAATGAAGATGGTTGCCGAAGGAATCGAGACTACGGCCGCGGGGTTGACGTTAGCCTCGCGTTTTCAAATAGATATGCCAGTTTCAGCGCAAGTGGACGCGCTGCTCCGGGGGGAGAAAAATCCTCGCGAAGCGGTGCGCTCCCTGATGGAACGGGCCGCAAAAGGCGAGTAAACGTGGCTTCGAAACCTTTCTTTACAAATGGGGTTCCTAAAGATATGACGTCGGTCGCGGCGCTGGAGCGGGATGCGCAGCTCATGCTGAGAGTGCGGGAAGGGGATGCCGAGAGCTTCGCTTTGTTATTGGAGCGTCACCGCGCTCCGGTGGTTCACTTTCTGTACCGGATGATTCAAAACCAGGCGGTCGCCGAGGAACTGGCGCAAGAAACGTTCCTGCGAGTTTACCGGTCGCGCGAGTCGTATGAGCCAACGGCCAAGTTCACCACGTGGCTGTTCCGGATTGCGACGCACCTGGCGTTGAACTGGCTGCGCGATCACAAGAACTCGCGCTCGGAAGTGGCGATGGATGAGCCGGCGGACGGGTTCCCGACCATGCAACTGGCGCATGGGGAAGCCAGCGTGGAGCAAAAGCTGGTCAAAGAATCGAAAGCCGCCGAGGTCCGGCGCGCGATCGGCTCGCTGCCCCAAAAGCAGCGGGGAGCGGTCTTGATGCACAAGTACCAGGAAATGGAATACCGCCAGATCGCCAAGGCGCTGAAGTGTTCCGAATCTGCGGTAAAGTCGTTATTATTCCGAGCCTACGAGACCTTGCGGACGCGTTTGGCTCATATGGCGTGAGGATGGAAATGAACCGGATGCCGTGCCCCCTCAACGATCGGAAAGAGGTCCTGCTGGATTACGTCGCAGGGCGCCTTCCGGCGGACGCTCGCCCGGCCGTGGAAGCGCACGCGGCGGACTGCCCGCCGTGCCAGGAGTTTTTGGCAGAGCAAGGCGCTTTGTGGAGCACTCTGGATTCGTTCGAGTCGCCCTCCGTCAGCAGCGATTTTGACGAGCGGCTTTATGCGAGAATCGCATCGCAGGAAAAGGCGAGCTTCTGGTGGAAAGCCTGGCAGCGAATTTTTGAATCGGGCGAGCCGTGGAGCTGGCGGCCTGCCATCGCGGCATCCGCGGTCTTTGCGATCATCATGGCGGTGGTGCTGATCCGGCCCGCTGGTGCGCCGTACAGCAATGGCGGCGATGCGGCGAAAGTGGAAGCGATTCGCTCCGCCGGTGTCGACTCTCCCGATGTCGAAGCGGTGGAAGCGGCATTGGAAGATCTGGAGATGCTGAAGCTGGGAACCGGCTCTTCGATCTAGATAAAGTAGAGAGAGCATGCAAGCAAGGCGAATTCTGATCGGAGCGGTATTCACGACAGTCGCCGTGTGCGCGCAGGGCCCCCGAGTGCAGATTGGAGGTCCGCGCCCAAGCGGACGGGGACCTGCCCCCGGGCGCATTCCCGGCCCGGCGGCAATTGAACGATTCAGCCAGATGGAGCCGTCGGAGCGGGAAAAGTTTCTGGAGAAGCTGCCGCCGGAGCGCCGGAAGGCGGTCGAGGATCGCTTCAACCGGTATAACCAGCTTTCGCCGGAGCAAAAGGAACAAGTCCAGGAAAACTACCAGCGCTTCCAGAAGCTTTCTCCGGATGAGAAGGACAAAGCGCGAAAGGCATTCCGGCGATTCAACGACATGTCCGATGATCGCCAGAAGGCAATGCGCGAGGAGATGGACTCCCTGCGAAAGATGCCTGCTGACGCCCGGCGGGAGAGGATAAACAGTCCGGAGTTTGTGGAAAAGTTCGATCACCACGAGCGCCGCGTCATTCGGGACATGGAAAAGGCATTCCACGAGCCCGGCGGCGAAGCCGAAGACGAACTGTAGAAATTTGCGGCTCGGTACAAAGCTCCGAGCCGCGGGAAATCGTCTCAGCTATCGCGCCAGAGCGTCCGCTCCCTCGGCGTAGAAAAACTCTTCTTTCGTAATCATTCCGCTCGAGACGGTATAGACCGCGATCTCGCGATTCTTCACCCGTTTTCCGGTGGCCTTTGGTGTGACATCGAACTCGAAGACTACGGCAAACTTTTCGTTCTGCACGAACGGACCGTCGACCGTAGCTCCATGAATCTCGTGCGCACCGGCCCATTCCTTGCTCTTTTCGATGACGGCTTCCTTTCCTTCGGTTTCAAACTTTCCGGTTTTGCGCCGCTCCGCCTCGACGCTGACGATGTTGTCGGCATACATGGTCTGCATCACGTCGAAGTTCTTTCCTTGTCTGCACAGCGTTACAAACTTGTTGGCAACTTCCGAGGTAGTCATGTTGGAAGGATAGCGTTCGCAGCAGATCTGTTACCAGAAAACTTCGCACTTTCTGGCGAAGTTCTCCTCAACCCGGTGCTAGCCGGGGCCGAAAGCTGTGCCCGGCACGTTAGATCAACTATCAATATTCAGACGCGTACTACCCATAGCGTAGTACGCTTTAAGTAGTGATACTTTCATTCGCCGATGCGGAGGCAGCGAAAGTTTGGGAGCGCCAATATGTTAAACGGTTTTCTGGAATCGAACGGCAAGCTTACATCCGACTTGTCCGGCTTCATGCCGCGCTGACCCTGGCAGATCTTGCCGCATTTCCAGGTAACCGGCTGGAAGCTCTTAAGGGCAATAGGAAAGGTCAGATGAGTATCCGGATCAACAATCAATGGCGGATCTGCTTCCGCTGGCAAGAAGGCAAAGGAGCCTCCGATGTCGAAATCGTCGACTACCACTGAGAAGAAATTTGCGCCGGTCCATCCTGGGGAAGTACTGAAGCAGGACCTGGACGACGCCGAGATCTCGATGAATGAGTTGGCAAGGGCGCTGCGCGTTCCGTCGAACCGCATTGTCGCGATTGTGAACGGCCGTCGTGGAATTAGCGCCGAGACGGCTCTGCGGCTGGGGCGATATTTCGGGACATCTCCGGAATACTGGCTGAACCTGCAGGCGTTGTTTGACTTGGAGACCGCTCGCGAGGAAGTTGCGGAGAAGGTTTTCCGTGAGGTTCTGCCTCGCACGGCAGCGTAGTACCGGAATCTGGCGAGGCTTTTAAGTCGGACGCACCGTCTGGCAGCGGCGCAGGTAACCCTCGGCCGAGCTTCGGACCTCGTCGTCGCGGCCGAACAGCCAGAGGCGGGTGGCGTACCAATCGATGCGCAGCTCGCGTTCTTCGGATTCGAGCCGGCTGGGCCGGTTGACAAAGATGTCCTGCAGAAAGACATGCAGCATCTCGTGCACGCAGGTGTTGGTCGACAACAGCGGAATCCGGTGGCCGTGCGCATAGCGGAGCGCGATCACGCACAAGTGGCAGCCGTCGACGATCGTAGCTACTCCCTTCAACGCGCGGCCGCCGTCCCAGTGGATGGGAATGGTATCGGTGAGGACGAGATTGACGGCATCGCGCCGGAGCCCGACAAAGATGGGTTTTCCTCCCGGGGAGCGGCGGATCTCCCCCACGTCCTCACTCATCCGGAACTCGATTCCGCAGCTCCGGAAATCCTGAACCGCCTCGGGCCAAATGGTGCCCGAGAATTTTCTCAGGTACCGGGGTTTCCAGTGGGCTCGAGCATTGATTAACCGGTGAACGGGAATCGTCAACGGGACCGGCGGCGCACCAATAGCGGCCAGGACTGCCGTTGGCAGGAACTCCCGTCGGGTCATCGCATGTTCAGTTTATCTCCGCTCCGGCGGGACGCTATTTCTTTTTGAGGATCTTCGTATCGGCCGAGACGGTGAAGTAAGTATCGTCCAGACCAACATTGATCTCGACCGAGTCAGAGAACATTTCGAAGATTTTCTCGCCGTTGCGAGTACGAAGCCAGGTGTAGGGCCACATCACGCCCCCGACGTCGCGATACTTCGAGAAGTAGGTGACATCCTCATCGCGATCGCCGCCCTGCCGCCGATAGGCGCGCTGGCGAAGCGGGAGTTTGGTCGATTGGTGAAACCAAATGGTGGCAATGCGATTTTCGGAATCCGTGAATTCCACAACTTCGGCCGGCGCGTTGTCGACAACTTCGGAACCGGTCCACTCCACGATCAACCCGGGTTCTCCTAAACGCATTCTCAGCAGATAGAAAACGTTGCGAAGCTGGCTCTCGCGAAAGCGGTCTGTTTCCGCCTCGGGAATCGGCCGCGCTCCCCGATAGGTGATGTCCCAACCTTTGCCGTCTTCCAGAAAGACCACCGCCGTATCGTCGTTCTTGCCGAGCGTCTGGCGAACTCGAACGCCGAAGAATCCAGCCTGCGGCGGCTCGGGCCTTGTCAGGTAACGCGTGTAGACCTTGGTTTTGGATAATCCCGAGAGCCGCTCCCGATAGAAAGAATAGGCGCGTCCCTGCTCGACGCGATCGCGCATGGTGAGAAATTTCTCGCCGCCCAGCGCGGCGACAGCTTCCTTCACCACTTGCTCACCACGAGCGGCATTTCGAGCCTGTGCGAACAAACTCGTCGACAGGACGAGCGCGGCGGCCAGACGCATCATGGCTTCTTGGCAAGTTCCTCAGCCGTGGCGCCGGTGTTGACGTTCACGGACGCTACAGAAACCTTGGCAGAGACTTTCCCGCCCTGTTGCAGCGTGATCTTCTGAGGGAACTTCACGCCGCCGGATTCGACAAAGCTTCCGTATTCCTCTTCCGCTTCCGCCGGGCCACCCGGTCCGTCCGTTTGGTACATCTGCTTCTTCGGCATGCCGGTCGCTTCGTCGATGACCACGCGCGTGCTTAGGCCTCCATCCGATACTTCAACGACACCGTCGCCGACGTAATTAGCAACCCCGGGCTTGGCCGCGAGTTTCGCCAAATTCAACGGGTTGCGGAACAGCTGGTGCTGACGCTGCTTCAAGATAGGCCCGGCCAGCGGCGCTTCCCCTTGCGGAGTTTTGATCCAGCCGGACTTCCCGTCGTAGAAATTCGACATCGTGCCCATCGGCAGCACGAGATCCTGCCGGATGGTTTGCGGGGACATCCATTTCGTGGTCTGCTTCGCTTGCATTGGGCCTTGGGGACTCTGGATCTCGAGGTCTACCACCTGGACGTAATCCTTGATCGCCGCAATCTTGTCAGCCCCACCCAGAGCGGCTACCATCCTCTTCAAAAGCTCCGAGCCCTTCGCGAGCGAAGTGGCGTCGGAGGCGGCGGTGGCCTTCTTCGGTTCCGGAATCGTCAGGTCGATGTTGGAGACGGGCATGTTCAATGCCGATAGTGGAGGCTTGATGTCGCCGGTCTTTCCCACCAAGACGTAGGTGAAGTTCTCCGGCTTCAGGTACTCCTTGGCGACCCGCTGCACATCGGCCGGCGTCACGGCTTCCACCGCTTTCTGATATTGGAAGATGAAATCCTTCGGATAGCCCCAATATTCGTAGTTCACCAGGCGGCTCAGGGTCTTGGACGGACTGTCGAAGTTGAACACGAAGGCATTCAGGATTTTGTCTTTGGCGGTCTTCAGCTCCGCGGCAGTCGGCGGAGCGGTTCGAAACTTTTCAATCTCCGCCTGGATGGTCTGCAGCGCCGGTACCGTTGTTTCGCTCTTGGTGCTGCCACCGATTGCGAAGGTACCGGGATGTTCGTAATTTGCCCCCCAGAATGCTCCGATCGAATAGGCATAACCGCGCTGGACGCGAATCGCGCTGCCCAGGCGGCTGGTGAACGGGCTGCCGCCCAGAACGCTGCCCATCACTTCGAGCGCAGGATAATCCTTGTCCTTGAGAATGCCGCTCAAGTGGCCGATTCGGAACGTTGTCTGGTTGACGTCGTCCTTGGCGGCGAAAAAAACGCCCGGATGGGCCGTTGCGTTGACTTTGGGAAACTCGGGAACGGGCGGCTGCTGGACGGTCCACGCGGCAAACTGCTTCTCTAGCTTGCTGCGCATCGCCGCTTCGTCGAAGTCGCCATAGACGGCAAGAATGACGTTCTTCGGGAAGAAGTATCGCCGATGGAAGGCGGCCATATCTTCGCGAGTTACCCGGTCGACGGTTTCATATTGCATCTGCCAGCCATAGGGAGTGTCCCTGCCGTAGAGGATGTCGGAGAACTCCCGGCCGGCGATTCCCATGGCATTGTCGTTCCGGCGCGCGATGGATGATTTCTGCTGCGTCTTTGCGAGGCCGACCTTGTCCTGGCGGAATTCCGGAGCGGTCAGCACGTCATAAAACGCCGCCAGCACTTCTTCGGTGTTCTCTTTCAGGCAGTTGAACGCAACTCGACCACTGGTTTCTCCAATGTTGGCTTCCACGCTGGCGGCGATATTTTCCAATTGGAGATTCAGCTCTTCGCCGGTCCTTGACTTGGTACCGCCGGTTCGCATCACATCGCCGGTCATGTCTGCCAACCCGATCTTGTCCTTCGGATCGAACAGGTTTCCTGTGCGGATCAGCGCGAAGCCGGAAACAACGGGCAGTTCATGATTCGGAAGCAGGAAAACCTTTATCCCGTTCGGAAGCGTGAACGGAGCGATGTCCGGAATCTTGACTTCCCGCAGCGGCGGGAACTTCAAGGTGTTCCAGGTAGACTTCTTGACCGGCGCGGGCTTGGGAGGAGCCGCGACCGGAGCGGGCTGGGCCAGGACAGCGCCCACCGCCATCACCGCGAGAAAAATCGATTTCACTTACTGGCCCTCCTTGGTGGGCTTCACGTGATACGCAACGGTGCGCGTCTTGTCAATGAAGTATTGTTTGGCCACCCGTTGGACATCGGCAGCGGTCACTTTGTCAATTTCTTCCACGCTCCGGAAAAGCATCCGCCAGTCGCCGTAGCTGACGTGATAGCGCGTCAGCTCCGCCGCGAGCCCCGGGTTGGACCCGAGCTGGCGAATCACGGACGCCCGAACCTTGGTTTTGACGCGCTTCATGGTTGTCTCGTCAATCGTTTCCTTCTTCAGACGGTCGATGATTTCGTAGACGCCTTTCTCGAAATCCTCGATGGTCTTGCCCGAGTTCGGCAGCGCCATGAACGCGTACAGATTGGGATACTTCCCGCCGGGTAGTCCGCTTCCGGTGTCGACGGCCAGTGCGGTCTGGCTCTTTTCGACCATCTCCTGGTACATCCAACCGGTGCGTCCCCCCGATACGATTCCGTCGATGACATCGAATACCGCGTCGTCGGGATGATTTTGATCCGGCCGTTTGTAACCGACGATGAACAGCGGCTGCGCCGGGGATTGCATGGTGACGCGGCGCTCGCCTTCCTGCTGCGGCTCCACGGTGATGACACCGGGCGGCAGAGGCGCAGGAGCCATCGGTCCGAAATACTGCTCGGCCAGACGCCGGCATTCCTTGGGATCGACATCGCCGACAATCGCGATCGTCATATTGCCCGGCACGTAGTACGCCTTCATGAACTTCTCCGCGTCACCGACGCGAAGATTTTCGATGTCGGAGCTGAACGCTGCCGGGGGGTTCTTGTAGGGATGTCCTTCAAACGCGCCCGCCAGCAGAATCTCGAACAGCCGCCCGTTGGGGCTGGATTCCACGCGCATCCGCTTCTCTTCCCTCACGACATCGCGTTCCTTGTAGAACTCGCGAAATACCGGATGGAGGAAGCGGTCGGATTCCATCAGATACCAAAGCTCCAGGCGGTTGGAGGGGAGGCTGTAAAAGTAACGCGTCGCGTCAGGCGCCGTGGAGGCGTTCAGGCCGTTCTCTCCGCTCTCCTCCAGGATTCGCGTGTAGAGCTCGCTATCGACATAACTGTTCGCGGTTTCGATCGCATCCTTCAGCTTCTTTTCCAGCTCGCCCAGACGAGTCTTGTCCGCAGTCGGACCTTTTCGCTTTTCCTGGTCGAGTTCGTCGTATACCTTTTCAATGTTCGCCAGCGCCCTCTTTTCCGCAGCGATGTTCTTGGAGCCGATCGCTTCGGTCCCTTTGAACGCCATGTGCTCGAACATGTGGGCGACGCCGGTTTTTCCGTTGGGATCGTCTACCGCTCCGGCATTGACGTAAGTATGGAAGCTGACGACGGGCGCTTCATGGCGCTCCACGATGATGAAGTGAAGGCCATTCTTCAGCGTGAACTCGGTCACGCGTTTCTCGAACTCCTTCAAATCCTGCGCAAAGGCGCTAGCGATGAAAAGGGCCGCGAAAGCTATTCTCCGCATACCCCACATTCTAGACGGTCGGCGCATCCCGGCCGATTGGCTCGGAGTTGGATTGGGGCCAAACGCCGGGAATCCGGGACGTTCGCGGGAGGATAGCTTCGTGTTCAGAATGGCGGCGCGAGAACGCACTGCGGCGGCGCGTTCACCGGGTTGCAGCGGGCTTTCTCCGTACCCAGAGTGACGTGATAGCCGGATGCTTCGGCTTTCCAGTCGAACGGATAGTCGGTACTGAGGATCTGCGCGCCACTGGAGATCGCCATATCGCGGCGGCGAGTATCGCCGGAGCGTACGGCCGCGGCACCGCCGTCGGTCATCGTGCGGATCAGGTAGCCTTTGCGGACCAGCTCCGGAATTTGCGGCGACGCTGCGTCATTCACTTTGACGAAGGCGGCATCGGGAGTGCCGGGAACTCCGTTGGTGAACATCATGCGGCCCTTCAGCGAAGGATGTCCGTCGGTGTAGAGCGGAGTGACTTTCTCCTGATCGAGCAGGAAGACTACTTTTCCACGCGCCTCATCTAGTTTCGGCCAGCCCTGCTGCAGTACTGCTTGCTCCAGAGTCTCGTGCGTTCCGCGTACATCGTCGGGAGTCACGACTTCGCCCTTCGCAAAGACCGCGCGAATCTCGTCGTCCAGAGCATCCATCGTGGCTTTCGTGACCGGCTCCGTCGGTGCGAAGTCTTCGCGCGGCGGTCTTCCTTCCTTGTTCTCCACCTGAATGTAGATCGGCAGATGGTTTGGATGCGCCTGGGACCAGGTCCGGACGATCTGCAGGCAGGCCACGAACGTCCAGCAGTGGCTGCGGAAATCCACATCGCTGACATGGAGCACCTTGAAACCGGGCTTCTTCATCGCTTCCAGCCAACCGGCGGGCATCGGCGTGGCATGTCCCGCTTTGGTGGTGGTTCGAAGAAAGAGAGGATCGGCAAAGAGTCCTCCCTTCCGGTCGCCATAGACATCAAGTTCGATCTGGCGAACTCCCGCATCGAGTTGATCCTCGATCTTCGGATGCCGATAGGCGAGCGAGTCCGCCGTCTGGGGATTCTGTTTCCGCAGGAGAGCCATTTCGGCAGGAGCCAACCCCGCGTGATAGCTATTGTGAGTTCCCACCATCTGAATCTGGTTCATGCGCAGGTCGTCTTGCGCAAAACAGCACAGGCAGGCGGCTATCAGCAGAGCTCGGAACATAGCTTGAGCATAGAATGCGGACATTTCAATCCCGTTCCATCGGGCATCGCAAGCCGGATTGCTAGAATCGTTGCGAATGGCCCCCATTGAAACGCGGCTGCGCGTGCGTTTTGCCGAAACCGATCAGATGGGGATTGTCTACTACGCCAATTACTTCATCTGGATGGAGCTGGGACGTGTGGAGTGGTGCCGCGCGCGCGGTGTCCGTTATCGCGACATGGAGGCGGATGACGGCATTCTGCTGACCGTCGTCGAAGCGGGATGCCGCTACGTCTATCCGGCCCGCTATGACGAGGAAGTGATCGTCGCCACCGACGTTCAACGAGCGAGTCCGCGGCTTGTGGAGTTTACCTACGCTTTGACCAGCACGGAGACAGGTCAGAAGCTTGCCACAGGCTCTACAACCCATATCTTCTGCGGCCGCGACCTTCGCCCCACGCGGCTGCCGGAGAAATATCGTGGCGCATTCGGAATCTCCTGAAGCGTACGCAATCGTCGAGGTAGCGACCGGAAAAGTGGTCGATTCGCGGAATGCCGATTCCGCCGCGCTGCCCGGTTCCACCATTAAGCCGTTTCTGCCGCGGACTCCGGCGCTGTTTCCGTGCCGGCGCTCGCTACGCATCGGGGAGCATCGTCTGGACTGCACGCACCCCGTGGTCTATGGGCCCATCGGAGAAGCGGACGCGCTCGTGCTTTCCTGTAACTGTTATTACGCCGCTTTGGCGCTGCGGCTTGCCCCCTCCGACGTCAAGCGGACGCTGGGTGAGTTCGACGCGCAGCTTGCTACAACTCCGGAGCAGCGGCAGTTGCAGGCTCTCGGGTATTGGGGCGTGAGCGCGACCCCGCTCCGTTTGGCGCGCGCTTATCGGCGTCTGCTGCTGAGCGATCCCCCGCCTGGATTTATCGGGAAAACCGGAACGACCAAAGAGGCGGCGTGGTATGCCGGATGGGCGCCGGCGGAGAAGCCGCGGTTTGTCGCTGCCGTCATGACGGGGGGACGCGGGATTACGGATGCCGAGCCGGCGGCCCGAAAGTTGTTTGCGAAATGGCTGCGCTGACGGCTCTCCTCCTGATCGCGGCGGATGTCACGGTGCGGACGCACTGGCTGGAGGGCGGTGGTCAAACGCTGAAGCTGGATCTGGAGGAGTACGTCGCGGGAGTGCTGGCGGGCGAATCCGCCGGGATGAAATCCGCCGAATCGCAGAAGGCGATGGCGGTGGCGGCGCGAACCTATGCGGTGCGGTTTCGCGGGCGGCACTCCAAGGAAGGGTTCGATTTCTGCGATACGACGCACTGCCAGGACTTGCGGCTGAGCGCGATTCACGAAGCCGTTCAGGCCGCCGCCGAAGCGACCACTGGCGAGATGCTGTGGCATCGCGGAGCCGTTGCCGCCACCTACTACAGCCAAAACTGCGGCGGGATGAGCGAGACTTCGGCCGACGGTCCGTACCTGAACCAGCATCGCGATCCGTATTGCCTGCAGTCTCCCGACTACTGGCGCACGGTCCTGACGCGGGAGGAGATTCTGCGGGCGTTGAAAGAGACGCGGTTGCCGGTGCCTTCGCAGTTCACGACGGTCGCCGTCACCGGCAGGACTCCCGCAAATCGGGCGACCCGGTTGAACTTCTCCGGGTTTGAAGTGGACGGCGAGTTGTTCCGGCTGATGGTGGGGCGGACGCTGGGGTGGGATCGCCTTCCCAGCGGTTGGTTCGACACCGGGAGCTTCACCGATCGTTTTGTGTTTCTGGGCCGCGGGCACGGCCACGGCATCGGGCTATGCCAGGACGGCGCCGCTCGCATGGGCGAAGGCGGCAAGAGCTATCGCGAGATTCTCGCGTTTTATTATCCGGGAACAACGTTGGGGCTGACGGCGTCTGGACTGCTCTGGACTTCCGCCGCCGGCGAGCGCGTGGACCTGCTGATGACCAAGGGCGATGGCGCGACCGTGGTTGCCGCCGACCGGGCATTGCGGGAAGCGGAGCGCCGCTCCGGATTTTTCGCGCATGGCCGCCCGAAGGTTCGCGTCTATCCTACCGTGGCGACATTTCGCGATGCCACCGGCGCCTCCGGATCGCAAGCCGCCGTGACGCGAGGCGCGACTGTCTGGATGCAACCGGCGTCTGTGCTCACTGCCCGAGGAGCGCTGGAATCGACGCTGCTGCATGAAATGCTGCACGTCGTGCTGGAGCCCGTCTCGGCGGCGGCGCATCCGTGGTGGTTCCGCGAAGGGCTGGTGCTGGCGCTGGCAAATGAAAACTCGCCCGAGCCGAACTATCGCGCGGCGGCGGCGCGCGTGAATCAGCTACTGGCCCGCAGCGGGCGCGAGACCGTCCTCGGCTGGTGGCGCTCCGGCTTGCCGCGCGAGATGGATCCAGGCGGCGTTCAGAAGAGTCCACGCCAAGCCGAACCGAAGAACAAAGCTCGTTAGCTGCCACGAGAGTCCGGGAACAGTGGGAATCCAGGTGACGGTCAGCGCTCTTGCCATGACGATGCTCGCCACGACCAGGGCGACGGCCGCCCAGAATTTTGGCCGCGGAAATGCCGCGCCCCAGCGCGCTCCGCGAAACAGCCAGATCTCCAATAGCAGGAGCGCGATCAGCCAGATCACGCCAACAGCAATGCCGAGAGCGACGGAGCCCTTGGAGTCGTCACCAATACCGGTCCACCAGAAGAATACGCCGAGAAAAAGTAAGTGGCCGAGGAATGCCGCCGCGAATTTCATGGCATGACCTCGATGGTCATGGCGTCGCTGTATGCGACGGTCGAAGGCTGATACATCGGCGAAACTCGCGCCGGACTGACCCGGAATTTGCCGGGCCGGTTCAGCTTGATGACCGATTCGTAGGTTCGGGAGCCGCGGAAGTAGGTCTCAAACATCGCGGCGCGATCGTCCCGGAGCTCGCGATGGACCCACTGGCCGGCGACTCGCTCCTTGCTCCACTCGCCACCAGCGGGAATCGGATCTTCCACCAGAAGATATTTCCATTCGCCGCCGCTGACGACCACTCGCGACACGATCTCGTCACCTGCTTTTGCGACTCCATCGAAGGCGGTCAAGGCGCCACCAGCCACTCGCCGGAAGTATTGCCGCGTGACGCTGAGGTCGCCGCGAGCGGCGGGCGTCCTCTGGCGGTCTTCGTAGCGAGTTGCCGCCATGCTCCAGTAGAGCCGTCCTGTTCCCGTCGTCATCAGCTTCACAGTGGCGTTTTCGGTTTTCGGCAGCACGCGCACTCCTGCCGAATGCGGAGCCAGAGCGTCCGCCTGCAGCAGTTCCTTGTTATAGACGCTGTCTCCGTTTACCTGGGCAATCACCTGGAGCTTCGGGTCGAGCTCGCCGGACTGCTTTACATAGTCCGTGAGTCCATAAATCACCATCGCCGTCTGTTTCGTGGATGCCCAGTAGTAGCCGTCGTTGCGATGGTTCACCAGCCAGCGGGCCGCCTTCGGCAGCAGCGGATTTGCGGAATCCAGGCGGCCGAGGAACTTTACCGCGTAGGCAGTTGCTTCCGGCGAGGCGTCCCAGTCGATATCCATCAAGGTGTCCCGCTCGCACTTCCAGTAGGCTTCTGCTTCAGTCGATGTTACGCCGGTGGTCAAACGTCCTGCGATTTCGCTGGCTCGCTCCCCTTGCACTTGCAGTCCCAGGATCGCGAGGCCATAAGGAGTCATCGATTCGCGTACTTTCCATGCGGTCTCCAGGTCGGCGCCTTCCCGGGTGGCGTAGGCGGCAAATGCCAGGAAATCAGGACTGAGCCGTTTTTCCGTGGCGAGCGTCTTGCGCAGCCAGGTCTTCGCCTTCGCCAGATCGATGCTGCCCCATTCGCCGAACTCGTTCAGAGCTGCCAGCACGTTGGCGGTCATGAAGGCTCCGGAATCGTCGGATTCCCAGAATCCCCAACCGCCGTCCGGATGCTGGAGCTCTGCCAGCCGTGCCAGGCCAGCGTTGATCTGCTTGCGCAGGCGGGCGCGATCCACGCGAGCCGGGAGCTTCAACTCATCCATCGCGCGCTGGACGATTCCGTTGGGCACAAAGCTCGACAGAGTCTGCTCCGTACAGCCGTAGGGGTAGGTGTTGAGATACTCGAGCGCTCCGAACAAGGCTCCGGCGAGGGAGGGCATCGTGCGGATCTCGATGCTGCGGGCTCGCGACTCAGGAGGAAACTTTAGATCCTGCGAGATGCTACCGGAATCGGTGAGTGTTCCGGCATGCGCCTCCGTGATCGGTACGCCGTAGGGGCGGATGGGCAGCTCGATTTCGAGAGCGTCGGATTCCGCTCCCAGAGCTTTCACTGTCAGGACGGCTTTATCCATGCCTGTCGCCCGCACCCGGAAATCGAATACCGTTGCTCCATCGGCTGCCGCTTCCCCTTGCCGCGCGCGCCCGTCCAGAAGTCCGACACCCTGCGCGTCGAGAGTCACGTTGACCGGTAAGGCGCTCTTCAAATAGTTGTTCACGATCGCCGAGATCGTAACCTCATCGCCCTCCGTCAGGAATCGTGGCGCCGCCACGCGAAGAATCAGGTCCTTGCGCGTGATGACGCGGTTGACGGCCCCTCCAACCCGGGTATCGCGCGTCACTCCGCGGGCCGTGGCTCGCCAGGCGGTGATCGAGTCGGGGAATTGCAGGGTGGCGTTCGCTTTGCCGTCCGCGCCCGTCTTGAGAGTCGCCAGCCAAAGCGCGGTATCGGGAAACGCCTTTCGCACCCGCGGATCCATGATGTTCGGCGGTTTCACCTGCGCGAGCGTTCCGCGGCGAAGCTGCGCGATCGGCATCGCCCGCTTGCCCGCCTGGCCGTAGAAGTAATACTGCAGCGACGATTCTGTCTGGACGCGGTTGTAGACCGGTCCATAAAATGCCTTGTCGATTCCCGGAGTCCGGTCCGGTTCCACGCCGTAGAGAGCTTCGTCGACGACGCCTAGGGAGAACTCGGCCTGCACGGGCTTGCCTGCCGAGTCCTTCGCGAGAACTGTATACGACGCCGGCTCCCCGGGTTTGAATTGCGGCTTCGACGGCGTGATCTCGACGTCGAAAATCTTGTCCGTTGCCGGTACCTTCAGGCTCTTGGAGCCTTGGTAATACTTGCCGTCCTTTACGAACGCCGCGGTCACGAAAATATTCGGAGCGTATTCGGGATCGATCGGAACCTCATAGACAAAGGAAGTGGCGGCAGACTTTTTCACTTCGCTTTTGTAGAGTCCCCGGCCCTCGACACCCATCAGGACAGTCGTGCCGGGTACATTCGTCACAACCAGAACCTTCGCGGTCTGGCCGGGCTTGTAACTCTTCTGGTCAGGCACCAGCGTGATCTGCTGGCCGCGGCCTTCATCGCGAAACGCTCCGGACACCCAGATATAGGCATCCTCTCTCACCGTCCGTCCTGCCGAGTTTGCCCGGACATCCGCTTTCCAGGAGCCCGCGCCCGGCACGGCGACGACCGCAGTTCCCTTCCCGTCCGCGCCGGTCGTTCCGCGCGCGGAAGACTTGTCCAACGTAACGGTGAACGCTACATTCGGAACCGTGCCTCCGTCATAGTTGCGAGCTTCCACGGTGATCGTCGCCCGTTCCCCGGGCGCGTAGACATACTTATCGGGAATGGCCAGCAAGGCGAAATCGCCGACGGTGGCCAGAATTCCGCCGCGGCCCGCCACCTCGCGATTGGCCTCGTCGGTTACGCGAGCTTCGATCAGGTAGCGTTCATCCGCTCTACCCAGCTTCGTCGGGACCAGCACCGTCGCGATTCCTTTGGCGTCGAGTCGGGTTTCCGCTTCCGCGATCTGCTCGCCATAGGGGTTATAGCCTTCCCCTTCCCCGTCCTCGAAATCTTCGGCCTCGAAATCTCCCCACCACGGCATCCAGTAGCGCACTTTGCGGACGGTGTATTTCATCTTGGCTGCGGCGACCGGCTCACCGAAGAAGTATGTTGCTGAAATCTGAAACTCGGCGGATGCGCCTTGCAGAATTCGCGGCTTGGCTGGCTGAACCTTCACTTCGTATTCCGGCTTGCGATACTCTTCCACCTGAAAGCTTCCGCTCTCGGTGGACTCTCCCGCCCTCAGGACGATCGAGTAGTAGCCCAGCGGAGCATTCGACGGAATGGTCCATTCGCCGTTGACGGTGCCGAACTCCGACAGTTTGAGCGAGCGCCGGTCGACGACCTGACCCTCGGGATTGGTGATCTCGCAGGAAATTTCGCCGGCTTCGGGCATCTTCCAGCCGGCGGGGCTTTCCCCTCGCAAAATCGCGCGGAAGCCCACCTTGTGCGTCGGCCGGTAGATGGGGCGGTCGGTATAGACGTAGCCGATCGTCATGCCGGAGCTTTGCTCGCGGAGGCTCCAGAACTCCAGCGGCGCGACGGCCAGTTCATTGCCCTTTCGCGCGAGCATCATCATGCTGCGCTCGCTTTCGAGTTTCACCGGAACTTCCGCCGTTCCAGACGCACCTGTCGCCACTTCGGCGATATCAGCCGGGCCTTGGATGATCTGAAGGCCCACGCCGTCCACCGGCGCTCCGGAATTGCGGTCGACCACTTGCACGATCAGCCGGCCCGCCACCGTCTTCTTCAGGACGACGAATTGCGTGGCGTTGACGATAGTCGCAGCGCGAAGATTGCCGTCGGTCGCTTCGACGATGTACAAACCACTTCCGGGAAGGTCGAAATCGACGGCGCGGGAATCCCACGGATTTTTGCGGTCCATATTTACGCGCCACGACCGTACCAGTTGCTGCGGATTCAGCAACGGAACCTCGGCATAGCGATCCCCGCCGGGACCCTTCGGAATTTCTCTTGCCTCTCGATTGAAAAAGCGCACTAAGGCGAAATGCTCTTCATCGCCGAACTGGCGGCGAACTGTTCGCCTCATCGAGTATCGGGTGCGCTGCTTCCACTGGTGCATGCGCTCCAGCAGAGTGCGCGCCTTGGGAGCGGGAGGCGCCTGGCCGCCAAAGCTGTGCGTCTCCTGCATCTGCCGGAAGAACTTCAGCGGATCGTTGACACGGTAGACCCGGAACTCCAGCGAGTCTACATTCTGTGACGAATAGGTGACCCGCGCTTTTTCGCCGGGCGCGAACGTCCGGTCGGAACTGATGGAGAAGTAAACTCGCGGCGGCTGCGCGATGACCGGGAGAAAAGCCGCGATACAGACCGCTCGCCGGATGACTCGCAGCATCAAGCCAGGATCCTCCATCGATGGACGCCGAGAAATGTCGGGTTGCCCGATACGGGACGCCAGCGCGGCTCGGGATGTGACAAGAGTTCCTTTACGGACGGCCGGCGGATCTCCCCCGGCTGCGCGCCGGTGTGATAGATCACGTACGATTCTCCATCCGGCTGCCAAAGACTTTCGCCCAGGAAGACCATGGTATGAAATGGCCGGCTCTGTTCCAGTTGCAGATAGAAAAGCAGGTCGCCGGGTTTCGCCGCCCGCCATTCCCTACTGACGAAGACGGCGTTGTATTGCTTCAAGGTCTGGGCGTCCGCAAAGTGAGCCTGCCGTCCGCCACCCACATCGAACAGCGGCGCAACCGGCTGCTGCGGGGAAGGAAACGGAGGCAGCGCGGGCAACCCCAGCGATTGCGCCCAAGAGCCGTCGTGCTTTCGCAGCGCCTCGCGATAAGCGAATCGCAGCAGCGCGGCGCAGTCCTGCACTTCTTCTTGAGGAGACAAAAAGGCCTGACTCTCGGCCAGATAGCGGAACCAGCGGCGGAATGCCTCGCCATCGGCGGCGTGGCTGTAGCGCACCGGAGTCACCTACTCAGATTACTCTGACAGGACCACGTTCCGGTGAGCAAAAAAAGAGCCGCGACGGGAGGCCGCGGCTCTGATCTTCCTCTATTCGTGCGCTCAGAACACTAACTTCAGAGCGAACTGAATCTGCCGCGCCGGTGAAGCGAGGCCAGTGATCGTTCCGAAGTTGCCGTTGGAGAAGTTGGCGTTCGGGGGCGAGAAGTTCGTTTTGTTGAAGAGGTTGAAAAACTCGGCCCGGAACTGCAGCTTGAACTGTTCCCACGGGAGGCCGAATTCTTTGTGTGCTCCCCCGTCGAAGTTATACAGCGAAGGCCCCCTGGCAATATTCCGCCCGAGGGTTCCGAAGGGCCGCGTTGCCGGCGCGGTCGCGAAAGCAGCCCGGTTGAAATACCCATTCGGACCAGGGTCTGCGGCATAGATATCGCCGCCGATGTAGTCGGGACGATACGTGGGTGACACTGCCGTCGCTACCTGCGCTCCGGTGGGAACGTTGTAGCTGAAGTTCACGGGCAGGCCGCTGGTCATGGTGTTGATGCCCGTCAGGCGCCAGCCGCCCAGGACGGCATCCACGAAGCCATTCACGCTGTTGCCCCACCGGCGGCCCTTCCCATAGGGAAGTTCCCACACGAAGGTCGTGGTGTTGTTCAAGGGTTGGTTGTATGCTCCGATTCCCTTCTCCGCAGCAAGGTTCCGGATATTCACGCGGGAGTTGTCGCCATTTGCGGTCTCCAGGTGGCCGGCCGCATTGTCGATCGCCTTGGACCAGGTGAAGCTATTCAACAGGTAAAAGCCGCTCGAATAGCGCTTCTCGATTTTCCATTGCAGCGAGTGATAGTTGGCAAAACCGCCGCCCCAGGAAATCTGGATCGAATCGAAGCCCTGGATCGGGCGCCGCGCCGCGACGCTGGCCGTCTCGCCGGCATTCAGCGGCCGCGCCTGGTTATAGTCGCCGAGAATCATCAGGCCGTTGGAACGATTGCCGACATAGGCGATGTCGGTGACGAAACCCTTGCCCAGCTCCTGCTGGATGGTGAAGTGCCAGCTCTGGACATAGGAGGTGCGGTAGTCGGATGGGGTGTAGTTCGTTCGAGTGGTGGCGGTCGAGAAGTTGGACGGATTGACCAGATCCGGCGGATAGCCTGTCATCGTCTGCCGGAAACAATTACGGTAAGCGTCTCCCGCGCAGAAGCCCTGAGAAGGCGACTGGTTGATCGTCAGGTTGACAATATTCGGACCGTTGTAGCCCAGCAGGTTTTCGCCGCCCAGACGGTTGAAGTGGACGTAGCTGATTCCATAGCCGGAGCGGATGACGGTCTTGGAAGTCACCTGGTAGGCCAAGCCGGCGCGCGGCGCCCAGTTGTTGCGATCGGGGTTGACCAGCGACTCGTCGGCAATGCTGCCCCATTTCGCCCGCACCAACTGGTTGGCTACCGGATCGTAGTTGGACAGCCGCATCTGGTTCTCCCACTGCGGGGTCGCGTACTCGTAGCGAACGCCCAGGTTCAGGGTCAGTTTCGAGCTGACTTTCCAGTCATCCTGGAGGTAGGCGAAGTGCATCCGCTGGCGGTAATTGAGAACGATCTGGTTGTTCAGGTTATAGGCCGACCGCGCGCCGAACAGGAAGTCGACCATGTTGTATACGTTGCTGTTCGCCGCGCCGTCCGGACGGCTGAACTGTCCGGCGTAGTTGTCCTGGCCATACTGCGGGTTGAAGTCGAAAATGTCGGTATTGATCTGCTGGAACTCGTAACCGGTCTTCAGCGTGTGCCGGCCCAGGATTTTTGAGTAGTTCACGCGGGGATTCACGGTGAACGGATTCTGGAACTGGGGATTCGAGGGCTGGCGGCCCATGTTGGTAAAGCCGCCGACCTGCTGGCTGGTCAAGCCGCCGCCGATCACCGGCGATTCCGGCAGTCCGCTGATCCCGTAGGTCTGCGACATGTACGGCAGCTCCGACCCAAGGGCGCTCTTGCCGCCTTCGAACTGGGTAACGGCAAGCCGGACATCGATCAGTGACGAGGGCGACAGGTTGTAGTTGAATCCTCCCGCGACCTGCCGGTTGAACATGCGGACATTTCCGTTGGCGTCTCCGCCGGAGGGTCCGGGGATCACATGGCTCTCGATGCGGTTCTGCAGGCGGTGGCTGTAGCGCGCAAAGAAATTCACCTTCGAAGAAAGATAGTGGTCGTACCGGATATCGCCCTTGTCGTCGTTCCAAGGCGTGGGTGTCAGGTAGTCCCAGTTGTTCACCGGCAGCAGGGTCCCTGCGGGAGTCGATCTCGTCGGCGCCGGCAGGTCGCCCAGCACTTTGCGGGCAAACGGCGTGATCTGGCTCTGCGGAACCACTCCGTTCGAGTAAATCTCGCCGGTATAGGGATTCTTGACCGGCGTTCCGAAGTTTCCGTTGCGCTGGTCGAGCGTCGGGATGCTGGCGAATTGCAAGGTTCGCTCGACACGGCGGAAGCCTTCATAGTCGGCGAAGAAGAACGCCTTATCCTTCACGATCGGCCCGCCGATCGCTCCACCAAACTGGTTCTGCACGAGCGTGGGCTTCACGCCGCTGGACGGCTTGAAGAAGCCGACGGCGTTCAAAGACGTGTTGCGGAGAAATTCCCAGGCGGCGCCGTGGAACTGGTTGGTGCCGCTGCGGACGCTGGCATTGATGACGGCTCCGCCGGCGCGTCCGTATTCCGCGGAAAAGTTGTTGGTCTGGACCTTGAATTCTTCAACGGCATCCGGCGTGAGCTGGATCACCTGGTTGGAAAAACCCTGGTTCGACGTTCCATAGGCGTTGTTATCGACACCATCGACCATGAAGTTGTTCAGCGAGCTGCGAAGTCCGTTGACGTTAAAGGACGCATCGCGATTGGTGATGGTGGACTTGCGCACGCCGGGAGCGAGCAGCGCCAGATCGGCGTAGGCCCGGCCGTTGAGCGGCAGGTTGACGATGGCGGCATGGTTGACCACTTGGCCGCGATCGCTGGTGTCGGTTTCCAGTTGAGCGGCCGCGGCGCCGACCTCGACGCTTTGCGTCACTTCACCGACTTGCAGCGCGAGATTGACGCGCTGGCGAGCACCGACGGTCAGCGTAAACGGATCGGAGACCGTCTGTTTGAATCCGGGCGATTCCGCGGAGACGCGAAACGTGCCAATGCGCAGGTTCAGGAACGTGTAATCCCCGGCGCTGTCGGAAGTGGCCACCTGCTTGACTCCCGTTTGTGTATTTTCCAGGGTGACTTTGACTCCCGAAACGGCGGCTCCACTAGGATCAGTGACTGTTCCTATAACGGTTGCCGTCTCGTACTGGGCGAATGCAGACAGCGATAGCAACAAGGCTACAGCGAGTTTCCTCATATGGCCCCATGGTACCGTTTCGCGATGACGATTCCATGACTAGATTTTGACGAAAACTTGCTTGACGTGACTTTTTTATCACGTTACTATTTAGTCACGTAAGGAGCACATCGTGACAGTAAATGATCTAACTCTTGATGTCGAACAGGAAATCGAAGTAAAGGCAGCGATTGGAGACGTTTATAAGAGCGTTCTGCATCGCTTCGGCGAAGGCAACACAAATCCGGACGGCCACTCCATGCAGTTGATTCTGGAGCCCTGGCCAGGAGGCCGCTGGTTCCGGGATCGCGGGAATGGGATCGGCCATCTTTGGGGCCATGTGCAGGTATTGAAGCCTCCGGTGCTGATCGAGTTGTCGGGGCCGCTGTTCATGTCCTATCCGGCGTTGAATCATGTGGAGGCGAAGCTGGAGGAGATTGCCGGGGGTACCCGGGTGAAGCTGAGACACCGGGCTATCGGCATCATCGAGCCTTCCGTCCGCGAGGGAGTTGGGATGGGGTGGGGCCATTTCATGAATCTCGTTCGCAAAGACTTCGCATAACCGGATTATCCGGACGGCCCGATGTCCAACGATCTGGATGCGGTGTTTAAGGCGCTGGCGGAGCCGACCCGCCGCGCCATCCTGGACCTTCTTCGCAAGGGTCCGCGCACGACCACGGAAATCGTCACCGAGTTTCCGCATCTGACCCGGTTCGGGGTGATGAAGCACATCGATGTTCTTCGCGAGGCGGGATTGATTCGCACTCGGGAAGCGGGGCGGCAGCGCGTGAACTCGCTGAACGCCATACCCATCCGGCAGATCTACGAACGATGGGTCAGCCAATACGAGGGGATGTGGGCCGAAGGTCTGCTTCGGATTAAAGAAGATGCCGAAGGCCTGACGGAGCAGGGTCGAAAGAAAGGAGAAACAGATGACAAAGCATGAAGTTGTGAGCGAACAGGAATGGACGGCGGCTCGAATGGCGCTGCTCACCAAGGAGAAGGAGGCGACCCGCCATCACGACGAACTTGCGCGAATGCGGCACCAGCTGCCGTGGGTGCGAGTCTCGAAAGACTACACCTTTACCGGACCCGATGGGAAGAAGACGCTGGCGGATCTGTTCGACGGACGCAGCCAGTTGTTGATCTACCATTTCATGTTTCATCCGGATTGGGAGGAGAGCTGCCCCAGCTGCTCTATCCTGGGCGATCATATTGGACCGTCCCTCCCTCATCTGGCCGCGCAGGGTGTCACGTTGGCGGCGGTTTCCCGCGCGCCGGTCGAGAAGTTGATGGCATTCCAAAAGCGGATGGGCTGGAAGTTTCCCTGGGTTTCTTCTTACGGGTCGAGCTTCAACTACGACTTCCATGTTTCCTTCCGGCCGGAAGACTACAAAGATGGGAAGGTCTATTACAACTATTCCACGTACGGGCGCGGCGCGGAGCCGATGATGAACGTCTATGAGTGGCTGGACCTGGCTCCCAAGGGCCGTCAGGAAGACGGTCCGTTCCCGATGTCGTGGGTGCAGCATCACGATCGTTACGAACACGCACAACAGGCGGGTTGCTGTGGAGCCGGCTCGCACTAACTGCTGCGGACAAGCGGGAATCCGGCGAAGCTCGCGGGTGGCTTCGCCGGAGTGCTCCTGGTGCTGCTTCCGAAGTGCCCCGCGTGTCTGGCGGCTTACCTGGCAATTTCCGTTACGGGAGCGGTGTGGCTTCGCGCGGGACTGCTCGGGTTGGCGGCAGTATCGCTGGTGATGCTGGTTGCTTCCTGGGTTCGCGCCAATACTAAGCGGTCCGCCGCTGGCGTGTCATGCCTTGCACCAGCAGGGCGACAGCGATTACTACGGCGCATCCGATAACGTTGTACCAGAGGAAGCCGACGCTGGTGAAGCCGCGCATCAGGAGAACCACAGCCTCGCCGGCGATCACTCCGGCGAAGGCGGCATTCGCTCCAATCCGGTGGAAATAGAACGCCAGCACAAAGATTCCGAGGAGGCTGCCGTAGAAAAGCGAGCCGATCATGTTTACAGCTTCAATCAGGGACCCCAGGTTGCGCGAGTACTGAGCGGTAGTGACGGCATAGACTCCCCAGAATGCTGTGGCCGCCTGGGAAACTCGTAGATAGTGATGGTCGTTCGCCGAGGGGCGAATGTGGCGTTTGTAGAGGTCGATCACGCTGACGGTGGCCAGAGAATTTACCTCGCCGGAGATCGATGTCATCGCCGCAGCCAGAATGACGGCAATCAGCAACCCCACAACTCCCGCGGGCATGTACTTCGAGACGAACGACAGGAAGACATAATTTGTGTCGTTCACTCCCGTCGTCTTCCGCAGACTCTCCATGGTGCGGTTGGCGCTCTTGAACTGTTCCAGAGCTCCGGCGTCACCGCGGAGATACCCGCGAGCCGCGATCTCGCGTTCGTCGAGCGCCTGGGAAAATTGCTGCTGCACTGCCGGATCGGCCGATTGTCCGGTGAATAAAACAGGCGGCCGGGCAAAAACGTAGAACGAAAAGACCATCGCCCCCACAAAGAGAATGAAGAACTGCATGGGGATCTTCGCCACCGCATTGAACAGCAGGCTGAGGCGGCTGTGGGTGATGGACTTTCCCGTCAGGTAGCGCTGCACCTGCGATTGGTCGCAGCCGAAATAGGAAAGCGCCAGAAACATTCCGCCGATCACGCCGCTGAAGAGGTTGTAGCGGTCGTTCCAGTCGACTGTCGTTGTCACGGGGTTGATCCGTCCGGCCGCGCCGGCAATCCGAATTGCATCGAAGAAAGAAATATCGTCGGGCATCAAGTGCACCGCGATGATCAATGCTGTCAGCAGCCCGCAAAACATGATCACCATCTGCTGCACATCGGTCCAGGTGATGGCCTTGATCCCGCCCAGCACCGTGTAGGTGACGATGATGACTCCCATGATCGCGGTGGTGATCTCGGCGGGCCATCCGAAAATCACGGTCAGCACGATCGCCGGAGCCGATAGGGAGACACCCACGGCCAATCCTCGTTGGATCAGAAACAGAATACTGACCAGCAGGCGAGTCTTGGCATCGAAGCGGCGTTCCAGGTACTCGTACGCCGTGAAGACTCCAGCCTTGTGGAAGATGGGGACGGCGGTCATCGAAATGATGATCATCGCCAGGGGGAGTCCGAAATAGAACTGGACGAACCTCATTCCGTCGGCGTACGCCTGGCCGGTGGTGGAAATGAAGGTGATCGCCGATGCCTGGGTCGCCATGATGGAAAGCGCCATGGCATACCACGGCATGGATTTTCCGGCGAGCAGGTACTGGCTGGTCGAAGACGCTCCGCGAGAGCGCCACAGACCGTAAAGAATGATGAAACTCAGAGTGACGACCAGAACCGCCCAATCGAGCGGTCTCACGCCGTGAATGCCTTTCCAAACAGCGCGAACAGCGAAATGATGGCAATCAGGTAAATCACCACCGCGATATAGATGCGCTTCCAGGAGCCCAGGAAGGGCGGCGGTTCGTCGATCATTGCGCCTTTCCCGCGCTGAGCAGATTGGCGAAGATCCGGTAGGCTCCCGGAACTCCCGCCGGAAGCTGACGGAACCAGGCGAGAGAAGTGTAGATGTAGACTCCCTTGCCGTACTTTGCCACCAGCGTCGAGCCGTCCTGCGCCTTCTCTCCGGGGTCGGCAATGCGGAACAACGGCTGATACTTCGGATCCCATTCGGTGGCGAAATAGAGTCCGCGCTCCTGCACCCATCCGTTCCAATCGTCAGCGCCGATCGCGTTCGGCTGCTTCAGCAGGCTGCTGTCGCTGATGCTCTCGACAGCGGCGTCCTCGACGGTCACCCGGCCGTTGCCGAGCTTCATAGGGTACGGTCCCAATGCTCCGAGAGATTCGCCGGCACCGAAGAACCGGTTGGGCGCGACGTTGTACTGGACCAGCATCGTGCCGCCCTGCTCGACATACCGCATCAACCGATGGTGATTGGCCCGCACGTCCGATCGTGTGTTGTAGGCGCGCACACCGGCGACAATGGCATCGAACCGGGAAAGATCGGCGTGAGCCAGATCTTCACTGGATAGCAGTGTGACGGTGCAGCCCAACTGGCGGAGGGAATCGGGAACGTCATCGCCCGCGCCCATGATGTAGCCGATGTTTTTCGAAAGAATCTTCAC